>CAZMHI010000046.1:0-38969 GCA_964566055.1 uncultured Rhodospirillaceae bacterium
GGAGTCTTCCTCCTCGCCGATGGGGGTCTCGAGGCTGATGGGCTCCTTGGCGATTTTGAGCACCTTACGCACTTTGTCCACCGGTATGGCCAGCTTGACGGCCAGTTCGTCCGGCGTCGGCTCGCGGCCGATCTCATGCAGCATCTGGCGGGACGTGCGCACCAGCTTGTTGATGGTTTCGATCATATGCACCGGAATACGAATGGTCCGGGCCTGATCGGCGATTGAACGGGTGATCGCCTGCCTGATCCACCAAGTTGCATAGGTGGAGAATTTATAGCCGCGGCGATATTCAAACTTATCGACCGCTTTCATCAGGCCAATATTACCTTCCTGAATGAGATCCAGGAATTGCAGGCCGCGATTGGTATATTTCTTGGCAATTGAAATTACCAGCCGCAGATTGGCCTCGATCATTTCTTTCTTGGCTTTGGCTGATTCCCGCTCACCTTTTTGTACGGTGGCGACAACACGGCGGAATTCACCGATCGGCAGACTTACTTCATTGGCAATTTCGGCGATCTCATCACGGATTTCCTTGATATCGGATTTATTCTTTTTAGCGAAATCCGACCAGCCCTTACCTTTGAGCTTACCAACCCGGGTTAGCCAATTAGGATCAAGTTCATGGCTGTAATATTCTTCGAGGAAATCAGCCCGTTTAACCTTGGCTTTCACCGCCATCCGCAGCAGCCGGCCTTCATTACCGATGAGTTTCCGGTTCAGATCATACATATGACCCAACAGATACTCGATCCGGTTATTATTGATGTGAATGCCTTCCATCAACTCGACAAGTTCATGGCGCAGCTTGGCAATGCGTTTTTCCGTCGCTGAGGTGACATCACTACCGGCCTGGATAGCGGCCAGACGTTTTTCCTGAGCACGATGGAGCTTGGCGTAGGTCTTCTTTATGTCATCAAATTTTTCCAGCACGGTCGGCAGCAGGGTCTGTTCCATAACCGCGAGAGAGACGGTTGCATCATCATCGTCATCATCATCGTCATCTTCGCCTTCACCCTCAGTCTTTTCCTCACCGTCTTCGGATTTGTCTTCTTCTTTTTCCTCTTCCGGCTCTTCTTTGACAGCCGGGGCGGCAGCGGCGATTTGATCTTCAATTTCTTCGCCTTCTTCGTCTTCTTCACCTTCCGGCTTGATGGCAGTGGCATCTTCCTTGGGTCCGGAGAAAGTGGCATCAAGATCAATAATATCCCTCAGCAACATATTTTCTTCATCGAGGTCTTTGCGCCATTGCAAGAGAGCGCGAATGGTCATCGGACTTTCGACAATCCCGCCGATCATCATTTCCCGACCGGCCTCAATTCGTTTGGCGATGGCAATCTCGCCTTCACGGGAGAGCAGCTCAACGCTGCCCATTTCACGGAGATACATTCGCACCGGATCATCGGAGCGGCCAACATCGCTTTCATTGACATTACCGGCAGCGGATTCAGTTTCTTTTTCCTTGGCGCCTGCCGGGGCTTCTGTCGTTTCTTCGCTTTCTTCACTTTCAACAACATTGACGCCGGCTTCGGATAGCATCGACATGGTGTCTTCAATTTGCTCAGAAGAAACTTGTTCCGGCGGCAGAGCAGCATTCAACTCGTCATAGGTGACGAAGCCGCGCTCTTTGCCCGACGCGATCATTTTCTTTACCGCGGCATTAATTGTATCCAGTAGGGGACTGTCGTTAGACTCGCCCTGTGCTTGTGGTTTTTCCGCCGTGGCGGTTGCAGTCTTGGTGGCCATTCAAACCCCGCTTAGAGCTCCATTTAAAATGGTCTGCTCAAAATTTCAAAATGCGGTTTCCCGCTTTCAAGTTCCCGATACGTTAGTGTTTAAATACTCCATCAAACTAAGCGCTTTTGGCGCTACCGAAGTTAGAGCTGTCCGCTTCCGCATCCTCTTTTTCAGTCGCTGTTTGTTTTAAGGCTTTGAGCAACTCAAACGCTTCCTGAGTTGGATTTTCAGCAAGTTCCTCCTCAACCGCACGAATTTCTTCAAGCAGTTGGTTACGGCGGAACAGCCGAAGCGTTTGCTCCCAGCCTTTCCTGGCGACATCACTATGTTCATCTGGCCGGGCGAAATTGGCGTGGTTTTTAACCTGTCGGCTCAAAAGGCCGTTCATCAGCTCGGAAAACCCGGTATCACTTAAATGGTCCTGCAGGGCCTGAAATTCAAGTCCTGAGGACGAAGCCAGGGTCTTTAATACTTCTTGGCGTAGCTTGTCAAGCTCTGGAGCGCTAAATTCAAGGCTGCCAAGCTGTTCGCCGATGGTATCAAAAAGCTCTGGATGATTGATTAAAGTGGCAACTAATATGGCTTGTTGGACCCAAATTGTGTCAATTTGCGCAGAAACCCCGGACTTTTCAGCCATTTGAACCGATGGTTCATACCTTCCGTAGCGCCCGCCACCCTGTTTAGAGCCTTGATTTGGCTGATTTTTACGAAATTCGTCCCAAAGCCGGCTTTTAAAGGTATTGAGATAGTATTTTTGCACGGTCTCGTCGGTGATGCGTTTTGTTGCATCGCGGAGGCGTTTTTCCAGACCGGCCCGGTCTTCCGGTGTGGTCAGTCGGTGCCCGTGGGTTTCCAGGCGCCAGATTATTTCAGAGAGCGGCACCGCTTGGGCTAAGACTTCATCAACGGCCTGGGCGCCTTTGGCCTTGATCAGACTATCCGGGTCTTCGCCTTCAGGCAGCGTCACAAAACTAAGACTTTTCTCTGGCTGGAGAATGGGGAGCGTGCGTTCGGCGGCCCGGCCAGCTGCGCGTTGACCAGCCGTATCACCATCAAAACAGAGCACCGGTTCCGGCACGGCCCGCCACATCAGTTTGATCTGATCTTCGGTCAGCGCAGTGCCCAAGGGCGCAACCGCATGTTTAAAGCCCGCCTGATGTAAGGCGATGACATCGGTGTAGCCTTCGGTCACCAGGATGGTGCCAGTCTGACGCGCGGCTTCGACGGCTTGGCGAAAGGCATACAGATTATAGCCTTTGTGAAACAAAGGGGTTTCCGGTGAATTGAGATATTTAGGCTCGCCTTCGCCTAAGATCCGCCCGCCAAAGGCAATGATGCGGCCCCGCCGGTCGGTAATCGGGAACATTACCCGGCCCCGGAAGCGGTCATAGGGTGAGCGCGATTGGTCATCTGGCTGAATTAGTAAACCTGCCTCAATCATCAACTGATCGGAAATATTTTCGCGCGCCAGTGCCGCCTTGAGCCCGCCTCGGTTGTCGGCAGCGAAGCCTAAGCGAAAATGTTTAATCGATTTTTCTGTGATACCCCGGTTCAAAAGATAATCAAGCGCGCCTTTGCCTTCCGGCATGCGGAGCTGTTTCTCATAGTAGGCGCTCGCTGCCTCCATGACATCGTAAAGACCCTTGGCGCGTTCCTGGCGCTGGCGTTCTTCCGGCGTCTCCACCGGGATTTCCATACCGGCTTCATTGGCAAGGCGTTCGACGGCTTCGGGGAAAGACAAATTATCGGTCTTCATAACGAAGTCAAAGACGCTGCCATGTTCGCCGCAACCGAAACAGTGGTAGAAACCTTTATCTTCGTTGACCGTGAATGACGGTGTCTTTTCATTATGGAATGGACAGAGGCCGGAATGCTCGCGGCCTTTCTTAACCAGCCGCACGCGCCGACCCACCACTTCAGCCAAGCCGATGCGGTTCTTTACTTCGTCCAGAAAACGAGGTGAAAAAGCCATGCTACTCCCGATACTACGCCGCCAATAATAGCGGAGCTGGCGGGATAAGAGGAGACGCTAAATTGATTAATTTTCCCCGTTTTCAATTTGTTATCCACAGGGAAAGATTTAATGAATGTGTTGCACTGGCCGGATGAGGCCGTATCCCAGAAGCGAACTTGATATCGTTTTCAGAAAATGGTCATTGAACTTTGTAATTAATTGTTCCTAGAATATAGGCACCGAAGGTTCTTACTCAGTGATAAAATGAAAGGCATCTCGGTGTTAACCAGTCCATTCAAGATTTTCGCTGTTTTTTCGTTCGCAATATGTGCTGCAATACCGGCTAAAAGCGCAGAAATTGTCGCCGTTTCCGACGAGTGGTGTCCTTATAATTGCGAACCGGACTCCGATCGACCCGGCTATGTTGTAGAGGTGGCGGCCGAGATATTGGCTGATGCGGGACATACTCTCAAGTATTTGAAAGTACCGTGGGCTCGCGCTTTGTTGGGGATGAAAAGAGGACGATATCATATCGCCTTAGGAGCCTATAAAAGACCGGGCAGAAAGTTCATCTACCCAAGTGAAACCGTAGGCAAATCGGTTATCGGATTTATTACAAACCTAAATTCTAAGTGGACATTTAATAATATCGATAGTTTGCGCTCGATAAAATCGGGCATAATTCGAGGCTACGCCTACAATCCAGTTCTTGATAAATTTTATGCTGCCAACCCCTCCTTTGTTAAACTTGCGCATGGCTCAAATGCGCTGGAAAGAAGTATTAAATCCTTGCTCCGTGGCGAAGTCGAAAATGTGGTAGGTGATGTCAATGTTCTCCAAGAGAAATCCAGACAACTTAACAAATCCCACCGGGTCCGCAGTGCTGGTTCGCTGAAAGGGGGCGAGGATTTGTATTTGGCAATTTCCGATAGAACCCCAGAGGCAAATAGACTTGCTGATTTTATATCTAAAGGAATTGTCGCACTTCGCAAATCGGGACATCTCGACAAGATTTTGCAAAAGTATGGCGTTCGAGATTGGAAGTAGCCTGAATAACGATGCGTTTAATTATACTGATATATGCGGCTCTAGCCATTTGTCTTGCTGGACTAAACCACGCTCAGGCAGCGGATAAGTTAGTACTTTTCATGCCTGATACTCCCGTCCATTCTAATCGAGATGCTGTTCGGCCAGGCATAGCCTTGGAATTAGTACGATCGATAGTCGCACGTGCCGGAATTGAAATTGATGAGCGTTTTGTTCCTTGGGCGCGCGCTATGAACAGTACCGAAAAAACACCTAATTCACTGATTATTCCGTTGTCGCGTCTGCCAAGCAGAGAAAGCCGATTTGTTTGGATTAAAAAATTATACACGATGAAAAACGGCTTCATCACTTTGGACCAACCAATCAATAGCCTCGATAAAGCCCGCAGCTTAGACCGTGTAGGGGTCTGGCGTGCTACTTCAATGGAAGAAGAATTGAAACAGTTAGGCTTTACTAATTTTATCGCAATATCGGACGAACTCGCCCTGGCAAGAATGTTGATAAAAGGCAGGATTCAGGCTTGGTATGGGCAGTTCGGGTTGGCCAAGTATAGTATGCGAAAAGAAATCGAAGCTGTTCGCAAAAGATTTCGTTTTAGCAAGGCGTTTAACTTTGATCCTGTTTGGCTTGCCGGAAATCTAAACTTGCCAGTCGAATTTGTTGAAAAATTACAGGGTGCCTATGATTCAATGCAACGTGATCAGACCGCCAATACAATTAGAAAAAAATACGGCTTCTAATATAGAATTTAAGCAAGTTATGATTTCTGATTGCGCAGCGTATCGATGGTTTTTAACCACTCACGCGCCTCTTCTTCGCTTCCCACATCGTGCAAAATCACTCTGGCGCCTTCTTCGAATCGCGACTTCCACAATGACGCGCTTATTTGATTCATTATTTCTTCCGATTGGACCGTGACAATATACCGTAATTGGGTATCCTCCAATAAGCGAGGGAACTGTACTTCGGCTATATATTTTTGAAGACTTGGTGAAAAAGCACCCTTGGCCTGATCCACCTTTACGAGGACTTTTTCGACCGGATAGGCCAAAAAGCTATCGTAAATTTTCTGCAAAATATCGAGTATAATATCGTCGCGATTTTCCGGATTGTAATCCAACCACTCATGAACTAAGAGTTCATTTTCCTCCTCATAGAAGACTTTGATTATATCCGGAACTTCAAACAACAACATGACAGCTCTTAAAATGATTCATTGAAACTACTTACTATTAATATTGGATTTTCGATCGCGCTAAACAAATAGATTGAGGTAAAAACAGCATAAAAAGTGTTGTTATAAGTACTTACCCTCAGGAACTTGTGTTATTCAGCCATTCGAACGTAGAATTACTGTATGCCCTGGCACATTCACATTGACCCTGAATTAAACTGTGTTTTCGTAAAGTATTATGGTGACTTCGAAATTGACCAAATTCGTGGAGCCGCAGAGGACGTGTCCAATCATCCGGATTATCGAGAAGGAATGAACTTCTTACGCGATTGCCGTGAACAAAAAATATCCAAGGACATATCGTTCCATACTCTCGCTGATGAAGCTCATAGTGTGTTTGACAAGTATGACCCTGAGCGCGGTCACTGCAGAACTGCGATAGTTGCCGGTGACGCGGAAAGCTATTCTAAAATCCATCAGTACGTTGTGTCGGGAAGACTTAGTCATACGGGGGTCGAAAGAATGGCATTTCGTGATATTGCAAAGGCCAAGGAATGGCTTGGTCTGCCGAAGGATTACAAAGTTGAGTTTCCGGGCTTGATTTAGAGGGAACTGGTAACGAGTACACGTCCCCCTAATTCTAGTGCTTTCTACGATAAAATCCTGCTTTTCCCAAGGTGCGAAGTCGCTTATCACTAAGCGATGATAGAGCTCATCGCCGCCATCATTGTGTTTATCCTGACCCATGTCATTCCGGCCTATGGCACCTTGCGCCAGGGGTTAATCGAGCGGCTCGGCAAACGGCTTTATATCGTGCTCTATTCGATCCTGAGCTGGAGTGTCATTATCTGGCTCGGCTTTGCCTTTATCCAAGCCCCCTATATCGAGCTTTGGGGCCAACCCCCTTGGACCCGCTGGGTGCCCGTGCTCGGCATGCCGATTGCTTGCATTTTATTTATCGGCGGTTTTCTGGCCTCAAACCCAATGTCGCTCGCCATCGGTAAAATTGAATTCGACCCGGAGCAGCCAGGTATTATTGGCCTCAGCCGGCACCCGGTGATGATGGCCTTTGCCCTTTGGGCATTGCTGCATATGTTCCCCAATGGCGATGTCGCCTCGGTACTCATGTTTGGTTTGTTGATGGCCCTGAGCCTCTATGGCCCCTATGCCCTCGACAAGCGTCGGAAACAGGCATTGGGTGAAGCCGAATGGCAACGATTGACCGCTTCAAAGGGTAAGTTATCCGGCAGCAATGGCTGGGTGCCAGGACTTTTTGGCGGCGCTGCGTTTTATTTATTGTTAGTATGGGGCCATGAATGGGTAATCGGCGCCTCGCCCCTGCCCTAAGCAAGGATTAAACATGACTGGTTCATTGAGCCAACTGCTATTCGCCACTTTGGTTTTTGTCGGCAGTCATTTTGTTTTGTCGAGCGCACCAGTGCGCAATCCCCTGGTCGGTAAAATTGGAGAGCGCGGATTTATGGGAGTTTTCTCCCTTACCGCAGCAATTACCATTACCTGGATGGTTATGGCCTATAATAGTGCACCTGAGGTGATCTATTGGGAGCCCCACACCGCCTTTAAACATCTTTCCCTCAGTTTTATGGTACTCGCTTGCATTGGACTAGCTGCCTCTCTGACCCCGCAAAACCCCACTATGGCAGGGGCGGGCAGCAGCCAACTCACCGACGGGCCAAAAGGTATTTTCCGCATCACTCGTCATCCCATGATGTGGGGCACGGCTCTTTGGGGTATCTTGCATGTGCTGGCCAATGGCGATCTGGCAGCGTTGATATTTTTCGGTGGCTTCGCCGTGCTGGCAATCTTCGGTACGGCATTAATTGACCGGCGGAAAGCCCGTTTGCTGGGCGATGACTGGCAGGCCTTTGCGGCACAAAGCTCGCACATTCCCTTCGCCGCCATCCTCTCGAAGCGCAATCATTTCAGCGCCAAAGAAATTGGCTGGCTGCCAGTGATCCTCGGCATCGCGCTCTATCTTGCATTGTTGGTTTTGCATGAATTATTATTCGGAATTGCGCCGATCTCCTGGGTTTCAGGCCTGTTTGATTAAACTGCCAAGGGGTGCTAGATACGGCGCCTTAAAACCTCAGAATTAAGATTGAAATGACTGACCTAAGCCACATACGCAATTTTGCGATCATCGCCCATATCGATCACGGCAAATCGACCCTGGCTGACCGTATGATCGAGTTTTGCGGCGGGCTAACGGATCGTGAAATGCAGGAGCAAGTACTCGATTCTATGGATATCGAGCGCGAGCGCGGCATCACCATCAAAGCGCAAACGGTCAGGCTCAGCTACCAAGCCAAAGACGGCGAAACCTATGAGCTCAATCTGATCGACACGCCCGGCCATGTTGATTTTTCCTATGAAGTCAGCCGGTCTTTAGCTGCCTGCGAAGGCTCTCTGCTGATCGTCGATTCGACCCAAGGCGTTGAAGCGCAGACCCTCGCCAATGTCTATTTGGCCCTGGATGCCGACCACGAAATTGTGCCAGTTCTCAACAAGATCGACCTGCAAGCCTCCGAGCCTGACCGCATTAAATCCCAGATCGAAGATGTTATTGGCCTGGATGCCTCGGACGCGCTCGAGATTTCAGCCAAAACCGGCCTCGGTATAGAGGATGTGCTGGAAGCAATCGTCGAACGTCTGCCCGCCCCCGAGGGCGAAGCGGTGGCACCATTGAAAGCGCTACTGGTTGATTCCTGGTATGACCCGTATTTGGGCGTGATGATTCTGGTCCGGGTGCAGGATGGCAAGCTGGCCCGCGGTATGAAGGTCAAGTTAATGTCCTCCGGCGAGGTTCATCAAATTGATCAGGTCGGTGTCTTTAAACCTAAAACCACCAAGGTCGATGAGCTTGGCCCGGGCGATGTCGGCTATTTTACGGCGTCTATCAAAACCGTCGCCGAGACCAATGTCGGTGACACAATCACGGATGAGAAAAATCCGACCGCCGAACCGCTCTCAGGCTTTAAGCCCTCGGTGCCGGTGGTGTTCTCGAGCTTGTTTCCGACCGATGCAGCTGAATTTGAAGAGCTCCGCGAAAGCCTCGCCAAGCTCAGGCTCAATGACGCCAGCTTTGTCTACGAAGCCGAAACTTCAGCAGCCCTCGGTTTTGGTTTCCGTTGCGGGTTTTTAGGCTTGCTGCATTTGGAGATTGTCCAGGAAAGGCTGGAACGCGAATTTGATCTCGACCTGATTACCACGGCGCCGAGCGTGGTTTATCGCCTCCATATGACCGACGGCACCGAGATTGAGCTGCACAATCCCGCTGATATGCCGGAAGTCACCCAGATCGATTACATCGAAGAGCCCTGGATCAAGGCGACGATTATGGTGCCCGATGAACATCTCGGCGGCGTCTTATCGCTCTGCACGGAACGGCGCGGCGAACAGGTCGAGCTGACTTATGCCGGCAATCGGGCGATGGCGATCTACCGCCTGCCGCTCAATGAAATTGTTTTTGATTTCTATGACCGGCTCAAATCAACCTCACGCGGCTATGCCAGTTTTGACTACCAGATGGACGGCTATAAAGAGTCAGATCTGGTCAAAGTCTCGATCCTGGTCAATGGTGAACTGGTCGATGCGCTCTCCTTCATGGCCCATAAAAGCCAGTCGGAATTCCGCGGCCGGGCCATTTGTGAGCGCTTGAAAGATTTGATCCCGCGCCAGCTTTTTAAGATCGCGGTCCAGGCAGCGATTGGCGGCAAGATCATTGCCCGGGCGACTATTTCCGCCATGCGCAAGGACGTCACCGCAAAATGTTACGGTGGTGATATTACCCGGAAACGCAAACTGCTCGAAAAGCAGAAAAAAGGTAAAAAACGCATGCGGCAATTCGGTCAGGTCGAAATCCCGCAGTCAGCCTTCCTCGCCGCCCTAAAAATGGGTGATGATTAGGTCTTTGGAGAATAATTAAAAATATCTTTTACTACTGAAATTCACTACAAACATTTCTAGATTTCAAAATTTCGACTCTTCTTTGAGAAGCATCAAAAATTCCACCTTTAATTCCTGATTCTCTCATTAATTTGTTGCCCGTAAATACGGCGTGGCACAGCTTTTTGTGATCCCCAATTTTTGCATACAAAAACGAACTATTTTCTAACTCGCCAACGTAATTTATTAATTCTCCGTACTTTTCGAAATAAGGTAATGCAATATCAATGTGTTCGATAGCTTTGTTGGTATTATTTTTAAATCTATGTATTAAACTAAGGCTCGAATGTGCAGCGCCTATCATTAGTTTGTTGTTGTGTTTGACGGCGAGGTCTAAATGTCTTGTTGCAAGTCGCATACCATCATCCAGCTTATTTGGCCGAATATAAGGTACTATTAGATTGTGCCAATTTTTTAAATCCATAGTATTTGACTCCCAAAGATATTCTAATTTCTTGAATTTTTCATTTATGAATTGAGCCTTAGCCAGTGGAGAAAAAACCAGTATTGAGAATGCTGTAATTAATGGAAGAAAATATTTTCCGATTTTTTTTGATAGCATAATTTTTTGGACCTAAAATTATTTAGAAAACATAACACTTAATAATAGCAGTAATTCATCTCATTCTAAAGAAAATAAAAATTGAATTTATTACTTTTGCACATAAATGGGTGATGATTAGGTTTCGGTTTTTTTGGGGTCAGTAAGATGTTCAGGCTCTAGCTTAAACTCCCCCAAGCCGCCCGTTTCATCAACATCAGCTGTCGGATTAAATTCACCTAGATGTTCATATTTGGAGGGTGCATTGTCATCTTCCTGCGCCATGTGCTCATCAAGCTCTTCAGCAGCGGCGACAATATCGTCATAGGTCGAGATTGGAAAATCATCATCCAGCTCATCGCTCACATCGCGGCCTTCCCGAAATTTCCAGGAGAGATAAATGCCTGGTACGCCGAAGGTCAGCCAGCCTGGCAAAAACAAAATACCGCGAATGATCGGGTCCCACAGCACCGGGTGAATATTCCGCTGGATAATAATTTTGGTCTGAATAAGCTCGCCTGGAATTAAAGTATGCAGCACCGTATAGGCGCTCATAATGCCATATTGCTTGGCGATGCCCTGGGCCGCGGTTTCAGCTGCAGCAAAGGCAAAGGCTGAGGCCAGCAACACCCAGCCAATCAATTTTCCAACTTTCATGGCGACATACTATCAGCCCCGGCGCTTTCCTGACAGCGGCAAAATCAGCCGACAATATATATTGCGATCAGGGAGCGGGTTTAGTAGGTTGCGCGCTCTTCATTCTATGGAGGGGTGGCCGAGTGGCTGAAGGCGCACGCTTGGAAAGCGTGTATGCGTTAATAGCGTATCGAGGGTTCGAATCCCTCTCCCTCCGCCATTAAAAAGAGCTCCCATTCGGGGGCTTTTTTTAATGGGTGATGGTGATGGGGTTACGGAACCTCAATACATTTAAATGGTGTTCGAGCCGGAACGCAGTGAAGGCCAGCGAGCGATAGCGAGATAATCCCTCTCCCTCCGCCACCCTACGCCCTTTCGGGCTTCGGGCGGCAGGCCACAAAGTGGACTGAAGACCTAAACCGATAGAGCGTAGGAGTGTCTCCCCGTAGCTCAGCCAGGAGCGTAGGGAGACTGTTAATTTCATGTGGTATGTTTACTTCCTAGAGCTTAGCAACGGTGAAATTTATGTTGGCTCTACCAATGATTTGAAACGCAGAATTTCTTCGCATACGCAAGGCCAAGTGACTTCAACCAAGGCATATCTACCCATAAATCTAAAATCCTATGTCGGCGTGGAGACGGAAAAGAATGCGCGTGACTTGGAGAAGTATTTTAAATCGGGTTCGGGCAAAGCCTTTGCCAAAAAAAGATTTTTCTAGTTACGGAACCTCAATACATATAAATGGTGTTCGAGCCGGAACGCAGTGAAGGCCAGCGAGCGATAGCGAGATAATCCCTCTCCCTCCGCCATCTGGTCCATATCCAATACGAAGGAACACGACACTCTCCAGACAATCGCAACATACATAGATTAGTTCGCATTTTTCTGGCAGCGCCTTTATAACCACCCAGTAAAAGAATATAACAGACACATGACTCAAATGTAGCAGGATTGACTATGAGTGACATCAAAGACCTTCGAACTTTTCTGGCTGATAATAAAACGGCAATCTGGCAGCCGGAAGGTCAGCTTTCAACTGAGCATGAAATAACCGCCTTGCAACATGCCGGTGATCGCGCCGGCAGTTATCCGGTTATCCTGGTCGATCAGCCAAAAATGCCGGATGGCAGTATTTCAGATATTCCGGTGCTGTGTAATATGACAGCGAGCCGCACCTTGACGGCTGACGTGCTTGGCTTATCGGATCATCAACTGGCAGCCGCAGAACTTTACGAACGTATTTCCGGCGGCATCAAGCCGGTGACGGTATCAAGTGATCAAGCGCCGGTGCAGGATGTAGTGCTGGAAGGCGATGAGTGCGATCTGGAAAAACTGCCGGCCCTCAAGCAGCACATTTATGATCCCGGCAGGTATCTCACGGCTGCTCATGCCACAACCTATGATCCGGATACCGGCATCGACAATACGGCCATTCAACGGTGTTGGATTAAAGAGCCCCGTAAAATGACCTATTATGCCGTGCGCTCTTCCCACAACGCCAGAAACATGCGGAAATTTTGGGAAAAAGGCGAAGACTGCCCCATTGTATTCTGGCTCGGGCATCATCCAGCCGTAGTGGTGGGCTCTCAAGGCAAGATGGATTATCCGCAAAGCCATTGGGAAACCGTCGGAGCCTTTCTGGGAGAGCCCCTGCGTCTGGTACCGTCAATAACCCATGGTGAAAAAATTATGGTGCCGGCGGACGCTGAAATTGTTGTCGAAGGCTGGATCCCCAAAGATAAGCTGGAACCCGATGGCCCATTTGGTGAGTTTCACGGTTACACCGGCCCCCAGGTTTTGGCGTCCTATTGCAATGTCACTGCTATCACCATGCGAAAAGACGCGATCTATCATGACTATGGCAGCGGGCTCACCGATATGGTGGTGCCGGATAACATGATGATGGAAGGTAAGCTGTTTGGCATGGTGCGGGAACTCACACCAAGCGTGACTAAAATCCATGTGCCGGTGAGTGGGCGGCGGTTTCACGCCTATTTGCAAATTTCAAATCCAATGGGAGGTGAGGCGCGCGATGTCCTGACAGCGGTGTTGGCTTATCGCCGCTTGAAAATGGCGATTGTGGTTGATGATGATATCGATATTTTTGATGAGCGTGAACTAAACTGGGCCCTGGCGACGCGGGTGCAATGGGAACGCGATAGTTTCCAGCTTAATGGCCTTTCCGGCACGTTACTTGATCCTTCAATTCCGTCCGGCGCCAAAACCGTTTCCAAATTGGCGATTGATGCAACCTTGCCGCAATCAGAATTCCCTGGTGCGCCAAAGCCGACTTTACCGCGCTCGGTTGTGCCGGATGATATATTAGAGAAAGTCACCGCCGATTTTGGCGGTGCGATGACTAAGGAGTGGCCAACAGAATGAGTGCAAAAATAAAAATATTAGGGCGCGGCCATTGGCGGGAAAAAAAAGGCACCGTTAATTGGGTGTCTTGCGGGTCATGCGGAGGCTGGTTTCATGTAAATGAAAAATTGCTGGGCGAAGTTGAAGGCGGCCGCTCCTATTTTCATTGTTCGCATTGCCAAGATAAATTTGGTTTTGAAGAGGCCCGGGAAATAATTATGCTGCCGGCTGGTTAGTCCTGATCCTATTAATAGCTCTATAATTTTTTCATCTGGGATTATTTGATAATTTGATCCTTTGCTATAGGTGTATATCATTTGTAACCCGCAAAAATCAGCCCTTTATTTGGGTAATGGCGTCTAAAAAAAGAATTCAAATGGTATATTGACTTAACTTTATCTAATGTGACATCGTGAGTGTGGATTTATCTAATATGCGACGTGCTTCTAACATCACCAAAAAAAATCTAACCGACTAGGGAGAAATCAAAATGTATAGAAAAATTATATTAGCGGCTGCCGGTGTGATGCTGCTTCAAACAGGTAGTGCAAGTGCTGCTGATGCGATCAAAGTTGCGTCATTCGTTTCACCAAAAAGCTCTGGCGTCAGTAAAGTCATCAAGCCTTGGATGGCACGCGTTAAAGCTCAAATTGGTAATAAAGTTGAATTGAAAGGTTACTGGGGCGGCTCTCTTGGCAAAAGCCCGGTGAAACAATATGAATTAGTCAAAAACGGTGTTGCTGATTTGGCCTGGATACTGCCCGGCTATACGTCAGGCCAGTTTCCGGAATTGCAAATCTCTGAATTACCGTTCCTGTTGAATAATGGTCTGGAGGCTTCCCTTACGGTTCAGCGTCTTCACGAAGCTGGTTACAAAACCGGTTTTGACCATATTAAAATGATCGGCGCCTGGGCGACTGAACCCAATGTGCTGTTTTTAAGAAAACCAGTGAAGTCTATTTCCGATCTTAAAAATCTTAAGATCAGAAATGCTGGCGCGGTTGGTGGCTATTGGCTGGGCCAAATCGGTGCAGTGCCGCAAACCATGAGCGCGCCAAAAATGACCATTGGTTTAAATCGTAAAACCATCGATGGTGCCCAGCAGGGTTGGACCGGTATGCGGACCTTTAAAGCCATGGGTCTGGTAACCCATGTCATGGATCTGCCACTGGGCGCAATTCCGTTCTTCTTAGGCATGAACAAGAAGAAATGGGATGGCCTACCGGCAGATGTCAAAGCAGCCTTCTTGAATGCCGGTGGTGAGAAAATCGCCCGCGCCGGTGGAGCAGCTTATGGCGACGCGACGAAAAAAATCAGAGCCACTAATGCTCAGGCTAAAAAGCTGATTGTCGTCAAGCCAAGTGGCGCCGAATTTGATGCAATGGTCAAACAGGCTAAAAGTTCCGTCCATAACTGGTGGATCAAAAAGACCAAAAATGGTCAGGCTGTTTACGACAAAACCTTGCAGATCCTGGCCGACGTCCGCAAAAACGGTTAATTGGCAGTCTAAGTTAAGGTCTGACGTTGGATCAATTTGAAACACGAAGCAGGCGGCTCGGCGGCTATTTGCGGCTGGTCGCCTGCATCGGCTTTGCCGGTCTGGTGCTGGTGGCCATGCTAACAATGGTTGACGGTATCGGTCGCTGGCTGACTTTGCCGCGCATTCCGGGCTTTGGTGACATTGCCCAAATTTCCTATGCTATTGTGATCGCCTCCTGCTTTCCATCCCTCTTGATCCGGGATCAGAATGTGGTCATTCGGTTTTTAGGGAAAGCCGTGAAGGGCCGCACGAACTATGTGTTGGAGGTTTTCGGCAATATTTTGACCCTGGCCTTTTTTGCCATTCTGGTGTGGCAGTTTTACTTCCTGACGCTTGATCTGCAGATCAACAACCGTACTTCACCCACTTTGGAATTTCCCATTGCCATCTGGTGGTGGGTCATTTCGATCATCATGACCATAACGGTGCCGGTTCAGGTGCTCGTTGTCTTTGACAGTATTTATAGCGCTATTTTCAATAAGCCGACCCGGCTACCCAAAGAAGTCGGAGAGGGCGTCTAATGGATCCGATTGTCTTAGGTGCTCTCGGCCTTGGCGCCATGTTTATCCTTATTGCCTTGCATGTGCCCATCGGCGTTGCCATGGGTATTACCGGCGTAACTTCGGTTGCCTTTATTATTGGCTGGGAGCCGGCTTTAACACTGCTCGGAACCGAACCTTCGGCAGCCATCGAAAATGAAGGTCTGGCCGTTGTTGCGCTCTTCCTTTTGATGGGTGCTTTTGCCTCCGAGGCGGGTGTTTCAGCAGATATGTACCGGCTGGCCTACGCCATGATTGGGCATTTCAGAGGCGGTCTTGCCATGGCGACCATCGGCGGCTGTGCCGGTTTTGGCGCCATTTGCGGCTCATCTATCGCCACCACGGCGACCATGGCGAAAATTGCTTTGCCGGAAATGCTGCAGCGAAATTACCTGCAAACACTTGCCAGCGGCAGTATTGCCGCCGGTGGCACGCTGGGCATGCTGGTGCCGCCTTCCGTGGTGATGATCATCTATGGCATCTTGACTGAAGAAAGTGTGATTGCGCTTTTTGCCGCGGCTATTTTTCCCGGCGTAATTGCCACGGTTTTGTACTGCATTACCATCAGCATTTATGTCCGCCTCAAACCCAATTCGGGGCCCGCTGGTGTACGTATCGTCTGGAAAGAAAAACTAGCCGTGCTGATCCAATCATGGCGCTTTCTGTTGATCGCTATTGTCGTTTCCGGCGGCATCTATACCGGCATTTTCACCATCACCGAGGCTGCCTCGGTCGGCGCCAGCCTGGCCTTTATTTTTGCTATTTTTAACGGCATGAAGATGGAAGGCTTTCTGAATTGCCTGGCAACGACAGCTTCCAACACGGGTATGATTTTTGTCATCATCATGGGCGCCCATATCTTCAGCTATTTCATCACCTTATCAGGTCTGCCGGACGCCTCGGTCGAATTTATCAAGGAACTCAATGCCTCGAACTTCGTTGTGCTGCTCTTGATGATGATCATGTATCTCATTCTGGGCAGTATTTTTGACACCGTTGCGGCGATGGTGATCACCTTGCCGTTTGTCTATCCGGTCATTATTGATATGGGCTACGATCCGATTTGGTGGGGTGTGGTTAATGTGATGATCATGGAGATCGGTATGATCACGCCGCCGATTGGAATTAATGTCTTTGTGCTGAACGGTATGGCGAAGGACTTGAATCTCAAGACGATTTATACCGGCATCTTCCCGTTTTTCCTGACCGATCTGGTCCGCCTGTCCATCGTATTGGCTTTCCCAGTAACCGCTCTTTGGCTGCCGCGGGCTTGGGGCCTAATGTAATTATCAAGTGATAGGATATTCTGGTGACTGAGAAAATTATCAAAGATTGCTCTGTCGCTGAGGCTTTTATCGCTCTTCTTGCTGATCGCGGTGTCGACTATTTTTTCGCCAATGCGGGCACCGACTTCACACCTTTAATCGAAGCCTTTGCCAAAGCCGAGACGTTGAACTTACCCGCGCCAAAGCCGATTGCCGTACCTCATGAAAATGTCGCCATGGCCTTGGCGATGGGCTACACCATGGTTTCCGGCAAGCCCCAAGTGGTGATGGTGCATACCAATGTCGGCACGGCCAATGCGCTCTGCCAAATACTCAATACAAATCGCCTCAACCTGCCGGTCATTGTGGCGGCAGGACGCACACCCTCTAGCGAAGAAGGCATCGCAGGCGGACGCAGTATCGACATTCATTGGACCCAGGAGATGTTTGATCAGGCCGGCATGGTGCGGGAAGCCGTCAAATGGGATTACGAGCTGCGCGAGTCTGGGCAACTCGAAGCCGTGGTTGATCGGTCTTTTAATATTACTAATGCCGAACCTAAGGGACCGGTTTATCTGACACTGCCCCGTGAAGTTCTGGCAACCGAGTTGGCCGAGTTTAAAATCAGGCCCGCCTCCCAGCAGGCCAATGCCACGCCGCCTCATCCGGATTTAGCCGCCATCGATCAATTAGCGGAAGTGATTATGAAGGCAGAGAATCCTGTCATTGTTACGACGCAAGCCGGCAATATACCGGGCGCCGTTGAGGCGCTGGACGATCTGGCCGAGCGCTTTGCCATTCCGGTGACCCAATACCGGCCCCGCACAATGAATTTACCAACTGCTCATGCGATGCATATGGGCTATGACCCCGCGCCGCTGATCAGTGAGGCCGATGTCATCATTGCCGTTGAATGTGAAGTGCCCTGGATACCTCGCCTGCATAAACCAGGTGAAGATTGCCAGGTGGCGCAAATCGCGGCTGATCCACTGTATTCAAACGCACCTCATCGCGGCTTCCGGGCGGATTTTGCCATTACTGGCATCGCGGATGTTTCCTTAAGAACGTTGGCTGAAGCGATGGAAACTCGGGGCGCGCTATCGCAGGACCGGGTGGCGGCCAGGCGAGAGCGGATTGAAGCGGCTCGCTCTGCATTGCAAGATGACTGGCAGGCAGCGCTCACAAAATATTCTTCCGGCCAGCCCATTCATCCGGCTTGGCTCAGCCAGTGTTTAAACGAGGTGATCGATGATGACACAATAGTGATCCGGGAATCGCCGCTGGATTTGAGATTTCTCAACCGCAACCAGCCGGGCACGTTGTTCGGTGGCGCCAGTGGTCTCGGCTGGGGATTGGGCGGAGCGATTGGCGCCAAGCTCGCTAACCCGGATGCCTTGGTGGTCGCAACCGAGGGCGACGGTGCTTATATGTTCGGCAATCCTGTTTCCGCCCACTACATTGCCGCCGCCCATGATCTGCCGTTTCTGACCGTGATCTTTAATAATGAGCGCTGGGAGGCGGTCGGCCGGGCAACCCGGGCGATGTATCCGGATGGCTATGCCGCCAAATCCAATCAGCCGCCTTTGACAAATCTTCAGCCCTCACCTCAGTTTGAAAAAGTTGTCGAGGCCTCGGATGGATATGGCGAAAAAGTTGAAGACCCGGCAGATGTTCCGGCAGCACTTGAGCGCGCTATTGAAGCCGTCATAAATGAAAAACGCCAAGCCGTGCTGAACGTCATGTGCGATGGCTGATAGAGAGCTAATCCGTCAGATTATAAATTTTCTCGACATTGTGACGCAGCAGTTTAGCCAGAGGTTCAGGCTTAAAGCCAAGCTCGGCGATATCGTCCATGGCGCGTTTGAAATCGATTACCGGAAAGTCCGTGCCGAAAATAACTTTATCCTGGCCGTAGGAATTAATGTAGTGAACAAATGCCTCGGGCCAATGTTTCGGTGCATGGGCATCGCAGCCGATAAAGACATTCTTGTGTTTCCACGCCATGGCGATCATTTCCTCATGCCACGGAATGCCGATATGAATGCCGATCAATTTCAGCTCTGGAAAATCACAGGCAACTGTATCGAGGGTGATCGGCTGGCCGACGCTGCGCATCGGATTTTTCGCGGAGTATACCAAAGACTGGCCGACTTGAAGCTGGATCGGCACATCAAGCTCAACGCATTTGGCATAGAACGGATAATATTTGGCGTGGTCCGGTGCCAGTTCAAACCAATGGGGATAAAGATGAGCGCCGATAAATCCGAGCTCCGTGACGGCGCGCTCCAGTTCCCGAACGCCGTCCATGCCTTCAAAGGGATCAATTCCGGCGAGCCCGTAAAAACGGTCCGGATGTTCTTTAACCGCATCAGCCACGACTTGGTACGGCATATGATAAGAGGCAGGCAGGCCAAGCCGGCCAATTTTTGGCGCGATCAGAAAGGCTTTCTCAATTCCAGCTTCATCCATGCGCCGCAGCATTTCTTCATGGGGAATGCCGGAAAAAGTGCCTTCATCGAGACCGATTTTATCCATATAAAACTCTCGCCGGTCATCCGGCCGAAAGCTCAAGGCTTCTTCGGTTTGAATATTAACCACGGCATCAATGGCTTTGACGGGGAAAGGCGCGTCGGACATAAATTTAATCTGCCTTGCAAGTTGATGAATTCAAACTCTATCCTGCCAAACTTGGTAACTTACGGCAAGAATGGCTTGGATTATTTGAAAATTGGCTGACCATAAAAACATAGCGCTGGCTTTAGAAGAGAACGCAAAAGGCCGGGCGGCTCATCCGGCAATCATCGAAGGTTCCCGCACCATCAGCTACCAGGAGCTTGATCCCTTGGTGCGCCGTATCGCTGGGCATCTCTCAGACCAAGGAATTGGTGAAGGCTCGATTGTCGGTGTTTGCCTGCCGGACAGCGCCGATCATTTGATGATTATCTATGCGGTGGCGCGACTGGGAGCGGTTATTTTGCCGATGGATTGGCGCTGGACAGAGCCTGAAAAGCGCCGCATTGCCGTGTTTTTTGACGTGGCGCTGATTGTCGGTCTGCCGGAAACAAAACTCTCGGAACTTTCCTATGTCAGTGTCGATGAGGCCTGGCATGAAGCTGTCAAAAACCGGACCCCGGATATTGCTTGTGCAAGAGGCGGCGAGCGGCCAGTGGTGTTATCGCTGTCTTCCGGCACGACCGGGCGGCCCAAAGGACCGATGCTTACCCACGCCCAGTTCTCTGCCCGCTTTGTCATGCAATGGGAGACGCTCGGCTTTAACCAGGATGACCGCTATCTCAGTGCGACCCCGATTTATTTCGGCGGTGGGCGCAGTTTTACCATGGGCTGTTTATATACCGGTTCCACCGTCATCATGTTTCCACCGCCCTATGAACCCCAGGATTTAGTCCAAGCCGTCCGGGAATATCAAGCGACCACGCTGCTCTTAGTGCCGACACTGCTGCGCAAGTTGCTGGAATTGCCGGCAGAGAAAGAACCGTTGCTGGGCGGGCTCAATCGCCTGCTCTCGACGGGAGCAATCCTGCATCCGGATGAGCGGGACGCCGTGATGTCGCGGCTCCATCCGAATTTTATCAATTATTACGGCACCACCGAGGGCGGCGGCACGTCGGTCTTGCTGCCAAAACATACAGGTAATGCCGCGGCTTCCGTTGGGGAGGCCATCTCTCAAACTGAAATTCAAATTGTTGACGATACGGGCGAGGAAATGCCAACGGGTGAAGCCGGGCATATCCGCTATCGTAGTCCTGGGGTTTCCGATAGTTTTTATAATGATCCCGAAGCCAGCGCCGAAGCTTTTCGCGATGGCTGGTTTTATCCGGGTGATATCGGCAAAGTCGATGATGAGGGGCTGCTTTATTTGGTTGGGCGGGCCAAAGATGTCATTATCCGCAGCGGCATCAATATTTATCCGGGCGAGATCGAGCAAGTGCTGCTCGGTCATGAGGCGGTGCAGGATGCCGTGGCGGTGGCCTGGCCGCATGCCGAGCGCGGCGAAGATGTGGCTGTATTCGTTATTGTAAATGACACCGTTGACGAAGATGTTTTGCTTGATTATTGCCGCCAATACCTTGCGTCATATAAAGTGCCTCGTGGCATATTCTTTATCGACGAACTACCGAAAACGCCTCTGGGAAAAGTAATCAAATCAGAATTGTCGGCTCGTTTGCAAAAAGACCACTAAAAAATTATGGTTATCGAAATTGATATAATATGGATGGATGATTAAATGGACTTCAGGCAATTTATAGAAAACGGCAAAAGCGATGGCAGCTGTGTTGTTGTGAGTGAAGAAATCAACAGCCGGGAGATTCCGCTGCGGATAAGCACCGAGGATCAGACCGAAAACCGCATGCTGATTTTTGATAATATTTCAGACTTTTCCGGCTCGGTTGCCTCCAATCTTTTTGGCTCCCCTGATCGTATATTTGAGGCAGTCGGTGCCACTGATAGCGCTTCCTTTTATGCCAAGATCGATCAAGCCACCCAATCGCCCCAGCCCTTAAAAACCCAGGCAATGAACAGTGATGACTATGAGGTCATCAAAGACCCGGTGATATTGGATCAAATTCCCAATATCGTTCATAGCGAGCATGATGCGACGGTCTATATTACCTCCGGCGTGGCGCTGGCGAAGAACCCGGAAACCGGAAAGCATCATCTCAGTTTTGTCAGATTGTCAGTGCAGGACGGCAACCGGTTTTTCTTTAATCCCAGAACTCCCCGCATGAAAGAGATTGCTGAACTTACTGTCTATAAGGGCGAGCCTTTGGAAATTGCCGTGCTGATCGGCGGGCCGGTGGAAGCCATGCTGCTCGGAACTTTGGGCTGTTCGCCAGAGGATGACGAGCTGGAAATGGCGCAAGCCCTGGGCGGAGATACTCTCGCTTTTTCTGATGGCGAGCTGCCGGTGCCACTTGGAACCGAAATGATTATGTTCGGCACAGTTGAGCCGGAATATGGCGATGAAGGACCCTTCGGCGATATGAAGGGTCTTTACATGACCAATGAAAATCCATTTTGTAATGTCACCGAAATGTGGCGGCGGAAGGATGTTAAATATCACAGTATCCTCGGTGGTAAATTGCAGGAACATGTCGGGCTGGTCAGATTGAAAATGCAGCATCAGCTGGAGCATCTGAAAGCGAAAACCCCCTATATCCTGGATTATTATTTGCCCAAATACGCCGCCGGTCAGATGTGCATAGTGACCGTGGAGGATGGCTACACTTTGGCTGACATGGATCAATCTATATTTAATATCAGCTTGATCGATAAGTTTGTTTTGGTGAACAAAGATACCGACGCCAGATTGCCAGAGGATATCCTGTGGGCCATTACGCAAAGAGCCAGCGGCGATGAGGATTTTGTCTTTGTCAAAGGCGAAGATATTTTCGGCCGGCCCGGCTTCTCGATTATAGATACAACGGTAGCCGATACCAAAGCGTGGCCGAATATCCGCGTTAATGTGTTTGAATAGTCTTTTCTTTAGCCGTCTTCTTCGGGCGCCTGACCGGCATCTGTTACGGCTAAATTGACTTTGTAGTTATAGCGGTCCGGGCGGTAGAGGTCGGAAAGATACTCGACCGGTTGATCATTCTGATCATAAATAATTTTATTAACGCTCAAGAGCGGGCTGCCGATATCAACGCCCAGCAACGGCGACACGGTTGGGTCGGATAGAACTGCGTTTACGGTGTGTTCCGCTCGTGTGAGTTTGATCCCTTGCTTTTCGATCAAATGAAACAAGGGCTGTTTGCCCAGATCTTCTTTGGAAAAATTATGGCCGATGGCTTCCGGCACATAAGAGACGATATAGGAGAAGGGTTTTCCCTTATAGCTGCGGACCCGCACTGCCATCTGGACAATGTCACCGGTCGTGCAATTTAAATGAATGGCAACATGTGACGGCACTTTAATGTAGGAGAATTCGATCACCTCGGCCTCGGTTTGCTCGCCCATTTGAACCATGCTTTCGATCAGATCATCTGATTGAATTTCAAGTGGTGCATCGGGCAGTTGATCCCTGACCCGCGTACCTTTGCCGCGTTGCCGGATTACATAATTGGCGTCTGCGAGTTCGTTGAGGGCGCGCTTCGCCGTTATGCGGGAAACCTGGTAGAGCTCCATGATCTGCTTCTCATTCGGCACCAGCGAATGGGGCGGATAGGTATTGTCGAGAATTTTACCGCGCAAAATGAGAAATATCTGATGGTAGAGCGGCGTTTTTGAATCGCGCAAGACCATTAATATCTGTTCATATTCTTTATCGCGATTTTCGACTTTTGCGGTCATAGGGCCTCAAAATGCGTTATTTCATGGTATGTTTGTATATCATTATGTATTTTAATTCAATTAATGGCTGATTTCAGCTGATATTTACTTTCATCTCCTTTACACAAAAAATCAAATGATCTATAGTTATATCATTATAAATAAGCAACATATTTCTGCAATTTGGGGGTGGAAATGAATTTAGCACAGGATTGCCTGGAAAAATCGGCGGCGCGCATACCGGACAGACCGGCCATCATCGATTATGAGACGGCTGAAACTCTAACCTATGCGGAGCTGAATAAAAAGGTTAACCGGCTGGCCAACGCCTTAATTTTGATGGGCGTTGAAAAGGGTGACCGGGTCGCGGTCTATCTGCCGAACATCCCCCAATACGTCATGTCAGTATTGGCGATCATGAAAGTGGGCGCGATCTATGTGCCATTCAACATCATGAACAAAAAGCTTGAGATTGAATATGGCGCCAATCATTGCGGGGCCAGGGTGCTGATCGGCTCGACCGAGCAGACAATCGAAAACGTTATTTCAATCCAGGATGAGCTAACTGCCTTGGAAAAAATTGTGCTGGTGGAAGATGTACCGGCTGATCAGAAAAGCGACAAAGTTTTCGATTTTGAAGATTTGCTGGCCGACAACAGTGATGAATTCACGGCCCTTGAGATGGACCCGGAGGATGCGGTTTCCATTCTTTACACCTCCGGCACCACCGGTCGGCCTAAAGGTGCAGTGGCGACACACAAGAACTGGTATGAGCTGTCGATGATCAGCGCCTATCAAGTCGTGCCGATGACGGATGAAGACAAAGTTATTTGCGGCTATCCGTTTTTTCATGTCGCCTTAGTGATCGCTGTCTTACCTACATTGTTTGTCGGGGCAGCCGTTGTCACCATCCGGCGCTTTATGCCCGATATCGCCTTGGACGCCATCTCGAAATTCGGCGGCACACATTTCATGGGCGCGCCGACCATGTGGACCTATTTGATCGATGAATATGACAACAACCAGGACAAATACGATGTCACGACCTTGTGGCAGGCGCAATCGGCCGGCGCAGCGCTGCCGGCGGAAACCTGTACCCGCATCGAAGAAACCTTCGGTGTTGGTATTGTTGAATGCTACGGTGCGACCGAATGCAGCTCAACTGTAACTCATTCCCGCTTTGGTCATCCGACGCCGGGCTCAGCCGGCTGGCCAACCCCGGAATGGGAGATCAAAGTTATCGATGATGATGGCAATATCCTGCCCAATGGTGAGATCGGCGAGCTCTGCTGCAAAGGCCCCGGCGTGGTTAAAGAATATTGGGGCGATCCTGAAATGACGGCAGCGCGCCTCAAAGATGGCTGGTGGCATTCAGGCGACCTTGCGTATATCGATGGCGGCAGCGCGACCGACGGCCAGCTTTATCTGGTGGACCGCAAAGACGATATGGTGGTGTGCGGTGGCTATAATATATATCCGCTCGAGGTGGAAAACTTCATCACCCAACATGAAAAAGTGCTGCAAGCCATCGTCGTTGGTATTCCAGACCAGGTGAAAGGCCAAATCCCCAAGGCCTTTATCGTTTTTGAACAGGGCGAAACTGCAACGGCTGAAGAGCTGGAAGTGTTTTGCCGGGAAGTCATGGCAGCCTATAAAGTGCCGCGCTCTTTCGAGTTTGTGAATTTGACGGATCTGCCCGCGACGGCTTCCGGCAAAGTGCTCAAACGCGAAATTCGAAGACTTGAAGAAGAAAAAATGAACGCCTAAAGAGCGTCTTTGATTACTAGGAGAGAATATGTATTTACCAAGCTTTCAGTATGTGGCCCCGAAAGACACGGGCGAGCTTGCAGCGTTGTTGGCCGATCACGGCGATGATGCCCGCATTTTGTCCGGTGGCACGGATTTACTGGTGCAATTGAAAAATTCCGGCGTGAAGCTGGATTATGTCATCGATATTTCGGGCCTGGCTGAGCTTTCCGACATTAGCTATGACGACAAAAATGGTCTGGTGATCGGCAGCGCTGCTAAGTTTGATGAAATTATGGAACTACCGGTGGTTAAAGAAAAGTACTTTGCCCTCTGGCAGTCGATTGAAACCATCGGCGCCCGGCAGATCCGCACCATGGGGAGCCTCGGCGGGAATATCTGTAATGCCTCACCGGCTGCCGATACGCCGTCGGCCTTGGTGGCCTTTAATGCAGAAGTGACAATTGCCAATGGCGATAAGGAGCGCAATATGCCTCTGGTTGATTTTATCCAGGGCAACCGCAAGACAGATTTAAAAAAAGGCGAGTATTTGAAATCAATCACCGTACCCGTACCGGCGGACAATGCCGGCAGCGCCTATCATCATTTCCGGGTGCGGGGCGGCATGGAGATCGCCATGGTCGCAGTGGCTGTTGCGGTTGAGCTTGAACCGGACAATGAGACGATCAAAGACGCCAGCATTGCTTTGGGTGTGGTCGCGCCGGTACCGATTAACGCCGTAGACGCAGCACAAAAATTGATCGGCCAAAAACCCAGCGATGACTTGTTGCAAAACGTATCGCAAGCCTGCGCCGATATCTCAAAACCAATCGATGACTTTCGCGCCTCGGCGGAATACCGGAAAGAGATTTTGAAGGTGCTGGTCGAAGAGGCCTTTGATGAAGCTTATGCCCAGGTTGCTGGAGAGGCAAAATGAAACAGATTGTTAAACTAGATATTAACGGCAGCCCTTACGAAGTGATGGTTGAGCCCAATGCAACGCTTGCCGAGGTCGTTCGCCGCCAACTCGGCATGACCGGCACGAAACTCGGCTGCGAGCAGGGCGATTGCGGCGCCTGCACCATTCTCATCGACGGCAAGTCGCATTTATCCTGCATTACCTTGGCCGTGGCCTCCGAGGGCAAGGCGATTGTCACCATCGAAGGCTTGGAGCAGGACGGCAAGCTTGATCCCATTCAGCAAGCCATTCTCGAAAAGCAAGGTGTGCAATGCGGCATCTGTACGCCGGGTGTAATAATGTCGGCTAAAGGCTTGCTCAATGAGAACCCAAAACCAAATCACGAGGAAATTGTCGTCGGCATGTCAGGGAATTTGTGCCGCTGCACCGGCTATGAAAAAATATTCGATGCGGTCGAGGCCGTGGTTGCCGGTGAATACGATGATCAGGCAGGAGCTAAATAAGATGGATCAGGATAGCAGCTATACCAGAGATCAAGTTCGGGACTTCGATATCGTTGGACACTCCGTGCCGCGGGTTGAAGGCTACGACAAAGTCACCGGCCGGGCGGAATATACCGATGACATCGACCTGCACGGTTTGGTTTATGCCAAAGTCTATGGCAGCCCCGTGGCGCACGGCATCATTAAAAAAGTCGATGTCAGTAAAGCCAAGGAATATCCGGGCGTGCTGGATGTGATGGTTGGCGAAGAACATCCAAAAACCTATTCGGTCAATGATCTGATGCCGACAGAGACACCTTTGGCGGTCGATAAGGTGCGCTATTTTGGTGAGGGCCTGGCTGCGGTGGTCGCCATCAATGAGCAGATCGCCGCCGAAGCCTTACAGCTTATCGAGGTTGAAATTGAAGAGCTGGACGCGCTGGTTAATGCGCGCGACTCGGTAGAGTCTGCCGATAATCTCATCCACGACTTTGCTAAAAACAATACCAATCACACTGCCGAACAGCATTTTGGCGATGTCGATGATGCCTTGGCGAAAGCCGATGTGGTGGTTGAAGAGACCTTTTATACGTCGATGGTCAATGGCGGCTTTATTGAAACCCAATCGGTGGTGGCCGATTATGATCCGGGCAAAAAAAAGCTGACGGTTTATAACTGCAATCAGTTAGCGCATACACTGCAGCACACCATCTCCCGGACCATTGATATGCCGTTGGATGATATTCGGGTGATTATCCCCCATGTCGGCGGTGGCTTTGGTGGTAAAACTGAAGCGACCCCATCCGTGCTCGTCGCCAGTATCATGAGCCGGAAACTGGGTAAGCCGGTAAAGTTGACCTATGATAGGGACGAGTCGATCTATCAGAACAAAGGCCGCCATGCCTGTCACTTGAGCCTCAAATTAGGCTTCAACAAGGACGGCACGATCCAGGCGCTTGATCTCAGCATCTTGCTCGATGGCGGTGCGCATAGCGGCTGGGGCTTTGTTGTCTTGTGGTTTATCGCTGCACTGACGCATTTGCCGTATAAGGTCCGCAATATCCGCTATAACGGCCGCCGGGTTTATACCAACAAACCGACCCCAGGCGCACAACGGAGTTTCGGCGGCGTTCAGGCTCGAACAGCAGTTGAAAGCTGCTTTGATATGGCGGCTGAGAAGCTCGGGATTAATCCCTATGAGCTGCGTATGATCAATGCGGTTGAGACCGGCTATAAATGTCCGTCCGTGGTTGAAGTCCGTCATTCCGAATTTAAGAAATGTCTGCAATCGGTGGCTGAGCGCTCCGACTTCGTTAACAAACACGGCAAACTGCCGCATGGCCGCGGTATCGGCCTGGCGGCGGGGCATTACAGCTCGGGCGGCGCCTTCCTGCTTTACAATAGCTCACGCGCGCATTCGACCGCCAACATCCGGGTCGATACCGAAGCCGGCGCCACGGTATTTTGCGGGGTGACGGATATCGGGCAGGGCTCGACCACTGTAATGACCCAGATCGCTTGCGAAGTCTTCGGCATTCCAATGCGGAAAGTGAATTTTATATCTGCTGATACTTTGCTGGCGCCAATGGATAACGGCACCATGGATAGCCGGGCGACATATGGTGCAGGCCATGCGGTCAAAAACGCCGCCCTAGATGCGCGGGCCAAGATTTTTAGTGTCGCTGCAGCTCATCTCGGTGTCAGGGCTGAGCAATTGCAATGCAAAGAAGAGCGCATCAGTTCAATCTATGATGACAATCGCTTCATCGGATTCTGGGAAGCAGTCGAGATGTATCAAAATGTCGAAGGCACGGTCTTTGGTACGGGCGATTACACACCGCCGCAACCGCGCGGTGATTATGATGGTAAAATCATCGGCCCGTCACCGGCCTTTGGCTTTACCGCCCAAATCGCCGAGGTTGATGTCAATCTCCGCACCGGCCAGGTCAAGGTGCTGAAATATTATGAAGCGACCGATTGCGGCAAAGCGGTTAACCCCGCCAGCGTTGAGGGCCAAGTTGAAGGCGGCGTCGCCATGGGGCTGGGTCAGGCGCTGCTGGAAGAAATTGTCGTGGATCGCTCGGGCCGAGTACTTAACCCCAATCTGCATGATTATAAAATCCCAACCACCATGGATATGCCGGAAATGGAGTCGGAAATTGTCGAGGCCTATGATCCAACTTCGGCTTATGGCGGCAAGGAAGTCGGCGAAGCGCCAACCGGTCCGGTTTGTGCGGCGATCATGAACGCGGTTTATGATGCGGTCGGCGTGCGCCTGACCGAAGTGCCGATCACACCGGAGAAAGTCTTCCGCGCCATGCGGGGTCAGCACTCGCGTGATCTTGAGTTGGAAACAACGACCATTGGTTTCCATAACGCAAAAGTTCGGACGGTATAACGCTCGATCAATGGCGAAATTCACCTCAGAGCATTTCGAGCAGCTCATCAATCCCCGTTCTATTGTGATTGCCGGGGCCTCGGACAAGACCGGTCCGGGCTCCTATAATCTAATGGAAAATCTTCTCAAAGAAAAAATTGATAAGACCATCTATCCGGTTAACATTCGTGCCGATGAAGTGTTGGGGCACAAAGCCTATCAAAGGGTACGTGATATTCCGGAAACGGTCGATCTGGCGATTGTTATGGTGCCGCGCGGTGCCGTGGCGGAAGCTGTTTCTGATAGCGTGGAGATTGGCATCAAGACCGTGCTGATCGTCTCACAAGGATTTGCCGATGCCGACCAGGATGGCCAGAAAATGCAAGACGAACTGGTGGGTATTGTCGAGGGGACCGAAACCTGCCTGATCGGCCCCAACACCATCGGCATCGCTAATTCTTTCAATTACTTCCATACCTCGTTTCAAAAGTTTGATCTCACTCCACGCGCCAACGCGCTGATCTGCCAATCCGGCATGTTTGTCTTGGCTTCAGCTGATTTCACCGATGGTCTCGGTATCGGTATTGATATTGGCAATGGCGCAGAGGTTTCGTTTAATGATTTATTGCCGCATTTGGGGGGTGATGATCGGATAAATGTCATTAATCTCCATATGGAAGGTATCGCGAATGGCGCAGAGTTCGTTGAGATCGCTGCCAAGATCACGCCTCAAAAACCGATCTTGGCTTTTAAAGTCGGCAAAAGCAAAGAAGGCGCCAAGGCAGCCGCCTCTCACTCAGGGGCGCTCGCCAGTGAAGATCATGTCGTTGATGCGGCGTTTGCAAAAGCCGGTGTCATGCGGGTCGATGATCTGGAGGAGATGACCGATCTCAATAAAGCCTTGCTGACCTATCCCGAGATGACAGGAAAACGCATCGCCATTATTTCGATTTCGGGCGGTGGTGGCATCACCATGGTTGATGCGCTGGGGGAATGCGGATTGGAAATCGCGACACCTTCCCAAGCTGTGCTCGATAAAATTCAGGAATTTAATCCACCCTGGCTGGAAATAAGCAATCCGGTCGATAGCTGGATGGCGGTGCTGCAAAAAGGATTGGCGGGCGCGAATGTTGAAATCCTCAGACTGCTGCTGGAGGATAATCAGGTCGATGGCGCGGTGGTGTTGCTCAACGCCTACCGGACCACCGGTTATGAAAGCCTTGCTGAGTGGGTCGAGGGTATCGCCGAAACTCAGCGGGATTTTCAGGACAAACCGGTGGTGCTTTGGGCCTTTGGTAAAAACCAGCACGAAGTGATTGAGAAAGCTGAAGAAAGCGGCGTAATTGCTGGCTTCAGCAGCCCCAAAGGAGCAGCCCGAGCATTGGCCGGGCTCTATCGTTATCACCATGAGATAAAAAACCGGCAGCCTGAGAAAGCTCTTGAGCTAGCGGGAATTGAGCAAAAAGCAGTTAAGAAAATTCTATCTGGGGCTGAGGTGCTTGGTACGGCAACGCTTGAAATTCTGGAGGCCTACGGCATTCGGACAGCTCAGGCTCGGCTGGCTGCGGACCAGCAAGAACTGGTTAAAGTTGGGTCCGATATCGGCTATCCTCTGGTGATGAAAATAGCCAGCGAACAAATACTCCATAAATCCGATATTGGCGGGGTGAAACTCAATATCCAAAATGAAGCTGAACTGTTGTCAGGCTATGATGAAATGATGGCGGTCGCAAAAGCGAGCGCACCGGAAGCCGTGATTGACGGCGTTCATCTACAGACCTACGTCAGTGGCGGAATAGAAACCATTATCGGCGCGACCCGCCACCAAGGCTTTGGCCCCGTTATTATGTTTGGTCTCGGCGGTGTGTTGACCGAAATTCTCGACGATGTTGCTTTTGCTTTGGCACCGGTCTCAAATTCCGACGCTTTGGCCATGGTCGGCAAGCTTAAAGCATCGGCGGTGTTTGACGGTGTGCGTGGGGCCGCGCCCATTGATAAAGATGTTCTCGCCGATATCATTATGCGGGTCTCGCAGCTGATGCAGGATTTCCCCGAAATTTCTGAGCTTGATATCAACCCGTTTACCATTGAGGCAAACAACGGCATTGGGTTAGACGCACGGGCGATATTGCAATGATGAAATCTTGGCGCTTCCATGAGTTTGGCCACATCAATAATCTCCAGCTTGAAGAGATTGAAATCCCTGTGCCAACCGATGATGAAGTGCTGATTAGAATGCATTATGCCGGGGTTAATCCTGCTGATAAATTCTTAATCATGGGGCTCTATCAGGATGCCTCCCAACCGCCCTATGCGGTTGGCCGGGATGGCTGCGGCACCATTGTCGAGGTGGGGGCGAACAGTAAATACAGTGTCGGCAACATCGTAATCATGCCAAGCGCGCCCCTGGGCATTAACCGGGAAGGCTGCCTGGCGGAATACGTCACACTGCCGGATAATCAAATCTACCCGTTGCCGAGCTGGTGGAGCCCGGAAGAAGGGGCAGCTGGCACCAAGGTATTTCTCACTTGCTGGCAGGGTCTCAATGACGTGGCGCATGTGCAGCCGGGTGAAAGTGTGGCGATAACTGGAGCTTCAGGCGGTATCGGCTTGGCGGGTATGATCCTCTCGAAGGCAATGGGGGCTAAAACCATCGCGTTGACCCGGGGCACGGAAAAACGCAAACGCTTGCTGGAACTCGGCTTTGATCATGTTTGCGATACCGGCGATCCCGAAATTGTCGAAACGATAAAAGCGCTCGGTGGCGCCGATGTTATCCTTGATGTTGTCGGTGGTAATTTTCTAGGTAAAGCAATGGAGATGGCCAATCCCGATGGCCGGATTTGCGTCATCGGCGCCTTGGGCGGCGTTAAAAGTGAAATTAGCCCCATCGAGATCATCTTTAAGCGTCTGCAGATTTATGGTCTGCAGGTAAGTTTGTATTCTGCCGATGAGTCACAAATTGCGCTCAAAGAATTGCTGGACGTCCTGGAGCCAAGCAAAGGCAAAATTGTAATTGATAAAATATTTCCGTTTGACCAGGTCCATGAAGCTTTTGAACATATGCGACATGGCACCATGGGCAAAGTTATTGTCGGACCGATAGGGGAGCCGGCATGACTAAAGTAATCCAGCAGGGCGCTGTCGATTTTTCGGTCAGTTACAAAGTCCAGACAACCTGGGGCTCGCAAGAGGCGTTGACCTTTGTGCTGGAAGGCTTGGGCGCGAGTTTGTTTTTTGCGTCGTTCTTCTATTGGAGTTTGGGCGGTATGATTGCGGGTGTGGTGGTGTTGATGGCATCGGGCCTCTTGCTGTTGCTGCATCTCGGCAATCCTAAAAACATGATCTATGTTTTAGCCAATATCCGCCATTCCTGGATGAGCCGGGGAGCTGCCCTGATCCCGCTATATATAGTCTTAGGCGTGCTAACCATTTATGCCGAGGCGGCTTTTGGAATTGAAATCAACGGAGCGCTCCGTCAAACCCTGCTCATTGTTTTCTTCTTGCTAATGGTGTTCGTGCTATTGAAATCCGGCCTGGTCTTAACCACGTTTCCAGCAATTTCCTTTTGGAATGGTGGGCTACTGCCGGTCATTTTTGGGCTCAGTGGTCTGACCTCTGGGCTGGCTGTTTTTGCTACCTTTGTGGGGCCGGTTGTCACAATTTTTCTCTGGGGGCTCACCGGTGCTATGGGCCTTTTGTTGCTGGTCCTTGTCATCTATTTGGTTACAATCAAAAAAACCGGGAAGGCGGCGAAGGTCTCGGTTGCGTTGATCAAGGAACATCATTTCGGTCCCTTCTATATTGGTGGTATTGTCTTTGGATTAGTGCTGCCCATCGGGCTTGGTCTTTATATGATGTTTGATCCATCCAACATCTCTGTGCTGCTAATCGTCCAAATCACTTTGCTGCGCTTGATCGGCGATTTCATGCTGAGGGAAGTCATTTTAAAAGTCGGCGTGTTCGACAAAGTGCTGAGCGGGTGAATTGAGATGTATTCAGAAAAGATAGAGCAAAACGGCGGCACCCTTACCAGCACACCCACCGTGTGTCTCGGCTGCTATAATTGCTGCGGCGTCAAAGTACAAACCGTTAACGATAAGGTCGTCGATGTCATTGGCGATAAGGAAGCGATCAATTCGCGTGGCTACATCTGCGCCAAAGGCCGGGCGCGTTTCTTAGACCTCTATGATCCGACCCGGGTGCTTTATCCGATGAAGCGCGGCAATCCAGAAAAGGGCATCGGCATTGATCCCCAATGGCAGCGCATCACCTGGGACGAGGCTTTCGACACTATTATTCCGAAACTCAAAGCGGTGCGGGAGAAGGACCCGCGGGGCCTCGTGATTGCCCATTTTGATTTGCCGGGCTACGGCATCAGCAAAACTTTTGGTGCCGCCTTTGAGACCAATAACTTCCATTGGAACCGGGCCGATTATTGCGGTGCGGCTCCCCATTGGGCGCATCTGATGACCAATGCGTCCTTTAATGGCGAGCTTGATTTTGACCAATGCAAGTTCATGGTGCTGTGGGGTACACAGCTCGGTCATTTGGCCGAAACCATTCCGCTGCATACGGCTGCTGAAATGGCCGAGGCCCGGCGTCAGGGCACCAAGCTTGTTGTCATCGATCCCTTCTGCACCAACCCGGCGGCCAAGGCCGATCAATGGATACCGATTAAGCCGGGTACGGATGGCGCCATGGCCTTGGCGATGCTCAATTACATGATCAATGATCTCGGCATTTACGACCGGGAGTTTCTAACCCGCCGGACCAACTCAATTTATCTGATCAAACCGGACGGCCATTACTTACGCGATGCCGCAACCAACAAGCCGATGGTCTGGGATCGGACCTCTAGGTCAGCTCACCCGTTTAATGCAGAGGAATTGACTGACCCGGCCTTGGAAGGCGCCTTTGAAATTGACGGCGTGGTTTGTCAGACCGCTTTCAATGCACTGAAGGAACATCTCAAGCAATTCGATATGGCCTCGGCATCAGAGATAACCACGGTACCGGTTGAAATAATGCAGACGCTGACCAGGGAATTTGCTGAAGCGGCCCAAATTGGCGCCACTATTGGAGTGGATGGAGAACTCCTGCCTTTTAGACCAGCTGCCATTCATTTCAAACGCGGCTCCGGCGCCCATAAAAGCGGTGCGCTTGGCAGTTTCTCCATTCATCTTTTAAATATCATGGTGGGTAATCTCGATGTGCCGGGAGGCCAGCGCGGCGTCAATCCAATCGGTCCCTTCTGGGAACCCGACGTCGATGAAGACGGTATGATCGTGGTAGCGCAACACATTGCTAAATACAGCAAACCCTATCCGGCCCAGAAAGCTAAAATCCCGGAGAGCCTCGATCTGCATGAATTGCTGCCGGCCTCGCTTTTTACCCGTGGTCTTTATCCGATGGGCATCGACAATCCGGAGAAGTTTGGCCTCACCTACAAACCGGAAGTGCTGCTGATCGGCCGCACCAATCCGATGATGAACAGTCATAACGCCGAAGCTATGGCGGAGACGCTCAAAAAATTCGATATGCAAATCTCCTTTGCAACCTTTATTGATGAGACGGCGGAGTTCGCTGACATCTTATTGCCGGATGCCCATGATTTTGAGCGCTGGGACTTATTCCCGGCCAATGATCCTTACGCTTTTATCGCCCCCGGGCCGGGCCAGTGGTATTGGCATATGCGCCAGCCGTCACTGGAAGCTCCGGGCGAAACCCGGGCCTGGACCGAGGTTTATATCGATATTGCTGAACGCCTCGGTATTCTTGAGAAATTTAATGAGCTCGGCGAAGCGGGTTGGGGCATTGCTGAAAAACATAAATTGGATCGCAGCAAACGCCACAGCGTTAAAGAGATCGCCGAGCGTCAGGCAAAGTCTCTCATCGGTGATGATTTTACTTTTGAGGATGTTAAAGACACATCTTGTTTGATTACCCGGGAGAAAACCACCGCGGAAGCCTATCCTGGTGGTTTTGTCGAAGGCCGGATGCCGGTTTATTTGGAGCACCTCATTGATGCCGGCGAGGATTTAAAAACCGTGATTGATGAGTTGGGACTTGAGTGGGATTTTAGACCCTATCATCCGCTGGTGAGCCACATCCACTGTGATGAGCATGATCATGCAGACAACGACTACGATCTGTTGATCGTCAATTTCAAAGTGCCGTTTCAGACTCAAACCATCTCGCAGCAAAATATCTGGCTGGATGAAGTGTCCCGCGCCAATCCCTACACCTTTAATGTGATGATGCATCCAAGTGCGGCGGCGCGGAAAGGCCTTGATGATGGCGACCGGGTTTTGGTGCAGTCGCATCACGGCCAGGATGAGGGTACTCTCAAAGTAACCGAGATCATTCACCCGGAATGTCTGGGTATCCCAGCCACTCTCGGTCATTGGGCGCGCAATCTCCATGTCGCGGCTAAGAAGGGCACGTCGTTTAACACGCTCCTGCCGCCGCCGAACATCAAGCGGATCGATACCTTGAGCGGGCAGATCGACACCTGTGTTCGGGTTAAGGTCAGTAAGCTGAGCGGAGGACGATCAGATGGCTAAATATGGCATGATCGTCGATATCAAGAAATGCATTGGCTGTAATGCCTGCACGATTGCCTGCAAGGTCGAGCACAATACGCCCAATGAAATGCATTACACCCAGGTGCTGGAGCATGAGACGGGTGAATTTCCAAATGCAAAACGCACATTTTTGCCGGCCCTCTGTAATCACTGTGAGAACCCGCCTTGCGTACCGGTTTGCCCGACCAAGGCGAGCTACACCAGAGAAGATGGCATTGTTTTGATCGATCACGACCGCTGCATTGGCTGCGGCGCCTGTATTCTGGCCTGCCCTTATGACCAACGGGCGCGGGTCGAAGATGATCGCACGGTCTTCCACGACGGCGAGACGGTCTTCGTCAATAATGCCAATGCAGCTCCACCCAAAGGCGTCGCTGCAAAATGCGATTTTTGTTATCACCGGGTTGATCAGGGTGATGTACCGGCTTGCGTGGAAACCTGCCCGACAACTGCGCGCATATTCGGTGAATGGGAAGGGGCTGAAAAACCGCTGCGTGAACTAGCTGCAGAATATGACGCCGAAGGATTGCTGCCAGAAAAAGGCACCGAACCAAACGTGCTGTATATTGAGTAGCGTAAAATGCGACTATGGATAAAAATAAATCTTGGTCAAATCATCCCTCAGCCTGTTGAATGGCTTGCCAGATTCGCTCGGGCGTTGCCGGCATGGCGATGTTTCTGACACCGACAGGTTCCAATGCGTGATTGATCGCATTCATAACCGCAGCCAGCGAGCCCACCGTACCGCATTCACCGGCGCCTTTGACGCCGAGCGGGTTAGAGTCGGTGGCGACCGGATGACGGTCCAAATCGAAACGGCAGAAATCACCCGCTCGCGGCATGGCGTAATCGAAAAATGAGCCGGTGAGCACTTGCCCGGTGGCATCATAAATCATGTTTTCCATCAGCGCCTGACCGGCCCCTTGAGCAATGCCGCCATGGACCTGGCCATCCACCAGCAGCGGGTTCAGCTCGATTCCGACATCATGGACTGAAGTGTAGCGGACAATCTCCACCTCACCGGTATCGGGATCAATCTCGACTTCACAAATATGGCAACTGTTTGGAATATTCTGAGAGTCCGGCGACCAGGTCGCGGTTTCAAACAGGCCAATTTCAATATCGGGCGGCAGCTGGGCCGGTTGAAAGGCGATCTTGGCAATTTCTGGAAAATCGACGTTGCGATCCGTACCGGCTATGGCAAAGCTGCCGTCGCTAAATTCGATATCCGCTTCAGCCGCCTCAAGGATATGGGCAGCAATCTTTTTGCCTTTCTCAATGACTTTTTCGGTGGCCTTAAAGACGGCTGTGCCGCCGATGGTAGCGGTGCGGGCCGCCCCCGTACCAGTGCCCCAGGACAGCTTATCGGTATCGCCTTCGATGATGCGAATATTTTCAGCATCCAGCTTGAGCATATCAGAGAGTATTTGCGTATAAATCGTAGCGTGGCTTTGGCCACCCGCCGTCGAGCCCACCAACACCGTTACGTTGCCACCGGGATCAAAACGCACTTCCGCGGTTTCCGGCGAAGGTCCGGCAGAAGGATCAACCGTGGTTGAAATACCGACACCCCTGAGCAGGCCGCGCTGGCCGGCTTCCTGGATACGGGTTTCCGAGCCGGCATAATCGGCTTTCTCGAGGCACTTATCCATCACGGCTTCAAACTCGCCGCAATCATAGGCTCCAGCAGAAGGCAGCCTATAAGGCATCGCGTCTGCGGGTATCATATTGCGCCGTCTGATCTCCGCCGGATCGAGGCCCAGTTCGCGCGCTGCCATATCGATGATGCGCTCATGGGCATAAACACCGGGCGTGCCCCCCGGGGCGCGGTAGTTTGAGACCGGCACCGTGTTGGTCAGCAAGCCAACACCGGTGCCGTAAACGGCTGGCGTCTCATAAACACCGCAAATTTGGCGGATCACACCGGCGGTGGACAGAAAGCCGATCATCGTCACATAAGCGCCGATATTGTTGCGCGATGAAAAGCGTAGTCCGAGGAACTTGCCGGCATCATCCAACGCCAGTTCGGCATCGATCACCATATCCCGACCCTGATCATCAGCGACGTGTCCTTCACTGCGCTCACAGGTCCATTTGACCGGCCGCCCGGCGCGTTTAGAAGCCCACGCAGTGAGAGGGACTTCAGGATAGAGGCCACCCTTCATGCCGAATGAACCGCCGACGTCACCGGCAATCAGGCGCATGCTGTGCTCCGGGATATCGAAGATGTGTTTGGTCATCAGGGTTCGCCAGATATAGGGCCGCTGCAAACAAGCATAAATGGTGAACTTATCATTGCCTTGATCATAGTCGGCATTAACGGCGCGGGGCTCCATGGTGTTTGCGGTCACCCGGTTAACGACAAAGCGCTCGCGCACGACATGGGCTGCCTTGGCGATGGCGGCATCAACTGCCTCGGCATTACCAAGCTCGGCATAAACCGCTTCATTGTTGGCGCAATCGTCATGCAGCAGTGCTGTCGCAGGATCATTGGCGGTTGCGGTATCGATATGGACGGCCAAGGGGTCATACTCGATCTCAATCGCCTCGGCGGCATCCTTGGCTTGATTGATGGTCTCGGCGACAACGACCGCCACGGATTGGCCAATGTGGTAAACCCGGTCCCGGGTCATCGCCGGCCTGTCCGGCCGGTACATCTGGGAGCCATCTCGGCGTTTTACCGGAGAAGCACCGGTCAACTGACCCAGCCCATCATCAGCATAATCAGCGCCAGTTAAAACCACCAGCACGCCGGGCATGGTTTTAGCGGCAGTGGTATCTATCCGCTTAATATCAGCATGGGCGTAAGGCGAGCGCAGAAAGAACGCATAAGCCTGGCGCGGCAATGTGACATCATCGGTGTAGCGGCCTTGACCGGTAACCAGACGAGGAGCTTCAACTTGGCTAACCGGCTGGCTAATCGAATACCGCGTCATTTTTATTCTGCATCTTGGCCCGGCTGAACACCTAGATCTTTCAGCGCCTGGGCGACAAAGTTTTCAGCAATGACGTCGTCGCGGGAAATTTCGGGAAGGTCGGGATGTAACTCGTAGAACAGTTCCATCTGACTTTTCCAATGACCTTTAGTAAGCTCGCCATTGACTGCGAAGCCGCCGGAATCCCTTTCTTTCTGCCAAATATCATGGATTTTTTCATCTTCGACTTTGACCGTGACATGGTGATCATAGACTTTACGAAAATTTTCAAAGTCATCGTTTAAAGCCCGCGAGGCCCGGATCATGCCTTTGGCGAGACGCTGCAGCTCTTCCGGATGCGCCTGCTCATAAGCCTCAGTTGTTGCCAGGACGCCATGGGGTTGCACCGGCACCAGATCTTTTAGTTCGGCAAATCCAAGCAAAGTATGGAGATCGTTACTTGCATCGCTATCCAGGGAGGTCGCCTCCTCGACCCGGATCAGGGAAACATCAATGGTACCCGCGAGTAGCCGATCAATTCTTTCAGGTGGCGGGCCAACAGCCTGCCAGTCAATTTCATCCTCACCAATATTCAAAGCCCGGACAATCAGTCGCGCCATGTGGTGGCTCAGCGCGCCAAAGCCGTCGAGGGCCCATGAGGTGCCGCGCAGTTGCTCTGTGCTGGTGATGTTGGGTTGCACAATCAAATTTTGCGCCAGGGCCCTCGCCATCGAAACGATGATGCGGACCGGCTGTCCTTCGGAGCGGAATTTCAAAACCGGCCCGAGACCGCCGTATGAGACATCGGTCTCACCATCAAGCACCGACTGCATTGCAGCGACACCACCGTGAGCGGGGGTCCAGGTGACATCAAGTCCTTCTTCTTCC
>CAZMHI010000047.1:0-38844 GCA_964566055.1 uncultured Rhodospirillaceae bacterium
CGGGCGCCCGCCAGGTGCCTTGGGTCGGACCGGTAACGCCAATGGTGAGGACTGAGGCGACTTTAGGCAACAGCTCGCTCGGACCATGGCCGGCAGGCGCATACTTCTCGACCACGGCGCTATCGGCAATACCAAAAACTGCTGCCCCTCGTTTTAAGGCGTACTCCTTCAGCGCCGTCTTAGCTGCATCAAAATCCGGTATGTTAGCCTCCCAATAGTGTGCCCGAACGGCCTATATCAGCCGCAGTAATAATTAGTTTAGGTTTAAACTATTTAACTGTGAAACCTTACTTTAATCAAGCACCGCTTCGATTATTATCTAGACATTCCGGGCATCCTTATTGAAAATCAAGGCGCTCGGAAAGGGATGCATTTTATATGGATACATACTCACCGCCTGTTCAAAGCCCGCTCGTCCGCAAGTTTTTAAATGGCGAGATGACGTTTACCGTAGAGTATACACCGCCGGTTTCAGGTTCGGGCGCCGAAATGCTGGATCAGGTCGGCCAGGTAAAACCTTTCGTTGATGCTTTGAATATTACCGATGGCGCCGGCGCCAATGTCGGCATTTCTAATATCGCCGCTGCATCTCTTCTGTTAGCTCATGATTTTGATGTTATTCTCCAGATGAACTGCCGGGATCATAACCGAATTGGGCTGATGAATGATTTGCTGGGGGCATCGGCATTGGGTATCCACAATATTATTGCTGTCCGGGGTGACAATCCGGATACCGGCGACCATCCCAATACCAAAGGCGTGTTTGATTTAAAAAGCCACGAGCTCATTCGCATCGCCCATGAAATGACAACCAACGGCATAGTGCCGGCACGGACAATGAAAGTTGGCGCGGGCGGTATTCAAGCCAATTCCAAACCGATCAGTGACCCGCCGCAGTTTTTCCTTGGCACCGTCGATGTGCCATCCCTCGCCGGCAGTGACGTTTGGGCCGGTCGCCTGCACAAACGGATCGCCGCTGGTTTGCAATTTATTCAAACTCAAACTTGTTACGATATGTCTTTGCTGCGCCGCTATTTGGAACTTCTAGAGGACCAGGGATTGGCGGAAAGTCTGTTTGTGGTTGTGAGTAATAGCCCGCAAATCTCCGCCCAATCGGCGCTCTGGGTCAAAGAAAACATTTGGGGCGCCGAAATTCCGGATGAGATAATTCAGCGTCTCAAAGATGCCAAGGACCCGCGTGAAGAAGGTGTTAAAATTTGCCAGGAACATGTTGCAGAACTGATGGCCATGCCGGGAATCGCCGGCATCAATCTCATCGAGCGTGAAAATATTGATAGCATTGCCGCCGTTTTAGGCGCCGTCAAATAAAGTTACTTGCCTTTCGAACCGAGATACACGCCACAGAAAATAAGCGGCAAGCCGATGGCGTGGAAAATCTCGAAACTCTCGCCCAATAGCAGGATGGCCAGACCCGAACCGATGATCGGCAGCATATACGAGACCTGCCCGGCTTTATTTGGTCCCGCCAATTCCACCGCCCGGTTGTAGCAAAGATAGGCAAAAACCGAAGAAATGATAGCAAGGTAGGCGACACCCCCGACAGTTTTAAGCTCAAAGGGCGTCGGCTTTATGTAGATTGTCTCCCAAAGATAAAAAGGCAGTAATATCAGCAAGCCGATTATTACCGTAATCGCCAGGAAACTGGTTGGGTGCATCTTGGGACGCTTCGGCAGCAATACCGTATATAGCGCCCACGCTGTTGTCGCCGCCAGGACCCAAAGATCGCCAGTGTTAAATTCAAGGGTCAGCAGGTGCGACGGCTCGCCCCGCACAATAATGGTGACTGTCCCCAGCAGGGCCAGCACGAAACCAATACCTTGCACGAAGGTGATGCCTTGGCGGAAAAACACGATGGACAGCAACACAATAATCGTCGGGCGTGCGGAATTGATCAGAAAAGAATTAATCGCCGTCGTCGTCAATAAGGCTTCATAGATTAGTGTGCTGTACATGCTGATAGCCAGGATGGAAAGCGTCAGCATAATCAGCCAATTGTCTTTGAGCACCACTAAGTCGCGCCTGAGATGCGGCCAGGCCATAATGATCAAAATGGGCGCCGCCGCTGCCCAGCGCCAAAAGGAAAGACCAATGGGCGGCACGATGTCATTGACGAAGCGGGCGGTGATTGAATTGCCCGACCAGGCCATGGCTGTCAGCACCATCAGCAGATAGGCGTGGTTCCAAATCAATCTCATGCTTTGGAAGTACTCCGGCTAAATACTAAGGTGAAATTATTAGCCGGCATGTCGATCTGATGATCCAGCGAGAGACCGTTGGCCTGCGCAAATAGTTCAAGTTCATTAATGTCCCGCACACCCCAGGTTGGATTTTGCCGCCGCAAGTTTGCATCAAACTGGGCGTTGCCGGCCGAATTATGCCGGCCATCCCGTTTAAACGGCCCATACATAAATAGTCGGCCCCCCGCTTTTAAATACTGCCCTGCCCCCCGAAACAGATTTTCGGCAACTTCAATGGGGCTGATATGCACCATATTGAGATTGATGATGGCCGCGAATTTTTCGGGCCGCTGGTCCGGTTCTCCGAGACTCCAATTTTGGTCCGTGACATCCAATTGAAAGGCGCTTTCGATATTGCTGAGGCCGCTTTCCTGCTGCCAGGCATCAATACTTTTAACTTGCTCAGTTTCCAGATCACTGGGCCAGAAGGTTAAATTCGGCAAGGCTTTGGCAAATACGACAACATGCTGGCCGGAACCGCTGGCAATCTCCAGGACATCACCCTCGGCAGCGGACAAATACTGGCCCAAAACTTCCGCTACAAATTTTTGATTACGGTGGAAAGCGGGCGTATCCATGCGGTCGTTATTTTTCTTAATGCCGCTTTCTGCATATCTCATGACAGGGCCCAATTTATTAACTAATCTCTCCCCGCAGGGAATCTGAAACAAACGATAAGGGAATTCACCATGGGAGATACGCCAATGCAAGAAATGCCACAAGACATGAATGGCAAAGTCTGCGTCATCACCGGCGGGGCCGGCAGTATCGGCCTGGCCAGCGCTAAACGCATGTATGACGCCGGTGCAAAGATTATGCTGGTCGATCTCAGCGAGGAAAACCTGGCCGCCGCCCAAGCGGGTTTTGATGATGTAGAACGGGTGGCAGTCTGCCAGGCGGATGTTTCTGATACAGCGCAAACCCAAAATTATGTCGCTAAAACCGTCGAGAAGTGGGGCAAGTTCGATGTGTTGTTTGCCAATGCGGGCTTTAGCGGCACCTCGGCGCCGGTCACCCACTACCCGGATGAGATTTTTGATCAGGTTATGGCGGTGAATGTCCGAGGGCCTTTTCTCGCCTGCAAATACGCCCTGCCCGAGATGAATGACGGTGGCAGCATTATTATCACCTCCAGCATTATGGGTGTCACGGCCCGGCCGGGCTCAATTGCTTACATTGTCTCGAAACACGCAGTGATCGGTCTGATGCGGGGCGTCGCCAAGGAATCTGCACCGCGCAATATCCGCGTCAATGTGCTGGCCCCTGGACCGGTTGATAATGCCTTCCAATTGGAGATTGAAGAGCGCGCCAGCAAGGCCTCCGGCACCAATGTAACGGAATTACTGAACCAGTGGATATCACTTGGCCGCCATGCTCAGCCGGAAGAGATCGCCAACACGGCTTTTTTCCTAGCCTCCGATCAAAGCAGTTTCTCCACCGGCGGCGTCTTTATGGCTGATGGCGGCATGCATATATAAATTAATATAACGTAAGTGTTGACTTACCAATAGAATCTGTTTATTGGTAAGTTATGACTTACGAAACAATATTTACTGCTATTGGGGATTCGACGCGCCGCTCGGTCCTGGAAGCACTTCGCCATCATCCGATGACGGTGGGCATGTTAGCCGAACAAATGCCGGTTAGCCGCCCTGCCGTCTCTCAACATTTAAAAATATTAAAAGAAGCCCGGCTGGTTACCGTTACGCCAAAGGGGACAGCCAATGAATATGCCATCGACAAGCGGGGTCTCGATGAGATTCGCGACTGGCTCGATGGTATGTGGGATGATGCGCTTGAGGCGTTTAAATCCCACGTCGAAAATAAAACCGAAAACCAAGCAAAAGATACATCAGGAGAATAACATGAACAAAGTCGATCAGATTCAACGCGTCGCGCCGATTGAAAAAACCGTGCAGGTTAAATCAACACCTGAAAACGCCTTTAAAGCCTTCACCGAGGAAATTGCTGTTTGGTGGCCGCTTGACCGCCATTCCCTGGATTCGGAGAATGTCGAATCCCTGGTTTTTGAAGCGGAACTCGGCGGTGCGGTTTATCAAACCATGAAGGACGGCAGCACGATCCCTTGGGCCAAAGTGCAAAGTTTTTCTCCACCGGACGGTTTTATCTTGGATTGGCATATCGGTGTCGCCCCGGAGAATTCATCCCGGCTCGAACTATCTTTCACAGATATCGGTGGTGGTGTAACTGAAGTCGCTCTGCATCATTCAGAGTTTGAAAATTCAGCTCCGGATGATCCGGAAACCTATCGCGGACACTTTGCCAATGGCTGGGTGACGGTATTTGAAGACTGTTTCGCCGGACACTTCAATTAAGTGCAAAAGTACCCTCGATTTCGACGATATCTGCGTCATTGAGGGCAGCGACGAGATTAATTTCCAGGGGTGGTAGCGCTGCGCCACCCCAAAATCTTTTTTGCAGCTCGGCAAAAATCTCAAGATATTTTTCATCCGTGACATAAAGCACGAGACTAATCGCATCGGTAAGTTGAGCGCCACCGGCCGCAGCGATCATTTTCATATTCTCAAAGGCCTGACGAATGCGCGGCGCGTCACCTATCACCAATTGATCAGTTTCAGGATTAATACCACGCATTCCGGAAACAAAGACATGAGTGTCGGTTTTAACGCCGAGGCTCCAGGTGGCAGTCGGAGTGAAAGCTTCCTCAGGAGATAATATATTTATTGCGCCGCTATCCTCCCCCGGCACCCGAAAGACGCCATCCATTTCAATGAAATCATCGCCGAGATAGTCAACTTCAACGATGGTGCGGGGCGGATAAGGTCCCTCACCCCACAACTCTTTTTGAACTTCGTTGACGATGGCGCGGTCCCGGTTCATATCAGCAACATAGACAACGAGACGCACAGTTTCACCAATGCCAGACCCGCTTTCTTCGGCGACAGCGAACATGTTGGCAATTATTTGCCGCACCCGGTCAAATGGATCGGAGACGAGCTCACCGGTTTCAAGGTCAAGCCCCCGCTGATTGCTGAGGGTGATAAAACTTTCCGTCATTGTTCAATTTCTTCCCGCTGCATTTCAAGCTCAAGCCAGAGTTCTTCTGCTGCTGCCAGCTCGCTTTCAGTCTTTGTCAAAGCCGCTGCCGCTTTCTCAAACCCCTCGGGATCCCGGGCATAAAAATCCATATCCGCCATCTGCGCCTGAATTTTAACGATCTCTTCCTGCAAGGCAGCAATTTGGTCCGGCAGGGTTTCCAGCGCGTGCTTATCTTTAAAGGACATTCTGTTTCTATTATTCTGCTTCGAGCCGTTCGACTTTTTAGTCTTGGCTGCTTTTGGTTTGGCTGGCACCGTAGCGCCCCCACCTTTCCGTTGCGCCAGCATGTCCGTATAGCCACCGGCATATTCAATCCATTGGCCATCTTTCTCCGGTGCGATGGTCGAGGTAACAATGCGGTCGAGAAAATCCCGGTCATGGCTGACCAGCAATACGGTGCCCTTGTAGTCGGCGATCAATTCCTGCAGCAGATCGAGGGTTTCGAGATCGAGATCATTGGTCGGCTCGTCCAGGATCAGTAAGTTCGAAGGCCGGGCAAAGGCGCGGGCCAGCATCAGCCGCCCCCGCTCGCCGCCCGACAAGGCACTGACCACGGTCGGCGCTTGTTCGGGCTGAAACAAAAAGTCTTTCATGTAACTGACCACATGGCGCGGCTGATCACCGATAAAGACCATATCGCTGCCGCCACCGGTCAAAGCATCACTCAAACTCCAATTCGGATTGAGGCTTTCGCGGCCTTGATCCAAACTCACCATTTCAAGCTTAGCGCCGGACCGGACAGAACCGTCATCGGGCGTCAGCTCACCGGTCAGCATTTTCAACAGCGTTGTCTTCCCGGCGCCATTGGGACCTACAAAACCCACCCGGTCACCGCGCAAGACCCGGGTCGAGAAATTTTTAACAATTGGGCGCTCATCATAAGATTTTGAGATACCCTCAGCTTCAAAGACCAGCTTGCCGGAAGATTTGGCTTCCGTTGCCGCCATTTTGACGGTGCCATATTCGACCCGCTGTTCACGCCGAAGCTGGCGGAGACTGTGGAGGTCTTTTAAGCGCCGGACATTCCGTTTGCGCCGCGCCGTCACCCCATAGCGCAGCCAATGTTCTTCCCGCACAATCTTGCGGTCGAGCTTGTGACGGTCAAGCTCTTCCTGTTCCAGCACCTCATCCCGCCAAGCCTCGAAGGATCGAAAACCCTGATCGAGCCGGCGGGTTTGGCCCAGGCTGAGCCAGATCGTTGTTTGCGACAGATTTTCCAGGAACCGCCGGTCATGGCTGATCATCACCAGGGCTGAACGAATTGATTCAAGCTCGCTTTCCAGCCATTCGATGGCCTCGACATCGAGATGATTGGTCGGCTCATCCAGCAATATGATATCCGGCTCTGGCGCGAGTACCCTGGCCAAGGCAGCTCTACGTGCTTCCCCACCGGAAAGCTGGCTCGGGTCTTCTGTGCCGGTTAGCCCAAGCTGTTCCAGTAAATAGGCCGCCCGGTAGGGATCATCTCCCGGCGCCAGGCCTGCCTCGGTGTAGCTGAGTGTTGTTTCAAATCCGGCAAAGTCCGGCTCCTGCGGCAAATAGCGTACCGTAGTTCCCGGCTGGAGAAAAACCTCGCCATTATCGGCTTCGATCAGCCCGCCAGCGATTTTCAACAAGGTCGATTTACCGGAACCGTTGCGGCCAACCAGACAAATCCGGTCGCGTTCCAAAACCGACAGCTCTGCCCCTTCTAGGAGTGGCGTGCCGCCAAAGGTTAAATTTATATCGCGCAAGATGAGAATAGGAGGTGCCATAAGAGGCGTGTTTAAAGCTGCCAGACCCTCTGTGCAAGGCTCCAAAGTGCCCAGCAGAAACTTACTACAGATTTTAGAGCATCTTATTTTCATGAGCTGGTTTAGGGTCGCGAAAATCAATTGGAACCCAGAAAGGACGCTGACAATGTCAACTTTAGTCTTATATCTTTCCGGTCGCGGTAGAATCAGCTATTTGCCGTTGATTTTTGCCGATCTAATATATTATTTTGATCTGATCATGCGCACGATTGAGCATGAATTAGCAGCCAAACCCCCAGCCGAGCTTCGCCACCTCAGCGATCAGCAATTGCGTGACATCGGTTTATCAAAAGCCAATGCAGCCTTGGTAAATTATGGCCTAAAACCCCATATTCCGGGAAATCGCTTTGTTTAATTCCCCTCGGCAGATTTCGGAGCAGCGTCAGGATTCCACTGACCGCGCCGCATATGAGTAATTTTAACCGATTTAAAAACGCCTCCTTTGCGCAAGGGTTCATTGGCCGAAAACTCTTCAGCCTCTTCCCGGCTGCCAACGTTGATAATCAGGACAGAGCCAATGCGGGCGACGCCATCATCGGCCAGCAGGGCACCGCCCAAAACCAATTTTTCCTCGTGCTCGGCAAGATATTTGAAATGAGCCGGTTTATGCTGTTCACGTAGGGGTGCTGAGTTTTCAACATCTTCCTGATAAATGATATAGAGCATGGGACTTACTCCTAATCTTTGTTTTTTAGGGCAAACAAGGCTTCGATTTCGACCGTCACGTTATAAGGCATCGAATTGACGCCAACAGCTGTCCTGGTGTGCTTGCCGAGCTCGCCAAAAATATCGTGCATCAATTCTGAAGCCCCATTGACCACCTGGGCGACCTGATCGAAGCCTTCGATGGTCGCGACAAAACCCCTTAAATTAAGCACCCGCTCAAGGCGATCCAGATCACCACCCAAGGCATGTTTGGCCTGGGCCAGCACATTAAGCGCCGAGAGCCGGGCGGCAGCCTGACCATCTTCCAGGCTTTGTTCGCGCCCAACGTGACCGAAATATTTGATATCACCATCAATAGCCGGCAATTGGCCTGAAACGCGTAGTGTATTATTATAAATCAGATAGGTCTCAATTTTAGCGGCTTTCGGTATCGCCGCAGCCGGGATTTCAATACCCAATTCCAGCAATCGTTCGTCAATATTTGCCATGAAATAAATTTCCCAGTTGTTGTCCATTTAGTTTAAATCGCCTGACCGGCTTGTCTAGATTTCAATGTCGGGTTGGGTAAAACCTTTCAAAGGCCTCAGCAAACTGTTAGAGAGTCGCCATAAGAAAATATGCACTTATTTGATTGGGGGATAAGAGAAAGTCACATGAAAGCAATTCGTGTCAGTGAAAAATCAGCAAGCTCGGATGATCTAAAATTCGAGTTAACCGATATTGAAACACCAAAAATTAAGGACGGTGAATGTCTGGTCGAAATTCAGGCCAGTGGCATCAATCCGAGCGACGTCAAAGCGCTGCTTGGCAAAATGCCCAACCTGACCTGGCCGCGCACGCCGGGCCGCGATTATGCCGGTGTGGTCGTCGAAGGCCCAAGCGAGTTGATCGGCAAGGAAGTGTGGGGCACCGGCGGAGATCTCGGCATGAGCCGGGATGGCGCTCATGCGGAATATAATGTTGTCGATGCGGATAGCATTCGGGAAAAGCCCGCCAACTTAACTATGGCCGAAGCCGGCTCTCTTGGCGTTTCCTGGACGTGTTCCTGGCTCGGTATGGTGCCGGGTGCGCATGTGGCTGATGGCGAAACTGTCGCAGTATTGGGCGCCAACGGCAAAGTGGGTGAAGCAGCGATCCAAATTGCCACCGCTGCCGGGGCCAGCGTTATCGCTGTTGAGCGCAGCCGGGATGAGTATTTCGGCCACGCCACCGGCCCGGTTGATGTGGTTAATCTCGAAAAAGAGCCCGATGTTCATCAAGCGATTATGGACCGCACCAACGGCAAAGGCGCTGACATCATAATGAATACCGTCGGCAGCCCCTATTTTGACGCCGCCTGTAATTCGCTGGCCAAGCAAGGCCGCCAAATTATTTGTACGACCATTGAAGAAGAAAACATGATCAATCTCCGGACTTTTTATCGCGGCAACTATCATATGATCGGCGTCAGCAATATGGATCATGACAATGTTGTCTCCGGTGAATTGCTGGAAGATATGAAATCCGGCTTTGAAAGCGGCGCCTATAAGCCCTATCCAATTAAAGATGAATATATTTATGGTCTGGAAAATGCCGGCGAGGCTTATCAGATTGTCCTTAAAGGCATTTCGCGTGACCGTATTGTTATTGATCCGAAAGCGTAATCTTAACGATGTCTCATTTCGCCAAATCAGCAAAAAATGCCACCCCGCTTATTCCACTGACCAAGGATCAGCTGGCTAAGTGGCTGAAAAAGCAGAACCAGCGTGATCAAGCCTGGATTTCCAGCACGGGTTTTAAGGCGGCGCCAGGAGAGACCTGTTTGCTCTCCGGCACTGATGGAAAATTAGACAGAGTTCTCGTTGGCGTATCCAACGCGGCTGATCTTTGGGATTGTGGAAATTTGTCGAAAGCTCTGCCCGCCAGAATTTATAGCTTTGATCACAAGAAGGCGGGCGATATTGAAAAATGGGCGCTCGGCTGGGCCCTCGGCGCCTATTCGTTCAGCGTCTACAAAAAGAATCAAAAGCAATCGAAAAAAGCACGCCTCAAATTACCTAAAACGTGTGACCGCCAATTTTTGGAAAATACTGTCGAAGCGATTTATCTGGCGCGCGATCTCATCAATACGCCGGCTGGTGATATGGCTCCAGCGCAATTTGCCAGAGCAGCCCGGACGCTGGCAAAGAAACATAAAGCAACATTCAAAGTCACTGTCGGCGAAGATTTACTGGCCAAGAATTATCCGGCTATTCATGCGGTTGGCCGGGCAGTCGAAACCAAGGACCAGGCACCACGCTTGATCGATTTTACCTGGGGTAAAAAAACCGCACCAAAAGTAACCTTGGTGGGCAAAGGCGTGTGCTTTGATACGGGTGGATTGGATTTGAAATCAGCCGGCGGTATGAAATTAATGAAAAAGGATATGGGAGGTGCTGCCAATGTGTTGGGGCTCGCTCATATGATTATGGCGGCCAAATTACCCATCCGCTTGAGGGTGCTTATTCCGGCAGTTGAAAACAGTGTTTCCGGCAATGCCCTCAGACCTTTGGACGTGGTCCCAAGCCGCAATGGTAAAACCATTGAGATTGGCAATACTGATGCCGAAGGCCGGGTCATTCTTGCAGACGCTTTGGCCGAAGCAGCGCGCGAAAAGCCTGAACTCATTGTTGACTTTGCCACCTTGACCGGCGCCGCCCGGGTTGCTCTCGGAGCCGAAGTGCCCGCTCTCTTTACAAATGATGACAGATTTGCGGCTAGCGTTATGAAAGCGGGGATGGCGATCCAAGATCCGCTCTGGCAACTGCCGCTCTGGCCCGGTTACCGCAAAGCTGTAACCGGCAAGACGGCCGATCTAACCAACGCGCCGGAAGGTGGTTTCGGAGGCGCAATTACTGCTGCGCTTTTTCTCCAGGAATTTGTCGAACCGGCAACAAAATGGGCTCATATTGATCTTATGGCCTGGAACCAAGGCACCAAGCCCGGCCGCCCGGAAGGGGGAGAAGCCATGGGGATCAGGGCCTTCTTCCAAACTCTCGAAAATATATATACTTCTTAATATTATCGAAACGAATTTCGAACAGATTTACCAGGCTTTTTACAAATCCCTTGGCTTTTGTTCGAAATTGAAATAAAAACGATACGAATTCGTAACGAGATTGCGATTGAGGTGGTGTTTATATGGGTATTGAGCTTACTCCCAATCAAGCGTTGGACATTTGGTGCCGGGCCGCGGTCGATGGCGTCCGGCGCGACGCACCTGATCTATCCGCCCGCCAATTAGCGCTTTTGCTGCTCGTCTATATGACCGAGGGTCCGCATACGGTGCGGGGTCTGTCAGAGACACTCAACATTTCCAAGCCAGCTGTAACGCGGGCCATTGACCGTCTCACCAAACTTGAAATGGTGCGCCGTAAATCAGACGAAAATGACCGCCGTAGCGTGCTCGTGCAACGCACCGTCAAAGGCTCAATATTCTTGCGTGAATACAGCGAAATCGTGGCTTCCGCGGCTATGGCTTCAACCGCTTAGGATATTGCTTAGGTTGAGGGGGCGGCCTCGTGCCCGACTTTCTTAAAGCGTGCCAAATAGGCCGGCAGGATTGCTTCAGCTGGCGTTGCCGAGACACCAAGATCGGCCATGGTTTTAGCACCTTCTGAAACCACATTGTCGGTTTCTAATTGCTTGACCTGATCATAGGTCAAAAGCGGTGCTGGAATCTTTTGCAATATCCAGCCCCAGATCGCTAAATACCAGAACGGAATTGGCACCAACAGGCGCTTGCGGCCAATCGCTTTGGTCAGCATATTCATAATCTCGACGCTGCTATAGACGCTCGGACCGCCAAGCTCATAGGTTTCACCCGCAGCCTCTTCTGCCTTTAGCGCACTGACAATGGCTGCAGCGACGTCATCGACATAGACGGGCTGGAATTTCGTACCGCCATCACCGTAAAAATCGACATCCAACAGCGCATCATCGGTAAACCATTTGAGAATGGGGAAAGCCGGACAGCCAAAGACCGGCATAACCCAGGTAAAGCGGGATATCCCGGCAAAGTAATTAAAGAAGTGATCTTCCGGACCAAAAATTACACTCGGGCGTATAATCGTCGCGCTCGGAAATTCAGCCCGGACGACCGCTTCGCCGGCGGCTTTGGTTTGGGCATAGCGGCTTTCAGAATTTTCAGCCGCACCGATGGCCGAAATTTGCACAAAGTTTTCAACCCCGGCAGCCTTGGCAGCTCTCGCGACATTCGCTGCGCCATCGGCATGCACGTTATTAAAATTCTTCATCCCCCATTCCCACAAAATACCAACCAGATTGACCACGCTTTCCGCCCCCTCGACGGCTGCAGCCAAAGTTGCTTCATTACGGACATCTGCGGCAAAGGGCACAATTTGACCAACTTCACCCAGGATTTTTAGATAGCGGGCGTCTTCGGGATCACGCACGGCTACTCTGACCGTGGCGCCTTCTGCTGCGAGGTGGCGAACCAAATGGCGGCCAACAAACCCCGATCCGCCAAAAACTGTTACAATACGCTTTGCCATTTTTATTCCGTTCAGTTTGAACTGCCGTGCAGTTCCTTATTTCGTTACTATCTCATACAATTTCAAGTCTCATAGAACAACCAAAACCGCTAGATTTATTGCGGCGATGCCGCCAATCTCCGGATACCATATTGACAGTGCCGGGGCAGAAGGGTACGACCACCCCTCGTTAAAACGCCATCGCATTAATTTAGCGTAGATATATGCCCAGGTGGCGGAATTGGTAGACGCGCTGGCTTCAGGTGCCAGTGGCCGCAAGGTCGTGGAAGTTCGAGTCTTCTCCTGGGCACCAAATACTGATAAATAAAGCGACTCAACCGGGCAAACTTATAGGATAACCGCACATTGACTACTAAACTCTATCACGGTGATATTCCCGCTGATCTTGATTTTGGCGCGAGTATTGCCATCGATACTGAGACCCAGGGCCTGAATTTACAGCGTGACCGGCTCTGTCTCATCCAATTATCGGCGGGTGATGGGGATGCTCATTTGGTGCAGTTTAAAGCTGGCGAATATGACGCGCCAAATTTAAAAAAGGTGCTCAATGACAAATCCAGCACCAAAATTTTTCATTTTGCCCGTTTCGATCTTGCCGCCATCCAAAAGTATCTCGGAATTACTTGCACGCCGGTATTTTGCACCCGCATTGCCTCACGGTTGACCCGCACCTATACCGACAAGCATGGCCTCAAGGATATTTGTTCTGAATTGCTGGATATCGAAATTTCCAAACAGCAACAACAATCGGATTGGGCTAACGAAGAATTATCTCCCGAGCAGCTGGAATATGCCGCCGCCGATGTGCTCTATCTTCATCAATTGATGGCAGTTTTTAGGCAACGTTTAGAGCGCGAGAGCCGCACCAAAGTCGCCGAAGCCTGTTTTGACTTTTTGCCCCACCGGGCCGAGCTTGATCTCGATGGCTGGGGCAGCCTGGATGTATTTGCCCATTAGGCAGAAGATAGTGTGGCGCTGGCGGCGGAAAATTGAGAGATTTAATCAATTTTTAGCCAAACCTGTGTTTTAATTGGATAATTTCTGGTAATTTGGCCGCAATACCAAATTACCTTAATTTGAATCGAGTTACATATGAGCGACAGTAACACCGCCCGAAAGAGTGCTCAAAATTTGGCTGATTTTACCGCCGATATTGAGCGCGCCAAACAAGTTCTTAAACTTGAAGCTGACGGTTTAAAAAGTCTTGCCGACTCGCTCAATGGCGCCTTATCTGCAGCAATTGATATCCTGCAAAATAGCTCGGGCCGGATCATTGTTACCGGCATGGGCAAAAGCGGCCACATCGCCAATAAGATTGCCGCCACTTTAGCCTCAACAGGCAAACCGTCTTTCTTTATCCATCCCGGTGAAGCCAGCCATGGTGATCTTGGCATGATCACAGGTGAGGACGCAGTTCTGGCCTTATCAAACTCCGGCGAGACCCCTGAGATATCAGACATCATCGCCTATACCCGGCGTTTTAAAATTCCGCTGATCGGCATGACCAGTGTCGCCGACAGCACGATGGCGGTTGAAGCTGATGTCGCCTTGATTTTACCACCGGCCGAAGAAGCCTGCTTTATCGGCCTGGCCCCGACAACCTCGACAACCATGATGATGGCGTATGGCGATGTTCTTGCCGTCGTCCTGATGGAGCGCCAAGGCTTTACGGCAGAAGATTTTAAATTACGCCATCCCGGTGGCCGCCTCGGTCTCAAACTGTTGAAGGTTTCTGATATTATGCATACGGGATCAGAGCTGCCGATTGCCAAAGGCAGCGATCCGATGACCCAAGTTTTGCCGGAAATGACGGAAAAAAGCCTCGGCTGTATTGGCATTATCGATGATGGCCAATTGGCCGGTATTATAACCGATGGAGATATTCGGCGTCATATGGCAGATGGTTTTTTGAATTTAACCGCTGCTGAAGTAATGACCTCCAATGTCAAAACCATCCGACCCGGCGCTTTGGCGTCTGAGGCACTGCAAATCATGAATGAAGTTAAAATCACCAGTCTGTTTGTCGAACAGGATAGCGAGATTGTCGGCTTGCTGCATATTCATGACTGCCTGCGCGCGGGCGTCGCCTAGGATTCGTGATGGAGATGGCGGGAACTCAGCCGGTATCATCTTTAACCGATAAGAACGGTAAATCTTTACTAAATCGGGCAGCAAATCGTGCCGGCAATAAAGCCCGTAGTATTAAGATCAAGCGGCCCGCCGGCTATAGCCGCTACGTTTCCTTCATGAAGTTTCTGCTGCCGGCTATTGCCCTAGGACTGCTCGCCTTAATTTTTCTCTGGCCGCAAATCAAAGACGGCGACAATAGGTTTTCAATCAGTTTTAAAAGTATTCAAGGGACCAATACCGATGACCCTAACATGGTCAATGCGCGCTTTGTCGGTATGGATAATAAAAATCAGCCCTTTTCCATCACCGCGGATTTAGCAAAAAATATTGTGCTTGGCAGTTCAGCAGTCGAACTTGAAATGCCGAAAGCTGATATCGGCATCAACGACGGCACCTGGCTGGTGGTGACGGCAAGCACCGGCCTATATAATCAAAAAGGAAAGATGTTGGATTTAATTGGCGCGGTTAATCTGTTTCATGATTCCGGGTATGAGTTCAATACCGAAAAGGCAAACATTGATCTTGGCCAAGGTATCGCCTCCAGCAAAGTAAGAATCACCGGCCAGGGACCGTTCGGTAATTTGACGGCTGAAGGCTTCCGGATTGAAAACAAAGGCAACCGGTTTTTCTTTACCGGCAAATCGAAATTGGTCATTCATCCGAATGCGAGAAAAAAATGAAACTTAATAAACTAAATTTAGTGGCTTTCGTCTTGGTCATACTGGGACTGGCGGGTGCGCCATCCCTAAGCCTGGCGCAATCCCTTAATCTCGCCACCGGAAAATCCGATCAACCGATAGAAATCACTGCTGACAACGGTATCGAATGGCAACGCGATAATCAGGTCATGATCGCCACCGGCAACGCCAAAGCGACCCGCGGCACTGCGAATGTTGAAGCCGATACCCTCCGCGCCTATTACCAAAAAGGCCAAACTGGCGGCTCGAGTTTATCACGGCTTGATGCGGTCGGGCGGGTTAGAATTTCTTCGCCGACCCAAACCCTGACCGGGCAATCAAGTGTCTATGACCTGGAGCAGGCCGTTCTTGTGGTGACCGGTAAAAAAGTAACTTTGACCTCAGGTAAAGACCGGATCACGGCGACCCAGCAAATGGAATATTATGAGAAGAAGCAAATGGCGGTTGCCCGACAAAATGCGACGGCCAATCATGACGGCAAGGTGCTGCGCGCCAATACGCTGGTTGCCCTTTTCACCAAAGACAAACATGGTAAATCCCAAGTTAGCCGGGTACAGGCTTTTGAAAACGTCCGCGTTGTGACGAAAACAGAATCCATTTGGGCGAGTAAAGGCATTTATGACGTCACCACAGGAATTGTTACTCTGAACGGTAACGTCCGCATCACCCGTGACGGTAATCAACTTAACGGCGATAATGCGATCATAAATTTAAACACCGGAATTAGTAAGCTGTTAACCGACCCTGGTACACAATCACCTCGACCGGAACAAAATGATTTAAATCTCCGGCAACCGCGGAAAAAGAGGCGGGTTCGTGGCCTTTTGGTGCCCAACCGAAAATAATGACGGTGTGTATCTAATTTTTTCTATTTCTTCATGCTGTTTGCTTTCGGGCGTCAAAAGTCTAAATTAGGCGATTGAGATATTTTTTTAGCTTGTTCCTGGTCAGAACCCACCAAATGTTTAAACGTGCTATAACTGGCAAAAGGCAATAACGACAACACTGAACCAAACTGTAAATTATGACGAGCGACGACACACCACGCAATTCAAGTATTCCGGAAATTCCGGCCTCGAATAATATTCGAGCGGTCGGCGCTCATGAGTCTTCAGAGACGATAGCCAGCAATGATGTCCCTCCCCGCCTGGTATCAGATAATTTTCGCGGCCTGACAGCTGAAAATCTCGGCAAGAGATTTGATAAGCGTCCCGTCGTACGAGGCGTTTCGATCGCCATCGAGCGCGGCGAAGTCGTTGGCCTGTTGGGTCCCAACGGCGCCGGCAAAACAACGTGTTTTTATTTGATTACCGGCTTAATCCAGCCCGATTACGGTACCATTACTTTGGATGGTCAGGACTTAACCGAATTGCCGATGTATCGCCGGGCGCGTCTCGGGATCGGCTATCTGCCGCAGGAAGCATCTATTTTTCGCGGTCTGACGGTGGAAAATAATATCCGCGCCGTGCTTGAAGTTGTTGAGAAATCACGCGAGCGGAGAGAAGCCGTTTTAGAAGCTTTGCTGGCTGAGTTTTCGATTACCCATCTGCGCCGCACACCGTCGCTGGCCTTATCAGGTGGTGAGCGCCGCCGCGTCGAAATTGCCCGCGCCCTGGCCTCGCGTCCCCATTTCGTTTTGCTGGATGAACCGCTGGCCGGCATTGATCCGATTGCCGTCACAGACATTCGGGAACTTATTTCACACCTCAAAGATCGCGGCATTGGCGTTCTTATTACCGATCATAATGTCCGTGACACTTTGGACATCATCGACCGGGCTTATATTATCCATGATGGCATGGTTCTCATGGAAGGCACCCCCTCCGATATTGTCGGGAATGAAGACGTTCGCCGAGTCTATCTGGGGGACCGGTTCAGCTTGTAGGGGTCTCGTAAATGGCGATAGCACCCCGCTTAGAACTTCGACACAGCCAGTCTCTTGTTATGACGCCGCAATTGCAGCAGGCGATCAAATTGCTGCAAATGTCGAATATCGATCTCAGTGATTTTGTTGAATCCGAGCTCGCCGAGAACCCCATGCTGGAGCGCGACGATAGCAACGCCTCCGAAAATCATGATGGCTCTGGTGAAAAATCCAGCGACGGCGACGATAGCAGCAGTGATGGTGGTAGCGAAGGGCCGGATGGTCTCGACGCTATTGATATGAATTCCAGCGACCATGTCACCGAGGATCAGGTTAACGCCCTTGATATGGAATCTTACGACAATGTCTGGGACGCCGAGCCGGCAGCTGAGCCGCAAAGCGCTGTCGCCAATGAAGATGGCGGCTCCCTTTCTGAATGGAACGCACCCGCCAGTAGCGGTAGCGGCGCTGGCGGCAACAGCCAATTCGAAGCCGCTGACTATTCGCTTGAGCAAACCCTATCGCAGGAAATTTCACTGCGCGAACATTTGATCAACCAAATTCAGATGGATATCACCGATCCAACCGACCGCATCGTAGCACTGTATTTAACAGATTTGCTTGATGAAGCGGGGCGCATTCCGGATGAGCTTGAGCTGGCAGCTGAACGGCTCGGCTGCAGTATTGGGCGGGTCGAAAAAGTATTGAAGCAGTTACAGGCACTGGACCCGCCGGGTATTTTTGCCCGCAGTCTCGCCGAGTGCTGGGCCATTCAACTGCGGGAACTGGACCGCTTTGACCCGGCCATGGAGACCTTGCTCGAAAACATTGAGCTTTTAAAGCAACATGAATATGAGAAGCTATCAAAGCTTTGCGGCGTCGATCTCGAAGACATCAAGGATATGATCGACGAGATATGGGCGCTTAGCCATAAGCCCGCCGAAGCCTTCGAGGAGGTAATCACGCAGCCGATTACGCCCGATGTGATTATGCGCTCTGGCCCGTCTAAAACCTGGCTCGTCGAGCTTAACAATGACACCTTACCTAAAGTTTTAGTCAATAATCAGTATTACGCCTTAATCAGTAAATCGGTGCGAACCAAAGAAGAGAAACAATACGTCGCCGACAAACTGCAAACTGCTAATTGGCTGGTAAAATCATTGCACCAGCGCGCCACAACTATTCTTAAAGTCGCCACTGAGATCGTCAAACAGCAGGACGCCTTTTTTGCCAAAGGCGTGGAGCATCTCAAACCCTTGGTGTTACGTGACATTGCCGAAGAAATTGAAATGCACGAAAGCACGGTGAGCCGCGTCACCTCAAATAAATACATCAATACACCGCGCGGAATTTATGAGCTTAAATATTTCTTCACCACGGCAATCGGCTCGTCTACGGGTGGTGACGCTCACTCAGCCGAATCCGTACGCCACCGTATTAAAGTCCTGATCGATGACGAAGCACCGGCAAAAATCCTGTCTGATGATAAGCTTGTCGAACTGCTCAAAGGCGATGGTATTGATATTGCCCGGCGGACGGTGGCGAAATATCGTGAGGCGATGAAAATACCGTCCTCGGTGCAACGACGGAGAGAGAAAAAACGCGCTGTCAATTTTTAATAAATTTTAATTAATTTAGCTGATTTCTGCGGTTTTTTGATAATTTTTCAAGGATTTACTTGACACCATTGCCTGACCGCACTAGGTTCCCGCCGTCCTGATCAAGTGATTGAAATCGAATCCGATCGGCGGACATATAGGATAAATTTTTTAACAACGGCAAACTATCAGAAGGTGAATGTTTATGCATCGCCTCTGTACTGGACTATGAAACTATTCCATCGCGCTCAGACCTTTATTGGCACTAGTAAATTTAGTTTTTCAGCTCATCTAGAACTGTCTGAGCTGACCGATTGTCATGGCCGCACTGATGGAAATTTCGTACCGGTCGTTTTAAATTAATTACGAAGGATCGTTATGGAACTCACCGATCTCCTAACACCGGAATGCGTCGTCGCCAATCTCAAGGCGACCAGCAAAAAACAGGCGTTACAAGAATTATCAAAGCGGATTGCCGATGTTATTGACCATAACGAACGCGATATTTTTGATATTCTGCTAGAACGTGAAAAGCTTGGTACGACAGGTGTCGGTGATGGCATTGCGATTCCCCACGGTAAACTTGAATCTTTAGAGAAATTACACGGATTTTTTGCCCGCCTTGAACGACCGGTGGATTTTGATTCTATTGATGAGCGTCCGGTCGATCTGATATTTCTGCTGCTGGCGCCGGAATCTGCCGGAGCGGATCATTTAAAGGCCTTAGCGCAGGTTTCCCGCCTACTCCGGGACAAGACCAACTGTGACAAACTGCGGGGCTCAGATAGCCCTGAAGCGCTCTACGCGTTAATCACCGAACAGGAAGCGCGCCGCGCCGCCTGATGCGCAATTCATTAAGTTTGACGGAATAACCGACCGCACTATGGTCTTTCTCCGAGACTTATTAGAGTAAAAAAAGGGGCGACCGTATTAACAGCCGCCCATTTCTCAAACTTCAATCACTTGGGTTTGTACAGATTATTTACCCAAAATCAATTTTTGCGCTCTCTTTACAATTTCCGGAGATATCTTGAGAGCCTCATTGACAAACTTCTGAACCTTCTCGCCGGAAAGCGCATTGACGCGAACGCGACGTTTTTTGGCTTCTGCGATAAATTCAGGATCAGCGACCATTTGGGAAAAAGCCTTACGAAGGGCTGCTGTCCTTTCAGCGGGAACGCCAGGAGGAACGGCCAGGCCGCGTCCGACGGGACCCATGGAAGCCATGAATGCAACAATCTGCTTATCTTCCTTGCTGGTGACAACGTCACTGAACATTGGAACGTTCGGAAGTTCTTTCTCTTTTTCAACACCGATTTGAACGATCGCTTTGGCGAAACCGCCCGGTTCGAACCACTGCGGAACACCAGACCGCCAGGCGAGCCAGGTGAGAGAGAGACCGTCGGCTTCGCCTTTTTCCATGGCCAGCCTCATTGGAGCCGAACCGCGGTAACCGGTGGCAATCTTGAATTTGGCGCCATATAGGCCGTTCAAGAGAGCAGGCATGAGGAATGTTTGAGAACCTTTGCCACTCGCGGCCATGTTGAGTACCTTGCCTTTTAGGTCTGAGAGCTTGTTAATCCCTTTGTCTGACCTGATGGCGATCACGGCATTACTTTGGATCGCATTTCCAAGCCATGTGAATTCGTTGGATTTATATTTAGCCGCCTTCGGACGCAATAGTTGGGCGATGACCAGTGAGTCGAGAGGCTCCCAAAGGTGAGAGCCGTCTTTGGGCATGGCGTTGTAGGCATAATTAGCAGCCTTCAAACCACCTGCGCCAGCCATCCTCTGGGCGATAACCGTGGGATTGCCCGGAATGTATTTCGGCAAGAACTGCGCGAACATGGAGGCGTATCTGCCGTAGGTTCCACCGACACTGAAACCTTGAGTGATTTTAACGGTCCGGCCTTTGTAGAAATCGGAAACCGCATCCGCTTTTGCCGGTATGGCGGTAAAGGCGGCAACACCAATTGCAGCTACGCTCGCGGCTGTAACCGCTGAATATTTGAAGATTTTTAACAAGGTTCCTCCCTTTCTATCGAATTGACATTTTAATTGTTATTTACCAATAAAAGCTTAGATTTCTATCTTTTTCAATGGTATTTCATATCAAAGTAACAAATAAGTTATTTAAATGATAGTACGGAGCAAAGTATTTCTGAATCATATGCTTACTGGATGAAACAGGCCTTTTTAAGGCATCTATTGATCAATCCCGGTATGAATTATCAATATGGAATTTTGCGCACCGTTTTGCTACACACCCAAGGAACAAGTTATATAACGTCGAAGCAGACATAATAAAAAATTCCATCGGGAGGTGGTTCACATGCTGGAAGCAGCTTTATCTGCGGCGGTTACGCTGAGCGATCCGTTGCGTCTCTCCTTTCTCGCCCTGGGTGTCGCCTTCGGTTTGATCCTGGGTGTTATTCCAGGCCTGGGCGGGCTGGTCGGTCTTGCACTCCTGCTTCCGTTCACTTTCAATATGGATCCGTTCACAGCCCTTGCTTTCCTCATGGGGCTGCAAGCCGTTGTCGTCACCTCCGACACCATACCGGCGGTGCTTTTCGGCGTGCCTGGAACCGTCGGGTCGGCGGCGACCATTCTTGATGGATTTCCCATGGCGAAAAAAGGTGAGTCCGGCCGCGCTTTCGGCGCAGCGTTTACCGCATCCGTCTTGGGCGGTCTGTTTGGTGCCTTCGTGCTCGCCATGGCCATCCCCGTGATCCGTCCCATTATATTGCAGATTGGATCTCCGGAACTGCTGGCGATATGCGTGTTGGGCCTGTCCCTGGTTGCGGTGCTCAGCGGCGGATCACCGTTAAAGGGATTAGCGGCGGCGGGACTTGGCATACTCGTTGCGACCACCGGCGACGATCCTAATACCAGCACGCTCCGCTGGACCTTCGGTACCCTTTATCTATTTGACGGATTTCCCGTCGTCCCCATTGCTCTTGGTCTGTTCGCACTACCAGAAATCGCGGATATGGCGATCTCCCGCAAATCCATTGCAGGGAACCTGCACGTTGGCTCCCGTTGGTCTCAATGGGAAGGTGTCAAGGATGTTTTCCGCCACAAGTGGCTGATGCTTCGGTGCTCGGTGATAGGGTCGGGACTTGGCGCCGTTCCCGGTATCGGCGCCTCAATCATCGATTGGATCGCCTACGGTCATGCCGCCCGCTCCGAGAAAGACGCAGACAAAACATTTGGCACGGGCGATGTGCGCGGCGTTATCGCCTCGGAAAGTTCCAATAACGCCAAAGAAGGCGGTGCATTGCTGCCAACTATTGCATTTGGCGTTCCGGGCTCCGCCTCCATGGCGCTGATTCTAGGCGCTTTCCTCATCCATGGTTTGGTGCCGGGTCCGGATATGTTGTCGAAAAGTCTCGACATCACCTATACCCTGGTCTGGTCCGTGGCCATCGCTAATATTCTGGGCGCCGGAATCTGTTTCTTTTTTGCCAATCGACTGGCTCAGATCGCGACCGTACGTATCGGCATCTTGGCGCCTTTGGTCCTTGCCATTACTTTCATCGGCGCTTATCAGGGGTCCAACGCCTGGGGCGATATTGTTGCCATGTTAATCTTCGGGTTGATCGGCTGGGTGATGAAGCGGATGCGGTGGCCGCGGCCGCCGATGATCCTTGGATTCGTGTTGGGCGGTTTGGTCGAGCGTTACATGTTTATCTCCGTCAACCGTTATGGTTGGGAATGGCTGTGGATCTTTCGCGACGGCAATTTCGCCCCCTGGGTGGTCATCTTGTTCGCCATTACGCTCTACGGCGTGTTGGGCCCGGTTGTCCGAAACCGCCGCAAGCAGAAAAAAGCGGGGGCAGTTCGGGAATCGTCTTTTGGTTATCAAAGTCAGAATTTGAATCCAAACATGATGTTTACAATTCTTATCCTGGTGTTGTTTGTGACCGTCATTATCGTTTCCACCCCTTGGGAATTTGGCGCTAAACTGGTGCCGCAGGTTGTCGCCTGGTTCGGCATAGGCTTTACCGGCTGGCTGGTTATCTCCGGGCTGTTCATTACCACGCGGGTGCGGACGGCTTTGGCCGAAGGCGGAGATATGGCGGGGGGTTCCAGAGAGACTCAGGTATCCTCTACTGGTGATGCCTTTAAAACTGGAGAAAATGAAACCCACTTCGATATCCAGGCTGACTATGGTGACTTAATTTCACCGGAAATTTATCGAAGGGCCGGGGTCTATTTCGCCTGGCTCATTTTCTTCTTCGTTTCATCTCTGGTGATCGGTCTCCTGCCGGCAATGTTTCTTTTTCTCGTTGGATATCTGAGGTTTGAGGGCAAGGAAAGCTGGAAAATGACTCTCAGTATATCCGTACCCATGTGGATCGTATCCTACGCCTTGTTCCATAAATTGCTGGTGGTGCGCTGGCCGCCAACATTGGTCGGCAATTTGTTCCCGGATCTTCAGTCAAGCCTGTGGTTCAACCTGTTTTAGCAATTGATCGGAAGATTATGGGGCGTCTTCCAAATCCACCGCTAACGCCTGAAACGTACTGGTGTGCATATTGTAACAGCCGATCAGCACCGTCAATTCGACGATATCGCGTTCGCTAATTGGATGGCCTAATTTCCGCGTAAAATTCACGGTTGAAATAGTTTTACGCATCGCTGAAAAAGCGCTGTTCCGGTAGCCGTACTAAATGAAGTTAGGTTAGTGGACACTAACCGGATAGAGGTCGTTCTGAACTGAGATGGCGCAGGCCAGCTTATAATCGGGCGCTTCGCCGATTTGCTCACCATCGGCGGCAAAAATGCCGAAAGCGTGCTCGCCATTTTCTACCACGGGTTTGATATAGGCTATTTCATCCAGTCCGAGATAGATAAACTCGCCCCCGGTGAAATCACCGCTCAGTTCAATGGCCGCGTTATCTGCGACTGGATCATCATATTGTGTCATCTTAAGGCCTATTCTCGAATACTTAGTTTTTTGGACTTTCGGGGTCCAAATCAATTGTCTTAGTCCCGGTTTTAGCACCTGACTGAACTTTCTCAATCTTAATCTTGCGAACTTCCGGCTCCGGGATCGGGCGCGCCAAATCAATATGCAGCAAGCCATCCTCAAGCCGGGCAGCGCCGACCTCAATGCCTTCAGCCAAAACAAAACTGCGCTGGAACTGGCGGGAGGCAATGCCGCGGTGAAGATAAATACGGGCCTCATCATCCTCCGAATTACGGCCCCGGATCACCAGCTGATTATCTTCGGTGGTCACTTCCAGATCATCCATCGAGAAGCCGGCAACCGCCAGGGTAATGCGCAACTCTTCGTCACTGACTTGTTCAATATTGTAAGGGGGATAGCCTTCGGCGGAAGACTTAGCGACGCGATCCAAGACGCGTTCAAAATGATCAAATCCCAGCAATAATGGGCTATCAAAAACCGGCAGACGAGACATCAAACCCCTCCTTCAACAAGCGAGTTTTGGCTTAAAAGGCCCATAAGCGGCGCCTTTCAGCCAATTATTCGGCAATTCCGTCCAGATAATGTCTAATTATGCAGAATAAGGCGTCCCGTCAAGGGTGCGGGACCTAAAAGAGTTGCAGAATAGCGCGCTCGGATTGGGCCGTGACTTTCAGCGCCGAGGCGGATAATTGAGTGCGGGTTTCCAGTGACAGCGCCGTAGCTGCTTGCTCGTTCAAATCAGCTTCAAGCAATTTAGCCTCACCTTCTTTGAGCGAGTTTATCAGTTCATCATTAAATTCTTCCCGGATCGACAGCACGTTGGCTTCCGATCCCAAAGATGCCGCTGTCGAGCGAACTTCCGCCAGGGCCGCGTCAATGGTGGCGATATCGGTAATATCGAGATTAAGCGCGGCTGAATCCGTAGCCACGCCGTCAATGGTTACACCGGTCGAGCCGTCTTCATTAAAACTAACCGTCAAGCTGTCAGGAGAACCGCTGACTAAATTGGTGCCGCCAAAGGAAATGTCATCGGCCAGGGCGTCCAATTGCGCTTTCAATTCATTAAAGCGGTCGCTGGCAAGAGCCTGATCGGCTGCCGAACCCGCCTGATCATAAGCCAGTGAAGTTGCCTTTAACTCATTGAGCAGGCTCTCAATGAAGCCGAGGCCGAGCGTCGCCGTTTCAACTTTGCTGATACCTTGATTGATGTTGTCTTTAATCGCCAATAAATCAGAGGCGCGATTAGAGAGATCTTTGGCAATCGAAACCGCCAATGGATTATCGCTCGGCTTGGAATGCTCCTGGCCGGTGGCGATACGATTTTGGGTTTGCTCGGTTAAAGCAGTAATCTGCTGGATTGAGCTAAGCGTGGTATTAATTGCGCTCGATAGTCCTACTTCCATCCTCTTAAATCCTTCGATAGTTCTGCCGCCCTAACTTTAAAAACCCAGTTTTTTGAAGTCTTAGGCCGTCAACTTTGCGCCCAGGCGTTTCCACCTGTTTGCCTTTTCCCGATTTATGGGCGTAGTTATACACCAAACTGCTATATGGTGTCTGTGACGCAAATCACAAGGGGAAATGTTAAGTAAACTAAATAAGTATTTGATACTAATGGTTTTATTCGCAGTTTTGTTTTGAATAATAATAGGCCAAAGCGACGATTTCGTCATTGGTTAAGGCCACCACCTGGGCCGCCATGGTGCGGTGGAAGCGGGCGTTTTTTTGCTCTGGATTTTTTGCCGCAGTGCGCATGATTTTCAGTTGATTGATGAGATAGTTCATATTTTGTCCGGCTATTTTCGGATACGCAACAAACGGGCTTCGCCCCTGTTCACCGTGGCAAAAAGCGCAGGCCTCGGCGAGTTGCGGTTTGGCTAATTTCGATGTGTTCCGCCCTGATGACCGGCAAACTTGAGCAGAAAAAAAGCTGGCGAGATTATTGATAGCTGTATTGGTTAATTTTGATGCCGGTAAATCCATCAAATGATTGTAGCGCTCCGATATTTTCAGACCGCCGGATTCATTGGCTTCATCCTGCCGGAACGCCTGCAATTGTTTGACAAGATAGCGCTGATGCTGGCCGCGCAAAAACGGGATTGGCGGGAAGTTTCTTTCTGCCGCGCGATCATGACAGCTCGTGCATTTATATCTCTCCGCCAGCGCCGCACCTTTACCCGCATCGCCCGCTTGCGCAGCAGGTGATGTAGTGAGCAGTCCAAGGCCAAATATGAATATGGATATGGATATCAGTCGAATGATCATTTATCGGGTTTTCTCAAATAGACAATCCAGTAAACCAGCGCAACCAAAACACCGCCGCCAAAAATATTACCTAAAGTGACCGGGATAAGATTTGCGATAAAACCGTCCAGCGTCACACTGGCTGCTCCGGCGAAATAGCCTGCCGGAATGAGGTACATATTCGCCACCGAATGTTCGAAACCGAGCGCGACAAAAGCGGAGATCGGAAAAATAATCGCCAGGATTTTTCCACTTACAGTATGGGCGGCAAAACACAACCACACCGCCAGACACACCAGCACATTACACAAAACGCCGCGGGTAAAAGCTTCGATTGAGGGTAGTGCCATTTTGGCTTCGGCAATTGAGGCCGCTGTTTTGGCGACCGCGCCGCCACCCGCTTCCAGGACGCCCGATAGCGCAACCAATCCGGCAATCGCGATGGCGCCGACAAAATTTCCGATGTAAACCCAGAACCAATTTCGCAACAGTTGACGGGAAGTTATTTTACCATCCGCCCAGCCCATAACGATGAGATTATTGCCGGTAAATAGCTCAGCGCCGCCAACCACCACTAAAATGAGACCAAGTGAGAACGCGATTCCGCCGATCAGCCGGGTCACACCGAAACCCAAACCGGTGTCCGTAATAACGAAGGTATAAAAGACCGCCCCCAAGGCAATGAAGGCGCCGGCCAATACCCCCAAAACCACAGTTTGCAGAATTGGCAGGTGGACTTTGCTGACACCGGCCTTTTCAACCCGCGCGGCAATTTCGGCTGGGGCATAAGCATCAATATTCAGCGGACCATCAACCATATCAGTCTCCGTCAATTTTGATGTTTTAGTACTAGCCGATCTCTTCGGGTAAATCATTGATCGTCATCAAAGATTTTATCCTCAGCCTGGGTAACTATTACTCAGTCACCAGAGGCTTTAAGCTAAGAAAATGATGGATGGAGAATACCCAAAGCCGGTCTTAAGAAGATCACTAAATTTGCCAATGATCGTCCTCTATGGTTTAGGCACGACAATTGGTGGCGGCATTTATGTACTGATTGGCTTGGTCGCCGCACGCGCCGGTATGCTGACACCGGTTTCATTTCTGGTGGCGTCTTTATTGGCGGGCTTCACCGCCTTAACTTTCGCCGAACTATCGAGCCGGTTTCCAAAAAGTGCCGGTGAAGCGGTATATGTTAAAGAAGGTTTTGGACGCAAGGATCTGGCCGTTTTCGTCGGCTTTTTAGTAGTGTTAAATGGTATGGTGTCTTCAGCGGCGCTGGCGGATGGCTTTGTCGGCTATTTCCAGACCCTGCTGCCGGTGCCGGCCTGGCTGGCCATTGTCGGCGTCACGATTGCCCTTGGTTTGCTTGCCGCCTGGGGTATCGGCGAGTCGGTCGCGGCGGCCAGCCTGGTTACCTTGATCGAAATCGGCGGCTTGATAATTATCGTTTGGGTCGGCCGAGATGAACTCATGACACTTTCAAGCCGGACTCCTGAGCTCATTCCACCATTTGAAAGTGTTGCCTGGATCGGCATTTTAAGCGGCTCGTTCCTGGCGTTTTATGCCTTTATCGGTTTTGAAGACATGGTCAATGTCGCCGAGGAAGTGAAAAACGTCGAGAGAACCTTACCCCGGGCGATCATATTCACCTTAGCCATCACAACGGTAATTTATGTTGTCGTCGCCCTGGTCGCGGTCCTGGCGATCCCGCCGCAACAGCTAAGTCAAAGCGCCGCCCCGCTGACGGCGATCTTTGAATTGAAAACCGGACAAGACCCCATACTGATAAGCCTCATTAGTATTTTCGCGGTGCTAAATGGTGCGCTTATCCAGATCATTATGGCCGCCCGTGTGCTCTATGGTATGAGCCGGCACGAAATGTTGCCAAACTCTCTCGGCTTTTTGGCAGATGTTCATCCCCGCACTCAAACCCCAATTAAGGCAACCGCAAGCATCATTCTGCTGGTCTGTATATTGGCCTTGGGATTTTCGATTGAGGCCCTGGCGGAGACCACTTCACTTATCATTTTGATCATTGCCTGTTTAGTGAACGGTGCGCTGCTGCGCATCAAATTAGACCGTAATTCGTTTGACGGCACCGACACAGTAGGACTAACCGTCCCTATTTGGGTACCGGCTGCCGGACTTCTAATTAGTCTAATTTTTGCAGCAATGGTATTTATTGATCTGATTAAGCCGCTGTCGGAGTAACCGATCACCTCACCTGCTAAACCTGCAGTTCGGTAGCAATCTCATATATTTGGTCTCGCAATTCGACATAAGGGACAGCAATATCTTCACCAAATATTGGATCATTGGATTGAGCGAGGCTTTCCTCAATTTCCCGCCAATCAGTCGTTGTCAGGGCGCGCAAGGCAGCCGGAAAAAAACGTAGTTCCTCCAACATGATGTGACTGCGGAAAAAGTCGATAAATTCATTCGCCGCATCAATGAATTCAGCCCGCGGTTGCTCGGCATCAAGCAGCACGTTTTTTAGTTTAACCTCAAACGTTGTTGTTAGTTCACCAAGCTTTTGGTGTTCAGTTTTAAGATCACCCATAATATCTGCAATCCGCTGATCGCGCAGACACAATTTCTGATAGAGCAAATCCTCTTTTGGATGATGGCTTAGGTCGGGAAAATTTATCAGATATTTAATTATCTTTTCCGCCAAATCATAGTCCGGCTCTTCGGCCTTTTCAAAGAGTTCAATTTGATGCGCTAAAATTTCCAGCACTCGAGAGAAGTTGCGATGTTCATCTCTTAAGGCATCAAGAACTTTTACCATCATGTAACTCCTTTACGCTGCCATCGACATTTCTGATCGATGAGTAGAGCCTAGGAGTTTGCTCATAAAACTACCTTGACGTTCGTCAATGCCGATCTCTCAACTTGGCGCTATTAGTAGAAAAATGGGGAAATAAATATCCAGAGGATGGATCAATGCAGTACAAAGATATTCTTGTTCACGTAGACTCTTCAGAGCAATCTCAAGCCAGGCTGGAAATAGCTGTTCAATTAGCCGTTCAACATGACGCCCATCTGACAGGTTTATTTGTTGTCCCTGATCTTTATATCCCGCCGCTGCAAGATATGGCTCAACTGCCACCTGAATATATCGAGCAGCAGACCGAGCTTTCGGATGAAGAAGCGAAAAAAGCTGAGTTAAACTTCTATGAGATTGTCAAAAAAACTGGCATCGCCCATGAATGGCGTAAAGCCGAGGGCAACCCGGTCGATGTTATTCGTCTGCATTCAAGATACTGCGATTTGCTGATTTTAGGTCAACGGAACCCCAATGCCGCCAATCAATTTGGTGATTTACCAGACGGTGTTGTTTTAACCGTCGGCCGCCCGGTACTGATTATTCCTTATGCCACCAACATAAAACATATCGGCGAACGCGTTATGGTTGGCTGGGATGCGAGCGCTCAAGCCGCCCGTGCCGTCCATGATGCAATTCCGTTGATCAGTGATGCTGAAAAAGTTGACATTATTGCCATTAATCCAAATGGCGGCGATGAACATGGCGACACGCCTTGTGCTGATATCAGTCTGCATCTCGCCCGCCACGGTATTAAGGCCGAAGCTCAGTCGATTACCGTAAATGACATCGGTATCGCTGACATTTTGTTGTCACGGGCAGCCGATAAAGGTGTCGATTTATTTGTCATGGGCGCCTACGGGCATTCGCGCTGGCGGGAACTGGTGCTGGGCGGCGTCACCGCGCATATGCTGGATCATATGACTATGCCAGTGCTCATGGCGCACTAAGACGCCGCGATCAAACGAAATGATCCGGCTCGAATTCCTGGACTAGGGTCTCAATTTCCGGGATATGAACGGTGCGGCCGGCAAATCGCGCTACACCATCTGATTCCATTTTTTTGATTGTTCGGGACATCGATTCCGGCGTGGTGCCGATCATCGACGCTAGATCATGGCGCGACAGTGGCAATTCAAACTCAGTTGGGCCATCAGAACTCTTCTCGCCGTACTTATCAATGAGCACCAGTAGTAAATGAGCAAACCGGGCGCGCACAGAAAGAGTTGCGTTGTGGAGAATTTTTTCTTCGGCATTCCCGAGCGACATCGAGACGCGTTTAAGATAGCGCAATCCCAAAGCCGGATTATGCTCAAGTAGAGATCTAACCGTCGGCACATCAATGACACAAATGCGCGTTGGCTCCAGTGCTTCGGCGCTGGCCCGGTAATCTTCACCCGCCAGCATGGCGCGGTAGCCCAGAGTGTCTCCCGGCGTAACCAAATAAAGCAGCACCGAATTGCCGTCAGCATCCGTTTTACGAACGCCTACCATGCCGGTTTCCAGGCAAAATACGCCGCGGCACGGATCGCCTTCATGGAAAATCACTTCGCCGGGCAAATATTCTTTGGTTAAACGTCCCTTGTTGAGCAGTTCCAGCTCAGCATCATCCAGCACGCACCATTCGGTCCGCTCGCGCGCCTGACACGTAAAACAATTCAAAGAACCCTGTTCTGGATTCTGGTCTGCCATCATATTCCCTCATGATACTCGATAGAAAGAATTGCTTCTTTCGAATAACATTGTGTTCGATTTGACCAACGTCAATTCAATTATTTTTGGGAACATATAAAATTGCATCAACTTTCGCAATCGGTTCTTTACAAATATGGCCCACACAGATCAGCGTTGTTCGAGGTTCCTTAGGTGCTCGCAGGCAACTCATTGCCCTTCGGATGGCTCCGGCTCTCGTCCAACAGCTCACCAGGCGCCTCATTGCCACGATAGTCATAAAAACAGTGCGGATGTTACTGACCCTGCCAGTATCCGCGCCGCGGCAGTTAAATTTATCGAAAGATTTGGTACCGATGCAAAGCACCAGGCAGGCATTCGAGCCGGGGAATTACTGCTGGCCGGCAATTATCAAGGCCGTACCAGGTGGCAATTAATTGGCAAAGAAATCGAACAATTGATGGAAAATAGCGAGATTTCGCAAAAAACAGCCATCAATTGACAAATATCAAGGCAGTAAATCTAATTTTCTGAGAAGTTATCTGAAGTTGAGGGACCGGTACCGGAGAATTGGTAGGTCGATTGAAAGCTAAATAGCTAGCGTTTAAGTGAGAGAAATCAAATGTTTGCAAAAGATATTATGACCGTAAATGTCATAACCGTTGATCCGGATACGCCGATCAATGAAGTTGCAAAACTATTGATTGAGCGCCGTATCAGTGCCGCTCCGGTTGTCGATGGCGACAACAAACTCATTGGTATTGTCAGTGAAGGCGACCTCGTGCATCGCGTCAGAGGCGATCATCAGGGAAACCGGTCGTGGTGGTTGAGCCTGATTGGTGACCCGCAGGACGAGCCGCAAGAATATATCCGCTCCCACGGAAAAACGGCAAAAGATGTGATGACCAAAGATGTCGTGACCATCACTGAATTCACATCCGTTTCAGAAATTGCCGAAACCTTGGAAGTAAAAAGAATTAAACGCGTACCAGTAGTCGATAATGGCAGGCTCGTGGGTATCGTCAGCCGGGCGAATATTATCCAAGCCCTGGTTGCCCAAAAAGATGCCGGCCTGCCCAATGTACTGCCTTCTGATCAGGAGATCCGCGAAGAATTGATGAAAGAGTTTAATACTCACGCTTGGGCCAGTAGCGCCACCATTAACGTCGTCGTTAATGAAGGTGTCGTGCGCTATTGGGGTTTCGTTGAATCGGAAGATGCCAAGGATGCCTTGCGCCTGGCCGCCGAAAACGTTCCCGGTGTGAAAAGTGTCGAGTCGAATTTAGGAATTTCCGCTACCCCGACGGATTATATCTAACGATATGATCTTACCGGGATAGCACTCCGGCGATCTGATCGCCAGTTGGGTCCTCCTACCGACCCAACGCATGTTCCCTGAGACTGATTGGGTCTGGTGATTTATTCACCAGACCCATTTTTTTAAGTTTTTATTTTTCGATAGATCTATTGAAAAAACTCTCAAAACCGCTTACCCTCACCAACAAACCAAAATAACGCAGCACCAGGATATTTTATTATGGCCGAAGAGTTTGATCCCGTAGAAGTAAAAAAAGCTTGTGAAAACTACGTCAAAAAGAAGGGCGCATTGGCCTTTGGCCTGGCTAACCTGGAGACGCTAGAACGTATAGCACCGCCGGGCTGTGGACCTTCGTCGATGCTGCCTAAGGTCAAATCAGTATTATCCGTCGGTGTTGGTGGCGGCACCCGGGGCGCTTGGTCAGCCGATGCAAAAACACTCGCCTATGTTGGCGATACAGAGACCATGGCCTATCGAGTCGCCTATGGCTTGGCATTTTTCCTGGAAGCCAAATTTGGCTACCGCTCGATTTTTGTACCGCCGGATATGGACCCGGAAAAAGGTGCGCGGGTACCTCTACAAAGCATGAAACTCCATGCCGAAGTTGCCGGTATTGGCGCGCGCTCAATGGCCGGTGATATCCTGCTCCATCCGGAATACGGCATGATGTATTACGCCTCGGTCTTCACTGAATTTGAAATGCCGCCGGATGAGCCGATGGCCGACAATCCCTGCCCGCATTCATCCTGCGTCAAACTTTACCGCCAAACCGGCCAGACTCCCTGTATGCGGTTTTGCCCGGTGGATTGTTTAAGCGGCTCAATTGGTGATGACGACAAAGTCGAAGTGATGAATTACGATGCTCATGCCTGCGCCGAAATGTCACAGCAATATGAGGCCATCCCGGGAGTGCTGCTCGATACCCTGGACGCCAAAGACCCGATTGAACGCGGCATGGCGCTGCATGGCCCTGAGAATCAGGTCATTTGGTACAAGCTGGCGATTGGCGCCGGTGAACTCCTGGCCCTTTGTTACGAATGTATGCGGGTTTGCCCAATCACCCAGACTGCGCCGCTGTCTAATCCAATTGCCCGGGGTGCTGGTATGCGCCAAAAGATTGCCGAGGCAGAAGCCGCCGCCAAAGCAGAGCATGCAGTAGAGCAAGCAGCGGAACAGGGAGAGTAGACATGGCTTATGGTGTAACTCAGCAGATGATCGATACCTTCGGTGAGATTGTCTTCAAGCTCAGCCTCAACAAGCAGACACGGCACAGAGATGCGGTCCGGGAGTTGGACTTTGACGCTTTGGAGGCCACGCGTGATGAAACCGGCTTGACCGACGAGGAAATTGCCGAGCGTATTGGCTTGCTGCCGGAACAGGTCGGCGTCGTGCGTGTCTTTACCGAGCGTAAACATCATAAAATTGACCAACATCGCCGGATCTATCATTTGGGCGGCGGCAAACGCTGGAAAAAGGACGCCTATCGCTCACCAATGGAAAGATTGCGCTTTAACGAGGAAGCTATGATGCTGAGATCAGCAATAAATTTTAAACCCGATTTAGCCGCACGCTACATCGAAGAGGGCTATTGGATCAATGAGACGCTGAATGGCTGGCTTAATGACCATGCCGCCAATACTCCCGATGCTATTGCAATTGTTCATCCCGGTGGCGAAGTAACTTACGCTGAGCTTAAATCACAAGTCGATCAGCTGACCAATGGTCTTCTTTCACTTGGCTTGATGAAAAGTGATGTGGTGGCTGTGCAATTGCCGAATACCTTGGATTTCGTCGTCAGCTATCTCGCCATCACGGCTTTCGGTGGGGTCATGCAAACCATCCATATGCCTTACCGGGATGCCGATATTGATTTTCTGCTCAGCCACGCTCAGGCGCGGGCGGTGATTTGCCTGCCAGCTTTTAAAGATTTCCCGACCGCCGAGGTGATGCTCAAGATGAAAGGGAAACTCAGCTCCCTTGAGTATGTTATTACCGTCGGTGACGACGCTCCCAATGGCTGCCATTCACTGCAAAGTCTGATGATTGAGGGCACACCGGTGATCGAGAATCCTCCGGTCGGCTCTGACCCTTTCCTGCTGCTTTACACCTCCGGTACCACGTCTAACCCCAAAGGCGTGCCGCTGACCTATCAAAACATGATGAGCAATGCCCGGGTCAGTGTGGCGGAATTCCAAATGACGCCCGAAGACCGCAATTTATCTGCAGCTCCTTTCAGCCATCTCTATGGGCTTTTTAATTTTCATGTCGCGCTTAATGCGGGGGCAACCAATGTCCTGCTGCCGGCTTTCTCGCCGCCTGATCTCGCCCAAATGGTCGAAGCCACCAAGGCAACGACGGTGTTTCTGGGGCCGGCCCATGCCACGGCGATGATTAATGCCGGATTGATGGACGTGCATGATTTTTCATCTGTCCGCTTCTCGGTGTTCTCTGGCGCTGCCTGTCCGCCACAGATGATGCAAACCTACCGTGACAAAATCCCAGGCACCTGCATCAGCCAGCTCTGGGGCATGACTGAAACCGCCGGCGCAACCTATTGCCGTTTTGGCGACGCCGAAGACATTCCGGTACGCTCGGCCGGACGGGCCTCGCCTGGGGACGAAGTGCGGGTGGTATCGGCGGAAGATGGCGAGGCGTTACCAGCCAATACCGAAGGCGATTTACAGGTCCGTGGAATTTCGATATTTCCCGGCTATCTCAACAACGAAGAAGCCAATGCCGATGCCTTTACCGAGGACGGCTGGTTTAGAACCGGTGATCTCGCCATTATCGATGAGGGTGGCAATATGACCATCACGGGGCGGACCAAGGACGTCGTCAATCGCGGCGGCGTTAAGTTCAACCCGGCTGATATTGAAGATTTGCTGGTCCAGCATCCTAAAGTCGAAATGGTAGCGATCGTGCCGGTGCCCGATCCGGCCTTGGGCGAGAAAGCCTGCTGCGTCGTGACCTTGCTGGGTGAAGATAAAGTTACCCTGGAAGAGCTTTGCGCGCTTTTGGATGAGCATAAAATCGCCAAAAATAAATGGCCGGAACGTCTTGAAATTATTGATGAAATGCCGTTAACGCCGACCCGCAAGGTCATCAAAGGCCGGCTCATGGACCAACTGTGATCGGAAAACATGATGCCTGATGGCACAGCAAAACCAAGTAAGAAAAAAGATAAATACCGGCGGCGGCAGACCGAAGTTTTTGATGCCGCGGCAGCTGTGTTTGCCAGAAAGGGTTATCACGGCGCTTCAACCGGTGACATCGCTGCTGAGCTCGGCATCGCCCAAAGCAGCTTGTATTACTATTTCAAATCCAAGGACGAAGCGCTTGAAAAAGTGTGCTTGCAGGGTATGAAAGGATACATCGAACGTCTTCAAGCCATCGTCGCAGGCTCTGGAACAGCCGATGTTAAAATCCGGGAGGCCATCCACAATCATATTGAACCGGTAAATTTCATCCCGGATTATTTCCGGACTTTCGTCGGCGAGTTGAGATATCTGCCCAGTAACCGGCGCCAGATTCTCAACAGTATGATTTCCGAATACAATACCTTGTTTGAACAGATTTTGGCTGATGGCATCGCTGCAAAAACCTTTACCAGCTCACTCGATAGCTATTCAACCATGCTGATGCTAATAGCTCAATGCAACACGGTACCGTTCTGGTTTGGCCAATTTGAGCAATACAGTCCCACACAACTGGCAGATATGCTGGCCGATAATTTCCTGCACGGCGCGCTGCCACGCTAAATCAATTAAAACACGCGTTATATTCGGGCCTTGGCGAATCCCCATAATTCACCGTATAATAAGGTATTGGTTTTAAATGGTTTGTTTTTTTCACTAGGTATGATGGAGTTTGAAAAATGCGCACGATCTTGATGCTTTTGTTTATGACATTTGTTTTTGTTGCTCCGACCGGTAGTTTTGCCGCAGATGATAAATCGGTGACCGATAAAGCCGTTACGGTGGTTAAAGAAAATCCGGGCGCATCAGTTGGTGTTGCTGCTTGCGGTGTCGCTGTAGCCTTTTTCCCGCCAGCATTGTTGATCTGCGGTGGCGCCATTGCTGCTGGAGCCGGTGTCGACCACGTCAGCAAGTAACCCCTTTAAATATTGATATTGGGTCGGTGGCCAAGCGCCACCGGCCTTTTTATTTGAAATTATGACAGAAAATATACCTCCAAGCGGTAAAGCGCTCTTATTCCTGACGATAATATTGGGCTGCTTAAACATGTTAGGGCCAATCGGCATCGACATGTTTTTAGCCGGCGTGCCCAATATCGCCGAGGGGCTCGGCACCACCCCCAATCGGGTAATTGCCTCTATTTCGATGGTTATGCTGGGTAATGCGTTTGGCCAGCTCGTGCTCGGCCCGCTATCTGACCGCTTTGGCCGCAAGCCCATCATCCTGCTGACGCTCTTTTTATTTGGCGGCTCTGCTCTGGCCTCGGGCCTGTCTCCTTCAATCGAATATTTGATTTTTTGGCGCTTTGTTCAAGGTCTGGCCATTTCAACCGGACGGATACTTGCCGCTGCTGTCGCACGCGATCTGTTTGAGCGGGAACAGCTCGGTAAGATGATGTCAAATATCCTGTTTGTCACCGCGCTCGCTGCCATCCTATTCCCAATCATCGGTGGTCAGATTGCCCAACATTTACCCTGGCAATGGCTATTTTGGGCAATGACACTTTTTGCTGTCGTGGTATTTTTATTATTTACCGTCTTCTACCGGGAAACCATAGCGCAGCGGAATCCTAAAGCACTTCAGCCGAGCTTTCTCTTTGTCAATTGGCTGGCGACCATCCGGCACCCGGTTTTTGTCCGTTATGTTTTGTGCAGCTCATTCTCGATGGCTGGATTTGGCGCTTTCTTGGGTACCTCCCCGACCGTGCTGCGTGGTGCTTTTGGCGTCAGCGCCGTCACCTACGGATTTTTGTTTGCCATCATTGCCGCTTTCTTTCTGCTCGCTACTTTTATTGGCGGACGTTTTATTCTGGCGATTGGCCAGCAACGCCTGATCGCCATCGGTGTGCTGATTATGGTGGCCGGCGGGATTGTCTTAACGGCTTTGGCAATTATTGATGTCCGCCAGCCGTTAGCCGTTATTTTGCCGTCGGCCTTTTATGTCCTGGGCTTAGGCTTGGTTTTTCCACAGACAAATGCCTTGGCGTTGCAGCCTTTTTCGCAATCCGCCGGCTCGGCAGCCTCGCTTATGGGATTTATCACTAATTTGGTTTCAGCCGGTATTGTTGTTTTGCTCGCGGCCATGACCCACACCACCGCGATCAATTTAGCAGTGGCTATTTTGACGAGCGGTATCCTGGCCTGCTTGACTTATTTTGTGATTATCCGCCCGGCGGAAAGGACACTCTAGCCGAAGTTCGAGCCACCATTTACATGCATGGTCTCACCGGTCATGAAGCTTGCTTTGTCCGAGATGAGAAATAATCCAGCTTCGGCAATTTCCTCTGCTTTAGCAAATCGGCCGAGCGGGAAACGTTGGGTCATGTTTTTGCGTTGTTCTTCGGTATATTCTTCAATCATCGCTGTTTCGGTAATGCCGGGACTGACGACATTGACGCGCACCCCATCAGGACCTAGAGCACGGGCCAGTGAGCGAGTCAGTGCAATCACCGCTCCTTTTGAAGCAACATAGGCTGGACCACCTTGGCCCTGGCCACCGGTCACCCCATAAAGTACTGAGGTTGAGGTACAGAGCACGATAGCCCCCTTGCCCTGCTCGATCATTGGTCTGGCGGCGGCTTGAGCGATCAGAAAAGTACCGGTTACATTGACTGCCATAATGCGATTGCATTCTTCAGCGCCGAGCTCATCCCAGCGCGCAGAGGAATGCGCCGCCCCCCAATGAATGAGCGCATCGAGGCCGCCGAATCGTGTCACGGTTTCGGCTACGCCCTGTTCGCAAACTGCTGGATCAGAAACATCACCTGCAACAAGATGCAGATTTGCCTCATCTGACGGAAGATTTTCGGCCATCAAATCGCCTTGGATATCAAACGCTGTCACTTGCGCCCCTCGGGCTAGCAACAGCCTCGTGCAAGCTAAACCAATACCACTGGCTGCCCCGGTGACGATAACGCGTTGATCAGCCATGAAAAATTTCCCCAGTGTTGCGGCAGCGTTTGGACGAGATTAGCTTAGGTTATAATGTAAGTTTGTACCAGACATTGGGGGAGATAAGATAAATCATCTCGGCGAACCGCCGACTCAATTACTCGATCTTAAGAGGTCGCCAGGATACCATCCAATCGAAACAGAGATTTCAATTTTTGAAGCTGTGGCGTGGGATTGACTAAAGCGAATTTCAGTTGCTTCAGTTTTGCTTGCTGCGCAGCATTGATACAAACAGCCAAAAAGATAGTGTCGGTTGACAGGTAATTTTTGAGATCCAGCAGAACAGTTTTTGTTTGATCGAAGGCATTTTCAATCAGCTGTTTAAGTTGCATGTAGTCACGCGCTTCGAGAACACCATACAGGGTGATCTCAACTCGGTCCGCTTTACAAACTTCAGTAATTTTCATCTCTCTTACCTTCCTATAATTGTCATATTTTGACAGGATGGTACTAGACAGGATTATTTAGGCATGACTTGGAATATTTTGTGGCGATAATATGTCAGACGAAGTTCTAACGGAAATCAGCCAATATCAGACTTTAATGTCCCTCTAAACGGGATCTATGGGACGCAAATGCAGGCCTATTGCCGCCGCCAATGACACAATCCGCGGACACAATACCTAATTTAAACCCAATAATTAAAAAAGTTATCTCGAAATTTCCGCTGCGACGTCGCCCAAACAAATCAAAAATTCCCTTAAATTCGGCGTAGGCGAAAAATCTGCGCGGGTGATGTAGCCGATGCTGCGGGAGGGCATTGCTAATTCTATCGGCAAAGTGGAAAGAATTTTAAGCCTTTCATCGAGTTTAATCTGACTTTTTGAAACAAGAGCAATACGTTCGCTTTCGGTAAGCAGAGATCGCGTCACCATCAATGAATCCGTTTCAATGAATTTGTCCGGAAACGGGATGCTGTTTTGAGAGAGTAAGTTTTCAAATTGAAGTCTGATTGGGACATCCGGGCTTGGGATAACCCAGCTTTCATTTCGCAACTTCTGTAGCGTCAAGTTCTGCTCGGCGAGCAAGGGGTGGCCTGGTCCTCCCCCAAAAAGTGGGTCCACTGTTATAGTTAGAAAACGGAGGATC
>CAZMHI010000048.1:0-38673 GCA_964566055.1 uncultured Rhodospirillaceae bacterium
GTCTCGTGCTGCTGTTCTCGATGGGCATGCGGCAAAGCTTTGGTCTGTTTCAATCGCCGATCTCGCAAGCTTTTGGTATCGGTATAACCGCTTTCTCCTTTTCCCTCGCCTTACAGAATTTATTGTGGGGCGTCTCGCAACCCTTCGTTGGCGCCATCGCCGATAAATTCGGCTCCGGCCGGGTTATTGCGGTTGCCGGCGTTCTTCAAGCCCTGGGTTTAGTCTGGCTGGCAACGGCCAGTTCTGAGTGGGAGCTCCACGCCAGTGCCGGTATCATCATCGGCATTTCGGGCGCCGGCACCACCTGGGCGGTGATGCTCTCGGTGATTGCCCGCAATGTGCCGGAAAGCCGCCGCACGCTGTTTTTCGGCATCGGCGGCTCGGTTGGCACCGGCGGCCAGATCCTGCTGGCGCCCTTAAATCAATTTAATATTATCAATTTCGGCTGGGTTGGCGCGCTGCTCATTCTCGCTGTTATGATCAGCCTGATCGTGCCCCTGGCCTATATCCTTAAAGGTAAAACCAGTGATCATTCAGCCGCCAAGGAGCACGCGGAAACCTTGTTGCAAACACTCAACCGGGCGCGTCAGCATTCCGGCTATTTGTTTTTGACCGCCGGTTTTTTTGTCTGCGGCTTCCAGGTCATGTTCGTGATGGCCCATCTGCCCACCTTTCTGCAAACTCAGGGCATGCCGGATTGGCTGCCGGGCACGGCGATCAGTATCATCGGCATTACCAATTTAGTTGGCACCTTCGGCTTTGGTTACCTCGGCGATAAATATTCCAAGAAATATCTGCTCAGCACGCTGTATTTTTCCCGCGCTGTGGTCATCTCAATTTTCCTAATTTTCCCGATATCCGTAACCTCGGTTTTGGTTTTCTGTTTTTGCATCGGCTTTTTGTGGCTGGCGACCGTGCCGCTCACGAATGCGCTGGTCGGCCAGCTATTCGGACTTAAATATTTGGCGACCCTGGCCGGGATTGTGTTTTGTTCCCATCAATTGGGATCCTTCACTTCGGTATGGTTGGGGGGGTATCTGTTTGACGCCACCGGGTCTTATACGCTGGTCTGGCAGATCGCCATTGCCTTGGGAGTGGTTGCGGCTCTGCTCCACTTGCCGATCAATGAAACCGCGACAGCGCCCGAGCCAGCACCAGCTGCTGAGTAGTCCTAGCTCGTAAACGTCCCGTTATTGAAACTTTCAAGAATGTGATCGGCAACCCGGTCAATCACTTGCGTACGGTTCTCTTTTCTAAGCAAGGCCAGGGGGCTCGCCGGGAGAGCCGGAAAACCTTCTTCTGGTGTGAGCTCCCGCAATCCTGCCGGCACGGCGCAGCGTGCCAGGGCGGTTATCGCCAGGCCGGCTTTGACCGCAGCCGTGAGGCCGGCATGATTAGGACTTGAATAAGCCATGCGGTAATTGCGGCCCATTTTATCGAGTTTCTCGAGCACCGCTTGGCGCACGGGACAGGTTGGCTCGAACAAGGCCACTGGCAGCGGGTCTTCCTCATGGACCAAATGGGTCGGTGACGTGATCCAAACGACGGATTGGCGGGACACGATATCGCCTTTGGGATAATCAGGCCGGTTGGTGATCAGCACGATATCGAGGCGGCCCTGTTTTAGTTCATCGACCAGTTCTTCGCTGGATTGACATTCGATTTCAAACTGGATGCGGGGGAAAGCTTCCGCCGAGCTCGATAGGATTTGCGGCAAATAGGCTTCGACATAATCATCTGGAATACCAAAGCGGACCAAGCCTTCCAAATGGGGCTCGGTAAAAACAGCAACAGCTTCGTCGTGGAGTTTCAAAATCCGGCGGGCGAAGCCGATAAAATCGCTGCCGCTCGGCGTTAGCTTCATTTTCCGGCCATCCCGTTCAAACAGCTGTTTGCCGACAGTTTGTTCGAGCTTGTTGACCTGCTGGCTGACAGCGGATTGGGTGCGGTAAACCTGATCGGCGGCTGAGGTAAAGCTGCCGGTGTCGGCAATCGCCACAAAGGTCCGCAAGACATCGGTTGGAATATTAACGTCCATTTTCGGCGCCATTTGATTATAAGAAAATCTAATGAATACTATTAAAACAATTCGTTGGATTAATCAATCGAATAAGCGCATATCAGGCTCATCGATTAAACTTTTTAACTAAATGAGGCCAAAAGGAATATCGTTATGGATAAAAGTATAGAAATTTCGCAAGTATTTGCTGCTGCCGGTAAAAGTATCTGGTTCATCGCTAAAGCGACAACAACTGTGCTCATGAATAATGCGGTCCTCATTGTGAAGCGCCGGAACGAACTCGCCCGTCAGCGCTATCAACTGTCGAATATGGATGACGCTCAATTGCGGGACATCGGCATAAGCCGTGAAGTGGCGGAAAAAGAAGCCGCCAGACCGCTTTGGGATGATTCCCAAAGGTCTGCAGCGCGTCAGCCAATTACAGATCAAATCGCACAAAGGAGCGGTGAACTTGCGGCGAAAGCCAGCTATTAAAGATCAAGTGTCTGAGGTTCGGCGACGGTGTAAATGGTAATATCACCGTCGCGGCCTCTGACATCAGCCTGATGCTGGGGCAGGCCGGACAACTCTAATCCGGCACAGTCTGCCGCGGCCTTCGAAATGATTAGCGGCACCCCATATTCCTTGGTCAGGCTTTCCAGCCTAGCCGTGACATTGACATCATCACCAATGGCCGAAAAATTCTGTGCGCTCGGCGGGCCCATGGTGCCGACAATGGCATCGCCACAATGAATCCCGATACCCATCCGCAGCGGCTCCTTAACTTCCCGCTCTAAGCGTTCGTTGAGCGCGGCCAGCCGGTCGACCATGCTGATCGCCCCTTTGACGGCATCCCGGCATCCCTGATCAACATCTGATTGCAGACCATATAAGGCCATTAAGCCGTCACCGGAAAACTGTGCGTAGTGGCCATCGGATTCTTCGAGGGCTGCCGACATTTCGGCGAAAAACTGATTGAGAATAAACAGCACGTCATAGGGCAGTTTTTCTTCGCCGAGCTTGGTCGAGCCGCGCAAATCAATAAACATCACCGCAACTTTCTGCTCGCGTCCCTGAATGCCGCCGGGCTGGTTGGCGTCTCGAGCGGTGGCTGTCGGTGGCAGCATGGGCCGGATCGAGAGATCGCGACGTGGTTTGGTTTGGCAGGCCAGCCGCACCTCCGGTTCAGCGTGAACCCGCACCAGGGCATTGCGCTCAAGTTCTTCCGGCAGGGGCAATTCCTGATAGGCTTCACCAACATGGACCCGGCAGGTGGTGCAACGTCCGCGCCCGCCACAGACTGCCGCGTGAGGGATGCCTGCAATACGCAGGGTTTCCAGAATGGATTGTCCGACCGGCGCCCGCAGCGTCATATTATTGTCCAGGATAAGACGGTAGATACCGTGGCGATTGCGATAAAGCCGCCGGATGAAGCGGGCGATAAAAACCGAAATCACCAAGCCGCCGAAGACGTACCAGCCGATAAACTCAAATCCGAGCAGATTACTAAGACTTTCAGCGCCATAATCATTGACGGGTTTAAATACCCGGTTGAGAAAATTGGGGTCGCTGGCATTGACCTGATCCAATTGCCGGCCAATGCGGGCAAACCCTAACAGCGCCAGGATCGGGGTCACGACCGCAAAGGCGTAGATGACAATAAACCAGTCTTGATACCAGGCTTTGAGCCGGAGCCAGAAATGCAGGCCGACCCAGAGGTGTCCCCAGACAATCAGCAGCATCAGGCTTTGCTGAACACCCCGCATGGGCTTGGCGATCCACAGCACGGCAATCAAATATTCGTAGGTTGTATCAAAGCCAATGACCTGACTGGCGATGGCGGTGCCGATAACGTGGATCAGGATCAGCGGAAAAATAAGAATACCAAGACCGATCTGCACGGCTTCCCAAAGCGGCATTCTGAGAGTGCTCCGCCGGTAGAGCGCGAATAGGGATAAAAAGAAATGGGTTAGAAAAGCCAGCATCAAAATCGGCCCGCCGATTGTTGGCCCCCAAATCACTTTCATGCCGAAGCGCATGTTCTCCATGACTTCATAGGAGATCAGGCCCAGCGCGTGATTGATGACATGGGGAATGACATAGAGGGCGACGATCACCCCGGACCACATTCTAATTCGCCGTTCCCACATTTATCCGCAATCCTTCAGGTCTTAATCTCTTAATAAATTTCAGCTATAACTGAACTCAACCCTTGATTCTTAAATGATTTTGACCAAATTGAGGGCCGATTACACGTAAATTGTTTGTGTGGGAGAATTAAGTGCGCGGATATTTCGGCATCGGTGCGGAGAAGATCAGCAAATCCAGGAATGTCGGCAGCCTGTTCCGCTCGGCCCATGCCTTTGGTGCGGATTTTATGTTCACGGTTAATGCTGCTTATGGCCGGCGTCAGGGCGGGCAGACTGATACCTCGGACGCACCCGCTCACGTACCGTTTTACAGTTTCCCCGATATCAATTCGATGGTGCTGCCGGAAGGTTGTGATCTGGTCGGCATTGAGCTGATAGACGAAGCGATTGATCTGCCAAGCTTTCGCCATCCCCGTCAGGCGGCTTATATCTTAGGGCCGGAACGAGGGTCCCTATCGCCGGAAATGATTGAGAGATGCAACTTTACCATCAAAATTCCGACAAAATTTTGTATCAATGTAGGTCTCGCCGGCGCCATTGTGATGTATGATCGGGTAAAATCTTTGGGTAAATTTGCCCGCCGGCCGGAAACGCCGGGTGGCGAGTTGGAAGCACTGCCGGACCATGTTTACGGCGGGACTATTCAGCGGACGCAGATGGAGCAGTTTTTGGATGCGCCACCGGATGTGCATTATGGACAAGAAGAGTTAGTGGAAGAAGAATGAAACATCGTTTAGCCGGTTCTCTTATCAGTGCTGTTTTTCTGATCTTATCCTTTGAGGGTCAGGCACAGACGCTGATCAACAATTTCGGAGATTGGAGCGCTTTTGCCGATGGCAAAGGCAAAGCTAAAACTTGCAATATCGCCAGCCTGCCCAAAAAAGAAACCGGTAAATATAAATCGCGTGGTAACACTTATATTCTGGTGACCCACCGTCCAGCTGAGAAAAGCCGCGATGTGTTTGAGCTCCGCGCCGGCTATGTCTATCGCAAAGACAGTGAAGTGACCGTCAATATTGATGGCCAGGTCTATAAGTTGTTCACCGACCGGGGCACGGCCTGGGCGCATGATCAAAAAGCCGACCGCTCCCTGGCGCGCATGATGATCAGGGGTAAATCAATGATCGTTACCGGCTTTTCCGGGCGTGGCACCAAGACCATCGACACCTATTCCTTGAGCGGCTTTACCGCGGCCTATAAAGCCATCGGCAAGGCCTGCGGCGTGAAATAATGGCAAAGAAAAATCTCATCGGGCTCAGTCGCGAAGAACTGCAAGCCGAACTTATAGCGATTGGCGAGAAGGCGTTTCGTACCAAGCAGCTCTGGCATTGGATTTACCATCAGGGCGAAACTGATTTCGACAAGATGACAACGCTCGGCAAGCCGCTCCGGGAAAAGCTGAAAGACTCCTATATTTTACTCAAACCCGAAGTCGTCACCGAGCAATTGTCCGAAGATACCACCCATAAATGGCTGTTGCGGACTCAGGATGGTAATGAAGTGGAAGCGGTCTTTATTCCGGAAGACGGCCGGGGTGCGCTATGTATCTCCTCACAGGTCGGCTGCACGCTGACCTGTTCGTTCTGTCATACCGGCACGCAAAAGCTGGTGCGCAATTTGACGGCAGCAGAGATTGTCGGCCAGATGATGGTGGCCAGAGATACTTACAATGAGTGGCCCTCAAACGGCCACGACCGGCAACTCACCAATATTGTCATGATGGGCATGGGGGAGCCGCTTTATAATTTCGACGAGGTTGCCAAGGCGATCAAAATTATCCTGGATGAGGAAGGCATTTCGCTCTCCCGGCGGCGGATAACGCTTTCGACCTCGGGTGTAGTGCCGCTAATCGAGCGCTGTGGCGAGGAGTTAGGCGTTGGTCTGGCGGTCTCGCTTCACGCTGTGCGGGACGAGCTCAGAGATGTTCTGGTGCCGATCAACAAAAAGTATCCCATTGCGGATCTTCTTGAGGCCTGCCGCAAATATCCGGGCGCCAACAATGCCCGGCGCATCACCTTCGAATATGTCATGCTTGATGGCATTAACGATTCAGCCGCAGACGCCAAAGAATTGGCGCGGTTACTCAAAGACATTCCGGCCAAGATCAACCTCATCCCGTTTAATAAATGGCCGGGTGTTGAATATGAATGCTCGTCACATCATACCATTAAGCAGTTCTCGGAAATCCTTAACGAGCGGGGGCTCAGCGCGCCAATCCGTATGCCCCGCGGTCGTGATATCATGGCCGCCTGTGGCCAGCTTAAATCCGCCAGTGAAGCGACACGGAAGTATTCGGATAAAAAGCCCCAACAACCGGCGGCATAAAAAAAGGCGCCCTAATGAGCGCCTCTTCACCTAAATAAGTATGACTGCTACCAAACGGTTTTATTGGGGTTGTCAGAGTCCCGGCGCCCTCTACCTTTGCGGCGTTCCATCCGTGACGGTGCGTCAATTTTCCGCTGGCGCCGTTCAGGGCCTCGTTCAACTTGATCAAGTGCGTGGCGCATTTCCTTGGTTTCGGTTTCCCAATTCATGTTTTTCTCACGCTTAACGCCAGCGTGATTAAGTTTTTCCCACAAAGGCTCAACAGAATGTTTAATGGCATCTTCAAGCGACGTGATGGAAACTTTGTTTTCCAAAGCAGTTTCAGCATCAAAATGACCATCGGCGCCTTTAAGATCATTAATGTCAACGGAAGCCAACAGTTCTGAAATCATGTCATCGGGTTCGTAGGCATCGCGGAGGAAGTGTTCGCCGATCGCATTTACCGCTTTGGCGGCCATAACCCAGCCTTCGGAGTCATCTTTATTGAGCCGGAAAAAATATTGTTCGCTATTGTGGTTTTTGAAGGTACCGACACCTTCTAATTCACGGGTCAGAATATTTTCGGTAAAGGCGATGAGACTTTCACCAATACGAGACGTCTTAGGAATGTCAATCGATTCAAAAAATGGAATAAGATCTAAAACAAATACCGTACCGGTAAAGCCTTTGAAGAAAATGTCGGTTTCGTGATCAAAACCTTCACGCAGAATAGAGCCGGTAGAGACAATTTCCTGGGGTCCAGTACTGTCATCAATGACAATTGTGCCGCTGTCGAGGTCAACACCATCATCATCAACCGGACCACCCATGCCATCATCGGGCATATCGCCAACGACTGAATCTTTAATTTTTTTGAGTATACTTGATTTCATTTTTTTATCCCCTGGCAAATCTTCATCGTCTGCCATATCGGGTCCCTCAATCAATCTATTATATTAAAAAATGCCGCACTTTCCTAGAATTTTGTATCAAATACTCCTGCTAAAAAATATACGTATTTCTATCTAGTTTTAGGTGTGAAATCTAGTCTGTAATAGCGTTTTCCGAAAATAATCTGTGGAAAACCTGCAAATAAACTCAGCTCGGGCGTTCCTTCGAGTAATAATGAGCTGAAGCCTTACAATTCAGCAAAGGTAAAGGGTGACATGCCCCGGTGATTCTCGGCGACCGCAACCCGGCGATTGAGCGGTGGATTAGCGCGCTGGTTGCAGTCCATTCGCATGCACAGCCGACAGTTAACTCCAATTGGCGTAATTGAGCTGGTATCTTCCAGGTCTAGCCCGTCGGTGTAGACAATTTGGCGGGCATAATCGAGTTTGCAGCCGATGCCTATGGCAAGCTGCTGTTCCGGCACTTTGTAGCCGACACCCATGCCTCTGACAGTGCGTGAAATCGTGAAATAGCTGGTGCCATCCTCCATTTCGACGACTTGCGGGATAATTTTATCCGGCGTGCGGAAGGCTTCGTGGATATGCCAACGCGGACAGGTGCCGCCAAAGCGGGCAAAGTGAAAACCTGAGGCGCTGAACCGCTTTGAAATATTGCCCGCATGATCAACCCGCAAAAAGAAGAACGGCACACCTTTGGCGCCAGGCCGTTGGAGAGTTGTGAGGCGGTGGCTGACTTGTTCGTAACTGGCGCTAAAGCGTTGGCCCAGCAATTCGATATCGTAGCGTAATTTGTCAGCCGCCGTTTGAAATCTCTCATAGGGCATGGTCACTGCTCCGGCAAAGTAATTGGCCAGGCCAAGACGGCAGAGCTGCTTCGCTTCATCGCCCTGCAAATCAGTGCGCGCGACCATTTCATCAAGCAGATTGCGATGTCCTAACAGTCCGGCATGGAGAGCCAGCTGAAAAGTACGGGACGGGGCGTTCAGGACCTCAGACAAAAAGAGCCGGCGGCTATGGCGATCCAGGCGCCAGGTGGTATCTGGTAAAACATCAATCGGCATAATCCGGACCGAAATGTCATGGGCAAGCTTAAGGTGATCCCGGAGGCCAAAGTAAAGATCATCCAAGGTCAGGTCGGCATCGGCCCATAAGGTTTCCGCTGCATTTTCCAATTCCGGGAAGTGATTATTGGTGTCATGGAAATAATCCCGCACCTCTTCAATCGGAAAGCGCAAGGCTTCTGTTTGAGCGGTTCCCTCCTGATTGGCCAGTTGTTCAGCCATTGCCGAATTATTGGTCAGTGATTCCCGGTAGGCGCGGTAGAGGGTTACCACAGATTGGGCGGCGGACGGACTGGCTCCAACAAGATCGGTTAATTCATGGTTTGAGAGCTTGAGGCCTTCAAAAATGGGATCAGAAAAAACTTCTTTCAGGGAAGCCGCCGCCTGACTGTCATCATCGCCGGATAACTCCTTGAGGTTGATATCGTAGGCGTCCGCCAGCCTCAATAGAAGCTGAGCGCTGAGCGGCCGCTGGTTGCGTTCGACCAAATTGAGATAGCTGGTCGAGATACCGAGATCGTCAGCCATCTGCATTTGGGTCAGATTTAATTCCCGCCGCAAACGCCGGATACGAGTACCCGCAAAGACTTTTTGGGTGCGTAAAGCCATAACTTATTGATTCTCAACCATTTGAATTTTACAAGTTTTACAATTTGACAAAACTATTGTCACAAAACTGTATCAATTATACCCGTTAATTTCAAGAAGTTATAGACTCTTGGTTCATTTTAGTAAAAAGTGCGCCAATCGAAATACGACAAATGTTTAAAACACCGCATTTTTACATAAACACCGGTTTTAAAGAAAGGAAAACCGCCCATGTCTAGCACTACAGAAAATTACAGCAACCTGGTCCCCCAAGCGCCTGAGGGCCGGTTCGATGGAATCGAACGGCCATATTCGCCGGCAGATGTCGAAAAGTTGCGGGGCTCGGTGGTTATTTCTCAAACTTTAGCCGAACGCGGCGCCAATCGCCTTTGGGAGCTGCTGCAGAATGAAGAGTACATCAATACTTTGGGTGCCATGACCGGCAACCAGGCGATGCAGCAAGTTCGCGCCGGCTTGAAAGCCATTTATCTCTCCGGCTGGCAAGTTGCCGCTGATGCAAACACGGCCGGCACGATGTATCCTGATCAAAGCCTCTACCCGGCCAACGCCGCACCGGAGCTGGTCCGCAAAATTAACCGGACACTGCAACGGGCTGATCAGATTGAACATTCCGAAGGTGGCGCCAAGCGCGACTGGTTTGCGCCGATCGTTGCGGATGCTGAAGCCGGTTTTGGCGGACCCTTGAACGCCTTTGAACTTACCAAAGCTTTTATCGAAGCCGGCGCTGCTGCCGTTCACTTCGAAGATCAATTGGCCTCGGAAAAGAAATGCGGTCACTTGGGCGGTAAAGTTCTGATCCCAACCGCACAGCATATCCGTAATCTGACAGCTGCCCGTTTGGCTGCCGACGTTATGGGTACGCCAACCTTAATCGTTGCCCGTACGGATGCGGAAAGTGCTAAATTGCTGACCAGCGATATTGATGAGCGGGATCGTCCGTTTATTGAATCCGATGAGCGCACACCAGAAGGCTTTTATAATATCAAAGCCGGTGTTGAAGCTTGCATCGCCCGTCAATTGGCTTATGCGCCGTATGCTGATTTGTTGTGGTGGGAAACTTCCAAACCAAATCTTGATGAAGCTAAGCAATTTGCGGATGCGATCCACGCTGAATTCCCTGGTAAATTGCTGGCTTACAATTGCAGCCCAAGCTTCAACTGGGAAGCCAATCTGGATAAAGAAACCATCGCTAACTTCCAAAAAGAACTTGGCGCTATGGGTTATAAATTCCAGTTTGTTACCTTGGCTGGCTTCCATCAGCTTAACCACGGCATGTTTGAATTGGCTAAAGGCTATGGCGAACGTGGCATGGCGGCTTATTCAGAATTGCAACAAGCTGAATTCGCCAGCGAAGCAGACGGCTATACCGCAACGCGCCATCAGCGTGAAGTTGGTACTGGCTACTTCGATGCCGTTGCGGTCGCCATCTCTGGTGGTGAATCTTCAACGACAGCAATGTCTGAATCAACCGAATCTGATCAATTTGATTCTGAAGCGGCTTAACAGCCGCTTAAAAGGAGACGAATTATGGATGCAAAAACTGAAAATACGGAAAACGAAAGCAGCTTCAAACCTGCTCCAACTGATCCGGACAGCAGTTTCTCCGGTGGTCAGGATAGTGCCCTTCGCATGGTCGCCAATTCCTTACACCGCTTGAATGAAGCCATCGTTAAAGCAGCGGATTCCGGCCTTACCGTCGAGCTGATGCGGGCGTCCCGCTATCACGCTGGCTCGGGCAGCTGGGGTGACCAGATGGTGCCGATTATCGAGCGTAATTCGAAGTAAAGACATTTAGTTTCCCCGGGGCAGTTGGTTCTGCCCATATCTCAAGCCCGTCTCCTGGACCTCTCGCTCATTTGAGGTAGTTGCCAGGAGGCGGGTTTTTTTATCCGCCTCCTTTTTATAAAGTGTGGCAATGGAACATTGCCTATAGGCGGGTTTTTTTTCATAGTGCAAACTAAGTACTGGTTTATTGAAGGAAGCTGCCATGACCACTCTCAACAAAGAACTGATTTATGTTGGTGATCCGATGTGCTCGTGGTGCTATGGCTTTGCGCCGGCCAAGCGAAAACTGGAAGAACAATGCGCGGGCCGTGCAGTGACGACACTGGTCGTCGGCGGTTTGCATATTGACTGGACTGAACCGCAGGACGCCCAGCGCAAAAAATTCCTGGACGAGCATTGGCGCGAAATTGGCGAACGCTCGGGCCAGCCCTTTAAGTTTGATATTCTTGAGCGGGATGATTTTGTTTATAACACCGAGGCCGCCTGCCGGGCAGCGGTAACGGCACGGGAAATTGAAGGCAATGAGGTGGCGCTCAATTTTTTCACTCATCTGCAGGGCGCCTTCTATGCTGAAAACCAGGATGTCACCCAAGATGAAGTCTTGATCAGTTTGGCCGGCGAATTTGGTTTAGACCAGGCAGCTTTCACCAAGCTGTTTTCAACTGATGAAATGAAAGAGAAGACCATGCAGGATTTTCATTTTGCACAGCGCATGGGCGTTACCGGATTTCCCACTGTCGTCGTCAATGATGAAAATGGCTATGCTTATTTAACTGTCGGCTTTCAGCCTTACGAGAATCTCGAACCAATTGTTGAAGCCTGGCTGACAGGTCAGTTGCAGCGCGATCAACCCGCTGCTGAATAATATGAGCAAAACTGATTTCCCAGTTCTGATTGTTGGCGGTGGCCCGGTTGGACTTTGCCTATCGATGGAACTGTCGACCCGCGGAATTACCCACCTGCTGGTCAATCAGCGGACAGAAACACCCACTCATCCCAAAGGCAGTACGATCAATAGCCGGACGATGGAACATCTCCGTCGTTTTGGCGCGGCGCCGATGATCCGCAAAACCGGTCTGCCGGAAAATTACCCAACCGACAGCACCTATGTGTCGCGCATATCCGGCTACGAGCTAGGACGTATCCCGATGCCGACACTTAATGAAAAAATCAGCAATCCTGGCCCTTGGGGTGAAACTTTGCTGACACCTGAGCCGATCCACCGGTCCAATCAAATGTATTTTGAGGCGGTGATGAAAACTCATGCCGAGAGCTTTGCCGAAGCCGACATTCGATTTGGCTGGGAAATGATTTCCTTTGAAGATCGCGGAGATCATGTTGAGGCAGAGATAAAAAATCTCGCCAGTGATGAAATATCGACTGTAACCTGCGCTTATATGGCGGGCTGCGATGGTGCTCAAGGCAAGGTGCGGCGGCAGCTAGGTTTTAAATATGCGGGCCGTCAAAGCACGGGTGATCGTTTCTATGATGGCAGCATGGCGTCGATTTACGTGCGCTCACCGATGGTTAAAGAAGTGCGGAACATGTCAGATTCCTGGCACTATTGGACGATTAATCCGGAAGGCCGCACGGATTTTATTTCGCTCAACGGCGACGATGAGTTTTTGCTGCTCTCCGAAGTGCCCCCGGATTTGCCCTTCGATCAAGTTGATGCCGAAGAAATTTTCCGAATTGCCGTCGGGGCCGCCATCGATGTTGAGATTATTTCCGTGCAGGAGTGGGTCGCCGGCCTTGCCATGGTTACCGATCACTATCAGAAAGGCCGCGTCGTCTTGGCTGGTGATTCCGTGCATTTGTTCACGCCCTCTGGTGGTTTCGGCTTCAATACCGGTATAGATGATGCCGCTAATTTGGGCTGGAAACTTGCCGCCATGGCACAAGGCTGGGGCGGGGAACATCTGATCGAGAGCTATGAATTAGAGCGCCGCCCAATCGGTGTTAGAAACACCACAACCTCCGGCCAATACGCGAATAAAATCGGCAGTTTAAAATTCCCTGATTTTATTGAAGAAGATAGTGCCCGTGGCAAGGCCGCTCGAGATGTCTTGCGCGAAGATTTAGCGACTTTTAAAGAAGAGTTTGCCAGCCTTGGCATTGTCTTAGGTGCGCGTTATGACGGCTCACCTTTGATTGTCAGTGATGGCACGACACCACCGCCTGATGAACCTGCGACCTATATTCCGTCAGCGACGCCGGGCGGACGCTTGCCGCATTATTGGATCGATGAAAAAGTGTCAGTGTTTGATCAGCTGGGCGAGTGGTTCAATCTTGTGTTAATAGGACCTGATGCTCCCGCGGTCTCAGAGTTTGAACAAGCTGCCGAAAAATTAAATCTGCCGCTGAATATTGTTCATCTGGAGGAAGCCGCGGCTGAAGAATTCTATGGTGCGAAATTACTTCTCGTGCGGCCGGATCAACATGTTGCCTGGCGGGGTAAAGAGGTGCCGGACGACGTAGCAGAAATTCTAAATACAGTAATTGGCGGCTGAAACTTACCAAACAGAAGCATTAGGATTATCGGAGTCGCGACGTCCATACTTCTTTTTGCGGCGGTTTTTGGCTGGGTTTAATTTCATTTTCATCTGCCGGCGCTCTGGTCCACGCTCTACCCGGTCACTCATAGATCGATGGCCGCCAGTATCCTCGTTCCATTCAGGATCGACCACGGCATCGGGGTCAATGCCTTCTTCATAATACCATTCCGGGCCGGTATCATCTTTTTCTTTGATTTCCTCTGGCTCATAAGGAATACGGGCCGCCAAGGCTTTTTCAACATTGAGGTTGCCTTCCGCGTCGAAGGCGTCCGCCTCTTCCACTAAGGCCAAAACTTCGGGCAATAGCTCCTCGGGGTTAAAGCCATCGCGGAGGAAATTAATGCCTAATTCGTTAACGATTTTTGACGCCATCTTCCAGCCTTCAACTTCATCGACCGCCAGACGAAACAAAAATTGGGTCTGACCGTGGAAGGTATAAGTGCCGCTGCGGCCAATGGCGCGGGCTAATAGATTTTCCGCAAACATGATTAATTTTTTACCGAGCTTGCCATTGGGGTCGGTGCCCATGGCCTTAAAAAATGGCCCAAGATCGATGACGAAGACTTTGCCTTCACTGCCGCGCACTTCTTCGCTCTCGGTTTCCGTGCTTTCGCGTAAAATTTCGCTGGTCGTTAGGGTTACATCCGGTCCACTTTCATCAATGATGATCGTACCGCCATCAAGATCGATGCTATCATCTTCAACAAAACCTCCCATCCCATCTTGGCTGTCTCCAACGACGGATTGTTTAAGACGGTTCAGCAAGCCACCCGATGACCTTTTTTTCGACGCCTTCTTCTTTGTACCTTTGCCGGCTTTTTTTGCCATACTAAAGTCTTTCACTACTTTTTTGCGGCGGTCCTGATTTAGATATTATACTAATATTTTAAGTAATTTTTTTTAGAATAGGTAAAAAGACAAGGATAAAGCAAGGGTTGATCTCTGTTTAAATAGTGCGGAAAACGTGCTTGTTCTTGAAGTGATGGTCCATTTGCCTATACTGCGCCGCCTATAAATTACATTGTATCAAATGAAGGAATAACCAAATGCCAAACGGGGCAAAAAGCGGCGACGTCAAGAAAGTAGTGTTGGCCTATTCAGGTGGTTTGGACACCTCGGTCATCTTGCGTTGGCTGCAAGACGAATATAACTGCGAGGTTGTGACCTTCACGGCTGATCTCGGGCAAGGCGAAGAAATTGAGCCAGCCCGGGCCAAGGCCGAAGCTATGGGCATCAAGGAAATCTACATCGAAGATCTTCGCGAGGAATTTGTCCGCGATTATGTTTTTCCGATGTTCCGGTCCAATGCGATCTATGAAGGCACCTATCTGCTCGGCACCTCCATTGCCCGGCCGTTGATTGCCAAGCGGCAAATCGAAATTGCCAGGGAAGTCGGCGCCGACGCGGTGTCTCATGGCGCTACCGGTAAAGGCAATGATCAGGTGCGGTTTGAGCTCGGCTACTACGGCCTCAATCCCGATATTAAAGTGATCGCACCGTGGCGGGAATGGGATCTGAACTCGCGGACCAAACTCATTGAATATGCGCAACACCATCAGATTCAAGTACCCAAAGACAAAGAGGGTGAGCCGCCGTATTCGACGGATGCCAATTTGCTGCATATTTCCTATGAAGGCAAAGCACTGGAAGACCCGTGGACGGAACCCGATGAAAACATGTTTACGCGCTCAGTCTCGCCGGAGAACGCGCCTGATACGCCAACCATCATTGAAGTTGATTTTGAGGCCGGTGACCCGGTGGCGATTGACGGTGAGAAATTGAGCCCGGCGGCGCTATTGACCAAGTTGAATGAATTGGCCGGCGCCAATGGTATTGGCCGGATCGATATTGTTGAGAACCGGTTTGTCGGCATGAAATCCCGGGGAGTTTACGAGACGCCGGGCGGCACTATCCTGCTGCCGGCCAGACGGGCTGTTGAAAGCCTGGTGCTGGATAAAGGCGCGCTCCATCTTAAAGACGAGCTGATGCCGCGTTATGCCGAGCTGGTTTATAATGGCTTCTGGTTCTCGCCGGAACGGGAAATGCTGCAAAGCGCGATTGATCAGTCACAGGCCAATGTGACCGGTACCGCCCGGCTTAAACTTTATAAGGGCAACGTCATCGTGCTTGGCCGGAAGTCGCCGAATAGTCTCTATGATGAAGATGTCGCAACCTTCGAGGAAGACACGGTTTATGATCAGCGGGATGCCGAAGGCTTTATCAAATTGAATGCCTTGCGGTTGCGCCTCGCCGGAAAACTACAGAAGTAATCTTTGTAACCGCATGATTCTCAACCCTCTTATCGTCATCCCGTCACAGCTTGATGAATATGGCGAGCCGAAACGGCAGCTTGCCGATATCAACGGTCAGTCGATGGTGGTGCAGTCTTATAAACGGGTAAAATCGGCCGGCATCGGCAGCATTATTGTTGATTGCGTTGATGACAGCGTGGCCGAAGCGCTGGGCGAGGCGGGAGCTTATACGGTCAAAACTGATCCGGAAGAGCATCTCAAGAACCATAATTACAAAACTGAATCCGGCGCTGAGCGCATTGCCGCGACGGTCAACCGGTTCGATAGGTTTTATACCCATGATCTGATCATCAATGTGCATGAGGATATGCCGACCCTGGAGCCGAAATATATCCGCGCGCTGATGTATGCTCTGGTTGACCGGGAAGTGGGTATCGCGACCATGGTCTGTCCGTTGGAAAAAGGTGAGCTTGAAGATCGCTCAATTGTCAAAACCAGTGTCAATTGGAATGAAAACCGTATCGTCTATGTGATGAAAAGCAGCAAGGTCGGCACGATTGTTGATTTCTCGCGCGATCCCGAATATTTGGGTGACCGCCCGCTCTATCGTCATGTGCCGATCTATGCCTATAAGCGGGCGGCCCTTGACCGCTTTGTCAATTCACCGCCAACCGAGCGTGAGCTTGAGGAGAACATCGAAAGCCTGCGGGTGCTGGATGCCGGTGTGCGCATGGATGTCTGTCTGGTTGACAGCGCGCCGTTTAAAGTAAATTCAGAAAAAGACCTGGATTATGTCCGGGAAGAGCTCGATACGACGCTTTAAATTACGTTTGTTCAAAAAATTGTTAACCACAGAGTTCACAGAGAACACAGAGGAAGATTTTTAGCTTTCAGAGTACCATTCGGCAAATGCCATCTTTGAGAAGGACAGTATTAAAATTAAGAATTAGACCGGTCTTTAGACCGGTCAGTTTTAAATACGTCAACAACTGCGCCTCATGTATTGGAAGAATTTTCTCGACGGCTTTAAGTTCAAGCAGCAAACGATCCTCAACAATGACATCGGCTCGAAATCCACAGTTTAGATCAACATCTTTGTATCTAATAGGAATGGATTTTTGTTTGGAAAATTTCAATCTGGATTGATCCAGCTCATAGCACAAACACGTTTCATAAGCTGATTCCAGTACTCCCGGCCCTAAACTTCTGTGAACCTCAATTGCCAAGCCAATTATTTTATCTGTCAACTGATCCCTAACCATTGTTCTCTGTGTCCTCTGTGAACTCTGTGGTTCACTTCCTATGGCGGGGGCAGAGACGGTTTTAGGGAATTTAACAAATTTATTGGAATGAATAACGTTGGGCGAAAACGCATTTAGCAATTTAACAGATCAGATTTAGCAACAATCTACGTTCAATCAATCTTTTGACTGTAAATGATTATTCCTGATTTACCATTAAATATCAGTGACTTAAATGAAACTCTAACTTTCCAGTTCGAGGTCCCGTAGGGCTGACAGATAGTCAGAATCCCGCTGCCAGCGATGAATAACTGTCTCGGCTGAATCTTGAGTGGCCGAGGTGTAGAATTTCAAGACATCTCGTATTTCACTTGAGAAATCTTTTACTGCCTCCGGTATGGCGCCGCGGCTATAGGCAAAAATATCGGAGAATTCCGCTTTTGATATGCCGATGGCCTTGCAGGCGATGGCCAGACCTTCACCGCCTGGCTCGAACAAAATCCGTTTGACCAATTGTTCACGCAACCCGCTCATGCGGGTAAACAGAGAGATGAACAAGCTAACTTCGCCGGCGTGCAGTGATTGCACCAACAACTCCGCATCGACTATGCCTTCTTCGACGAGTTCATCCGCCAGCTGGTCGGATTTCCGTTGCTTAGAACCAGCCGCGGTTAATTTAGCAAAGGTCTGAACAGCTGATTTTTCCAGCAAATCATCAATTAAATTCTCATCAAGATCATATTTGTCAGTAATCGCTTTGCGCAGTGCCGCTGAAACCAAAAGATAAAGACGCTGCGCCAGTTTTGGGCTCAGATCATCGCGGCGGATGATCGGCTCCCGGAAAGAATCGACACGTTTTGCTTCATCTACCAGATATTCCATGGTCTTTTCTGAAATAGAAGCCGACTTATTTTCCAATAGTTTGGTAATAACTTCTTCGTGGCCGCTCTCGACGAGGGCATCGGAGACATCCGTGCTGACCGATTGACGAATGGCGATAGCCAATTGGTGTTCCATGGTCCGCTGGTGGATAACTTCGATGAGAGCCTCGTCTTCAAGCACACCTGATTTACTCAAAATGGGATAGGCCACTTCGATTTCGGCATTAGCGAGGAAAATTGCCATTTCAACCGGCAATTCGGGCCACTCGGCAATGTTTTCGGCGATGGTTTTTCGAACCGAACTTTCGAAATCATGAACCAGCTGGTGTAATATTTCGAGTGTGATTGTGCGTTCGCGATCGCTTAATACAGTGTGTCCATCGGCAAAAAGATCAGATACGACTTTACCTAAAGTTTCTCGGCCTTCGACCGATTTATCGCGGGCAATTTTTAAAAGATCATTGGCGTCCATTTACTCAACTCAAGCGGCAAATATTAATAACTCTAATAATGTAATGAGAGATGCGCTGGCGCAAGGTAGAAATTAAATTGTTATGGTCAATTTTCAGCTATCTGCTGTGGTGTAGCCGCAGGCGCAATATCGTCAGACGTGACTTCTTCGCCCATTTCTATTTCGGTGATGCGTTCGCCGCGTTTGGTAATTTTTCCGGTCGAGGTGCCGATGTCTTTCAAATCTTTGTCAGCTTGCCGCATATGCGTATGCAATTTTTCAACCCGGTCATCGAGACGTTTGACGTCTTCCAGCATAGTCTGAACTTCGGCCTGAATGACGCTTGCCTGCTCACGCATATGAACGTCCTTGAGGACCGCTCGCACCGTATTGAGGGTCGCCCATAGTGTGGTAGGCGATACAATCCAAACTCTGTTGCGGTATGATTTTTCGACCGAAGTCGGCAAACTGGCATGAAGTTCAGCGTAAATCGCTTCAGACGGCAGGAACATCAATGCTGATTCGGCAGTCTCTCCCGGTATGATATATCTATCACTAATATTTTTTATATGAGTATCGATGTCGGCACCTAAGGCACGCAATGCCAGATTTTTATCAACATCTTCCTCTGCGTCACAAAGCTTTTGATAGGCTTCGAGTGGAAATTTTGAATCGATGACAATTGGCCCTGGCGGGTTTGGCAGATCGATGACGCAATCGGCCCTTTTCCCATTGCTCAAGGTTACTTGAAAATCATAGGCTGATGGAGGGAGAACTTTGGCCACTAAATCGTTGAGTTGAATTTCTCCAAAAGTGCCGCGTGTTTGCTTATTGGAGAGAATATCCTGCAAGCTAACCATTTGTTCAGATAGTCCGGTGATGTTTTGCTGAGCGGTATCGATAACAGCGAGACGTTCATGGAGTTGTTTCAGGGTCGCCCCGGTTTTTTCCGTTTGCTGGGTCAAACCATCGCCTAAGCGTTTGGACAGCGCTTCCAAGCGGTCATTGACGGCGGCTTGGCTTTGCTCCACCCGGCCACTGATTTCAGCTTGAGCTTGGCCCAAGCGTTCCGACATTTGACCAAACTGGGCAAGTTGCTGGTTCATTTCGGTGCGGCTGCGATCCCCTTTAAGCACGAGCAAAATCATCACGCCCAATACCAAAACCGCTAAAATTATTATAATTACATTCGTGTCCATAGAATTAAGACGTTTCCCCTTTTGTGACTTTGAATCTAGCCTGAGTAGCGCCCAAATAGCAATCGCCTAACACCGGCCTTTTCAGATATCTTGACGAGACAGCCTACGTGCCCTATTTCCATTCCTGAAAACGAGGATATCTGTATCGAAAATGGCTTTATTACCAATCATTGTCGCACCTGATCCACGCCTTAAGTTGACGTGCGAGCCCGTCACTGAAGTGTCTGACGAACTGCGCCAATTAATGAACGATATGCTGGATACCATGTATGACGCGCCGGGCATCGGACTGGCAGCGCCACAAATCGGCGTGACCAAGCGGGTAATCGTCGTCGATGTGACAAAAAATGAAGACGAACGCCACCCCTATCAAATGGTTAATCCCGAGATTACCTGGCATTCAGATGAGTTATTGGATTACGAAGAAGGCTGCCTTTCCCTGCCGGAGCAATATGCCCAAGTTAAGCGGCCCGACAAAATTCGGGTTAAATATTTGGACTCTAACAATGAAACTCTGGAAATCGAAGCCAGCGGTATTCTCGCGACCTGTATCCAACATGAAATGGATCATCTCGACGGGGTGCTCTTTGTTGATCATATTTCCAAGCTGCGCCGCGATCTCATCCTTCGAAAACTAAAAAAATACAAAGCTCAACTGCCGCCAGAGAAAGTTGGCGCGCATGGCTAAAAATAAAGCACTTTGTTCCCATGGCTGAGCAGCTTCGCCTCGCCTTTATGGGCACACCTGATTTCTCGGTGCCGGTGCTGGCAAGTTTGGTTGCGGCGGGCCATGAGGTCGTTTGTGTTTATTCCCAACCGCCGCGGGCAGCCGGTCGCGGTCAAAATCTAAAGCCTAGCCCGGTTCAAGCCAAAGCAGAAGAACTCGGCATTGAGGTGCGCACGCCAGCAGGCCTTAAAGGCGAGGACGAACAAGCTGCTTTTGCGGCGCTTGAGCTCGATTGCGCCGTGGTGGTGGCCTATGGCCTGATCCTGCCGCCGGCAATATTGGCGGCGCCGCGGCTGGGCTGCATTAATATTCATGCCTCGTTGTTGCCGCGCTGGCGGGGTGCGGCGCCTATTCAACGGGCGATCCTGGCTGGTGACGACGTGAGTGGCGTCACCATCATGCAGATGGATGAAGGTTTGGATACCGGTGACATGCTGTTGAGCAATAGCGTTCCAATTACTGCTGAAACAACAGGCGAAAGTCTGCATGATGCTTTGTCCGAGATGGGGGCGGAAATGGTTATCGGCGCCTTGGTTGGACTTGAAGCCGGCACTCTGACCGCCCTGCCGCAACCGGAAGAAGGCATCACTTACGCCACTAAGCTCGAACGCCAGGAAGGTCATTTTGATTGGCAAAAATCTGCTGTTGAACTTGAACGCCTGGTGCGGGCCTTCACGCCCTGGCCTGGCTCCTGGTTTGAATTTGGCGAAGAACGTATCAAAATCTTAAGCGCTGAACTGGCCAACAGCACAGGTGAAGCAGGGACAGTTCTGGATGAGCAACTGACAATCGCTTGCGGGGAAGGGGCTCTGCGTCTCCTCAAAGTTCAACGCGCCGGCAAAGGACCCATGGCAGCGGCGGATTTCATGCGGGGCTTTGATCTGCCGGTTGGCAGCAGGCTCTCCTGATGCAGCGCTATAAGCTTCTAATAGAATATGACGGCGGCGGCTTTGTCGGCTGGCAGCGGCAGAAAAACGGCCTCGGTGTCCAGCAATGCATGGAAGAAGCGGTGACAAAATTTTGCGGCGAAGTGGTGACGATATTTGCCGCCGGCCGTACCGACACTGGGGTTCACGCTCTGGGTCAAGTCGCACATATCGATATCGAAAAAACCACCACTGCCGATAAGGTACGCGACGCGCTCAATCACCATCTCAAAGATGTTGCCATATCCGTGCTGTCTGCTGAAGCCGTCGACGACGATTTTCACGCGCGCTTTTCGGCTAAACAACGGGCCTATGTCTATCGTATTATCGCCCGCCGCTCCCCGCTGACGATTGAGCGGGGCCGGGCCTGGTGGGTGCCGGTAAAATTGGATGCCGGGGCAATGCAGGAGGCCGCGCAGGTGCTTCTCGGTAAACATGATTTTTCAACTTTCCGGGCCGCCAACTGCCAATCCGATAGTCCGCTCAAAACGCTGGATGATATCCGGGTCGAGCGCGAGGGTGAGGATATCCGCATTCACGCCCGGGCGCGCTCCTTTCTTTATCATCAGGTTAGAAATTTTGCCGGCTCGTTAAAATATGTCGGCGAAGGCCGCTGGACAGTTGAGGATTTTAAAGCCGCTTTTGAGGCCGCTGACCGCACCAAAGGCGGCCCTACTGCCCCGCCGGAAGGCCTCTATTTCACCGAAGTCATTTATTAATTTTTTTGGTGAGGTGGTACCGGCGCAATCAAGTGGCGGGCGATGGGACGGGACTCGCCGAGGTGATATTGCAAAACCTTTTGTTCAATCTCAAGATCGGCTTCGGTAACCCGGTGGTGCTGGCGTTCGTGCTCCAGCCAGGACTCGACTAAAAAATACTCGAGGTAACGCCCGGGTTCGGAGACGTCTTCAAATATCCCCCAGGAAAAAGCGCCATCGCGCCGCCTGGTATGACCATATTCTTCCATCGCTGTCTGAAAAGCTTCCCGGTTCACCGGATCGATTTGGTATTCAACGGTCACCATCACCGGCCCCCGGTCTTCCTCAATATCTTCTGCCATCACCGGCACCGGCCAGTGAAAGGATGGCGTAAGATTGATGCTCGGATCGGCGATGATTTTCCAGCGCCAAGTTATGGGAATAGCCAGCGCTGCACCAGCAGCGGCAATCATCAGTGTGGCCGGTACGCCCACCTCACTTGCGATGTTACCCCAGATAATACTGCCACCGGCCATGGCACCAAAATAGACCGTCAGCAGCATCGAAAGACCGCGGGCGCGCACCCATTCCGGCAAGGCGAGTTGGGTCGATACATTAAGACTTGAAAGCACGGCCAGCCAGCAAGCCCCGGCCAGCATGGCGGCTATAACGCCGGCAATTTGATTGGCTGAAGAAGCAAATATTACCAGCACTATGGCTGTTCCGGCCGAGCCTAATGCCACGATTTTATTTGGCCCGAGATGTCTTTTGAGTCTTGGTAGTCCAAGCGCCGCCAGCACTGCGCCGAGGCCAATGCCGCCGAGCAACAAGCCGTAATAAGTTGGCCCGCCTTTAAGAAGATCCCGGGCGATCAATGGCAAGAGCGCCCAATAAGCGGTGGCAAAGAGGAAAAATCCAATCGCCCGGTAGAGCGTATTACGAACCGGCCCACTCTCTCGGGTATAGCGAAGGCCCGCGCGAATGGCGCCGGTAAAGCGTTCAGCCGGCAATGCCCGGGCTTCGCCAGAGCCCGCCCGCCACCAGACCAATACGCCGATGACAAAAACAAAGCTGACAGCATTGAGCATAAATGGCGCCCAGAGACCTACCGCGGCGATGACCAAACCGCCGATCGCCGGACCAATGGCGCGGCTGACATTAATACCGACTGAATTGAGCGCGATTGCCTGTTGTAGTTCTTTCCTCGGCACCAATTGCGGCACGATCGCTTGCCAGGCCGGGGCAATAAAAGCCGCACCCGTTCCCATCAATAGCGTAAATATCAAGAGCAGCCACGGGTTCATTACACCAAAGTAAACGCTGCTCCCCAGGGCAAAGGCAATAATCGTCAGAGAAATTTTGATCACCAGGAGAAGCCGTCTGCGGTCAACTATGTCGGCGAGTGCACCCGCCGGCAGGGCAAATATAAAAACCGGGAGCGTCGTTGCCGCTTGAACCGAAGCCACTAAAACAGGCGATGGCGTCAATGTTGCCATGAGCCAGCCAGCCGACAGATCATGCATCCAGGTGCCAATATTTGAGACCACAATGGCCAGCCACAACAATGAAAATACCTTGTGGCGAAAAGGAGACCAGGGTGAAAGCTGGGACAAATCGCTTGCTGTGGAGGATATTTTTGGTTTCTGTGCCATATTGACCAAGCATACTGCGCACCGCCGCAAGCCTAAAGATATAAAGGGGGAATATCATTAAGTTTTTTAAAAGCTCGTCCCTGGTTTTTTTTGGCCTGTCGGTGTTGTTGGCACTGACCTTGCTCCTGATACCGTCGCCTCAAGGCATAGAGCCGGTCATGATGAAAGCCGGCGCGGTGATTGTCCTGGCCATTGGCCTCTGGGCGACTGCAATTGTGCCGTCCTATTTTGGCTCCCTGATATTTCTCTTCGCGGCCGTGGTATTGGCGGTTGCTCCGCCCAAGGTGGTTTTTTCGGGCTTCCATGCCGCCGCCATGTGGCTGGTCTTTGGTGGCTTGGTATTTGGCCTAGGGGTCAAGCGAACCGGTCTAGATTCCCGTTTGGTGCGCTCTTTATTGACCCATTTTCCGAAGATTTACCTTGGCATGATTTATGGTGTTTTTTGGATCGCCACGTCGCTGGCTTTTATTGTGCCATCGGCGGCAGGGCGGGTGGCTCTGTTGGTGCCGGTTATGGCAGCTTTGGCGAAGGAACTTGGCTTTAGTGAGGCAAGTAAAGGCCGCACCGGTTTGATCCTGGCGGCATCTCTGGGCACGATGGTGCCGGCATTTAATATCCTGCCCGCTAATGTGCCGAATATGGCGCTGTATGGCGCCGCCGACAGCATTCTCAATATTCAACTGACCTATGCCGATTATATTCTGCTCAATTTTCCGGTGATGGGTGGTTTTGCGCTGGTGGTTTACCCGGCGCTGATTGCAATCTTGTTTAAAGATACCCCGCGCTATCCGGATCACCATGAGAAAAGTGTTCTTTGGAGCAGTGATGAGAAAAGATTATTGTTATTTTTAAGTGTCGCCCTGTTGCTCTGGATTACCGATAGTCTGCACGGCGTCTCGCCCGCTTGGGTCGCTTTGGGTGCCGCAATTTTGTGCCTCTTACCCAGGATCGGCATGTTACCGCCCAGCGTCTTAGGCGGTGAGATCAACTATGGCCCTCTGCTGTTTTTGGCTGGCGTGATCGGTCTTGGGGCGGTTGCCAATCATGCTGGTCTAGGCGCACTGATAGCCGAAAATCTCATGCAGTTTTTTGAATTTCAAAAAGACGCCGATTTTCAAAATTACGCCTCGGTCTCACTCACCGGTATTGTGGTCGGTTTGTTCACGACCATGCCGGCCCAGCCTTCCATCATGGTGCCAATGGCGGAGGCCTTGGCGCAAGCTACCGGATGGTCCGAGCTCAGCATTATCATGGCGTCGATGACGGCGTGGGGAATTTTTCCTTTTTTTTATCAAACACCGCCGGTTGTTGTCGCTGTGGCACTTGGTAATCTCAAAATAGCTGATGTCACTAAGGTATTGATTTGTTACATGATTTTAGGGGTATTGATCATGTTGCCCCTGCATTTTATGTGGGGCCGGTCACTTGGATTGTTTATGACAATTTCTTGATACCTGATTTTTTGGGTGCCTATTGTATCAAAACTGAACTCAGCCTAAGATCACACTATAAGAATTATAATATTTAACTTAATGCAAATGGGAGGAATGCGATGAATACCAAATCACTTGTGATGGCGGTTGGCGCGGCGGGGCTCATCCTGACCGGTGGTTCAGCTGTTTCAAACGCCGGTTTTTACGACGGTAAAACGGTTACAGTTATTGTCAATGCCGGCGCCGGCGGCGGACTTACCCGGGCGTCCCGGGTCTTTACGGGTCATATGCAAAAGCACCTCGGCAGTGGTGCTAAAATGATCATCAAAAATATTCCCGGCGGTGCCGGCGTTAAAGGCCTGAACTTCCTGGCCGAAAAAGCCAAGCCCAACGGCATGACCGTTGTTTGGGGCCCGCCGCAACAGATGGCGGTTTTGGTGGGTTCGCCCGGCGTTCGCTACAAGCCGGAAGAATTTCACATGATCGGCGTTGCCGATACCAGCTTCGTTACGCTGATGCGGTCTGATACCGGCAAGGGTGTAAAAAATGCCAAAGACATGATTAAAGCCGGTGGCTTGATCGTCGGTGGCCGCGGGCCAAGTTCTGCGTTGGATATTTTTGCCCGCACGCCGTTGCATATCATGGGTATTAAATATCGGTATGTGCCGGGTTATCGGGCCCAGCCAAAAATGAACGCAGCTTTATTGGCCAAAGAGATCAATTTTCTCAACACTGGCCACCAAGGCTATGTCGCTTTCTATTCAAATACGATTTTGAAAGATGGCCGGGGTACGGCGCTTTACTATCATTCGCCGCTCGACAAAAATGGTGAACCGATTCGGCTGAAACGCTATCCCGCCAACATCAAACATTTTGTCGATTATTATAAAGACACTCATGGTGGCAAAAAACCGTCGGGTCCGTTGTGGGAGGCCTATAAATGGTTTGCCACCTACAGTGCTCGTCCAATGTCGATCCTGGCGCCAAAAGGCACACCTGCTCCGGCAGTCGCGGCCTTGCGGACAGCCTATGGTAAGACCACTAAAGATCCAGCCTTCCAGGCTGCTTATCGTAAAATGTTTAAGATGCTGCCGAACTATTTGGTCGGTAAAGATGCTGAATGGTTATTGACGACTTATCAGAATATTTCACCAACGGCTTTGAAAGGTATGAAAGAACTGGTGAAAAAGCGTAAAAAGAAAAAATAAATCACACGCTATTTGTGAGTGGAAAAGGGTGTCACCGGTGTGGCACCCTTTTTTTAGTGATTTTACAAACGCTAATAAAACCTTGTTCCTCGAACCTAGAATACCAATCTAACAATCAGGATGATATACAGAAACGCCCCAAAATTTGCTCATAATCTTGAAATTATAAAACAGAATCAATGAGTTCAGATAATCTAAATGTGCTGGCAATTGTCGATAGGCCGGAACGAAGGGACCTTGTCCAATCGCTTCTGAGCGACACGGAGAGTCCATTTTCGATCGATATTATTGATAGCTATGATCAAGCCATGTCAACTGCTGGCAGTGGCGGCCGGGATATATTTATCGTCGATAAGCATTTCCAGGATGATCGTGGTCTAGAGGTTGTGTGGGAATTAGCCAGTCAGGATGCCGACACACCAACTATCCTTATCAATAAATTTGATACCAGAGATGATTTGTCGGAGGCGGTAAATCTCGGTGCCTCATCTTTTGCGGTGTGGGATCAGCTCGATAGCCGGTATCTCGAACGCCTTATTCATCTTTCGATTGACCGCAAAGCCTATGAAGGCAGTTTACGCCAGGATCAGAATGACTTGATCATGCAGGTTATGGATCTGCAGGACTCGCGGGAACGCTTTGAAGCGCAAAGCGCCGAATATGTTCAGATGGCGGAAGAACTCGCGATGGCTCAGGAGAAGCTTGAAAAAACTTTTGCCGAGGTTTCAGAAAGCAAATCCCAATTGGAACAATTGAATCAGGAAAAAGATAAATTTTTCTCCATCATTGCCCATGATCTCAAAAGCCCGTTTACGTCGCTGTTGGGATTGACCCAGATAATGGCCAATGGGGCGGGAAAGATGGATGCCGAAGCCCTCGCCAATTCCGCTCAAATGGTCAATGGTTCCGCCAAAAATGTATATCGTCTGTTGGAGAATTTGCTGGAATGGGCGCGGCTGCAAATGGATCAGGTAAAGTTCGACGCCCAGCCCGTCGAGGTGGCTGAACTGGTGGCGGAAAGCCTGGCCCCGCTGCAAGCGGTCGCCAATGAGAAAGGTGTGAAACTTGAAAATACCGTGGCTGAAATTACGGCATTATGTGATCGCGGTATGATTGATACGGTTATTCGCAATTTCGTCAATAATGCCATCAAGTTTACCGATACGGGCGGGACGATAATAGTAACGGCCGAAAAATTTGAAGATCGTATGAAACTTGCCATCACCGATAGCGGCGTCGGTATGGATCAGACTCAAATTGATAATTTATTTAGTTTAGGCTCGGGGAAATCCACCAATGGTACGGCGGGCGAAAAAGGCACCGGGCTTGGTTTGTTGCTGTGTAAAGATTTTGTCGCCATGCATGACAGCGAAATTGATGTCCAAAGCGCACCCGGCAAAGGCTCAACTTTCAGTTTTTCATTGGCGCTGAGTTCCTAGCTCACTCGCTCCCGGCAACAAGTGGTTCAATTTTCGCCCGGATGTCCTCAGGCATAGGCGCTGATTGGCGTTTCTGCATATCGAAAAAAACTTCAACAGTTGTTTGACTGGCGCAATGCACGCCCGTATCCGCATTGTACATGCGTTGTTCATGGGCCACGCTTTTAGTGCCGATTTTGGTCCAGGCGCCCTTGATGACGACGGGAAAGCCAGCCGTAATTTCGTTTACAAAATCAATGGAGATATTGGCAACGACTGCTCCCATACCATCTTTGATGAGGTCGCTTTGTTTGATGCCGGCATGGCCCCACATCTGAAAACCGCCATCGTCAAAAAAATTAGCGTAAAAACGCACGTTTAAATGGCCGTAGTGATCACAATGTTGAGGCAGCACAATACACCGGTAGGTGACGAATGAATTTGGCCAATCGGGTATTTCCGGCATGGAACGTTCCTTTATGATACGCGCAGCATTCCTTGGGTAATGGTATTGATAAATATGCTAAGCGCAAGATCAACCGTGACCAAGCCGGCGGCCAGTAAATTCGAAATTTCAAGCGCGGTACGGGTCACGAACCAGGTGTATAGCAAGACCAGTCCAAGCAAGATAAGTCCAACAAATGTTGAGCCCACGCCCTGCACAAGATGGGCCTCGACCAGCAGAGCAAAGGGTAAATAAAGCAGATTTTGTATCACCGAAGCCCAATTGTAGGCGACGATATAGCGGATATAGCGCTCGCCGATACCAAGAATGTCGGTGAGGTGAAACAATAGTAACGGGAAGGCTACCCAACTAACGACATAGGCAATGGTTTCAACAGCGGTAAATCGCAAAACCGGTACCGATGTTTCGTTGACGTGATAGCGGACAGTCAGCAGCATGATAAAGAGCGGCGCGATTAAGATGGCAGCCGTAAATGAGCGCCAGAACCCTTCCTCTGTGGCGTTAAAGAAAGCCATGCCGCCGGTATCGCCACGCGCCAAACGCAAGGTACCGTAAAGTGATCTGATAATTTCACCTAAAGGGGCCATTGGGTTAACTGCTTTTTCCGAAAAAGCGTTCCAGTACGGCAGTGTAGATATCGGTCAGCGCCGCCATATCCGTCACTGCGACGCATTCATTAGATTTGTGCATGGTCTGTCCGATCAGGCCGAACTCAGCGACGGGACAATAATCCTTGATAAAGCGTGCATCGGAGGTGCCGCCTGTGGTGCTTAGCTCAGGCGCAGTCCCGGTGACCGCTTGCACGGCATCGGCAATAATTTCACTAAGTGGTCCGGGCGGGGTTAGAAAGCTTTCGCCGGAGACATAGATATCCAACTCGTACTCGCCGCCAATGGCATCAAGTTTTTCCCTCAGCCAACTATCAAGCGTCGCTGAAGTGTGGAGATCATTATAGCGGATGTTAAAAACAGCGGTCGCTTTGCCGGGGATGACATTGGTCGCTGGATTGCCGACATCGATTGTCGAGATCTGCAAAGTCGAGGCTTGAAAATGATCGGTGCCGTCATCCATCGGCTCAGAGGTTAGAACCTCCAGCATGTTTACCAAACGGTGGACAGGGTTATCGGCCAAATGCGGATAGGCGGTATGACCCTGCACACCATGAACCGTGAGGGTGCCGTTAAGACTGCCGCGGCGGCCGATCTTAATCATCTCGCCCAGTTCCGTTGGATTGGTGGGCTCGCCGACCAGACAGGCATCAAGCACTTCGCCTTCGGCTTTCGCCCATTCCAGCAGCTTGCGGGTACCGTTGATGGCCGGGCCTTCTTCGTCACCGGTGATCAGAAAGGAAATCGAGCCTTCAAAATCATTGCCGTGATTTTCGATAAACCGCGAGGTGGCTTCGGTAAAACAGGCGATGGCGGTTTTCATATCGGAGGCACCCCGCCCGTAAAGCACACCGTCTTTCACTTCGGCGCTAAAGGGGTCATCATTCCAGCTCTCCGGGTCACCGACCGGCACTACATCAGTGTGACCGGCGAAACAGAAATTTGGCGAAGCTGAGCCAAGCCGGGCATAAAGATTGCTCACATCCGGCGTGTTGTCTTCGGAGAAAGTTTGGCTGTGACAGATAAAGCCGAGACCTGCCAGGGCATCTTGCAACACCTTTTGCGCGCCACCGTCTTCCGGTGTCACGCTCGGGCACGCAATCATGGCGCGGGCTAAATCTAGAGCATCTATTCTGGCCACAGCAGTTATTTAGTCTCTCAGCAACTCGTTAACGGAAGTTTTGGAGCGGGTCTGTTCATCAACGGTTTTAACAATTACCGCACAATAGAGGCTTGGTCCCGGTGAGCCATCGGGCAAATCTTTACCTGGCAAAGAGCCTGGCACCACAACCGAATACGCCGGTACCCGGCCTTGATGAATTTCGCCGCTCGAGCGATCAATAATTTTGGTCGAGGCACCGATAAAGACGCCCATCGAGAGGACAGCGCCGGTCTCAACAATGACGCCTTCAGCTACTTCTGAGCGCGCGCCAACAAAACAATTGTCTTCAATGATCACCGGATCTGCCTGCAACGGCTCTAACACGCCGCCAATGCCGGCGCCGCCGGAGATATGGCAGTTTTGGCCAATTTGAGCGCAGGAACCTACGGTTGCCCAGGTATCGATCATGGCGCCTTCGCCGACATAAGCACCGAGATTAACAAAAGACGGCATCAAAACGGCGCCTGGCGCAATATAAGCCGAGCGGCGGACAACGCAATTGGGCACGGCCCGGAAACCAGCAGCGGAAAATTCAGCGTCGCTCCAGCCGGAAAATTTAGACGGCACTTTATCCCACCAATTCCCGTCTCCCGGACTATTGTTGATGGTTTCCATTTCATTGAGGCTGAACGACAACAGCACAGCTTTTTTGAGCCATTGATTAACCTGCCAGCCGGAATTGCTGCCTTCGATTGGCTCGGCGACCCGTTCTTTGCCCGAATCCAGCAGATTTAGCGCTGCCTCAACAGCATCACGTATTTCGCCGGTGGTTTCGGTGTTGACACCGTCCCGCGCATCCCAGGCAGCATCAATGATGCTTTTTAAATTCTGATCACTCACGTCAAATATACCTTTTAATATTCTCTAAGAAGGTCCGGAATGTGGTGGCAAAGGCCCCGAAAGTCAATGGGGTAGGCAAGGTTTGTCAGTGCCCGGCGACGTCGGCAAGCCATTGTGACAGATTGTCGGTGGTGAAATCGGGATCGGCATTTTCGGCTTCGCCGTGTGCCCAGGGCCGGCCCGTTTGCACCCAGACGGTTTTCATGCCGAGCTCGGCTGCTGGTACCAGATTGCGCGCGATATCTTCGACCATCACCGCACCCGCCGGATCAATGTCATATTTCTCGACAAATTTTTCATAGACGGCTGGGTCGGGTTTCGGAATATAGCCCGCATCAACAATGTCAAAAACATCTTCCATATGATGCGCAATACCGAGGCGCTCCAGCACGCGGCCGGCATATTTTGTCGCTGCATTGGTAAAGACAATTTTACGGCCAGGCAAAGCAGCCAGAGCTTTTATCATGATTTCATCGATTTCAATGGGCGAAAAATCTATTTCGTGGACATAATCCAGATAGGGTCCAGGGTCCATATCATGACAATTCATCATGCCGCGCAAGGTCGTGCCATGTTCCCGGAAGAAACTCTTTTGCACTTTATAAGCTTCGGCGGCGGAGATGTTTAAAAAATCAGCGACATAAAGGCACATCCGCCGGTCAATTTGATCAAACAAATTGGCGGAGACATGGTAGAGCGTATTGTCGAGATCAAAAATCCAGGTCTCAATATCACGCAGGTCTGAAGGGTGTTTAGGCATAAACAGGAATATCGTAAATTTTTACAGGTAATCCCAGGCAAATTATTAAAGGACATCATAATTTTTTTTCAAAATGCGTTGGAAAGCCTTCAATTCTACTTACTTGTCATATATGAGGGAAAATATCAATTTTAGAATCAGTATAAAGTGAGTATAATAAATTGCCCCAATTATTAAGTGTAAACGAGGCTAGGCCGGGTAGAAGGAATTTAGAGTTTTTCTAGATGAAATCCCCGTTTTATAAAGATGGCACCTGATACGACAGCAAATAATCCATCCAGCGAGTCGCGTTCTGAGCGTGATCGTTTTGTGGCCTTCGCCTTTTGCTGGGCCGATGTATTATTTGAACTCAATGAAGATCAGGAAGTTACCTTTGCCGCCGGTGCGACCGAAGCTCTTATTGGCTGTTCACCGGGTCAACTCATGGGGCAGAATTTTCTTGATATAGTTAGTGAAGGTGACCGCACTTTGGCGGGACAACTCATCAATATCGCCAAGAAGCGCGGGCGGATTGAAAACGCAACCATAAAACTAAGTTCAAATGGCCGGGATACGGCCCCCCTGGCATTTGCCGGCTATCGGCTCGGCGATCTTGATGACCATTTTTTTCTTGCTCTCAGGGCAGGCGCTACCAGTACGACAACGCCGTCGGGCAAGAATTTATCACGCGATGGCAAAAGCGGTCTCTATACCTCTGAAACGTTTTCCGAACTTGCCGGTCAACAAATAAAAGAAGCCAATGAAGCCGGTATTGAGGCCGAGGTTAGCCTGGTCTCCATGCCGGAAATGGAAGATTTTAAGAACAACCTTGATGATGATGCAGAGCAATCGCTGATCGATACCGTCAGTGCTTCCTTGCGGGCAAATTCAATCAATGGCGATGCCGCGGCCGAGGTTGGTGAGGGCAAGTATGCCCTGGTTCATGATTCCTCAGTTGATGTGCAAGATATCCAAGACCAATTATCGCAGGCGACCAAGGAAATTGACCCGACCGGAGAGGGCATCGAAGCTGAAGCTGCCTCCATCGCGCTTGGCGATGATGACGTCGATGACGCTGATTTGGCCAACGGTTTGATGTTCGCTATCAATAAATTCAAAACCAATAAAGGCAGTGAATTTAACATGGTGGATTTTACCACCAATCTGTCCGGCATGGTCGACGATGCGATGAATTCAGTTCATCAATTTCGTGACATTGTGGCAGGCGGTAAATTCAAAGTCGCTTTTCATCCTATTGTTCATATTGGCACCAGCAGAATTCATCATTATGAGGCCCTGGTACGGTTTAACCATATGCCGGAGGGGGAAAGCCCGTTTGAGACCATTACCTTCGCCGAAGAAGTGGGGATGATCTGGCAGTTCGATCTGGCCATGGCGAAGAAGGTAATTGAATGGCTGTTCGAGCATCGTGACAAAGATTATTCAATTGCGGTCAACATTTCGGGTAATTCGATCACCAATATGAATTATTTGAAAGGCTTGCAGGAGCTCCTCAAATTGAATTTCTGGGCGCGGGGTAAATTGTTATTCGAAATCACCGAATCCTCACGTATTGCCGATCTTGTGACCGCCAACCGCTTTTTCCAGACACTGCGCGATGAAGGCTATGAAGTCTGTCTGGATGATTTCGGCGCCGGTGCAGCAAGCTTTCAATACCTCGCCAGTCTAGAAGTTGATGTTGTGAAGCTTGACGGCAGTGCGGTAAAAAATGCGCTCATGGCCAAAAAAGGTAAGGCTTTTCTGTCGGCGCTGGCGCGCCTTTGTAAAGATATCGATGTTGAAACCATCGCTGAGTTTATCGATGATGACGATACTTTGAAATTTGTCAGCGATTGCGGCGTCAACTACGCTCAAGGCTTTCTATTCGGCGAACCCTCCACGGACATCGAAATTTTTGATGAATCTGAACGCATTGCGCGTTCACTCGATTAAAATAATGATATAATTGCCGTTTAATTTAGCTTGCAGACTTCCTATTTATAAAACTGTAAGGAGTAACTGGAACGGTGGTTAGCCAAGTCATCAAAGATATGTCGGCTAAAGTATTGGAGGCACTAAATGGTGCTCCTAAAAGCTTTCTCGCGGCCTATCCAGAAGGTGCCGTGTTGGTTGACCCGGATGGTGCCGTGCTGGAAAGCAATACGAAAGGCTCACCGTTGGCAGCACTTATTGGTGACGATCAGCCGCCAGAGTTGCTGGATCTCATTCACCAGGCGCGTGAAGGTCAGGGCGCGAATTTGAGCGGTGTTCTCATCGGGGAGGAGATGCAACTAAATGTGACTGCTGTGCCGGTTCAGGACGGCGAGGCAATTTTACTCTTAACCCATGATCAGACGTTCGAGCGCAACATGTTATCTGCGCTGGTTGATTCTCGCGCCAGATATAAAGATCTGGTTGATGTTTCCAGTGATTTCGCTTGGGAAATAGGTCCCGACGGTACGTTTGTATTCATTTCACCGGATGGCGCGCTTGATTATGTACCTGATGATTTTATTGGTCAAAGCCCGGAGAAATTTGGCCTTGAGCCGGTAAATTCCAAGGATCCGTCACCATTTTTTGCCACCGAAGCCGCATCTGACATTGATGTCAAAATGCTGCTTGCAAACGGTGAACAGGCACGGCTTAAAGTCTCGGCGATTCCGTTGGTCGATGCTTCGGGTGCCTGGCAGGGAAGCCGCGGCGTCTGCCGGGATTTTACCGAAGACAGCCGCCGCAAAACTGCGCTCGATGAAGCGCGAATTCGTGAAAAGTTATTGCGGCATCTCGTTGGTATCATCCGTGATGAAGTCGAACCCCTGAAAACGTTGACCGGGTCGATCGAATATATTGTTCACGCCTCCAGTTTCGAAGGCTGTAAAATATATACCCGTGATGAATATGATAAGCGGGGAGAGCATTTTATTTTAGCCGCCAAGTATGGTGATGAAACCGCCATGCCGCCGGACGCTCAGATATTGCCAAAAATTGAAAAGATTGAAAGCACTTCACCGGTTGCCGGCGATGGCTGGAGCGGTTTGCTGGCAACCACCGGATACCGTCAGCATGTTAACGGGGCGATCTGTGTCTGGCGCGGTGATGCGTCGACGGATTGGTCGGATGATGAAGTGGCGCTCATCGATACAGTGTCGGATCAGCTCGGCATTGCGATTGAAAGGGTGATGCATCACGAGCGAATTTTGCGGCTATCGCGCACCGACGAGCTTACCGGGTTGCTCAATCGCCGGGCCTTTCTCGAAGAAGAATTGCCTCGGCGGATGGAACGGTTGCAGCATTCAGGCGGTACGGCGGCGCTGCTGTTTGTTGATCTCGACAATTTTAAACTGGTTAATGATATTCATGGCCATCACCGTGGCGACGAGGCCTTAATTTCACTGGCTAGATTTTTGGAAAAACACTCGCGGCCCGGCGACGCCGTTGCCCGTTTTGGCGGTGATGAGTTTGCCATGTGGCTGGATGGCATCGATCAGAAAAGTGCTGAGAAACGTGCTCAAGCCATGATTGAAGACAGCACAATATTAAAAGAATTTTCCGGCGATGATAAACATCCTCTCGGTTTGTCCATTGGCGTGTCGATGTATGATTCAGAAATCGATGAAAATATTGACCATCTGATCCACCGGGCCGATGAGGCTATGTATAACGTTAAACGCCGAGGCAAAGGCGGCTTTGCTTTTGCCGATTTTGACCCCGCCTAGCTGGCTTCAATTAAGGTGCCGGCGCCGTGTTCGGTAAAAAGTTCCAGCAGCAGCGCATGCGGTACCCGGCCGTCGATAATAACTGCCGCGTCTACCCCATCATCAACCGCGTTGAGACAGGTCTCAACTTTTGGGATCATACCGCCCTGGATCGTGCCATCTTTAATCATCTGGCGCGCCTGTTTGGCATCCATTTTGCTGATCAGCTTACCATCTTCATCAAGCACGCCGGCAACATCAGTGAGCAGCAGCAGACGTTTTGCCGTCATCGCGGCAGCGATCGCACCGGCGGCGGTATCAGCATTGATATTAAAAGTTTCACCTTTTTCCCCGGCGCCAATCGGCGCGATCACGGGGATCATGTCGGATTCCTTGAAAACATCCAAGACATGAGTAGTGATGCTTTTGGGTTCGCCGACAAAACCGAGATCGAGAATTTTTTCGATATTTGAATCCGGATCCGCCTGGGTGCGCCTGACTTTGGCGGCTTTAATTAAATTACCGTCTTTGCCGGAAAGTCCAACGGCAAAGCCGCCGGCATCATTGATGGCCGCAGCGATCTGTTTATTGATCGTGCCGGCCAATACCATTTCCACCACTTCGACCGTAGCAGCGTCCGTGACCCGGAGGCCATCGACGAAAGAGGACTGAATCTTTAAGCGGTCCAGCATCTCCGCGATTTGCGGGCCGCCGCCATGCACGACGATTGGATTGATGCCGACATGTTCCAATAGCACAATATCGTTAGCAAACAGACCGGCCAGCTCACTGTCACCCATGGCGTGACCGCCATATTTTATGACAAAGGTCTCACCGGCGTGACGCCGCATATAGGGCAAGGCTTCGCCCAGTACAGCTGCCTGGGCGAGCGATTTTTCTTTAAGTTTGTCCTCTGTCTTACTCATGATCTTCAACTTTATTCTATCATTCCTATTTGGGCGCGCGACTTTAGCCTAACTCGTCGGAAATACAAAGTGAAAATCACCAATGATTTTATAAGGTTAGCCCGTTAAACTTGCCAAGGCCGCCCGCATTTCCTCGATGCCCCGGGATTTAAAAGAGCTGGTGACTAAGATCTCTGGATGGGCGGCGACATGTTGGGCAATTTCTTTGTGCGTTTTGCTAAGCAATTTCTCAAGCTCGGCTGCTTTTATTTTATCGCATTTGGTCAAGACGATTTGATAAGCGACTGCAGCCTCATCCATTAAAGCCATGGCTTCGCGGTCGGTGTCTTTCAGGCCGTGCCGTGAATCAACCAGTAAACAGACGCGACGCAATTGAACGCGGCCTCTGAGATAGCTTTTGATCAGGCGGGTCCATTGATCAACAACTGATTTGGCGGCTTTGGCGTAACCGTAGCCCGGCAGATCGGTCAGCATCATGCGGCCGCCGAGATCGAAAAAATTAACCTGCTGGGTGCGGCCTGGCGTATTGGAGGTGCGGGCGAGGTTTTTACGTCCGGTGAGGGCGTTCAATAAGCTGGATTTGCCAACATTGGAGCGCCCGGCAAAAGCGATCTCCGGCAAATCAGTATCCGGTAATTGCTCAAAGCTCGCAGCACTGATGAGGAAATCGCAATTTTGCGCAAACAATACCCGGCCAGACTCAAGTTCAGCTGCTTCCGTATCCGTTTCCATGCGGAATATCCTAGCGCCTGTTAAACCGAATGGTTAGGTTTTCTTTTTTACTGCGCCGCCACCAATCTGGACGCCGGCTTTGCGCATGATTACATATTGCTGCAAGACCGAAAGCGCATTATTCCAAGCCCAGTAGATCACCAGACCAGCCGGGAAACGGGCCAGCATAAAGGTGAACATAATCGGCAGGAACATAAAGATTTTTGCCTGGGTCGGGTCTGGCGGCGGCGGGTTCAGTTTTTGCTGAATATACATCGTCACACCCATGATGATCGGCCAGATACCAATCGCCAAAATTTCCGGCGGTGACCAGTTGATCAGGCCGAAGAGATTAAATGGCGTTAGTGGATCGGCGGCGGACAAATCCTTGATCCAGCCGTAGAATGGGGCGTGACGCAGCTCGATGGTGACAAACACCACTTTATAGAGCGCGAAAAATACCGGGATTTGCGGCAAGATTGGTAAACAACCGGAGGCCGGATTGGCCTTTTCCCGTTTGTACATCGCCATCATTTCCTGATTGAGGCGTGCTTTATCATCTTTAAAGCGTTCGCGCAGCTTGACCATTTCCGGCTGCAACAGCTTCATTTTGCTCATGGCGCGGTAGGACTTATTGGCGAGTGGGAAGAAGGCAAGCTTGATCAAAACCGTCAGCAGCAGGATCGAAAGGCCCATATTGCCGAGGAAGCCGGTGAAATAAACCAGCGCAAAGAAGATCGGCTTGGTCAGGAACTCAAACCAGCCCCAATCAATGGCGAGATCAAAACGCGTAATGTTAAGCTTATCCCGGTAGTCGATGATTAACTGAGCTTCCTTGGCGCCGGCAAAAAAGCGGCTGCCGGTTTCGCTGGCGCCACCCGGGGCAATTGCCTGGGCAACGCCTCTGAAATCAACTTGGTAATTATCGAGGTTCTTTTGCAGCTGATCAGAAAACCGGGTATCGGCGGCGGTTTTTTGATCCGGGATCAAAGCCGTCAGCCAGTATTTATCGGTAATGCCGATCCAGCCACCCTTGGATTTATTTTGGACCAGCTTGCTTTCCTGAATTTCATCGTAATCGACTTCTTTCAGGACACCATCGAACACGCCCAACAGGCCTTCATGAAGAATATAAAAATCGGTGATTTCCGGGGTACCGGTCCGCGAGATTCGGCCAAAGGGAAAAACTGTGACCGGCTTGCTGCCGCCATTAACGACCCGTTGCTTGACCGTAAACATGTAATTGTCATCAAGGGAAATATCCTGAATGAACTTTACACCATCTGCATTTTGCCAGTTAAGTGATACCGGTGATTGAGGCGCCAGGGTCGGATTGTTCGCCGTCCAGACGGTGTTTGCATCGGGGGTTTTAGTATCGGCTGAAACCCAGCCGAAATCAGCGTAATAGGGATTGGCGCTGCCGAACGGCAACAAAAGAGAAATGTTATTGCTGCCTTCTTCGATGGTTTCCCGGTAGTCGTTCAAAATAAGATCATCGAAACGGGCGCCGACCAGTGAGATCGAACCTCTGACGCGAGGCGAGGCGATTTTCAAACGCGGTGAAGCGGCGAGCGCTTTTTTCACGGCTTCAGCCTGAGCTTCAACACTATCGACGCCACCCGGAACCGGCACGGCCATGCCGGGCGCAGATGGCGCGCTTGGCGTTGAGCCAGGGGTCGCAGTTGATGTTGCCGGCATGCCCGGCGTTGATGGCGTGCCCGGCTTGGTTTGGGCAGCTTTTTGCTGCTCGGCGGTCAGCGTTTCCTGGGGCGGCTGTTGACTGGCGCTCCACCACTGAAAGCCGACCATAATAAGGGCCGACAGCGCGATGGCGAGAAACAGGTTTTTTTGTTCCATGGTTTTTTAATTTCCTGACTTTATCTCTTTACGACAGTCCCGACGAAGGTGTGGCGGAAAACTCTTGTGAAGGTGTTTCGTTTGAAGAATTTGCGCGCCCGGTATATCCGTGCTTTGGCTCTTCTGCAACCGACTTTTCCGTTATTTTTGTACCATTTTTGCCGGTTGTTTTAGGTGGCACCGGATCATAGCCGCTGCTGCCCCAGGGG
>CAZMHI010000049.1:0-37992 GCA_964566055.1 uncultured Rhodospirillaceae bacterium
AAGGCCGGTGATGCACTAACATTCAAACTGGACCCATCAATGGGGGCTGACCACATATGCGTAAACGCCTCGCCGCTCTTGAATGCTAGAAAGCGCTCTCATTAACTAAGATTTATTGAGTGGAGAAGTGAGATGACTACCGATAAACACACAACCGGCCTTTTAGACGCCGAACAACATTTTAGAAATGCCCAAAGTATGCGCGCCGAGTTTTACCGCGAATTGGGCCGGGCCTTGGTAAACTTTAAAAGAAATACGCTTAAGTCCATTGCAAAAATTGGGGCCGGCCTGTTCTTGATTGCCACGCGTAACTAATCAGCTACACTGCAGGCAACCGCATATTGAAGGGAGCCTGCCTGATGACCGAACCCGTCGTCTTAGAACTCTACACCGACTACGTCTGACCCTGGTGTTATCTCAGCACCGGGCGTGTTGAAAAACTAAAAGAAAATTACAATGTCGAAGTTAAAATGGTGCATTTTCCCTTGCACCCGGATACGCCGCTGGACGGCATCACCCTGGAAGATCTCTTCGCCGGTCGTGATTACGACATAAAAGGCAGCTTTGAGCGCATGAAAGCGCTGACCGAACTGGAAGGCCTGCCCTACGGACCCCGCTCTCACTCTTATAATTCACGCCTTGCCCAGGAACTTGGCACCTGGGCCGACACGCAAGATGGCGGCGATGCGCTGCACATGAAAATCTATCAGGCTTATTTCGTCGACAACAAAAACGTCGGCGATATCGAGGTACTGGTTGAGCTTGCCGAAGCGGCTGGTCTTGATGGCGCCGCGGCCCGGAAAGTCATGGAGGACCGCACCTTCCAGGAAGCCGTCGATGCAGATTGGGATAAAGCCCGCCAGGTGGGTGTCACCGGTGTGCCGACTTATGTCGCCGGCGGTGCTGGCGTGGTCGGCGCACAGCCCTACGAAGCACTCGAGCAGCTAATGGAGCACGCCGGAGCAGAGAAGAGGTAGGGGGAAAATATTGCCTTTCCAACCCCCCATCTAAAAAGTTAGGGTGCCGAACAGATTAATTTGTTTGGGAGCCCCATCTGTGAACGCTGAAGACGTTAAAAAACTAGCCAAAGACTTAGGCGCGGATTTGGTCGGCATTGCCTCGGCCAGGACCCTCAACGCCTTTCCGCCCGATCCCTTGTGGCCGCAAACGCCGGAAAAAATTCTGCCGACCTGCAAAAGCGTCATTGTCATTGTGCAGCACATTCCGGTCGCTGCTTTCCGCGCCAAATCCAACATTCCGGTGCAGTATATGGACATGCTGGCGCTGCGCCGCATGGACCGCATCGCCTATAAACTAGCCGATATTCTTGAGCGCGATGGCCATCCTAGCTTTGTCACGGCCGCCCAGGAAACCGATTGGAACATGAAAAACGCCAGTTACGGCTATCTCTCGACCCGGCATTTAGGCATTGAAGCCGGGCTCGGCACTTTTGGTTTGGAAGTGAATATTCTGACGCCGGAATATGGCCCCCGGCTCTATCTCACCGGTATTCTGACCGAGCTCGAGCTCGAAGCGGACGCGCCGATGACCGAGCAGGTCTGTATTGGTGAGAACTGTTCCCGCTGTCTTTATAGCTGCCCCACCGATGCGGTACGTCATTATGGCATCGACAAACGCAATTGCGCCGTTGAAGCCCAGGAGTTTGGCTTTGCCACAGCAACCGCCTTTTTCATGAAGTATGTGTTCGCCAGCCGCGAAGAGAAAAAAGAGCTGATCAAATCCCGGGATGTCTTCGGCTTCTGGCAGGGTCTGCTCAGGGTCGTCGGCTCCTTCGGTGATTGCCCGCGTTGCCTGGCGGTCTGTCCGGTCGGCAATGACTACCATGCCTATCTGGCAACCCCGCAGAAATTCATCCCGGAAAAAACGCCGGAGAAAGTCGATAAGGCCAAAGGCTTCCGGAGAGCACGCCGGAAAGGTGAAGAGATCAGCGGCCTCAATGACTGGAATATCCGCTGGGTCGGCCCTGAAGGCTATAAGGGCATCGTCGCCCGCCAGATGCAGGAATTTAAAAAGGCTCAAAAAGCCAGAGAACAAGAAAGCGAAGAAAAAAGTAAAGAGGAAGCAAAGTAACATGGTTGCAGTATTTCAATCGCCGATCACGGCAGCGGACGTAAAAGCCAAAGCGAAAGAGCTCGGCGCGGATTTAGCCGGTATTGCCGATGGCGCGGTGATGAACGCCAACCCGCCCTATCCAGCTGATCCCAAAACGCCCTTTGACATCACCGAGCATGATGCGGATCGGGTGATTGTGCTGGCAAGGCGTTTGAGCCTCGGCACCAGCCGCATCCAGGCCTGGGACAACCGCCACAAATATTATAATGACGAGCTCACCATCACGGCCCTCGAAGAAACTGCGCTGGAACTGGTGCTCTGGCTCGAAGAACAAGGCTACCCGGCCCTGATGGTGCCGCCGACTCATGTCGATCCCTGGAAGTATGACGGTAATCCGGAGGCCCATCTGTCGCCGCTCTTGTCGATGGATCATGCGGCGGTTGAAGCCGGGCTCGGCACGCTGGGCTTGAATCTGCAAATCCTGACACCGGAATTTGGGCCCCGGGTGATGATGATTGCAGTCTTAACGTCCGCGCCGCTGGAGCCGGATAGCCGCATGGAAGAGTCTCTCTGCGGTGGTCCCGATTGCGGACGTTGCCTCAAGTCCTGCCCGGGCGATGTTATCGGCCATTGGGATCGCGACTGGCCGGGCTGCGATAGTTATCGCAACCCGCACGGCTTTAACCACCTGACCGAATTCCTCGGCAACGTCATCGATCAGGGTGATCCGGAAACCCAGAAAAAAATGATCCGCTCGGAAGATGCTTTTAATATCTGGCAGAGTATTCTCCGTGGCGCCGGGGCGGTGATCGGCTGCCGCCGCTGCCAGGATGTCTGCCCGGTCGGTGAGGATTACGAGACCATGCTCAAAGACGCCGTCGACGAAATCGCCGAAGACACGCCTGAAAAACAAATCCGCCTCAAGGATATGCTCGCCGATAGCTCGAATGGCAATCACGCGGCGCAAGCCCGCTGGATCGGCTCTTAGCCATGCCCCTGCCGATCCCCTCCAGCCGAGATGAAATTTCAAAAATCCAAAGCGAGGGGAAAAAGCGCGCGCTGCAATTGGCGCGCAAGGCCAAGTTTCATCAGGGCCGGCTTGACGGCATCGATGAAGACAAGCTGGATGATCCGGAGGAGTGGCGGAAAATTCCGCTGATGGATAAGGACGAGCTCCGCAGCATCCCGCCCGAACGCTTTTTTGATGATTTCTGCCATGCGCCCAAGAACGAGATTGCCGAGCTCTGGCGCTCCGGTGGCTCAACAGGCATTCCATTATTTTATCCCCGCACTTTCGAAGATTTGCCTTATTGCATTCTGTCTTTCGCCCGGAATTTGATCGCGCCCAATTTGGGCAAAAAAGATACCGCGCAAGTCTCGTTTCCGCTCGGCATCCACCCGGTCGGTCATGTCTATGCCCGCGCCTGTCAGCAGCACGAGATCGGTGTCAATTGGGCGGGGGCTGGTAATTCGACGCCGTCGGCGGTGCAGATCGATCTCATCAACCGCCTCCAGCCGACGGTCTGGATGGGTATGTCGAGCTATGGCATTCACCTCGCCAATATGGCCGAAGACCAAGGCATTGATCTCGCGGGCTCTTCGGTGAATACAATTATGACGTCAGCCGAGCCGATGTCGATTGCCAAACGCGCCAAAATCAGCCGCATGTGGGGAGCTGAGGTTTGGGACGGTTTCGGCATGACCGAGGCCGGCATGATGGGCGGCGAATCCGAGGCCAAGGACGGCTTTCACATTTGGACTGATTTGTTCTACATCGAAGTCGTGGATTTGGAGACGGGCGAGCCAGTGGCCGAGGGCAAGGAAGGCGGGCTGGTGGTGACACCGCTTTTTACCAATAACGCGACGCCGTTTATCCGTTGGAGCTCAGGCGACATCGTCACCTATCATGAGCGTGGCGCCACCGATGGCCCGCTCTCCGTCTTCCCGGTGATCAAGCATGCCCAGCGCACGGTCGGCTTTTTCAAAGTCCGGGGCGTCAATATCAACCACCCGGAACTGGAAGACTTTCTTTTTGACTACGAAGACTTGGTCGATTTTAAAGCCGAGATCGTCACCGAGAACGACCTCGACTTGCTGAGATTATCCATCGAGGTTTTACATAGCGGTGATTCGGCTGCACTTTCAGGGCGCATCATCGATGACACCAAAAATAAATTCGAGGTTACGCCGGATGTGGTTGTCCTAGAGCGCGGCACCTTGGCGGCTGAGTTTGAGTCGTCTGTGAAGGCCCCAAGATTTGTGGATAGACGGGATTAAGATCGATATTGTAAACCAGACTTAAAAAATTCGTTTCTACACTTCTTCGTCTTCTGCTTCCCAACATAGCTCCGCTTGCTCAGGACCACCGGGACAATAATGGCCAAACATTGGGCATCCTCCCAAACTCCTACGATCTACTTCTTCGGGTGCGTCATCTGGTATTGGCTCTTCTAACATTGTTCGTAAGAAATTTTCATGCTCAGGCGAAAAATTATCATATTCACCACCATCAAACATATTTTGGAGGTGTAGTTTATGATCTTCCAAATCGGATTTTGAAATTGGTGGCAGAGGCATCAATTCTATACAATGTTCCCATGGGCAAATAAGGTCTTGTTCCTCGAATGCCGCGTTTGGTCGAAATTCAGCAATGTAGCCTAGGTGCCCCGAAACCTCCCTGGAAAGACATAAATGCACAAGGAATGCCAAGTCAAATTCGTCTAAATTCGATATTTCAAGATCTTCACCAGAATGTTTGACAAAACCATTCTTGATCAAGTCAGTAACAATAAGATCAAACCGTAGTTTTTCATCCTCGAGTACTATTTCAACACTCGAAGTGAATTCGAAGGGGTGACCAAATCTTCTAATGGCCCAAAGTGCATCAAGATGCGAAGAAGACAATTCAACTAATTCACCTATCCGGCCACGAGATTCTCCAAACTCAGCTAAAGCCTCGACGTGATCCCCCCACTTTGCGATCGTTGAATAGAGAATTCCATCACCATCTCCGCGCTCTTTTTCCATACATTCTCGGTAATAAGCTTCGGCAGATTGCCGAATTTTCTTTTGTGTTTTTTGAGAATTGAGACTGAATGCGATTGATCGAATTGAATCATGAACAAAAAATTCGCTTCCTTCAATTTGAACTAGCCCCAGGTTAACCATCTGGTTCAACAAATGGACTGCTGATACTTCACTGGAATTAAAAATCTCTGCAATATCAACACCGAACGGATAATCAAACACTGCACATGAAAGGAGTAATATCCGATACTTCTCATCAAGATTATTAAGTACTTCGGTAAATAACCAGTTCTGAGCATGGCTGACCCCGCGCGCACTAAGGTCGCTGATATCAATTTCTTTTCCTTCAGCCATCAAATTTTTAATAAGCAAAATAGACTGAAAATGGCCTCCAACAGCGGCCTTCAATTCAAATAAAAATTCATCAGAAAAGGTGTTATCGATACTCTCGAAAATTTCTCTAATTTCCAAGATATCGAGGGCCGGCACCTGATACGAAATAACGTTTTGGTTATTATCATCGCGGGCAAACGTAAATTTTGTTATGTCGGTTGAAGACATAACTATTCCACCAACCAAATTTTTATCAATACAAGACGTATGAATAATTTTGGAAAATTGCTGTAGTGATTCATTACCTGAATTTAAAGAATCGATGAACAATATAATCGGCAGGCGCTTCAGTATTTTTACTATTTGTTCTGCAAATTCATCACTCTGACTAATCGTGGATAACACGATCTCGGCATCATCGATGTAACCATGGTGACGTAGACAATGTGAAAAGGTGGTTGCCAACCTTGAAATTGAAACAAACGGATTAACATTTATCCAGCAAACGGACTGGCCAGTTTCATGAAAATCAGCGGCAATTTGTGCTAACAAAGCGGATTTGCCAGTTCCTGTAACGCCATAAACTAATGAACAAGAAGAATTCTTAATAATATCACTCAGCTCATTTTTAGCATCCATCCGAGCCAGAAAAACTTCTGGTAATGGCAGATTAAGCCAAGTATCAAATGCCAATGTGACTCCCAACATTTTAAAGTGTTCTTCAATTTCTTTAACTGGAGTAACATCTGCTCGTTTTGAAAGGTCGAAGAAATATTTCCACAATTTTGAAAAGACGGTTTCTAAATCTTCTTCAATTAAAAAAGGAGGCCGCATTAAAATTTTCTTGATCTGTTCCTTTATCAATCTTGCGGGATCGTTATCATCATCGGAACTGTAAGCTCGTGTAATTATAGCCAATTTCGACATTATCGATTTGATATCGCTGGGTTCTAGCTCCTTAGTGCAAAATTTCTTAAGAAATTTATCCTCCGGTACATTCCCCTTTTCGATTTTTTCTTTTAAAGATTTAACATCCCTACTGGCTGGTCCATTGGTAACAAAAGCAAACCGCACATTTTCTCCATTATTCTGAATAAAATTGCTCAATATTGGTTTCAATTCAGACGGAGTCCACTGGTACCCCTCACTTTTTTTCTTAAGTTGAATGCGTTCAGAGATGCCATCGAAGAAGAAAAGGTTCAAATCTTCGCCCGTATCATCAAGACTTTCTACCTGCACTTCAATCAAGTCTCGATTAACTTTTGATAACTCTTCAAGAACTCGTAAAATAGTGTAGGAAACTTGATAATCGATCCCTCGAATATTTTCCGGTCCACTCATATCAATCCAACAGGAATCAACTAGTTTAAGGAGAAGAAGAAAATTTAATCATTCAACTATTGCTTGGATATTCTCACAAGACCATGTCAGGCGCAATTGGATTGATTGGAAGAATTTAATCCCCATCGGCACCCCCCTCCATCGTAGTTTCGCAAGCTGTTCGCGGATTGACGGTAGGAAAATCAATCCGCACCCACCAGCTCCGTCCAGGCATCGCCGCTCTGGTGTTCGAGCAGTTCGCCGGCGTCGAGATCAAACCACCAGCCATGCAGGATTAACGTACCGTCTTCGACCCGGTCGCGGACCCAGGGAAAACTTAAGAGATTGCTCAGTGAGACCGTCACCGCCTTGCGCTCGGCATCGCCAGGAGTTTCGCCCCGCGCCGGACCGGCAATCGCCACCCAGTCGTCAATGAATTCGCGTGCCTCCCCTGCCTCGGCGCCGTCAAGCAACCGCTGGATACCGCCGCAATGAGCATGGCCTAAGACAATGATGTGAGAAACGGCCAAATCCCTGACCGCATATTCCAGCGCCGCATTGGTGCCATGATAGCTGCCGCCCGGATCGTAAGGCGGCACCAAATTAGCCACATTGCGGACAACAAACAGCTCGCCCGGCCCGGCTTGGGTGATAATCGAGGGATTAACCCGGCTGTCGGAGCAGGCAATGACCATAGCGTCCGGGTGCTGGCCGTTCTCAACCAGCGAATTGTAAATTTCCGGCTGGTCATCGTAATACGTTTTGCGGAAAGCCTGGAAGCCTTCGATGAGTTTATTTATCGGCATAATAGATCGAGTGGATAAATCTTTTAGTCGCCCTCGGCAACCCCTTGCCGCCGTAACTTGGCAAGTTGCTCGCGGATTGACGGCAGGAAGATCAAAACTATCGCCAATACGAGCAAAGCTGTCGTCATCGGGCGCTCCCACATAAAGCTGACGCCATCGGTGAGATTCATCGCCCGGGCGAAATTATCTTCCAGCATTTGGCCGAGAATAAATCCGATCAGCATCGGCGCCAGCGGGAAGCCGGCAAAGCGCATGATCGTCGCGGCGATGCCCATACCGGTGAGCAGCAGTAATTCGGTCGCATTGTTTTGGCCGATATAGCTGCCCATCATGGTGAAAAACAATATGAACGGGATCAGGTAGTTGCGAGGCACCAGCAAAAGTTTGGCGATATAGGGGATCAGCGGCAGATTGAGGATAAGTAACACAACATTGCCGATATACATTGAAATGATCACCGCCCAAAAGATCGTCGGATTATCGACCATCAAGCGCGGCCCGGGCGTCACATTTAATGCGATCAGAGCGCCGAGTAATATCGCGGTCGTGCCAGAACCGGGAATACCCAGCGTTAACAAGGGCACAAACGAGCCGGTACAGGCCGCATTATTAGCGGTCTCGGGTGCAGCCAGGCCTTTGACCGAACCTTTGCCGAACTCTTCCTGTTCTTCACCTTTAGCGATGTTGCGCTCAACGGCATAGCCCAGGAACGAGGCAATGGTGGCTCCGGCGCCCGGCATGACGCCGATCAGAAAACCCTGGATCGATTGGCGGGTGATCACTGGCGCGATCTGTTTGGCCTCGGACTTGGTAATGCGGAGGTCTTTGATCTCGCCCCCTGCTCCGCCGGTATTGGAGCGCTTCGGATCAAGCACCAGATAAAGCGCTTCCGGCAACGCAAAGAGCGCCATCGCGAGGGTGATGAAACTAATACCGCTCTGTAAATCGGAAATGCCCATGGTGAACCGCGGCGCGTTAAATTGGGCACTTTCGCCCATGGTCGCGAGCATCAACCCCAACACGGTCATCATCAAGGCTTTGGCGACATTGCCCGAACCCGCGAAGGCAGCAATCGCCGACAGGCCGACAATCATCAGGGCAAAATACTCGGCTGAATGGAAAAGCAGCGCGACGGTAGCGAGTGCCGGGGCAAAGCCCATCAGCAAAATTGCGCCGACGGTACCGCCGGTAAAAGAAGCAATAGCCGCAATGGTCAGCGCCTTACCCGCTTTGCCCTGGCGGGCCAGCGGATACCCATCAAAGGATGTCGCCACGGTGCCGGCAATACCCGGCGCATTAATTAATATGGAAGACGTTGAGCCGCCGAAAATTGCGCCGTAATAAACGCCAGCGAGTAATATGAGGGCCGCCGAAGGATCACCAATCTTGATCGCCACCGGAATCATGATGGCAATGATCGACATCGGCCCCAATCCCGGCAGCATACCGATGAAAGTGCCAAGCAAGCAGCCGGCCACCACCATAATGAGATTTTGCAGCGATAAAGCGGCTTCAAGACCCTGGAGAATTCCTTCGATCATTTCCCAGACCCCTATAAGAACCAGGGCCAGGGCTTAAGGAAAATACCGAGCAGTTCCTGCACCAGATACCAGATAAAGAAGGCGGTAAAAATTGCTATCGGCAGCAATAATTTATAGTTCCGCTCACCCAAAATCATACTGCCACCGGCGATAAATAACGTCGTTGCAGCGATAAAACCGATAGGCCGCAGCAGCAGTGCATAAGCAACCATCAAGGCCAGCAGAAAGATTGCCTGACCCAGCTTATATTGCCGCAGATTGCGGTAATCTATTTCACTGTCATCGATTTCTGCTTGCGCTGAGGGGCCGGTCTGGAAAACGACGACCAGCCCAATGATAATCCCTAAAACGCTCAGCCATTTCGGCATGGTATTCGGCAGAAACGTCATATTCATTTCGAACGGCAGCAATCCGGCCTCCATGGTGACGAAGGCGGTGTAGCCGTAGATCAAACAGACGAGAAGAAAAATTCCAGCGATGGCACGGTCGAGCGTCATGGAAGTCCTTCCCAATTAGAACTAACTATTACGAGTTTGAAAGGCCGGAGCTCAATTAATGAGCCCCGGCATCACAATTAGTCTATTTCAAGAAACCAAGTTTTGTCATCAAGGTCTTGATAACTTTTTCCTGATTTTCGAGGAAGGAAACGAACTTTTCGCCCGGGTTATGGATGTTGACCCAGCCGTTACGCGCCCGCACAGCTTCCCATTCAGGCGTGCTATACATTTTAGCGATTGCAGCCCGATAGGCATTGGCTTTTGCTGCCGGCAATCCCGGAGCGGCAAAGAAGCCACGCCAGTTAACGAAGGTCGCGTTAACGCCTTGTTCTTTAAGCGTTGGTGCTGCTTTGAAAGCTGGAATTCGCTTTTCAGAAGTTACTGCCAAAATCCGCATCTCACCTGATTTTGCCAAAGCAACCGCTTCGGAAAAACCGGTTGAGCCGGCCGCAACTTCGCCGGCCAAAATAGCCGCGTTCAATTTACCACCGGCATCATAAGGAATGTATTTAACTTTGGTTGGATCAGCGCCAGCAGCCTGGAAGGCCATCGCGGCAACGAGATGATCCATACTGCCCGGAGCGGAACCACCGCCGATAGAGACTTTTTTCGGATTTTTTTTGTAAGCCGAGAGCAGATCACTAAAGTTTTTGTAGGGGCTGTTCTTGCCGGTAATGATCGCAGCGTAGTCACCAATGGTGCCGGCAATCATGGTCAGGTCACGGAAATTATGCGGAAATCGTTTGATCAATGAGCGGATCACAATCGGCGTCGAGTTCACCATCAGCGTGCCATGACTTGATTTAGCATTCTCGATCAAATAGCCAATGGCTTTACCACCACCGCCACCGGACATATTTTCATATGATGCTGAGCTGACGATACCTGATTTGGTCAGCGCTTCACCGGTACCGCGGGCGGTACCATCCCAGCCGCCGCCAGCGCCGCCCGGAATGAGAAAGTGAATTTTGTCGATATCCGCTGCACCAGCTGGTGCACCCAAAACGGATACACCAAGGCCAACGGCCGCCAACGTGCCAAGAAACGCACGCCGGTTTAAAGTTTGTGTGAACGTAAACATTGTTACTCTCCTGTTTAGATAATAAATGTTTCTGAAGCTGTCTTATTGGAATGAGCAGCTTTCATGACCTTCGACGCTAAACTCAAAAGCTGTCAAAAACCTGTCAGAATAATAAAAAGAGAGAATTTATATCTATCGCCCAGTTAGTGCATTTTCCCAATTGGTAATCATCTTTGAGCGCTTGAATTGATCAAGATAGACCAGTAACCCCGGGCCAACTTTAATTGGGCGCAAGCTAGAACCGGCAGCTTGCCGCATTTTTGCTGCCGTCCGATTGCCGGTGACCGCAGGATGAATGGCGTTAAGGCCAGCTTTTTCAGCCAACACCCGCTGACCGCGTTGCGATAAAACATAATCCAGAAACAGCCTGCCATTTTTTACCGATCGGGCATTGCGTGGGATCAAGGCAATCCGCGACAGCACGACCGTATGATCGGACGGCATGACGATGCCAATTTTGGGATCGCGATCTGCCCGAGTTGCCGCGTAGGAACCTAAGACATTATAGCCGAGTGCATAATTGCCGTCGCTGACGCGATCCAGAATGGCGGCCGTACTGGTATAAAGTTTAACGCTGCTTCGGCCAAAAGCGCGCACCATATTCCAGGTCGCATTATAATGTTCCTGATCTCTTGCTAATACGAGAAAACCTAGACCGCTGCGCTGGATGTCGTAAGTTGCGACTTTGCCGAAAAATTCAGCATTTTGTTTTTCCAAGAGATCGACTAGCTCTGTCCGCGTTTTAGGCACGGCCCGCCCGGCAAAAAACTTTTTGTTATAGACGATCACAGCCGGTTCAAATGTGATGCCGAATGCCTCGTTTCGCCAATTGGCCCAACTTGGAATATCTTTTGCAGCCGGTGATCTGTAGGCTTGTGCATAGCCATCATTGGCGAGCTTCATCTGCAAATCCATCGCCGAGGAAAAAACAAAATCAGCTGTCTTTTTTCTGGCATCGGTCTCACGGAGAACGCGATCAAAAAGTTCAAGGCTTTGAAGATCGTGATACTGCACTTCAACATTGTTGTGCAGCACCTGAAAATCTTCAATCAACGAACGGGCGGCATCGATATCCGTGGTGCTGTAGATGACCAGCTCGTCAACAGCAGTATCCTTTGCCGGAAAATTGTAGATCTCGGCAGCAGCGCCTGAAATCACGAGAAACGCCGATAAAAACAGACTAATAAAATTGCGCATCTTAATTGATCCAAACCCTGGTAATCGCTTCATGCTTCTTTTGTACCATAGCTTATACTAATATTAATCCTATGAGAGTTTTAATTGTTGAAGATAATATGGCACTGGCCGACGGCATTTCGCGAGCCTTTTCAAAGATGGGGCTGGCAGTTGATACGCTGAACGACGGTGAAGAAGCCGATCAAGTTCTCAAGATACAAAATTATGACCTGTTGGTTCTCGATTTAAATTTGCCGGGATGTGACGGGCTGGAAGTACTGCGCCGGCTTCGCGGGCGCGGCGACAAAGTTCAGGTGATCATATTGACGGCCCGGGATCAGATAGAAGATCGTGTAGCCGGGCTAGATTTGGGCGCTGATGATTATCTTACGAAACCTTTCGAGCTGTCAGAATTGGAAGCGCGGGTACGGGCGCACCTTAGACGTCAATCAGATCATGCAAGTCCTGTAATTCAGCATGGCCGCTTGAGGTTTGACACCGTCGCCCGCCGGGTCTGGCTCGACGAAGATGCAATTGAACTTCCGCGGCGGGAACTTAGCCTGCTGGAACTGCTACTCAATCGTGTTGGACAAGTTGTCAGCAAAGATCAGATCGCTGACGGGCTGGCAAGTTTCGATCATGACATCACGCCAAATGCCGTCGAAACGCATGTCAGCCGCCTGCGCAAACGGATTAAGCCGGCAGACATTTCCATTAGAACAGTGCGTGGTCTTGGTTATTTGCTGGAGAAACCATAATGGGTGAATTATGAGTTGGCGCAATAAATCACTCCGCCGCCGTCTGGCACTTTGGGTTATTATCCCGCTCGCCATAGTCAGTGCGATCATGTTGATGGATGTGCGTGAAAACTCCCGCACGGCAGCAAATGAAGCATATGATAGAGTATTGTTAGGCTCAGCGCTGGCGATTGCCGAACGTGTCGTTATCGAAAGTGGCAAAATTTTCGTCGACGTGCCATATGTTGCCTTGGAAATGTTGACTTCGGCAGCGCAGGACCGGGTCTTCTATCAGGTGTCCGGGCCGGGCGAAAAATTTATTACCGGCTATGCGGATTTACCCGAAATACCGGCGAGTCTGAAGCCGTTGCGCAGTGATCCGGTTTTTTATGATTCTCAGTACAAAGGCCAAACCGTTCGCATTGGCGCTATCGTTCGCGTGCTATCCAGTCCGAAGCTATCTGCCCGCGTAGTCATTAAAGTTGCTGAAACTGTCGAAGCTCGAAACGCGCTGATCGGAGAACTCATTACCAGCGCCGCCATCCGTCAGGCTCTGTTGATCCTGGTCGCCGCGATTATCGTCTGGGTTGGTCTCGGCCGCGGTCTGAAACCGCTCACCCGGCTGGAAGAAGCACTTAACCGCCGCAACCCGGAGGATTTGCACCCGATCGAGCATGAGGTTCCCTATGAAGTGCGCAATTTAATTGGCGCGATCAACCACTTGATGCAAAGATTGAGCAACAGTATCGAAGCGATGCAGCGCTTTACCGCCAATGCTGCCCACCAGCTTCGCACCCCGCTTGCCGCCATTAAAACCCAGACGGAGGTGGCGTTGAGTCATCAGGATCCGGAAGAAACACAAAAAACGCTCTCGCATCTCCATGATTCCGCCGAACAAACGACCCGGCTCATTAATCAATTGATGAGTTTGGCGCGTGCCACACCTGGCGAAGGCAAAGCAATTCGGCAGGAATTTGATATCCGCCAACTATGTATAGAGGTTACTAAATCCATGGTGCCGGTGGCGATTGAAAAGGAAATTGATCTTGGCTTTGAGGGTAATGATGAGGCCCTGATGATTACCGGTGATCCAACATTATTTGAGGAACTTCTACGCAACCTCACTCACAACGCTATTAATTATTGCCCTTCAGGCAGTCACACGTCAGTGCGGGTTTTGAAATCCAATGGAGAAGCAGTTATCGAAGTCGAAGACAATGGGCCGGGTATTCCACAGGAAGATCACCGTAAGGTCTTTGAAAGATTTTACCGCCTGCCATCGAGCAACGTACACGGATGCGGCTTGGGTTTACCAATCGTTCGAGAGATCGCACGTCAACAAGGCGGTGATGCGATTATTCTCTCAGGACAAAATGGCAAAGGCACGTTGGCTCGCGTCGCCGTACCGATTAACTCATAAAGGGAAAACTAAATTAACGGATCGGTGTGGGCGGGAGCGTCGGTGCTGGCGATACATTTGTCGTTCCAATAACCGCCGCCTTGTTTGACTTTGTCCCGGTACTCAACTTCTTTTTCATCAATGAAATGTTTATTGACGCTGAAATCAAAGACGAATGTATTGCCGCAGGAATCTGTGCCTTTTGACTTACCGGTATCCGCCGTGACCAGTTTGGACTCACCCTTGCGGGTGCGGCCATCGCTGCAGGTAATCTGCGTAAAGGCTTCCGGTTCCTGGGCGCTACGCCTTTGCCGGTTGGGCCAGGAGGTGCCACTGCAATTGATACCAGTGCCGACGATATCGAATTTATAGACGGTGGTGCCGGCCAACGGATCTGCTGTGCCGCCGCCGGTCACATAGGCCGTCATATCTGTATTGTGGCCGGCAATCCAAAACTGACAGCCGCCGAGCAGAATAAGCACAGGTATCAAGGTGTATCTAAGCATGCATTGAGTATAGTGCAGATCGGAAACAATTCGAAAATAAATTATCAAAGTCGCACCCTTTGTGCCTTAATTGCAAACGCCTGCGACCCCAGTTCCAGGTACCGGACTCGCAACAACTGCCCTCTAATTGCGACTCCGGTTCCTGGAACCTTTTTAAAGTTAATTCCAATTGCGGAACAGTTTGGTGATATCGCTGCTGACGCCGGGATAGACGCGATAGCCAAACTTGATGAGAATTTTATCTGTTTCGGGATTTATCGCGAGTTCCTGACCGGCAAAGCCCTTGCCCCAAAAGCCGGGGGCGATGGGATGCTCGGTCCACCACTGATAGCCATAGCCTTTGAAAGGCGTGTTCGCAGAGCCGCCAAGGCCCGAGGTCTTAATCTGGGTCGTCGTCGCTTGGCGGAGATAATCGCCATAACAGCCCGGTTTTTTTCGCTCCGCAAGTATCCAAAGCGCAATCCGTCCCCAGTCACGCAAACTCACTTGAAAGCCGGACATCGCCAAAGTCGTGCCGGCAATATCGGTTTCCCAATGACCGCTCCTGGCACCACGGACTTGCTGCCAGACATGTTTGTTAAAATAGGCAGCGAGGCTTTTACCCGTTAAGCGCTCAATAATTTTACTCATCACCATGGGTTCAGTATTGCGATAAAGAAAGACCTCTCCCGGTTGAGCGTGATTTTTGTTTTCTGTTATGTCCCAAACTTTCCCCCACAAGACATCGCTGATGGTGATTTGACCGAGCCGGATCGGCCAGGATGGCCCGCCATAGGGTTTACCGTTTTTGGGACGCCGGCCCATACCACTGCTGTATTTTGGCCGCCCGCCAAACACCGTCATAAAAGCGCCCGAACTCATGGTCAGCAGATGCCGTATCGAGCTTTGGCCATAATTATTAATCTTAAGCTCGGGCACGATATCGCCGGCGCGCACTTCCAGGTTTTTAAATACACCGTTGCAGAGCGCTTTGCCGACGGCTAGACTGGTCATACTTTTGGCAATGCTCATACTGTAAAATTCTCGATTTTCGTTCCCCATACCTTGATAGGCCTCAAAGATGATCTTGCCCTGATCGAGCAGCATCATCGCCGTCGTGCCGGGATATTTTGCCACATAATTCTTGGCTGCTTCCGCCGCCGCAGTGTTACCGCGCTGGTCCAACTGAGCACTATCAGCAACGGGTAAAGTGCTGGGATTTTGGTGGGGTTGAAACTTGTAGGGTTTGGTGGGGCCGAATTTTATATAGCCGCCGACATTGAAGCGTTCCTGCATACGAATTTCGCGCGATGCCAGGGGCTGGGCGATAAGAAAAATCAGCGCCGTGACAAAAAGGAGCCTCATCATGCCTGCCAGTCAGGAGCAACCAAACGGCGTTTACCATCTTCGGATTTCTGAATATCGGGTTGATCCATCTCGAGACGATCCCAAAGCTTGCAGGTGACGATCTTGTGTTTTTGATCGAGCCCCTCACAGTAATTCGAATAAGTGCAGAGCCGCACATCTTCGCCCCTGCCCTCTTTGGCCTTCAAGAACCAATCAGGATCGGCAAGTGATTGACGGGCAGAGGCGACGATATCCGCCTCCCCGTTTTGGAGGATTTTTTCGGCGAGCTCGAAGCCGTGAACGCCACCGGCCACCACCACCGGCGTCTCTAAGCCGGCGTCACGGATGGCTTTTCTAATCAACGCGGTCGGCTGGATATTGCGGCCATAGGGGCCGAAGCTGTCCGAAATGTAAGCCGGTATACACTCATACCCGCTCTCCCCGGTATAGGGGTAAGCCGCCTCACCGACACCCGGCTGCTTGGCGTCATCAAACTTGCCGCCCCTGGAGAGCGACAGAAAATCCATGCCAGCCTTGGCCAGTTCAACACCGAAATAAGCGGCATCTTCAACGTCGCTGCCATTCTCGATGATCTCATCGGAAAGGTATCGGCAGCCCACCGGATAGTCATCGCCAACACGCTCGCGCACAGCGGCATAAACTTCGAGCGGCAGACGTATGCGGTTTTCCCGTTCCCCCCCATAACCATCGTCACGATTATTTTTCCGGCTTAGAAAAGACGCCATTGTATAAGCATGGGCATAGTGCAACTCGACCCCATCAAGTCCGGCTTTTTGCGCCCGCTCGGCGGCATCGGCAAAAATTCCGGGCAGCACTTCCGGCAATTCCCGGATATGTTCATACTCGATATCAGTAACGCGCTCCCGGGTCCCCATGCGGAGATTATCCAACTCGCGCTCGGACAATATTTCATCAAGAGCTTCGTCTTCGAGCGCGCTTAGATGTTCGCGGATTTTTTCTTCTGTCCAATCCTTGGCACCGAGTGCAGCGCGATGATCATCAGTGATTTGCAGGAACCGTTGAAAATATTTTTCTGGTGCCGGGCGGCGGCGGATCGAGAGGAAATCGATGAGCTGGATAAAAAGTTTGGTCCGGCCTTCACTGGCGCGGCGCACTGTATCTGCGAGATCCTTTATACCGGGGACAAAGCGATCATGGCCGATCCGCATCAAGGGGCCGCTCGGCACATCGCGCACACCGGTCGCTTCGATGACGATGCAGCCGGGCTGTCCTTGAGCAAACCTTTCATACCAGGCGAGCACCCGGTCAGTGACGATACCTTCTTCGGTCGAGCGCCACGGCACCATCGCCGGAATCCAGGTGCGCTGTTCGAGATGCAGATTGCCAAAGTCGATCGGACTGAACCACATCGAATCCGCCGCCTCGGTTTTGCTCGGCCAAACGCCCGGCTCAGGTGCATATTTTATTTTTTCGGCTGGTTTCCACATTTGCAGCTCCGACTCCCTATTCCCAAATTAGTTTAAGTCTAAACTAATTTTTTGTAAAGGTTCCAGAAACATTGCTAAATACTTCTAAGGCTGTCGAAATCGCCGCAACATGCGGGCAGATTTTTCGGCGATCTTGGCAATTGATAATGCACCCTTAGCCGGGTCCTGCAGCTTGGCCTGGGCCAGCAATTGAGAGATATTGCCGAGCTGAGCCGAGTTCGCCATTTGCAACGCCAAGCCAGACCAGCGGTAAAGCTCTGCCGTTTTAAACTGTTTGTTGCCTTCGGCGATGGCGCGCAGTCCGGCGGTTTTATAGGGCTCAGAAGTCAGCAACCGCTGCACCGCTTCGGCCCCGGCAATATCCTGGAAACTTAGCCGCGCCTTAATCACCTGCAAATAGACAGCCAATTTGGACTTAAAGTTTTTGACTTTGTTGGCTTCCGTCATAATTTCGTCGAGATGGGTCCTGGCCTGATCAATATGCCAGGGTTGCCCGGAACTCCCCAAGGCGGCCGCGAGATGAGCCAGCACCACCAAACGAAAACCGAGCTGTGCCTTGCCAATTTTCTTGAGCGTCGCCTTGGCCCCTTCACTATCGTTAGCCTGCGCTTGTAAAGATGCAATGCGGGAATAGGCCCACGCACTTTCCCGGCCCCGCACATTCTCAATGGCCGCCAGGGCAGCAGCGAAATCCCCTTTACCGGCATTTAATACAGCGATCTCAGCCAATGCCCAGGCCTGGGCTGGGCGGGAACGAATAGATTTTGCAAGGCTGCTAGCCTGATCAAACAATCCGTTACGCGCTTGCAGGGCTGCGATCAAAGCTTGCGACCAGGCACTTTGCCTGCCGCCACTGGTAATACCTTGCGCGACTTGCTGGGCAGAGGCGATATCTCCGTTTTCAGCATGAGCGCGGGCGATGCGATCAAGCACAGAAGTTTTACCCTTGCCCGAAACTTGTGAGGCAATGGTCTGAGCGGTATCCAGCATGCGGGCAATTTGGGATTCCGTTTCGATCTCAAGATCAACCACCCGCTTTTGAACTTTGGCGCTATTACCAGAAGCCGGCGCAGCAATTAAAAAAGCCCGATACCAAGCAGCCGCAACAAGCGACCGCCCCCCTGCCCGGTCATGGGCAAGCCCCAAATTGAACAAGACGCGGGGGTCTGTTGGCGTGGCTTGAAAGGCCGCTTTGAAATATTTAATCGCCAGGGGCCATTGTTTGCGCTGGGCCATGGCGACACCACGCGCCATCGCATTATCCGCCATTTGCTTTTGGGTCGGTGTTTGGGCGTAAATATCGGACGGCAGGACGATGCTTAAGCAAGCCCCAACCAGAGTAATTTTTAAAAGTTTCACTATTGGCATGAAATTTAGTCTCTACTGCTTCGTATTAGCGTTGTTCTTTTTAGCAAGCTTACTTTCAGCGTGTTTTATGATGTCTTTGATGCCTTGGTCATTGGGCCGGCGCTTCAGGGCTTGTTTGAAATACTCCAACGCTTGTTTCTCGTTGCCCCGGCGGCCCGCTTCAATACCTTTAACGCTTAAGGCATGCGCTTGATCATCAAGCTTTTTTTGCGAGTGCGCGATAATGTCTTTGATGCCCTGGTCATTGGGCCGGCGCTTCAAAGCCTGTTTAAAATAACCGAGCGCCTGTATTTCATTGCCCCGGCGGCCCGCTTCAATACCTTTAACACTTAAAGTATGAGCTTGGTCATCCAGTTTTTTCTGCGAATGCGCAATAATATCTTTGATGCCCTGATCATTGGGCCGGCGCTTTAAAGCTTGTTTGAAATAGTCGAGTGATTTCAGTTCATCGCCCCGGCGGCCCGCTTCGATACCTTTGACACTTAAGTCATGAGCTTCGTCATCAAGTTTTTTGCGGGTCAGCGCAGCGATATCTTTGAGGCCCTGGTTTCTTAAAGGGCCTTGCCCACTCTGGCGATTTTTAATCGTATCTTCGGTTACCTTGATTACAGCTTTAAGCCGCTTGTCACTCGGCATTCTTTCCTGCGCCTGCCTGAAATAAACCAAGGCGCGCCAGGGATCACCGGCTTGATACTTTTTGACGCCCTCAATACTTAATTGCCCGGCTTCGTGCCGAAGCGATTCCCGGGCCTCGGTGATCAGATTTTTAATCGCCGGATCATTTGGTTTGCGGACCAGTGCTTTGTCATAGAATGACAATTCTTTTAAAGCGTCGCCGTCTTTACGGGCCTGCAGGCCTTGCGACATTAATTTATCCGCCTCTGCATTCAAATTCTTCTGCGTGTTTTCAAGCGCCGCTTTGACATCCTCATTCTTCGGGTCCAAGGCCAGCGCCCGCTCAAAATAATGGCGCGCCCGGCGGTGGTGTCCCTGCTTATCCGAGCGCAGGCCTTCCGCCGTTAGCATTTTGTGCTGATACTGAGGATCAGCTGCTTGCTCTTTTGTCGGCGGCTTAACCGACCAGCCAAATTTGTCGTAGTTTCCTTTGTCTTCCAGAGCTCTCTTAACCAGCAACCTGTTCATCAACTCATGGGTATCTTCCTTTCGCTGCAGGGGCTGGGTTTTGCGTGAACGTTCCCGATCCAGTGCTTGGGCTGCATCAAGATCCTGTAACGCTGCCAAGGCGTCCTGATCGTTCGGATTGGCTTCGACGAGCTTGACCAGATATTCGCGGCTCTTATGCCAATCGCGATTACCATGCTCCAATGAATCGAGCAACAACTCGGCTTTACGGCTGGTCGGAGTTCGTTTGACCGGTATAGGTTCACCAGGAGCAAGGCCCGCCTGACCGGCTCCCTTAACTTTATCGTTCGGCTGATAAAAATTTAAAGCGTCCTTAGCGTCGTCCGGTTTGCCAATCTCAACTTTATCGGCATTAACCGCCAACTGATCGGACGCCCCCTCTCTGAGATCAACGATCGCTGAATTTTTATTGCCCTTGCTGAAAAATTCATCTTGGGGACCCATAAAACTAAGACCGTTACCATCCGGCGAGGCATTTGCCGTAACAGCGCCACCAGTGCCAAAGAACGGCGTGCCACCCGGCGGCGCAAATCCCATGTCGGTGTCCGGCAGCGATCCCAAGGTACCGCCCTGGGTTAAGCTGTCAGCAAGACTGCCTATCATATTCTTGAGGCGTTTTTGCTTAGCCGCCCAGGCGGCCCGGCGGCGGCGCTCTGCCCGGCGGCGGCGATCCGCAGCACCTGACAATTCATCTTCAACCCGGCGTAAATTTGAAACGATGGTCGGGTGGTTCCAATACTGCAGAGCCTGGCGGTAAGAACTCGCTGCCGAGGACCAGTTTTTCTGGCGTTCATATCTCAAGCCCTGATCATTGAGCCGATTACCCCTTTGCTTACGCGCCCGGATTGCCAAGCCACGTTGGTAGCCCTGCATAAAACTGTTCATGGCGTTGCCCATGATACCCATCATCATGGTATTGGCATTGTAGCCGCCGTAACTGCCGCCTCCACCACCACCGCCCCCCGGACAGGTTATGCCGGAAGTTGTTTGAGTACAGCCGGCAACACCACGCCGGCGATTAGCCGCTGTGTTGGGTAGTACTTGGGCAATTACTTCGGATGAAACAAAAATTAAGAGGAGCGCAGCCGCAAGCCATCGGACTTTAACGCCGCATCGCAGATCGGGAGAACTGTATGCTAATTTCAGTAAGGAGTTCGGCAATACCTGCTCCTCTAACCGCTAAATTAGTATGGAGATAGTATACGCCGAGGTGGTTAGTGGCGCAAATTAGGGAAAATGACTAGCCGTCATTAAGTGAAATCAAAATAATTGAAGCAAATCACGACAACACTTTTTTGGCCCTGGCATCGTGGATAACGGAATCGATCTTTTCCAGCAGTCGGCGGGGATCAATCGGTTTAAGCAAATATGTAGCACCCCAGGAGGTTGCCTCACTGATCGTCGCTAATTCTTTTTTCGCTGACAAAAAAATTACAGGTGCGCTTAGTTTTGGAAAATCTGACTTAATTTTTTTATGTGTTTCGAGCCCGTCCATATCGGGCATATTAACATCAAGCAAAATGGCAGTGGGTTTTATTTGTTTGAGCAGTTCCAATCCCCGGGCACCACTATCTGCACCATGAAATTCGTAAGCTGCATGGTGACTTACGACTTTGATAAATTGGAGAACGGCCGGGTCATCATCAATCGCTAAAATAATCTCTTTAATTGCCATTGAGTTCCCCAAATCTCGACACCACTAAGCAATATGTTAGCATATATAAACATTTATTATCTATTTAGATATACGGTCGCTAATTTAAAAACAGTGGAAAATAAGTGTGATCAAAAAATTACTTCTTTTTGGAAGTTTGTATCTGCTGCTTGCCGGAGTTGCTATTGGCTATTTTCTGGCAACGGGAAAATTGACTAATGAAGCCAAATTACTTGACCCGGTGCGGATTGCCGAAGGTAAAATCATCTATGAAGAAAATTGTGCGTCCTGCCATGGTATTAACCTAGAAGGTGAACCCAACTGGGAAACACAACGCGCCGACGGCTCCTATCCCGCCCCTCCCCAAAATGAAGATGGCCATACCTGGCAGCATTCTGACCGCCAAATTTTCCGCTATATCGAAGAAGGAACCGCCAATTTTTATCCACCACCTTTTAAAAGCAATATGCCGGGATACAAGGACACCTTAACCAGCAAACAAATTTGGGCGCTGATCACTTACATTAAAAGCCGCTGGCCGGAAGAAATCCGGCAAAAACAGATCGCCGCTAATTTTGCCGGTGGCTTTGGTCACCATTAATAGGTTAACTGGCTAAATTGGTATCACCGATGCCCAACATAGCCTTTGGCTACGCCTTAAAAAGCGGTATGGTCAGATAATATTTATTCAGTTTAAAAAAAAAATTGATTTTATATAAAAAAATAAATGGGGAAATTATTTATGCCACCTGATTCAGAATCGCTTGATACTTCAGAACTAGATGCTACCACACCGTCACCGGAAGAACTGGTCGAGCGTGCCCGGAAGTTGATCCCAAGTTTGCGCAGCCGGACGGCGCAATGCGAAGAAGAAAGGCGCATTCCTCAGGAAAACCTCGATGAAATGTTCGCCGCTGGGCTGTTTAATACCATGAAGCCGAAACGTTACGGCGGCTATGAAATGGGCTGGGAAACGCTTTGTGACGTGACCCTGGCTGTCGGTGAAGGCTGTGGCTCGACTGGCTGGATTATGGGAGTTTGCGGTGGCCATCCGCTGATGATTACTAATTTTGGATTTGAGGTGCAGGATGAAGTTTGGGAAGCAAACCCCAACGCAATTGTTTCTTCTGCAAAAATGACCAGCGGCGCCTTCAAAAAAGTTGATGGCGGTTATATCGGTAATGGTATCATGGCGATCTCCAGCGGCAGCCAGCATGCCGATTGGTTCTTTGCCGGTGGCAGCGCAATCGAGAGCAGCGATAAAATGCTTTCCACCCTGATCCCGCTATCAGATGTTACAATCTTAGATACTTGGCAGGTTGTCGGGCTCGCCGGAACCGGCAGTCACGATCTTGAAATGAAAGACGTCTTTGTACCCGATAATCGCGCCTTTATCGGCGGCACACGCCCCCCAGGCGCAGGCCTTTATGACAACGGCGTTTATAAAGTCGGCCACCGAGCACTTGGGCCTTATACTTTGGCCTCGGTCGTTGTTGGTATGGCCATCGGTGCCCTTGATATATTTGTCACCGATATCAAAGAGAGGACCTCCCGTTTCGGCGCCAAAGTAGCTGATTTTCAAAGCCTGCAGCTGCGTATCGCTGAATCAGCGGCTGAACTCGATGCTGCCAAGCTCTTGATCCGCCAAAATACGCGGGATGCGATGAGATATATCGGCGAAGGCAATCCGGTACCACGCGATCCGCATGCCAAGCTGATTATGGAAGGCAGTTACGCCTCCGTGCTGGCGTGTAAGGCAATTGAACGCATCTTTTATGCCGGTGGCGCCGGTGAGCTGTTTCTGGACCGACACCTCCAGCGAATATTCAGAAACGTCCAGGCCGGGCGGGCGCAATTTGGCCTAAATTGGGATGTCCAAGGTACCAATTATGGCCGCTGGGCGTTGGGTCTAGAGGGCATGCAGGAAACCACGCCTCCACTTTAATATTTAGTTTGAGCGAAGCGGAAAGAACCACAGAGTATCGTCATTGAGCGGAGTTTGTTTGCTCAAGAGCGGATTTCCCACTCTGAGAACCTTTCTCTCCGCCAATTTCGCGCGCGCGATGCTTTTGCTGTAGGTTTTGTTGAATAACGCATCAAACTTTCCGTTATTACGAATTTTGTTAAAGCCGTAACGAATGCGTTCCGCTAGTCTCCGAGATTCAGGGGCGACGTACAAATATACCGGCATCGGCATACTCATCAGGAGATGAGGTTCAATCAAAATATTTTTATGGGTTTTTGATCTGACTTCATACTCACCAAACACTTCATTGATACCACGAGGAATAAAATCAAAACGGTGCCGGTCGAGCATTTTAAACAAACCGTCATATGTTGGACTCGTGACAATGTCGAATTTGAGCGCCCGCATTACCTTGGTGGTTGTCCATCCAGTTCTCAATCCCACTTGAAATTTTTGCAAATCAGCGTTCAATTTAACTTTGGCGAACTCAGATTTCTTGTCTTTGTTGATCAAAAGTATCCTGAAGTTGAGCAATCCTTTCCGAATGGGGATCCGAATGGGAATCGTTTTGGCTTCCCATTCCCGGTCCGCTGGCGCGGTATATAAATTGATCTTGTCACCATAAAACATTTCCAGCAAAGCGCGATTGCGCGTGATCGGCGGATTAAATCTGAATTCGTAGGGGCCATATCGGTCGCGTGATTCTTCTAGTATCAATTTTATCAGAGAGAATTTGTAGTCACCGCGTAAATCGATGGCCGACTGTTTAAGCACCACCTTGACGATGTCCTGAGCCCGGCCCGATGATTCAGTGAAGCCTGCGAATATCAATATGGATATACACAGGACCAAAAGTTTCCCTATTCTGCTCATCGCATATCCCTTCGTTGAAGGTAAAGCAGATACTACTAATAGTCTTAAATTTTGAATTGTTAATTGAGTTTGATAATAGAGCAGCTAGACCGGCTATAAAAGAAAGAAAAAAATCAATTTATATAGCCGTAAAAATTTAGTTTTTAATATAAAACAATAATTGGTAACGGTGCTAAATTTCGCTGATTTAGACGACGTTTAATACAAAAATTAGCCACCGATAGCGGGTCTGGTTGCTCCCGAGGAAACAACAGTACAATTATGATAACCTGTTGTTACTATTTGAATTATAATTATATGTTGCTATTTTGTTCTTTTTGGTTTAAAACCATTTTAGTCAACCAGAAAGAGGAAAATTGTCATGGATACCAAAGTATTTGTTAAAGAGTTTGCCGCCCTTAGTGTCTTTTTCGCTGCCGGTTATGTCTGGATGGTAATTATCTGAACGCTGCAGGCCGGGAACTAAACCGACGAAAAGGTTTTACGACTTAATTGTCCACTGGGCGTGGATTTCGATTTTCATCAAGCGCCACATAGGTAAACACCCCTTCTGTCACTTTTTGCAGCGGTGTGGGATTGTAATGATTGGTCGTCCAGGTTTCGATTTTGATCGACAAAGATGTTCTGCCGACGTCAAGAACTTGGGTATAGCAGCTTACCAGATCACCAACACGCACCGGTTTGTGAAACTCCATTTCTTTGACGCCAATCGTCACCGTGCGGCCATGGGCGCGGCGGCTGGCAGCTACGCCACCGGCAACATCCATTTGCGACAAAATCCAGCCGCCAAATATATCGCCGCTCGGATTGGTGTCTGCAGGCTGGGCGACTACGGTGATTGTCCGCTCACCTTCAGGGGTTTCCGTTTGCTGGTCCTGATTATCATCAGACATCGATTTTTCCTCAAAAACTGGATGTTTGCCCTTGCCACAGATAATCTGCTGAGGCACAAGATATTGTTATAGTTCTAACGTAAAACACAGTATAATGTCGAATAACGCAAGAAATTAATACAGGTAACTCAATGGCCGATCTTTTTGACGATGCACCAAAAAAAGCTAAAAAAGGGGTTAGTGCGGGCGCGTCAGGTAAAAAGCCGAAGAAAAACAAGTCTTATTCCGCTAAGGATATCGAAGTTCTCGAAGGCTTGGAACCGGTACGTTTGCGCCCGGGTATGTATATCGGCGGCACCGACGAGCGGGCGGTCCATCACCTCGTCGCTGAGCTGCTTGATAATTCCATGGATGAAGCGGTGGCGGGTGAAGCCACCCGCATCGATTTGGAGCTTTCGGCCGATCAATACATCACCGTTAGCGATAATGGCCGCGGCATTCCAACCGACCCGCACCCCAAATTCAAGAAACAGTCAGCTCTCGAAGTTATCCTGACGACGCTGCATTCCGGCGGTAAATTCAAGTCCGGCGCTTACGAAACGTCGGGCGGGCTACATGGCGTCGGCCTCTCGGTCGTCAATGCTTTGGCCGATGATCTTACCGTTGAAGTGGCGCGCGACAAAAAGCTCTGGACCCAAAGCTTTGAGCGCGGCAAACCCAAGGGCAAACTCAAAGACGGCGGTAAGGTCTCCAACCGGCGGGGCACTCTGATCAAATTTCATCCGGACCCGAAAATTTTCGGCTCTAAAGTACATTTTCGTCCCTCAACTCTCTATCGTATGGCGCGCTCCAAGGCATATTTGTTCCGGGGCGTTGAAATCCGCTGGAAATGCGATCCCAAACTGCTGGAAAAAGACGCAAAAACGCCGGAATCGGCGACGCTTCACTTCCCGGGCGGTCTTAGTGATTATCTGCAAAGCACCTTGGAAGACCGGGCCACTATCACGCCCAACACCTTTTTCGGCCAAGCCAATCTCAATGGCGGCTCCGGCACGGTTGAATGGGCAGTCGCCTGGCCGGTCGATGAAGATGAATTCTTTAATTCCTATTGCAATACCGTGCCCACCCCGCAAGGCGGCACCCATGAATTGGGCTTGCGTGGAGCACTCAATAAAGGTCTTAAAGCCTATGGTGATCTGACCAAAGTCAAAGCGGCAAGCAAAATCAACGCCGATGACGTTGTTGGCGGCGCCTGCATTATGCTCTCGGTCTTTATTCCGGACCCGCAGTTCCAGGGCCAAACCAAAGAAAAGCTCGCCACTGTCGAAGCGCAAAAGCTGGTCGAAAGCTCACTCGGTGACCATTTCGATCACTGGCTGAGCGGTGACCCGGAGACCGCCAAGCGCTTGCTTGAGCATGTCATAGAGCGCTCACAAATCCGCATGAAAAAGCGCCAAGACAAGGTGCTGAAACGCCAATCGGCCACCAAGCGCCTGCGCCTGCCAGGCAAACTCGCCGATTGCTCACAAAATTCCGCCGAAGGCACTGAGATTTTCATCGTTGAAGGTGATTCTGCCGGCGGCTCGGCTAAGCAGGGCCGCGACCGCAAAACTCAAGCTATTTTGCCGCTGCGGGGCAAGATATTGAACGTTGCCAGCGCCTCCGCCGATAAGCTCCAAGCCAATCAGGAAATCAACGATCTAAACGAAGCTTTGGGCTGCGGCACCGGTCCCCGTTTCCGCGATGAGGATTTACGCTATGAGAAGGTCATTATCATGACCGATGCCGATGTTGACGGTGCCCATATCGCCTCTCTCTTAATGACATTCTTCTTTAAAGAAATGCCACAACTCATTGAAAATGGTCATCTTTATATTGCCATGCCACCGCTTTACCGGCTCAGCCAGGGCGGCAAAACGCTCTACGCCATGGATGATGCCCACAAAGATATTTTGGTTGAAAAAGAGTTTTCCGGCCGCGGTAAAATCGAGGTCAGCCGCTTTAAGGGTCTTGGCGAAATGCCCCCGGCCCAGCTCAAGGAAACAGCGATGAACCCGGAGCCCCGCACACTGCTCCGGGTAACGGTGCCGCTACGTCATACCGATGATGAAAAAATCGAAGCCAAGGAGACCGCCAAACTGGTCGATGATCTGATGGGCAAAAAACCCGAGCTACGCCTCAACTTCATCCAATCCCACGCCGCCGAACTCGAAGACGGACTGATTGACGTATAGAAGTCTTTGGCAATTTCAGTGAAATAGAAATGGGCGTGTACCAAATAGTATAGCTGATATACGATAATCTCGCGTGACAGCCTTTTTCCCTCCTCATATAATTTCGCCAATTCACACCACATAACCAGGGAAGCCGTTCATGAGCCGTTCATTTCGAGATTTTCTTGCCGTCGCCGAGCAACAAGGCTTGGTCCGGCGCGTAACCAAGAGCGTCGATGCCAGCTGGGAGCCGGCCAGCATGATTAAATGGGCCTTCCAGGCTCTTCCAGAAAAAGACCGCTTTGGTCTGCTGTTCGACAATGTTGAAGGCTCGGAACTTTCGCTCTGCACAGGCGCGCTTGGTGCTTCACGGGCAACCTATGCATTGGCACTTGACTGTGAGCCCGACCAAATCAACCCACGCTGGGAAGATGCCCTGGTTAATCAGCTCGACCCGGTCATAGTCGAAAAAGCACCCTGTCAGGAAGTCGTATTGAAGGGTGATGAAGCCAATCTCAGCGATCTGCCAGTCCCGACCTGGACGCCTGGTAAAGACGCGGCCCCCTACATTACGACCACGGTAATGACCAAACTGGTCGACTCAGATAATCAAAATTCAGGCGTTTACCGCACCTTGGTACGCGATGATCACCATGTCGTGGTTAATATGAATCCCCGCCGCGGCGGCCACGATCAATGCGAAACCTGGTGGAAGCAAGGCAAAGCAGCCCCAGTTGCCTGGGTCATCGGTGCCGATCCGGCCTACCAACTGGCTTCCGTCGCGACCATGCCAACCGGCATGGAGGAGATGAAGGTTGCCGGTGGACTGCTGGGCACGCCGATGGAACTCGTCAAATGCGTGACCAATGATATCCTGGTGCCGGCCAATGCCGAGATCATCATTGAGGGTGAAATTGCGCCGGGTGAACGTGACAAGGAAGGTCCATTTGGAGAAAACCTTGGCTTTATGTGTGAGATCAGCCAGAAACCAGTCGCCCGCATCACTGCCATCACACGGCGCCAAGACGCCATCTATTACGGCATGACCAGCCAGATGCCACCAAGTGAGAGCACGACCCTACAGAGCCAAAGTACGGCCGGACTGATTAGTAAAATTCTGCGTCACGACCTCGGCGAGAAAACCATCAAAGATTTCTACATCGATCTGACATTTGGCGGTCAAATGGCGCATGGCATTATTTCGATGACGCCGCAATATGAGAAACATGGCTTAAAAGTCGGTCGTATGGCTGCCGAGGTTAGCGCTTTGAAACGAGTCACGGTGGTCGATGAAGATATTGACGTCCGCGACCCGGTGCATATGGATTGGGTGTTGAATGCCCGGTACAACCCGTCCCGGGATACCGTAATAATCGACGATGTCTTTATGCGCGCCGCCATGGATCCCTCGATCGAAGCCGTCGACGGCGTTAAAATCGGCAGTAAAATCGTCATCGATGGCACTAAAAGCGTACCCGAAGATGAATTTTCCCTGCCGCCAAAGGAAACCATGTTGAAAGCTTTGGAATCCTGGAAGGAAGCAGGATTGCCGGAGTTCGATATTCCAAAACGCGCGCAGTCCCGGATCGATAAGTCTTGAGTAAAGTTTCCGGTGGTCGACAAGAAACAAAATTCTGAACGCATTCGCCGGGCCATCAATGACAGCGTGTTAATCGAGCTTTGGCAAAAGCACTTATTAGCACCCCCACCCTAACCCTCCCCCCTCAAGGGGGAGGAAAATTCATGGCTTATCTACCGAAATATAGGCTTTTAACACCCGCGACTGCGGGTCGCCGCTTATGCGGCGTAAGCCAAGCTTGCGGAGGCAAGCGCCCGGCGTCTGAGGGGAAATTTTACGGCACTTTATAAACATAAATCTGCGGGCAAAAGGCGTCCTCGATTTCATGCACGGCTTCCGGCTGCCAACCGGGGATATCAAATACATTGCTGATGATCAGCGTGCCGGACTCAAGGTCGCGCTCCAGCTTGGGGCGCAGTTTCTCAAGCGCTTCCGAGTGTAGATAGCAAACCACTGCTTTGGTTTCGGCGCGAAACGAGAAACTCTTTTTAAGCATGTTAACGCGCTCAATCGTGAGATTGCGGCGAAACTGAAATAGCCGGCGCAGCTGCATGGCCAGCCAGGGTACCGGTGAAATTTCATAGGCATAAACTGAACTCTGCGGAAATTTTCGAGCTAGCGGAAACGCCAGCGAACCCCAACCGGCCCCTAAATCACACACTTCGCCGGCAAAATCCGCCGGCAATAGATCAAACATGTGTTTTTTTGAATTACGTGAACTCGGCACCGGAGAGATGCCGGTGACCGCACAATAAAGGATCGATAGCGAACAGGTAATGACCACGAAGGCCAGGAACGAATATTCCAACAGCATAGCTTAACGCCTTTCGAAGCGTTAATTCGATTGCTCCGAAAGTGCCACGCAGGTTGGTCTGAAAAGCTAATTGGTGCTAATGCTGGCAGAAACTATAAGAGAAATAGAACGGTTAAAAACTACTGAAATAATAGGGTTATACCCGCTTAACGCAAGCCAATAGTTTCGTCTAATCCCAGCATGAGATTGAGATTCTGAACGGCTTGGCCGGAAGCGCCTTTGCCGAGATTATCGAGCTGGGCAGAGATCACTGCCTGCCCCCGCTCTTCATTGGCAAAGACATATAGCTTCATCATATTGGTATTGTTTAAATCTTCCGGATCGAGGCTCGCCATATCTGCGGTATCAGCCAAAGGCGCTACGGTGACAAAGTGCTGGCCGGCATAATGATCAGTCAAAGTTGCGTGGATTGCGCTCGGGCTAACACTTTCACCCAGCGACCACAGCTGTAATGGTACCGATACCAACATACCTTGAGCGAAACGCCCAACACTCGGCACGAAAATCGGTGCGTGTTCGAGACCACTCCGCCGTTGAATTTCTGGTGTGTGTTTATGCGCCAACCCCAAACCATAAAGATAAAATTCGCTGTCCGTATGATTGGGCGAAGCATCATCTTCAAAAGCCGCAATTAAAGATTTGCCACCGCCCGAATATCCTGACACTGCGTTGATCGTTACCGGAAAATCTGGCGGCAAGAGACCGGCAGCAACCAAGGGAAAAATGATCGAGATTGAAGAGCAAGCATAACAGCCGGGATTGGTGACGCGCTTGGCGCCCGCAATAACATCGCGCTGACCGGCCCGAAATTCCGGAAAGCCATAAGCCCAATCCGGATCGGTCCGGTAGGCGATTGAGGCATCAATTACCCGGGCGCTGTCATTTTCAATTAGTCCGACGGCCTCCCGTGAAGCGTCTTCCGGCAAACACAGAATGGAAATATCGGCGCTGTTGAGCATCTCGGCACGCGCCCCCAAATCCTTGCGCCGGTCATCGCCGAGATGCAGGAGTTCGAGATCGCTCCGGTCTTTCAACCGGTCGAGAATTTGCAGGCCTGTGGTCCCTGCTTCACCATCAATGAAAATCTTTGCCATAACGGCGCATATATCTGCGTTTCCAGCGAAAAACGCAATGCCTAGATGCTAAAAACGTAAAAATAAATTCGCTGGTAGAATTAGTTGAGTGGTTTGGCGTAGTAATTACTCAAGGGTAAATATTTTTGGTTCATATTCGATTTCATAGTCAGCTGGGATATCAAGCCATTTAAAAGCAGAGGTAATTTCTATAAACGCTCGGCGGTTTTGCCCGTAGGTGGTACGTGTCACAAGCGCCCAAGCATGCGCTTTGGCATAATCCTCCGTTGAATCAACCAGCTAGGCAAATTTGGTTCCTTGCAAAAGCGCATGTTCCTTTTCATAGGTCTCCTGAAAATCCTTTTTGAACCAGGCAAAATCAAACTCTTCCGGCAAAGACATCTGCCGCGTATCACGCATGAAACTCATACCAGGCCGGAAAACGTCCCGGCTAATCGCTTCATTGACGGCTGCTAACCCTTCACCAGGCACAAAACCAATGTGCTGAGCGAAAACACAATTTACCTCGGGAGAAATACAAATCTGAAAAGACATCCATAGGACCTAATGCCTTGGATATTAAATTTCAAGTGACTGAATTAAAATGAAATATTTCAAAATCAGGTTATTTTGGGTGACGTACCTGTAGCGTAAAATTGACTTTGGTACCGGCATCGGCCAACACCAAAAAGAACTGCGCCAAAATCAGCCGCTTCGATAAAATTTACACTTCAAATGGTGTCTCTTCAAAGACGTCTATTTTGGGCGCCTTACCTTCAAAGCCAACCTCATTCCAGCGTTTTACCGCATTTTCATAAGCATCCTTGGACAACTTGCTGCGCGGCGAAAAGCTGTCAATATATTTGAATTCCATGCAGGCATTAATCAGGCATTTGGACCCCCAAGGACGTTCTTCCGGAGGGTTTTGGCTCGGATCGAGATAGGTACTCCAGGTTTCCCGTAAGATGTCGATGGATTGATCGGGCCGCGACCGGGTAACCATGGCCCAGATAACTTCAGACAGATTGGAGGCATCAACATCATCATCAACGACGACAATATATTTGGAGAAATATGCTCCTCCCATGCATTGGGCTGCCAGCGCCATCACCTGTGCTGCGTGACCAGCATACATCTGCTTGATCGAAACCACGGTCATGCCCCAGCCGGCGGCCTCGGGCGGTGACCATACTGCTTTAATGCCCGGCACACCCATGGCGTCCAAATCATTCCAGATTTTTGACGCCCGCGTCATCGCCCAAAACAGACCACATTCATTGGAGGGCCAGTCGGACATCAGCGCGCTGGTCAAAATGGGATTGTCTTTGTAGCGGACCCGCTCAATCCTGATATAGGGCGTTGGACGCTCGGGCCGGCCATAATAGCCGGTGAATTCACCAAACGGCCCTTCGGCAAAAGTCTCATCCGGGTAGCAAAACCCTTCGACAATAATTTCCGCCCCGGCGGGTAAAGTCAGTCCGGTGAGATCACTTTCAAACACGTCAATCGGTGTGCCCGCAATGCCGCCATAGTAATCATATTCCGACTGAGTTTTAGGGAAACTGGTGGCGGCAACGATAAACAGCAGCGGATCGATGCCATAAACCCCGGCGACCGGGGCCGGTTTGCCCATCTCCCACCATTTTTCGCGGTCGAGCAAGGCGTCCTTACCCGGCGAGACATAAAAGCCGACCTCGTTTTTGCTTTTGATCATTTGCCGGTAGGTGCCGAGATTAATGCGGCCGCTTTCCGGGTCTTGAGTAACCACCGCATCACAGGTGCCGAGATATTCGCCGCCATCCAAGGGCCACATGCGGGGTGCCGGAAATTTGGTGATATCAACTTCATCGCCATTATCGATATTTTGGTTCACCACGGCCTCGTCTTCCCGCACGGTTGCCGGCCCCAGTTTTTCGCCCATCTTGTCTTTAAGGATTTTCACCACTTCGACATAATCATCGGTTGGCTCTTCATTGATAGCCAGGCAAATGCGCTTGAGGCTGCTGCCCAAAATATTATAGAGACCGCGATAGCCTTCATGACCTTTGAGGTTATCGAACATCAGCGCGGGGCTGCCGATTTCCTTACCGCTTAAATAGGCCAAGGTTGAGGATTCGAGATTGGTATCCACTTCGGCGGAAATCGTTTTAAGTTCGCCATGTGCCGCGGCGATCTCAAGCCATTTTTCCAAGTCACTTAATTGGGGTTTATTCGTAAAATTGTCGTCCATTTTGCCCTCCCACTCATAAAATAAATTATCAGAAATTTTAGGTGCATTGTGAGGAGAGTCAAACTGATGGTGGCGGGTATTCCGGTGGCTGGAATTTCGCAGAAATTTCGGTGACAGTTTACTTAATTTTATGCTTTTGCAGTAAGCGGCGGAATTGATGGTAGCTCAGATCGAGTCGGCTGGCGGCTTCTTTCTGCACATGGCGGGAATTGGCCAAGGCTTTTTCCAGGATCGAGTTTTCATATTCTGCCACAGCCTCGCTAAAATTGGCGGGAGTTGCGGCGGCGGATACCGGCGTTTGCGCCCCTTCCCCAGTTGCTTTTTCCAGCGGCCGCCAGGGGCTGTCGAAGGGATCGATAACAATCTGGTCGATCGGTGCATCCCCTCTTCCCCCATAAAACACCGAACGTTCAACGACATTTCGCAGCTCACGCACATTGCCAGGCCAGGTATAGGCTTCGAGGCTCTGCTTAGCTGCATCGGAAAATCCGGCGAAAGTTTCCAGGCCTAAATCCTGCGAGGTCTCGACCGCAAAGCTTTCAGCCATAGACAATATATCCCGGGGCCGGGCGCGCAGCGGCGGAATGGTGATGACGTCAAAGGCCAGCCGGTCCAAGAGGTCAGCCCGAAAGTCACCGGATTTAGCAAGCTCAGGTAAATCCGTATTTGCTGCAGCCACCACGCGGACATCAACTTGCAGGGTTTCCGTGCCGCCCACCCGCTCAAACTCACCATATTCGATGACGCGCAGGACTTTCTCCTGCACAGCCGCCGAGGCATTGGCAATCTCGTCCAGTATCAACGTACCGGTATCAGCCAGCTCGAACCGCCCGGCCCGTTTGCGCTGAGCGCCGGTGAAGGCGCCCATTTCATGGCCAAACAGTTCTGATTCAAGCAAGGTCTCGCTTAAGGCGGCGCAGTTCACTTTGATCAGCGGACCATTCCAGCGGGGCGACAGATAATGCAGCCGGGCCGCCAGCAGCTCTTTGCCGGTGCCGCGCTCACCCACAACTAGACAGGAGCGGTTGATGGTCGCCAGACGCGAACAGCGTTCAACGGCATCGAGAAAGCCCGGGTCCTCGCCCAGGATGGCGGGTAGCTGATCTAACATAATTAGATAGTAGCGATATTAGCTATTAATGTCGACTATTATTAGCGTTTTTCGCTACTATAATAAATAATATTTTGGATAAATCGTTTATTTTCAATGGCTTAAAAAGTTGGCACGGTGTCTGCAATATAGAGGGAAATACCTTTAACCAACTATTGAGGATGACATGACTATATTTTCCCGTCTCACCGACATTGTTCACTCCAACATCAATTCCCTGCTCGATAAGGCGGAGGACCCGGAAAAAATGATCCGCCTGATGATTCAGGAAATGGAAGACACGCTGGTCGAGGTACGCTCAACCGCGGTCAAAGCCATTGCCGATAAAAAAGAGATTAACCGGCGTTTGGAAAAACTCGATGCCGCCGCCGAAGAGTGGCAGGAAAAAGCTGAATTCGCGCTGTCGAAAGACCGCGAAGATCTAGCCAAGGGCGCCCTCGTCGCCAAAGCCAAGCTCGCCGATCAGGCTGCTTCTTTACGCCAAGGCCTGGAAGCCACCGAAACGGCGCTCGCCAAATACAATGAGGATCTGGCCAAACTGCAGGCCAAGCTAGATGAAGCCAAGGCCAAAAAGAAGGCCATCGAACTGCGCATGAAAACCGCCCAGAAACGTGTCAAAATCCGCCAGACCTTACATGACGGCCGGGTTGATGACGCCATGGAACGCTATTCGGGTCTGGAGCGCCGCATTGACGAGCTGGAAGCCGATGCCGAATCATATGAATTGGGTAAGGAGCGCACGCTTGATGAAGAGTTTGTTGAGTTAGCCGCCGAGAACGCTATTGTTGATGAGCTTGAGCGCATGAAAGCCAAGCTTGCGAAAAAGCAAAGCTAAACCTACCTCTAGATTGCAAGTGAACTGAACTGCTAACGGATCAATTATGGACTTTTTGAATTTCTTGAATGTCCCGCTCATCCTCTTCCTGACGATTGGCTTGCCGCTTTGGCTGCTCTTTCATTACATCACGAAGTGGAAACAAATGAAGCAGGCGGGCGCCGGACAAGGCCAAACGGTGGTCAACCGCAAAGAGCTGTTACGACTGCGCGAGATTGCTGTTTCACTCGACGAAAGAATAGAGTCCCTGGAAACAATTTTGGAAGCTGACGTTCAAGCTGGAGATAAAAATGAAACGCCGTGAATACCAACATCACCATCATCACCACTACCATGTGCGCCATAAATTGCGGGTTGGCAAGCGCGTCGGAAAACCTGATGGCTTTATCAAACGCACCATCAAAGGCTTGGCAGCTAAATTTGGCGTCTCCAAAGGGGTTATTATTGCGGGCTTTATCGTGCTCTTTATTTTTACCAAAATCTTCGCCTTGCTGGCTTTTATCCTGGCCTATTTCTGGATCAAACATCCGGGGAAATATGAGGATATGCTGGACGGAGCGTTTGAAAAATCCCGCCGCGGCTTTGAAAACATGACCGGTGCGCCGGGCTTTGATGAAGCCGCCACTGCCGGCGGCCCGCAAGCCTCATATGATAGCTCCTACCGGGAAGACGAATTTGATTTCTCAGACTTGAAACAGAAATTCGAGGACCTCGAAAAACGCACCAACGGCATGGAAGAACACGTCTCCTCGGATGAATACAAACTCAACAAGGAGTTCGATGATATTAAGTGAGGGATTTCTCCCTCACCGTCATGCGCGGGCTTGAGACCCGCGTATCCAACTTCACGATTTTCAGCAAGTGATAAGGGGTGTAGGTGGATTTTCGGTGACAGTTTACCCCTCACCGTCATTCCGGCCATGTGAAAACTTCGGCTCCTGGTCCAGGTTCGTTGGGTTGAGGAAGATAAATTGTAAATCCAGCCCAGGCAGCAATATTATCATTGTCAGGTAAACTAGACACCAAATTGCCGTTGGTCATATCAAGGTAATAGGGATCATTTAGCCGTAAGAAAAAATCTACGCCTGATCTGACAAGAATATCATCATCCCTACTTCCAAATCGCGCTGGTTGACTTGGCTCATCTGAGTTAATTGCCACATCAATCAACCAGTCAGCCTCTAGGTCAAAGACTTTTACATCGTTATCTGAAATATAAGGTCGTTCTTTATTTCCAACGCTTGCATTTAGGATGACTATGTACGGTGTTTGACTACCAGAGTTGTTAATTTCAGAACGAATTGCGAAAAAATTTGGCTGATCTCCACTGAAGCGACCCACCAGCAAACTGCGAAGTGGGGCAGACTGGAAATCTTTCATAGAAGCATTTGTTGGAATTTTCATTCCTCGTTCTCCAATAATGTATGGCGGCCTAAACTTTAATTCGCCATTTTATTTTATGTACAAATTGAACAAAAATGTATGAACATTAATTAGCCGTTCTTCATCCTCTTCTGACCGGAAAATATGACGCCATTCCCCCTCCCCCTGCTTACCCAAATCTTTTTCCAACAGTGGGTGCTTCAAAAGTGCTTCTGGGACAGTTTCCAACAATTTCGAAAATCCTTTTATTTCTTTGTTAAAAATAATCAGACTGGATTTACAATCACGCCAAGTTAAATATCCCAGAAGCTGGTCTATTCCACTCAGCAATTCCTTGGCTCCTCGCCAAATTTTGCACTCTCCAATAAAAGCAGCTCTATCTTCATCCTCGATACGGATGTCTGTTTTTCCTAATTTCCGAAAGGTTTCACCTGTCGCACCTCCTTGGTAATGCCCATTTAGGTGAGCAAGAACAACATCACGTAATTCTTCTTCTTCAAATTTAGCAAATGTCGCTGGCGCAGTTTCAAATGTGCGCCCTTCATGACGAACAATATTCAAAATATTTTCATATAATTCGTCAGTAATTCCTGGTTCAGGCTTCAATCCAGATTTTGGAGGGAAAGGCAATGGTTGTGTAATTTTCTTTTCGACTTTGATCGGCTCAATTGAAGGTGCACCATCTTTTCTTTTTAATGGAATGTTCAAAACTTGTGTTAAATTGCCATGCTTATTTAAACGTTCTCGTCGAGCGCTAATGGCATTCTGAATATGAGTTTGAAACTGATTGTTAAAGGTTTGCACTTGAACTTCTTGATTTGCGAGATGATGACGTATATCCGATAGTATGCTTTCTAAATCGCGGCTATATAGTTCTTCTCCTGCATCATGCGGCTTCTCAATAACTATCTCTAATTCTCCAGCCTGATCACCGTATGGATCTTTAATCCTACCAGAAGGAAAACTCATTCGGCATGGATTTGGCTGCAATTTCCACAGTTCTGGATCACCGGTGAATGGGATGGTTATTGTAACACTGGTTCCAGGAATCATGCGTGGACCAGTTCGCCCCGGACTCCAGTAGCGGTCACTATCCCCGCTTACATCTATTTGAGCTTCAACTTGTTCCATTTCAGCACAATCTTCGTAAAGAATGACCGGTTCAATTGTTAATTTAGAAGAGAAATGTTGAATGAGTTGATCGTCGGTTGATGATGTAAAACTGTCCGTAGGAACTTGATCTACCATCTCAGCGATGCTTAAAATTTGGTGTCTCAGTACATCATCCAAACTATTATCACTAAACAGTCTTTGATCTCTGCCTGTTCTCAAGGCCTATAATCCCTAATGTTTAAATTGATTGCCTTTGGAATATCCTGAGTTATAGCTCCACCCGTCTATTTTTTACTCATGGTTGAATATATAACTTAATATACACAAATAATCTACAATTAAGATCGGGACAAATAAAATATGAGGAACATAAGATAGTGGGACACAAACCTTGGGGGATCGGGGGACACAGTCCGGGGACAACAGTCCGGACAGTCCGGGGACACACAGTCCGGGGACACGATCCTTTATTCCCTGCGGGAAACAGGTCATGTCCCCATATCTCTCCCGTAT
>CAZMHI010000050.1:0-37962 GCA_964566055.1 uncultured Rhodospirillaceae bacterium
GACGCAGGTATGCCGGGTTGGGGTAAGGACGGATTTATGACCCGTGCTGAAACTCAGCTAATGGCTAAATACGTTCAAATCAAGGCACCACAGCCGCCCGAATGGGGCATGAAAAAAATCAAGGCATCTTGGAAAGTTCATGTTCCGGTCGCCAAACGGCCAACCTCGCCACCTGCCGCGAATTGGCAAAACTATTTCGGCGTTGTTTTACGGGATCAAGGCAAGGTCGCCATTATCGACGGTGATAGCAAGAAAGTTCTCAATATCATTCCGTCCGGATTTGCCACGCATATTCTCCGCACCTCTGCCGATGGCCGCTACATGTATGGTATTGGCCGTGATGGTAAGGCTACCATGATGGACATGTGGGCTTCACCGCCAAATCTGGTGGCCGAAGTAAGGACCGGTCTCGATGCCCGTTCAATCGACACCAGTAAGTATAAGGGTTTCGAAGGCAAATATGCGGTCGTTGGCGATTATTGGCCACCGCATTATGTGATCCTTAAGGGCGATACGTTGGAGCCACTTAAAGTTGTCGGCACCCGCGGGTACACCTATGACACAAATGAGTACCATCCCGAACCACGGGTGGCATCGATTGTGGCATCTCACAATGCGCCTGAATGGGTACTCAATTTGAAAGAAACTGGCGTCGTTCTGCTGGTGGATTACAGCAAGCTTGATAGTGGTACGGTTACCGAAACCAAAATCAATGCTGAACGTTTCCTCCATGATGGCGGCTGGGATTCAACCAAACGCTACTTCCTGGTTGCGGCGAATGCGCGTGACACCATTTCCGTTATCGACACCGTCGACCGGAAACTCGTCAAAAATATTAAGACGGGCACGAAACCGCATCCTGGCCGGGGCGCTAACTGGGTCGATCCTGAATTCGGCCGGGTTTGGGCAACCGTGCATCTCGGAGAAGGTCTGGTATCTATCATCAGTACTGATCCAACTAAAAAGCACGCCTGGACCGTGGTTAGGGAATGGGAATTGGACGGCAACTCGCTGTTCATTAAAACCCACCCGAACAGCCATTGGGTTTATTGCGACAACACCATCAACCCGAAGAAATCTAACGTATTGACGGTGTTTGATATTAATAAACCTGATGCCGAACCCAAGGAAATCGTCTTCAAGAAAAAAGTGGTTCACATGGAATTCAATAAGGCCGGCAATGAGGTCTGGATTTCCCTGTGGGACAAAGACGGTGAAGTCGTCATCATTGATGACAAAACTCTGAAAGTGAAAGCACGGATCAAGGGCCTCCATATGCCCACCGGTAAGTTCAATGTCTACAATACGACAAAGGACATCTATTGATCCAGTGTGCAACGGAAAATGGGGCTGGAGATTTCTTCAGCCCCTTTTTTCCAAAAACAAAAATATTTGAGAAATATTTGAGTAAGTAATTAGGTGAAAAAATGAACGTAGCACGTAATTTGATTATAGGTCTTGGAGCCGTAATTTTTGCTTTATCAACAGCGCAGGCAGCAGGACCTCATAAGACCCCGGTTGCTCCAGCAAAATACATCGCCATGGAAAATCCGATTGACGTGGATGACCTGGAAGGCCGGACACTTAAGAAAGTCAAACGTCTTTACAAAAGCAAGTGTAAGAAATGCCATGGTACGGAAGGCGATGGCAAAGGCTCAGCTGCTGAAGACATGGTGCTCAAGCCCACTGACTTCACAGTTTCCGGCTATATGGAAGACCGCAAGGACGGCCAGTTGTTCTGGATTATCAGTGCCGGAAGTAAGGACACTGAAATGAAAGCCTTCGGGCCTGGCACAGATGTAAATCTTTCCGACGAAGAAATGTGGAAGCTGGTTGCCTATATGCGTAAAGCATTCACCAAATAAGGCTCTAACCATGACAACAGCGGGCCACTAACGAGCGACAAAACCTGTTCGCGTCTGCCCAGGCGGCAACGTTCAAAATAAAGAATCGGGTGAACTCGCAAGCCACTGGTGCGGCCGGTGGAAATAAATAAAAGGAATACTTTATGGCAACAGCGCGTCGTTCATACGGTCTCCAGACTCCAGGAACAAAAGGAGTCGAGGGAACCAAAAGATATTCGATGGTGATCGATCTCAGAAAATGCATCGGTTGCATGTCATGTGCTGCGGCTTGCAAAGCCGAGTATGGCGTTCCCTTGGGTGTCTGGCGGACCTGGGTAAAAGTCGGTGATAAAGGAAAATATCCGAATACCCGCCGGATTTTTATGCCGCGCCTGTGTAATCACTGCGATTATCCGGTTTGCGTCCGGAACTGTCCAACACAAGCGACCTTCAAGCATAAAGACGGCTTTGTCCTGCAACGTTACAACCGTTGCATTGGCTGCCGGACCTGCATGGTGGCATGTCCCTACAACGCCCGCCACCTCATTCCGGAAAAGCGAACTGATAAAAATCTGCCAACCATGGTGGTCGATAAATGCACCTTCTGTTTTCACCGGGTGAAAAAAGGTCTGGTTCCCGCTTGTGTTCAAGCCTGTGTCGGCGGCGCCAGAATTTTCGGTGACATGAATGATCCCAACAGCGAGGTGGCAAAACTAGCCGCCAAAGAGCGTATGACCGTTTTAAAACCGGAACTGGGCACCAGTCCGGCGGTTTCCTATGTCGGTGCTGATTGGGAAATTATGGACGAGCCGCACAGCTTTACCAATCGGACGACCCAGCTGCGGCGCGAATTCAACGCCTATAAGCGCAATCACAAGGGCGATACTTTCTCCGATATTGTCGAAGGCGAATCGACGATGCTTCAGATCACCCAGCATTTTATCGGATTTATGGGATCGATCCCACACAAATTCAGCCAAGTGCTTAAATCCTTTGGCACCTTTATTTTCGGATAGGATGGCCGCCGGGAAATGGAAGAAAGCGTAATTACTTTTAATGTTTTTCACCACGTTGCGTGGGGGACATCAATTTCAATTTATTTTTGGCTGGTAGGCGCCAGCGCGGGGTCTTTCGTGATTTCGAGTTTTGGTTGGGTGTTTAACATCCAACGTTACAAACCGCTGGCCCTAACCGCTTCCTTAACAGCTATTTTCATGCTGCTGCTGGTACCAATCCTGCTGATCTGGGATTTGGGCAAGCCGGTGCGCTTCATTTATCTCCTGTTGCCCAGCTATTGGCATGCCACCGGGCCGATGTCCTGGGGCACGGTGTTAATTCTTACCTACCCGATGGCCATGATCGTTTACACCATTTTTGTCATGCTCAAAAATGAGTTTTGGGCGCGGGTTTTAGGCATCGTCGCCATCGTTCTGGCGCTGTCCACGCACTGGTATACCGGCGTGGTGATGGAGCTTAATCCAGGGCGGTTTCTCAATCATACAGCTCTTGCCCCGCTGCTGTTCCTTACCGGTGCTTTCATCTCAGGTATTGGACTGTTGATCCTGATATTATGGATCCAGAATATGATTGTGTCGGCTGCCAAGCGCATCGATTGGAAGTTAATCGAAGAAATGGCGCAATACATGATGTATGGCATTATATTCGACGCCTTTCTGTTGTTCCTTGAATTTCTGCAATCAATTTATGGCAGCAGTAACGCCGTGCTTGGGCATGAGGCCGTTCTGATGGGCGTCTTCCGCTTCCCCTATCTTTGGATGGAAATCATAATTGGCCTGATCATTCCGTTTTTCATTCTCGTTACGCCACTTAAAAAACACCGGCTCGTGCTCGTTGCCGCAGCCTATATGGTCTGTTTCGGCGTCTACGGCATGAGGATTTGGTGGGTTATGGGCGGCCAATACCTGCAAACGTTCTACTAAGGAAATACCGGTTATGGTGAAAATCAACAGACGTAACTTTATGAAACTAAGCGGAACCGTAGCAACGGCTGCGGCGGCTGCCCCGACTTTGGTCAAAGGTATGGAGCTGGAACTGGGTGGCCAGGATTTTCATCAGATACGGACCTTTCATCCCCGGGAGCGAAGCGCATTCCTCTGCACCATGTGCCCCTATTATGATGGTGGCTTCGCCTATGCCGAAAATGGTGAAATCAAAAAGACTGAAGGAAATCCTGATCATATAGCCACCCGCGGAAAGTTCTGTGCCAAGGGGCTTTCTGCGTTTTTTGCCGCCAGTGATCCGGATCGAATTTTGAAACCCTTGAAACGCGTCGGTAAGCGGGGTGAAGGCAAATGGCAGCAAATTGGGTGGAATGATGCCATTGCCGAAGTGGCAGCAAAGATCGGCGGAGCGCTCGACGATCCCAATAACATTTATCTCAACGAAGGTAGTTTTAAAGACGGTGTCGGTGTCCGCTTTATGGATACGCTGGGTTCAACTTCAGTCATTCGCAGCCGCATACCAGGCATCGGCTGCAGCCCCAAACAGGTTGCACTCGAAAAAATGATGGGGGTAAATTTTGTCTTTCCTGATCTGGAAAATACAAAATTCGTTTTGAATTTCGGTAACAATATCATGGAGACAGCGTTTCCACTCGCTCAGCGCCTGACCGATGGTGTCGTCAATAACCGGCTAAAGCTGGTTACCTTTGATGCGCGTATGTCTAACACGGCCGGGCGCAGCGACGAGTGGTTCTCCATTTTTCCAGGCAGTGACGGCATTATTGCCTTGGCAATGGCCAATGTGATTATGCAAAAAGGCCTGGCTGATACAGCCTTTATCGATGAATGGACCACCTATGAAAGTACGGCACTGGCGGCTGAGTTAGCAGAATTCACACCTGAAATGGCCGCTAAGGCGAGTGGTGTGCCGGCAAAAACCATAAGTAAACTAGCTGTTGAATTTGCCAAGACCAAACCTGCCACGGTTTTGAGCCTTAACGGTGTGAGCTGGCATCGCCACGGGATCGACGGTGAAATGGCTTGTCTGCTATTGGCGGTTATCACCGGCAATATCGACAATGAGGGTGGCGTTTGCCTGCCCCGGCAGTTTGATATTGCGGAGCCTCAGCCAGCACCCAGCTCTATAGGCGGTTCTCCCCGGAAAATGATCTACAACTACACTTTTCCGTTTGAAGTCAAAGAGGGAGGTCGCAGGGTCGATATTCTGTTCAATCATATGAGCAATCCAGCCTACTCGTCACCTGCTTCTAGCGTGTGGCGCGAAGTAATGAGTGATGAAAAACTGATTCCTTTTATTGTAGATTTCAGTCCATTTATGAGCGAAAGCGCTGAACTGGCGGATCTCATCCTGCCCGATGTGGTGGCGGTTGAACGCCACGATTTGACCAGCAGTCCGACGGCTTTGTTACCCTGGGCTGGCATGACTATGCCGCCTATCAAACCAGGTGGTGCCGCGCGCGACGTACGTGAAACCGTTAAAAAGATAATCGAGAAGGTCGATGCGGATGGCAGCCGGGGCATGAAGCAATTTTGGGCATTTAAGAATGCCCGGGACTGGGTCAAAAAGGAAGTCGACGCAACCGCGCCGTTAAAGAAACAATACAAGAAGCTGCGTCGAAAGGGTGTCTGGCCGAGTTACGGTAAAATCGATCCGGCCACCCGGCAAATTGTCCGCAAAGGCGAACCCGTAATACCTGATTATGGAACTTATAGTAATTCTGGTTTCGCCACGCCGTCCGGTAAGATCGAAATTACAGCACCCGCCTGGAGCGCTAATCCCCGCCATGAAAATATGGCCAAAGACGAGTTTGTGCTGACGACCTTTAAAGTCGCCTATCACACTTTATCAATGACCAGCAATCTTAAGTACTTGGCCGAACTTTGGCATTCCAATCCACTTTGGATAAACCGGCAGGTGGCTAAGAAGATGGGCATCGAAGATGGCCAAAATGTCAGGGTAACCAGTGACGTTGGTTATATGGTGACCCAAGCGTGGCTAACTAATGGTATTCATCCGCTTGCAGTCGGTATTTCTACATCAGTAGGCCGGACGGCGTATGGGCGCGTTGCTCTTGCCGATGTAAATGAACGTGTGCCTTTTGCCCGCCGGGAACACGAAGATCCCGATATTGAAGACAATATTTGGTGGCGGGATGGCGGCGTTAATCCCAATGATATTATTCCTCTGATACTCGATCCACAAAGTGGTGTTCAGGCCTGGAATGACACGGTGGTCAAAATTACACCAGCCGAGTTTGGTGACCGCTACGGAGATATCAAAGTAAGTAATGCCAAGCATCTGGCGATTTATAAAAAATTACTGGGTGGGGCCTAAGTTACGGGAAATCTTGGTGTGGAGATAGCAAGTTGAAAATATTTGGATTAAAAATTGGCAATAATTTTACCACTTGGGCGACGGCTGCCGGTTTGGTCGTGGTGTTGCTGGCCGTCTCGGTATTAGGCTGGAGCCACAGCCGCTTTAACCGGGTAAGCATTTGTATTTCGTGCCATGAAATCTTTGTTGATATCAAAGAGTACAGCCCGTCGGCTGAACTAAGTAAATCGGTTGAAGATTTTAAACCGGCAAAGGCTTTTGATCCGGGACACTTCAATGTCACCGTCGGCTGCGCTGAATGTCATGCCTATCCTTACGAGGAATATCGTGAATCAGCCCATTATGAAAATGATCAGGAGGTCCAGGCTGGTTGTGTCGGCTGCCATGAACCGCATAGTGTGCGCGAGGTGTTGATGTGGAAATTCTTCTACGTCAATAAGGGGGTCATGGGAGAAAGTCCGTTTCACGCTATTTCAAATAGCCTTCGCGATATCCCTGAATGGGAGAAACTGCGTGTCGATTTAGCTCAAAAAGTCCGCCAGAAAATGGTGGCTGATAAAAGCGCAAGATGTAAGACCTGCCATAAGCCACCAGGCAAATGGTTTAGCAAAATTAAACGTCACCAAAAAAGGGGTGATAAGACTTGCGTTCAATGCCACTACAATCTTGTTCATAAAGATGTGAAATGGGTCAAGAAATCCCCAAAAAAATAACCAAGGATCACCTTAAAAAAATAGGCGGAATCAAAGGTTTCCGCCAATTTTTTTGCCAAAAAGAATCACCTGAGGTTAACCGGGGTCAATTCTTAAAACTCTTCTAAATGCTATACAAAATGCAGGTAGGAGACAGACAAATGAGTTTAACTCCAGACAGTTATGGACCAGTTTATTTAATTGGCGCCGGACCGGGTGACCCCGAGCTATTGACCGTGAAAGCGATGCGTCTGCTGGGTGAAGCAGATGTGGTTGTCTATGATCGGCTGGTTTCAGAAGAGATTCTCAGTCTGGTGCCTAAAGGCGCCAGCCGCATTTTTGCCGGCAAGGCAGCCGATAAGCATCACCTGATCCAGGACGAAATTAATGAGCTGCTGGTTAAGCTCGCGCGTAAGAATTACAAGGTCGTGCGTCTCAAAGGCGGCGATCCGTTTGTCTTTGGCCGAGGCAGCGAAGAGGCCGAAGTACTGCATGAAAACGGCATCTCTTTTGAAATCGTGCCCGGCATTACAGCGGCGTCAGGCTGCACCGCGGCGCTTGGTGTGCCGCTCACCCACCGGGGTAAGGCAACCGGTGTCCGCTATGTGACGGGCCACCGCAAAAATAATGGTGAGCTTGATCTCAATTGGCAAAGCCTGGCTGATCCGGATACCACGCTAGTTGTTTATATGGGGCAATCAAGTTTGCCGCTCATTCGTGATGAGTTGATGGCTGCTGGTATGCCGGGTGATTTACCCGCCGTCGCTATTTCCAAAGGCACCACACCGGATCAGAAATTATGCCGCACGGTTTTGGCCAAACTGCCGGAGCGCGTGGTTGAAGAAGATCTGCCGACGCCGCTGCTCTATGTCATCGGCAAAGTAATTGAAGTTGCAGATATCTGGGGCAGTATCCCCGCTGCTGACCTGCTCGACTATCAAGGCGAGGCGGAACATGCTTAAGGCCCTGCTGTTATCCGTCTTTATGTTCACAATTGTCACCACTGCTCTGGCGGCAGAGCCAAACGCTGCGCGTAAGGCCGAGCTTTTGTATCGCCTCAAACATGATTGCGGCTCCTGCCATGGCATGACGCTGAAAGGCGGGTTGGGCCCAGCGCTTTTGCCGGCATCCATTAAAGAGCACAGCAATGAGTTTCTGATCGATGTCATCCGGGATGGCGTCACCGGTACGCCCATGCCGCCTTGGGGCATTGAAATAACACAAGACGAGGCGAACTGGCTGGTCAAGAAATTACGCCAGGGAGTGCCGCATGAGAATTAATTTAGTTTTAGCTTTCGTGCTCTTGCTATCTGCCTGTGTCACCCAGCAGGGTGCGCTGCGCGGTACCGGTGATCTCGGTGTGGTGATAGAGCGCGCCGCCGGCAGTATCAAAGTGGTTGAGACCACTGAGCGCACCAGCCTTTATGGCTTGAAAGGTCTGGGTGATCTTTCTCATGCTTCGACCGTATTTTCCCGCGATGGCCGCTACGCTTATATTTTTGGCCGGGATGGTGGCCTCAGCAAAATCGATCTCTTGAACCGCAAAATTGTTAAACGCGTCATGCAATCCGGCAATTCCATCGGTGGCGCGATCTCACAAGACGGCAAACTCATCGCAGTTTCCAATTACAAACCGGGCGGCGTCAAAGTTTTCAATTCCGCGACCCTTGAGCTGGTCGCCGATATTCCGGCGACCGATATAGGTGACGGTAAGCGCTCGAAAGTTGTCGGACTGGTCGATGCGCCGGGGCAAAAATTTATTTTCTCACTGTATGACAGTGGCGAGATTTGGGTTGCCGATTTTGCCAACGGTAATACGCCCGCTATCCGAAAGTTTAAAGATATCGGCACCCTGCCCTATGACGGCTTGGTGACTCCCGATGGCCGCTATTATATCGCCGGCCTGTTTGGTGAAGATGGTTTGTCATTGCTTGATCTCTGGCAGGTGGATAAAGGCGTCAAACGTATCCTGGATGGCTATGGCCGGGGTAAGCGTAAATTACCGGTTTATAAAATGCCGCATTTGGAAGGCTGGGCCAGTGTTGGTGATCAATTGTTCCTGCCTGCGGTTGGCCATCATGAAGTTTTGGTTGTCGAGCGCGATAGCTGGAAAAAGATTGGTGCCATCCCAGTGCATGGCCAGCCGATCTTTGCGGTTGCCCGTCCCGACGGCCGCCAAATCTGGGTTAACTTTGCACATCCCCGTAACAATGTGGTGCAGGTGATTGACGTACCGAGCCGCAAAGTCATCAAGACGCTGAAACCGGGCAAAGCCGTGCTGCACCTTGAATTTACGCCGCGTGGTGAGCAGGTCTGGCTATCGGTGCGGGATGAAGACCGGGTTGACGTTTATGACACGCGGACCTTAGAGCGGCTTTCGACCATCAAGGCGGATAAGCCGAGCGGCATCTTTCTGACCGACCGCGCCAACCGGACCGGACTTTAAGCGATGGATGGCAATTTTATAAAATCCGAGCGCCTGAGCAAGTTGCAGATTGATCTGCTCAATGATTTTCAGCGGGATTTTCCGCTCTGCCCCCGGCCCTATGAAAAAATTGCCGAGCAGCTTGGCGTCGATGAGGAAATTGTTATCGAGCACTTTCAGCAATTGACTGAGCAAAAATATATCTCCCGCCTCGGTGCGGTGGTAACGCCTCACAAAGCCGGCTGGAGCACTCTGGCCGCCCTATCCGTACCTGAAGATGAACTTGAAGAGATTGCTGAGATGATCAATGCCTGCCCCGGGGTCAATCATAATTACGAACGCAGTCACGAGTTTAATCTATGGTTTGTCGTCACCGGCGCCGATCAGCAAACCGTTGAAACGACGCTATCGGAGATTGAAGCTGCGACCGGTTATGAGGTGCTGAATTTGCCGCTCGTTGAAGCTTATCAACTGGATTTAGGATTTCCGCTCAAATGGAACTGAATCACCTCGACAAAGCTTTAATCACGGCTATTGAAGATGGCTTGCCGCTGGTCTCGCACCCTTATGAGGCCGTCGGCAATATGATCGGGCTGTCAGAAGAGGGCGTTATCGAGCGGTTGCAAAATCTGATCGAGACCGGCGTGATCAGCCGTTTTGGTGTGGTGGTTAATCACCGCCGGGTCGGCTACCGGGCTAATGCCATGGTGGTCTGGGATATTCCTGACGACGATGTTGCTGATGCCGGTCGTTGCCTCGCTGAGCTGCCTTTCGTCAGTTTGAGCTATCAGCGGCCCAGGCGATTGCCCGACTGGCCCTACAATCTTTTTTGCATGATCCATGGCCGGGAACACGCTGCCGTTGAAGGCCTGATCGAAGACGCCGCCCGGACGGCCAGCCTCGAAGATGTGCCGCGCGCTGTTCTGTTTAGCGGCCGTCAGTTTAAGCAACGGGGCGCTAAATACAGCTCAGGCGCAGTAAGGGAGCCGTCCCATGCTTGATGTTGATCGCCAAATTATCAATGCCTTCCAAGGGGGCTTTCCCATTTGCGAGCATCCGTTCGCGGTGGCAGCGGAAAAAATTGGCCTCTCGGAAGATGCCCTGATTGCCCGGCTTAACCAATTGCTCGAAGACAATATGATGAGCCGCTTCGGGCCGATGTATAATTCTGAGAAAATGGGCGGTGCCGTTACCCTGGCGGCGATTGCCGTGCCGGAGCCGCTGTTTGATGAGGTGACAAAAATAGTCAACGGCTTTGATGAGGTTGCCCATAACTATCAACGCGATCACAAACTAAACATGTGGTTTGTTGTTGCCGCCGAAGACCCAGCGGAAATCACGCGGATCATTGGCGAGATTGAAATGGCGACCGGGCTGGAGGTTTTCGATATGCCCAAAACGGAAGAGTTCTTTCTCGAAATGAAGGTGTCGGTGTGAACAATATCAGCCCGAAAAAAGCCGCAGCCATAGAATTCGACGATGTAGATCGCGCCATTGTCGCAGCTACTCAGTCCGGCCTGCCGCTGGTTAAAGAGCCTTATGAGGCAGTGGCGCATATTGTGGGTATCCCGGCCTCCGAGGTTATGCAGCGCATGCAGCGAATGCTCGGGGATGGCATTATTCGCCGGGTAGGCGTCGTGCCTAATCATTATGCGCTTGGGCTTAAAGCCAATGGCATGTCCGTTTGGAATGTGCCGGAAGATCGCATCGCCGAGTTGGGGCAAAAGATTGGTGCGCTGGATTTTGTCACCCATTGCTATCGCCGCCCGCGGCATCTGCCCGACTGGCCTTACAATCTTTTTGCCATGGTGCACGGCAAATCCCGGGATGAAGTTTTCGAAAAAGTGGAGACAATTTCTCATCTGCTTGATGACGCAGATCAAGGACACGAAGTGCTGTTTAGTACCAAAATACTCAAGAAAACCGGACTTCGGATTAAAGGAAGCTAAAGGTCTTTTTTTGAGATGTTTCGACTAAGCCAGTTTATGCGGGAGATCAATAACCCAACGCCGGTCAGGCGGGGTTCGCCCCCAGGACCTGTGGTGATCTGGAATCTTATCCGGCGCTGTAATCTCAATTGCAAACACTGCTATTCATTATCAGCGGATACGGATTTTCCAGGCGAGCTTTCGACTGCCGAAGTTTTTGAGGTTATGGCTGATCTCAAAGCCTTCCGGGTGCCGGTGCTTATACTGTCGGGCGGTGAGCCGCTTTTGCGCCCGGATATTTTCGAGATTTCAAAACGCGCCAAAGATCAGGGTTTCTATGTTGGTCTTTCAAGTAATGGCGCACTCATTGATCAGGCCAAAGCCGATCAAATTGCAGAGATCGGTTATGACTATGTCGGTATCAGTCTCGATGGCATCGGCGAGGTTCATGATAAATTCCGCCGCGTCGACGGTGCTTTCGAAGCCTCGCTTAAAGGCATTCGATTGTTGAAAGAACGCGGCGTTAAAGTCGGCATCCGTTTCACCATGACCGAGCATAATGTGGTTTCGCTGATCGAACTACTTGAGTTGTTTGAGCGGGAAGACATCGATAAATTTTACTTGTCACACTTGGTTTATGCCGGACGCGGGAACCACTACCGGGAAGATGATGCGGTGCATCGCACCACGCGCGACGCTATGGATATGATATTTGAGCGCTGCTGGTCATATGTTGAGCAAGGTCTCGATAAAGAATTTGTCACCGGCAACAATGATGCCGATGGCGTTTACTTTCTGGATTGGGTAAAGCGAAACCATCCGGAAAGTTTCGACCATATTGCCGCCAAGCTTGATGCCTGGGGCGGCAATTCGTCCGGCGTTAATGTCGCCAATATCGATAATCTCGGCAACGTTCACCCGGATACCATGTGGTGGCATCATGATCTCGGTAATGTCAAAACGCGGCCATTTTCTGAAATATGGCCGGACCGCTCGGATCCTATTATGGACGGGCTCAAACAAAACCCGCGCCAGATTACAGGCCGTTGCAGTGATTGCAGCTATTTCAATATTTGCGGCGGCAACACAAGAGTGCGGGCCTTGCAGATGAATGACGATCCCTGGGGTGAAGACCCAGCCTGCTATCTCAGCAATGCAGAGATTTCAGGAGATTGGAAAGGAAAAGAACATGTGGTTGCGGCTGAGTAGTTTTTTAGTGTTGGTTTTTGGTTTAGGTGTGCTTGCGCTACCAGCCGAGGCCGCGCCCGATGCGAAAGCATTGTTTACTACCCATTGCGCCGAGTGTCATGGCGCCGACCGCTTGGGCCGCATGGGCCCGGCGCTATTGCCGCAAAATCTAAAACGCGTCCGCAAGAAAAAAGCCGCAGGTATTATCTTGAAAGGCCGCCCGGCGACCCAAATGCCGGGTTTTGCCGATAAGCTTTCTAAAGCTGATGCGGATGCGCTGGTGAAGCTGATCTATACGCCCCTGCCCAAACGTCCGGTTTGGGGCCACAAGGAAATTATGGCGACGCACTCTATTGAGGTGAAGTCCAAGGATTTACCTGCCAAGCCGACCTTTAAAGCCGACATGCTTAATTTGTTTATCGTGGTCGAGACCGGTGATCATCACGTTACGATTTTGGATGGTGATAAATTCGAGCCCATTACGCGGTTTAAAAGCCGCTTTGCGCTGCATGGCGGACCCAAGTTCTCGCCCGAAGGCCGCTTTGTTTATTTTGCCTCACGCGACGGCTGGATCACTAAATATGATATCTACAGCCTGCAGGTCGTGGCTGAAATCCGCGCCGGTATCAACACCCGCAATCTGGCGATCTCTCATGACGGCAAAGTTATCGCTGTCGCCAATTATCTGCCCCACACGCTGGTGCTGCTGGATGCCGAGGATTTGTCGGTGATGAAAATCCATAAAGTGACGGATCAGTTCAAAAAGAACTCTTCCCGGGTCAGTGCGGTTTATCAGGCGGCTCCCCGCAGTAGTTTTGTGGCGGCGCTGAAAGATTTGCCGGAAGTTTGGGAAATCTCTTATCTCGAAAACCCGCCGATTGTGCCGACCGGCCTGGTGCATTCCTATGAGAAAGGCCATGAGGAAATGCTGACCAAACGTGTGCGCTTTCCGATCCGCCGCATCCCTTTAAAAGAGCCGCTCGATGATTTTTTCTTTAACCAATCCTACGGCAAGCTGATGGGCTCGAGCCGGGATGGCGGCAAAGGCGTCGTGGTTCATATGGAAGTGCGCCGGGAAATTGCTGAGATTAATCTGCCGGGCTTTCCGCATTTGGGTTCCGGCATTACCTGGACCTGGAACGGCAAGCGGATTATGGCGACGCCGCATTTGCGCGGCGCGTCGGTCAGTGTGATCGATATGTCAAACTGGTCAGTGATCAAACGCATCAAGACCAAGGGTCCCGGCTTTTTTATGCGCAGCCATGAGAAATCAAAATACGCCTGGACTGATGTTTTCTTTGGCCCCAACCGGGACGTTATGCATGTCATCGACAAGCAAAGCCTGGAGATCGTCAAGACGCTCAAGCCTGTGCCGGGAAAAACCGCGGCCCATGTCGAGTTCACCCGGGATGGCCGCTATGCCCTGGTCAGTATTTGGGATATGAAAGGCGCCATCATTGTTTATGACGCCGAGACATTGGAAGAGGTCAAACGCCTGCCTTTTGTCCGGCCTTCCGGCAAATATAACATTTACAATAAAATTAACCGCTCTGAAGGCACCAGCCACTAAGGGTTTCGTCTAACTACGTAAAAAGTAGTGAGTAACTACAGATTTAGCAGTATTTTGAATCTGTAAGAATTTTTAGATTGCTCCTCGTTCGGCGGCAATGCCGTCCGGCAGTTCGATATAAAGGAGCAGGTAAAATGACGAACTCAATACCATTCTATGTGATCGCTGACGGTGCCATCACTGCATTGCGGCGCTTCAGGCAACGGCGAGAGCAAAAGCGGGCAGAATTTGCCTTGCGATTTCTCAGTCATCGTCAGTTATCTGATGTTGGTCTCAACTGCTCCGATATCATCGTGCCGGGCTAAGGCATCGTCGCGCCCAAACCAATAAAATCAACTCAGTCAAAGGAGCACTCATTATGTCTACCAATGTAGCAGTTAATCAAAATACCAAAGGCCCGAACGGCGTCAATGTCGGCCGGGTGATGGAAATCATCGACAACGCCACCGAAAATCCGGCCTATGCCGAAATGCAGTTTCGCACCACCAACCGATGGGTTGATGGCGGTCTCAACCGGTCCAGCTTTAAAGGTTTTTATGGCGGGCTCGAGGAAAATACCGACCGTACCGAAGACTTTATCGTTTATGCGGATGAGCCGGCCTTTATCGGCGGCGAGGACAGTGTGCCCAATCCAGTGGAATTTGTGCTGCATGCCTTGGCCGGCTGCCTGACCACGTCGCTGGTCTATCACGCCGCCGTCCGGGATATCGAGATCGAGGCCATTGAGTCGAAGCTCGAAGGCGATATCGATGTCCAGGGCCTGCTCGGTCTAGATGAGGATGTCCGCAAGGGCTATCACGACGTCCGCGTCAACATGCGGGTCAAAAGCCAGGCCAGCGCTGAAGAGCTTACGGAGCTGGCCCTGTTCTCACCGGTCCACGATATGATCTCGCGTTCGACAAATGTCGAGTTCAAGCTCGAAACTTACTAAGGTTTTGGTTGTGAGGAAAAGGCGGCCGCTCGGTTCGAGTGGCTGCTTTTTTTTAATCCGTCTAGGGCCTCTTATGCCGATCTGAAAGCTAAGGGAGATTTGTAAACCTCAACTCTGCTGCTAAACTGTCCAATAAAATTGGGACCAGATTAGCCGACTTTTAGAAGCCACCTAATCTATTTCTAGTCACATACCGTTAGGTTTTATTACACAACATTGAAGACCCCCATTTCACAACCTAGGCCGCTCAGATTTTAGAGAATATTTCTGAGTAGCCTTCAATGGACGACTTCCGAGCGAATTTCCCCATAGTCGTGCCGGATAAAATGGTCAATTATTGGATTATGTATTGATGAATATTAACTGACATTGTTCCTATGCTATTTTAATTGTATTCTTGCGCATCAACTCACCACCAAATTGCAATATAGGAGACGTTGACTTGGGGACTATGATCCACCTTGCGTTAGGTAGACTTGAAGTGGATTGGGGTAAGAATAATTTCTTCCAAAACCATGGTGTGCTGTTCCAATCAGAGGATTGTAAACCTGTTCCATCTTATTATGCCGGAGAAGATTGGCCTGACGGCGAACCAATAATTGAAATGAACAAGGGTTTTGGGAAACCACTTCGCCATATTGTTGATAGATTGGAGTTGTTAGGTCATACGTTGCCTGCACTTGAGCGTTACTACAACGAACTTCACCTTCAGCACGACATTGAAGAACAGCCCGTTTCATTTGCGCGTTTAGCCCAGGCACTAAGGGAAGTTGACGTGAATAACGTGAGTGGGAATTATGGCGAAGATCACAGCCCCGGAAGATTTGTCAGAGAAGAGATAGTTGACCGGCTTTCTCTTACGACTGAGTTAGATCATACGAATCTACGACCAGATCATTGGGAAGTGGATTTAATTCTTGAGAACTTTAGTCCCTACGGAGGATTGCGCCTCTTGGCCGAGAATTCAAACAATCTTGATTTGGATGTAAATTGGGACTTTACTCCCTTAGTTGAATCCGGATGGGCAAGTGATGAAGAGTTTGAGGCGGGTCCATCTAATGATCAATGCTTCTTAATTGTTACAGAAGGAAGTTCAGACGCTAAAGTCATCAAACATGCTCTTGGGCTACTACGCCCACATGTTGCTGACTTCTTCCAGTTTGTTGACATGGAAGAGGGGTACCCGTTTAGCGGAACAGGTAATCTGTACAGATTTACACAAGGTCTCGTGAGTATAGCTATCCAGAATAATACAATCATTGTCTACGATAATGATGCAGAAGGTGTAGCTAAACTAAAAGCGACCCAAGCCCTGTCACTTCCCCCAAATCTCAGAACTATGCAACTTCCGCAATTGTCAGTGTTCTCGAACTTCCCAACCTACGGCCCAACAGGTTCTTCAAGTCTGGATATTAACGGAAAAGCTGCTGCAATTGAATGCTATTTGGATTTAAGGCAACCAGGACTACCTAAACCCGTCATTCGATGGACCTCCTTCAATAGAGAGTTGGGTGTATACCAAGGTGAACTCGAACAAAAAACGGATTTTTTAAAGTGCTTTTTAAAATTGAAAAGTATACCCACCGATTACGACACAACCAAAATAGAAGCCGTTTTGGATGCGCTTATTGATGAATGTGTGACTATTGCAGAAGAAAGGAACTTACCCAGACAACCCGATTGATCATTCAAGACAGAATATAAAGGTTAGCTATTATTTGTCCTATGTCTTTATGTGTCTGTTTTATTTTTACTCGCCTATGTCGTCATCCTGCGGTGTAATCTTTATTGAATGCCCATTGGGTAATTTTATAGTCTCAGGTCCGTTAAATTCTTTATTTATTGTTATGGTTTCATAGCGAAATCCGTTGTGAATTTCTGAAAAATCAGGCTCATCTGGATTTAGGTATGGATCATCCGATAGGTCAGGTCGCAAGGTATGTGCACCTCCTTCGGGAATATCAATGCTTCCAAGATTTCTTGAATACTCCTGTGCTTCTCTTGCCTGTTCTGGTTCATCAATAGCTTTTTGACGCAGCTGATTTATGTCATCGGAAAGTACTGATTCCACACCTCGTAGTGCGCTTTCCACATGGTTCTTCATTCTCATTGCACCTTCGAGGTCCGCTGGGTGCGATAAGCTTTTGTTAGAAATATGCGCTGTCATAGGAATGTGTAGATCGGCACCTTGAACAGATATGCCTGATGTTAGAATTTTAGGCTCAATTTGATTCAGGTCATCGTGGGCTATCAGCGTATCTCGCAGTTCAAGTAAGTGATCATGAATAGATTTTTCAAAGCCTTTGATGTTTTTCAATCTCTTTACAGGAAACTGAGTGGTACCAGATTTGGTCCGAGTTGTCTTGAATGGCTTTCCGTATCTGATAACACCGGCATGAAACAGGCTGGATAATATGACGTGGTCGTCTGAATCGACCATTTCACAAATACGTTCTAAGGCTGCGAAGGCAGCGCGAATATTTTGGAATGCCTTAATATCAATTTTACATTGTTGACTAAGGTTCTCGAAATCACTCACCTATTTTCTCCGTCTCCAGCAACATCGCAGGACAGTGTATCTTGTCACGATAGTAAATGCGATGTGGAAGAGGTGTTTTTTCTACTCCGCAACCTCAGCCACCGCCTCATCCGCGCGCTTCTTAAGCTCGGAATAAATATAGAGACCGACAGTGACGGCCAGCAGCGCCAGGGCGCTCAGTCCCAATGACCAATGGTGGCCGATCAGCTCGGCGCCAAAGCCGACGGTGACGCCGCTAAAGGTAATAAGTCCCAAACTCGACGATGAATAAAGGCCGATCACCCGCCCCCTGATTTCCACCGGCGCGCGTAGCTGCACCAAAGTCTGGGTCATTGATTTGTACGACAGTTCGAGAAAGCCGGCGGCAAACAATAGCACCAGGGCCAGGTAAAAATTGTTAGTGAAAGCAAAGCCGGCCATCAGGATGCACCAGACAATGACCTGCTTAAAAGCCGTCCGCGCCTGCGGCAGCAACAGGCTTCTCATTTCCAGGACAACACCAGCTGTCAAGGCGCCGGCAGCACTTGCCGTCAGCAAGGCACTATATAGAAAAGTTGCATCCGTGGCGCCCAAGTCCCGGGCAAAGCCCGGCATCAGCGGCTGATAGGCGTTGCCGACCAGCAGCGAAGCTGCGCCTGCCAGCAGGGTCATCGAGATAATGACGCGATTACCGGCGACTTCCTTAATAGTTTGAAAAATATCGGCGAAGCCCTTAATCGCGCGCGGTGGCGGTGCGGCATGGTCTATATCACCGATCTTCCGGCGGTATCCATGGCCATAAGGCGCCTTAATCAGCCACACTACATAAGGCACGTAAATCGCTGCATTAATAATGATACCCAAGGCCGGGCCGACCAACAGCAACAAGCCGCCGCCGATTGCCGGGCCCATTAAAATACCCAACGTGCGTGCTGTCGCCGACAGCCGGACGCCGCTTTGCAGTTGGTCGCTGCCGACGATATCGTGGACCATCATATTGGCGGCCGGTCCCCAGAGCACCCCGGCGATACCATGCAGGATCAGCAGCACCACCGCATGCCACATTTCGAGCGTGTCGGTATAAAACAGCACGCCCCAGGCCAGCGATACCAGGATAAACAGAACCAGACCCAATTGAATAACGCGCCGGGGATCAAATTTATCGGCCAGAGCCCCGGCATGGATCGAGAACAACAGAAAGGGCACCCAGTGAGCAATCACGGCAAAACCTGCCAGTACCGGTGATTCAAATTTTTCAAAGATCACCCAATAGCTGATAACGTGCTCGATATTGTCCGCCATCATGCCCAGCGCCATGCAGACGAAGAAGGCGCGGAAGCCTTTATGCCGCAGCGCGGCAAAAGATTTTGGGACTTGATCTTGCTCTTGAGCAGGAGCGTCTGTTGTTGTCATTTAGTTTTGTTACCCAGAAATAATTATTGTAGTTATCGTTAAGTTCTAACTTATAACGATTTTAAGGTGGCACAGAAAGACATGTTTCAATTGGGCGCGGGACTCGCCTCCCCATCTCCGCTACAGTCTCAAAAAATTTGTTATTAAAATTGGAGTAAAATGATGATTTATGCCCTCGGCGATTTTGAGCCCCGCTATGCCGGCGATACCCATTGGATTGCCGATAGCGCTGATCTGATGGGGAATATCCATATTGGTGCCGAAACCAATATTTGGTGGAGCGCTGTGCTGCGCGGCGATAATGAGCCCATTGTGATCGGTGACCGCTCAAACATTCAGGATGGCAGCGTGCTGCATACTGATCCCGGCTTTCCTTTGACCGTCGGCGTCAATGTCACGGTCGGCCATATGTGTATGTTGCATGGCTGTGAGATCGGTGACGGCTCGCTAATTGGTATCGGCAGCACTGTGCTGAATGGCGCTAAGATCGGTAAAAACTGCCTGATCGGCGCCCATTCATTGATTACCGAAGGCAAGGAAATCCCGGATAATTCCCTGGTCATGGGTTCACCCGGCAAAGTTATCCGCGAGATGGACGCCGAACAGATTGCGGGCTTAAAAGAAAATGCCGATGGCTATGTTGAGCGGGCGAAACGCTACGCCAAAGAACTGCGCCAGATCGGCTGAGGGGAGGTAAAAATGTCGCTTAAAAAAGCCAGCACGGCGTTGGCGCGTTTTACTGTCCTGGATCTCACCCGGGTGCGCTCAGGCCCGACGGCTGTCCGCCAGCTCGCTGATTGGGGCGCCAATGTCATCAAAGTTGAAATGCCGGAAAAAGCGGATAAGGCTCAACTGGGGGGTCCGCGCGAAGGCTCTGATTTTCAAAACCTGCACCGCAACAAGCGCAGCCTCACCCTTAATCTCAAATCACCTGAAGGCGTGGAGATATTCAAAAAACTGGCCGCCGAGGCGGATGTGGTGGTCGAGAATTTCAGACCCGATGTTAAAGCGCGGCTTGGCATTGATTATGAAAGTCTGAAAGCCATCAATCCAGGATTGGTCTATGCCAGTATCTCCGGCTTTGGCCAGGACGGCCCTTATAAAGACCGCCCTGGCTTCGATCAAATCGCCCAAGGTATGGGCGGGTTGATGTCGATCACCGGCCTGCCGGGCCAGGGGCCGGTCAGGGCTGGAATTCCCATTGCTGATCTGACAGCGGGGCTCTTTTGCGCTCAAGGCATCATGATCGCTTTGCTCGAGCGCGAAGCTTCCGGAGAAGGTCAGTGGATACAAACCTCGCTGTTGCAGGCGCAGGCCTTTATGCTGGATTTTCAAGCCACCCGCTGGCTGGTTGATCAGGACGTGCCCGGCCAGGCCGGCAACAATCATCCGACCATCATTCCGATGGGCGTGTTTGCGACCGCTGACGGACATATGAATATCGCCGCCGGCGGGGAGGCGATCTGGCAGCGGTTTTGTCAGGCCATGGACTTAACGGAGCTGCCGGATCATCCGGATTATGCCGGTGCAGCAGAGCGGTCAAAAAACCGCGATGCCTTAAACGAGCTCATCGAAGCCAAGACCAGACAACAAACCACCGCACATTGGGTGCAGTTCCTCAATGACAGCGGCGTGCCCTGCGGTGAGATCAACAGCATTGATCAGGTGTTCGAGAATCCGCAAATTAAGCATTTGGGGATGGCCCAGACGGTTAACTCGACCGAGCGCGGTGATATTGAACTGGTCGGTCAGCCGATTGGTATGAGCCGGACCCCGAGCCAGCTGGCTGAACCGCCGCCAACTTGTGGTGAGCATACCGATGAAGTGCTGGGCGATATCGGCTACAGCGCCGCCGAAATTGCTGAGCTTAGGGACGCTGAGATTATCTAGCCTGATTTACCTGAATGAACCGTGCAGGCGGCATTGGTGGAAAACTCAACGGCGGCCCGGCATTTTTTTAGGTTCGGCATTTTGACAATATGGGCGGCTCTTGATCCCGCCATCAACACCATATAAACGCCGGGCTCTTTCATGGCTGCCAGACGCGGCGGCGGTGTGGGCTGGCGCACCGGTTTGATATCGATACTGTTTCTGCCGGGGCGCAGCCGGGCGGCATTTTGACGGGCTGATTTCCGCACCAGTTTAAATTGGAAATAGGCGACATTGCCCGCATGGTCTTCGGCTTCGATTAAGGTTTGATGCTCACCGAACGGCACATGGAGTTTTTTGGCAAAGACCCGGGAGCGCATTTCGATGGGTGTGCCGTTAATTTTCAGCGAGGCGATGCCATTGGCGTCTTCGGCCATGCCGCGGATCGTAACCGGCGATGAAAAAGCGTGCAGCCGGCCATTGCTGACATGGAAAACTTTCAACAGTGGCGCCGCCCGATCTGCCAGCAAATGATCCTCGGTAATGCGGGTCAGGCGCACCGGCACCCGGTAATTCTTAGGTGCCGTCTCAAATTTGTCGTCATTATCAACAGCAAGTTCTTCGTCTTTGGGCAAATTTTCAGGTTTAAAAATTGCCGCTAAAATTCCACCGATCAGCGGGATATTTTTCAGATTGCCCTGTTCTTCACTGGCCTCTTCTCGGGCGGGGTCATCGACCGGTGTCACCTTATCTTTTTCAGTTGAGAAAATCGCCGTCAGGTTCCAAAAACTGCGATTGCGCTCGGTGCTGTCTTCCGGCCCAACGGCGCAGCCGGACAACAACATCCCGCCCAGCAGAACAACACCTAATTTAGGCCGATTAGAGAGAGATGGGTGGCGCATTCGCCAAATTTCCCCTGACAAATTACCTGACGTTAAAACCGCATTCCAAAAATCTCAGGGTGCGCCGTTCTCTCTCTCCCAGACAGACTATATCCGAGAAATCCCACCATATCTAGTAGATGACCTGTCAGTTCTGTCTAAATCTAGGCAAAAACCTGTGGATAAGTGCTGGTTGGCGAATGCCAGCGAATGTTTTACCATGTCTTTAAAGCAGTAAACTAAGGAATAGGGAGTTTTTTATGCCAATTTATATGACGGAGGCAAAGCTTTCGGAAGAATCGCTGGCAGTATTGTCAAATAAGCCGTCTGATCGCAAAAAAGAAGTCAAAAAAGTCATTGATGCCTATGGTGGAAAATTAATCAATCTCTACTGGATGTTTGGCGAGTACGATATTGTTACCCTTTATGAGGCGCCGGACGATTCGGTTGCCATGGCTATTTTGATGACCTTATCGGCAGGCGGTAATGTCGCCTCGCATCGTTCGACCATTCTGGTGCCCAACGATCAGGCTATGAAAGCGATGAAACTCGCCGGCTCCAAGCCTACCGGCTATAAATCGTTACGCAAAGAATGGGCCGGCTGGCGTGATGAGGGTGGCGAAAGCTAACGCCTCACGCCGGGAATATTCCGGAATAACTCTGCGTTTTTAGCGTTTGTATCTATAGAACTGCTCACTGCTGTGTGTTTCGACATTCAGCAGGCGGAAGCGCTATTATTTGGGTGCAAGGAGATTGGGATATGAACGCTACCACCCGGTTAAATTTTATCGCTGGTTTTATCGTTGTAACGGTGCTGGCCGGTTATTCGATTGAGGCCGAGGCTGCCGAGCGGCAAAAAAGCCCGGTTGTGGTCGAGTTGTTTACCTCCCAGGGCTGTTATTCCTGCCCGCCGGCCGAGGCTTATCTCGTGGAGCTTTCGAAAAATCCTGAAATTGTTGCGCTTGAGTATCATGTCGATTATTGGGATGAACTGGTCTATGGCGCGGCCGGCAAGTGGAAAGATGTCTTTTCGCAACCGGAATTTACCACTCGCCAAAAGATTTATGCCGGAAATATGGAGGGGGGGCAGGTCTACACGCCGCAAATGGTTGTCGATGGTGAAAACTTTGCTGTTGGCTCCCGGCGCAGTGATGTCCGTCATCTCATCCAGCGGGCGAAAAAAATTAAAGGTTACAATCCGACATTGGCAATTACCCGAAAATCTGCAAACGCTTTCGTTGCCAATATCAAAGGAAACAGTGACCGGGCTTTTTCGGTTTGGCTCGTGAGTTTCTTAAAGAATGTAACGACCAGGGTTCGGGCAGGTGAAAACAAAGGCAAACGGCTTACCAGCCATAATATTGTTACTAAAGTTAAACGATTGGCGGCTTGGAGCGGCCGGCCGGCAAAGCTCGATTTTTCCGTAAATGGGCCGAAAACCAATGAAGGTTGCGCTGTCCTGATCCAAGAGGACGCACAAGGCCCGATATACGCGGCAGCGCTCTGCCCCGATCAGATAAATTCAGGCTAAATCTGGCTGAAAACAGCCAAATAGTGCGAAAATTTTACTTTTGCACCGCAACCGAAACGGTTTTTATACCGGCTTTTTCAAAAATGAGCTTCAAATCGAAGCTATCGCCCGGTTTTAAAGGCTTTTTCAGGCCCATCAGCATGATGTGGTGACCGCCGGGTTTAGCGATAAAGGGCTGATTTCCCGGTAAAACAATGTGAGAAAGCCCCTGCATGCGCATCACGCCGCTGTCCATTCCCATGCCCTTTTTTCCCATGGAACTCATTTTTGTCATATGAAGCGTGGTTCGTTTCGCTATTGAAGCTGAAACGCCGATGAGTTTATCGGTCGGGCCATTGTTCATAATGGTGAAATAAACCGCACCGTTTTTCGCCATGGGCGGCGTCGATCTCGACCAAACTTTCGTGATCTCCATTCCGGCTGTTTGCTGGGCCGAAACGAAATCAATGGGGTTCAATATAAACAGGATGAAAAAACTCATTAATCCGAGTTTTGGCAGGTTTAGCATGGTCGATTCTAGCCTTAATTTTTGAAAGATGATTTGAACGAGGAATGAATTTAATTCAAGCACCACCTACCTGCAAACAAATTAAATGGTGAGGAGAGAGGAAATAGGAAACTCTATCTAAGGTAGTATTAGCGTACAAATTTGGGGAAGAAAATTGCGATATCGAACGGAATTTGGGCTAAAATTACCAAAAAGTTAAGATTGTAACAACCACTCCTGTAGTTTGAGGCTTTATTGAATTAAAACTATTTAGTATCAAATAGTTATAGTGTTAAACTTTAGTTAATACATTATAAACTATAGCTAAGTTTATAATACTACTTTATGTGAAACTGCGTATGTAGTTCAAATGGGTATAAAACACCTGATATTGAAATGATTATGTAACAATCTGTAAAGAAATTAACCTTTCTCCCGGTGTAAATAGTAAACCGGACTAAAGGAGGGATCGTAAGTATAAGGTCCAGCCAATGGGCTTCTCAAATTCTTGATAGCAGTAGGCTTGTAATTTAATTCAATAATAACAATAGTTTATAGGATATTTAGACGAGCTCAGATTAGGCATGCTCAAGATTAAATTATTGAGATATTGGTCTTTTTAGACTAAAACAACATTGGTAGTTGACAGAATAATTGCACCTACTATATTTAGGGCCCTAAGTCCTGTGTATTTAGGGGGTTAACCCCCTACACCTAGACAGGTGGATCAAGATGGGGTTGATGTATAACGAGTGCATTGGGACAGTTCTAAAAACCGTTGTGGAAGTAAAAAGAAAAAAGAATGACAACCAAAACACGTAAACAATCCTACACCATTCCGTGTTCATCCGTCTTCAGAGATATGGTTTCTAAGCTCGCTGAACGGCGTTCGGTCAACGTCGCTGACCTTGCCCGCTCGGTGTTGCTGGTGGTGCCGGAAGAGGTTATCCGTGATTTCCCGGATCCGGGCGGCCCGCCCCCCGGTGATCGCGAAGAAACGGTCTTAAAATCGGGTCCATCTGAGGGCCGGCCCTGGCGGCGGAAACCCCGACTGCAGGCGCGCTTATCGCCTGGCTATGATGTTTCGGTAGTGAGACGAGCGCTGAATTTGGCGCTTATTCTAGATGATGGGCAGCATTCGGTGCGCATCCATAACCCACAGGAAGACGCCAAACAGCAAAAACAGGCGAAAGCCCAAAAAGCTGAAGAAACCAAAACCAAAGCGTCTAAGTTGGATATACAGGCCAATCAGGAAATGCGCCAGGAAATGGAGCGCTTACAGGCAATCGTTTCGGTCTTGTTATTTGCGCCTTTGGCCGGCGGTGTGCTGGGCCGGGCTGATGCACTTCATGTGTTGGGCTTCGCCCCCTCTGAAATGCCGGATAAGAGCACGGTCCGGGCTCGTTTCCGTATGCTGGCGACCATTCATCATCCGGACAGCAATTACGGCAATCATCAGCGCATGAGCCAGCTCAACGCGGCGATGGATCTATTGAACGCTTAAGATGTTTTTTGATCGTTACGATTAGGTACAAAAAAACCCGGACACTTCAGAATCCGGGTTTTTGGTTGAATTCAATGCAAATTATCTGCGGTCACCTATTAGGTGGAGCAGCATGATAAAGAGGTTCAGGAAGTCGAGATAGAGGCTTAATGCGCCCATCACGGCTTTCTTAGAAGCGGTTTCTGAATGCTCACCCTCGACATACATCCGCTTGATATTTTGCGTGTCATGGGCTGTCAGGCCAACAAAGACCAGGACGCCAATGACGGAGATAACAAAGCCCATCGCCGAGGATTGCATGAATATATTAACCACCGAGGCAATGATGATACCGATCAGCCCCATAAACAGGAACGAGCCAAATTTCGAAAGATCCCGTTTAGTGGTATAGCCATAAAGGCTCATTGAGGCGAAAGTGCCGGCGGCGATAAAAAATACCCGGGTGATGCTGGCGCCCGTATAGACGAGGAATATGTGTGTCAGGGACAGTCCCATAAGAGCGGCAAAGGCCCAAAACAAGGCTTGAACCGTTGAGGCCTTTAATTTTTGGATGCCAAAATTCATCACCAGAATGAACGCCAGTGGCGAAAACATAAGGATATAGGCAAACATCGTCGGCTGTAGCGCACCACCGGGACCGGCGGCATACATGAGGTTCAACAATGCAGGAACTTTTACTCCGCCATAGGCGAAAATTCCGGTCAAAATCAGGCCAGAAGCCATATAATTGTATACCCGGAGCATATATTGACGAAGACCGACATCCATTTCCGATGCTTCAGCTTGCGTCAGATGAGAGCCGCGAACCGAATATTCGTCGTTTTGTCCAAAAGCCATAATTTTCCCTTTTATTCGTTAAAGCTGTACATACCCTTCTAATATGTCAGGAAGGGGGCCAAGATCAAGAGAAACCGTATTAAATTTCGGTAAGGTCACATTAAATTTAATAGGGTTAATCTCTTAATGTTTAGTGGATTTTTATCACTCATTGCGCAACAGGGGGGCCGCTTTTTGACCGAGGGCGCGCCAGGTTCCGGCAAATCCGATAATCATCGTCACAATGAGGCAGATGGCGATGGTGGTCCAGACCGCTGCCGGGATGAAAATCCAGTTCATATCCATCAGAAAAACCACAATCGCCCAGGCCGTGAGCGTGCCGATGATTGCCGAAATAATTGAGGTCGCAATCCCTAACAACCCATATTCCAGCAAAAACGCTTTGAGGATGGTAAGTCGGGTTGCGCCTAAGACTTTAAACACCACGGCATCATAAATCCGCCGCCGCCGGCCGGCAGCAACCGCACCCGCTAGTACCAGCGTACCGCCGAGGATCGTTACCGCAGCAGTTGATCTGACAGCCGCGCCGATACCGTCCAGCATCGTGGCTGCCGCTTGCAGAGCTTCGCGCACACGGATGATCGAGATATTATTAAAGCGGTCGCTGACTTCTTTTTCGATCCGGTCTTCCAGTTCTTTAGGCGCCTGGATGGCGGCGATATGGCTGTGGGGAGCCGCTTCCAAGGTGCCGGGGGCAAAAATAATGGCGAAATCAAAGCGCAAAGAGCGCCAATCAATTTTTCTTAAACTGGCGATCTTGGCCTTAATCTCCCGGCCCAGAATATTGAGGGTGAGATGATCGCCGAGCCCGATACCGAAGCCGCGCGCCAAATTGGCATCCAGGGAAATCAGCGGCGGGCCGTTGTAATTTTTTTGCCACCACCGGCCGGCGACAATCTCGGTACCTTCGGCAGGCAAGGCGGCGTAAGTCAAAGCGCGATCACCCCGTACTGCCCATTGGACGCCGGGTGAAATATTGACCTGCTCCACCGGCACCCCGGCAATTTTGACGATGCGGCCTCTCAGCGAAGCCACCCGCTTATACTCGCCGGTGCCCGGAACGCCGCTGACCGTCTGATCAAAGCGCGCAGTTTGATCCGGTTGAATATCGATAAAGAAAAAAGCCGGCGCCATCACCGGCAGGCGTTCTTTGACCTGGCGGCTGAGATTTCCTTCGATTAGCGCAATGGCGATCAGCACGGCAAGACCCAGTCCAAGCGATAAGACAATGCTGGAGGTTACGGCTCCCGGACGGTGCAGGTTCGAGAGCGCCAATCGTAACTCGGTATTTTTAACGCCGGTGACTTTTCGGGCCCAATGGGTGAGTAAAACAGCCGCACCCCTTAAAAGTATCAGCGCCAATCCAGTGCCGCCAACAAACCAGATGGCAAACCAGCGGTCATTGGCGGTGGCGATGGTCAGAGCCGCCAGCACCAGGCCGCCAAAAATGACCGCCAGTTGAAATTTGCGTTTGGGGCGAATATGGGCGGGCTGAACTTTATCTCTAAATAAGTTCCCAGCTGGAATTTCCCGCGCCCGGGCTAAGGGCCAAAGCGCGAAGGTGAGCGCGATCAAGGCGCCAAAGACCGTTGCGATGATCAGTGGCAGGGGATACAAACCCGGCTCCGGCTTAACCGGTAGCAGATCTTCGAGGCCGACGATGGCGACAGCTGGAATGATGGCGCCTACCAATAGCCCAATGAGAATACCAAGTCCGGCGAGTGCGGCGATTTGCAGAAAATAAATTCGAAACACTAGGCCACTGGCGGCCCCCAGGCATTTATAGGTCGCGATCACCTTAACCTTGCTGTCGAGATAGCTGGCGACGGCATTGCTGACCCCGACACCGCCGACCAGCAAAGTCGTCAGGCCGACAAACGACAAAAACAAGGTCATGCGGTCGATAAAGCGCTGCAGGCCGGGGGCGGCTTGCTCGGTGTTGCGAATGCGCCAGCCCGCTTTCGGAAATTTAACTTTGAGAGTCTCGATCCAGGCGGTGGCGCTTTCACCTTCCGGCACGACAATGCGGTAGCGGTAACGGATCTGACTGCCGAGCTGCACCAATTCGGTGGCGGCAAGACCTGCGGACGAAATCATCAGCCTCGGACCGAAGCTCAGGATATTGGCGACCCGGTCCGGTTCTTTTTCAATAATGCCGGTGAGGCGAAAAGTGCCCTCGCCGACTTTGACGGTATCTCCGAGTTTAAGCTTTAGTTTTGTTAAAAGATTACTTTCGGCGACCGCACCCCAGATACCATTTTTATTTTTCAGGGCATCGTGTAAGGCCAGCCCATTTTTTAGCGCCATGCTGCCAACCAGAGGATATTCCTGATCAACGGCTTTCAGCTCAATCAAAGTGCGTTTCCCGGTACCTTTGGCCATCGCCCGCATCTCAATCGCGGTGGAGCTTTTGGCCGTGGCTTTGAAATGCGCCAAGTGATCCTTACTTGCCGGGCGATGCAGCAGTCTCAGGGCGATATCACCACCGAGCAGTTTTTTGCCATCCCGCTGGAGGCCGCGTTCAATTGATTCTGAAAGACTGCCGACGCCTGCAATAGCGGCAACGCCCAAGGCCAGGCAAGCGACAAATATCCGGAAACCCTTGAGACCACCGCGCAATTCACGTCTGGCAAGCTTCCAAGCGAGATGTGAGCTTCCATTCACACTTCGGCTCCATCGGTGATTTTACCGTCGGCGAGCGTGATAATTCGGTCACAGCGTTCGGCCAGTAAGCGATCATGACTGATCAGCATCAACGTCGTGCCGGCGGTATCATGCAACTCAAACAGTAAATCCATCACCGCCTGGCCGGTTTTGCCGTCGAGATTACCGGTTGGCTCATCGGCCAATAAAATCGCCGGACGGGCGGCAAAGGCGCGAGCCAGGGCGACCCGCTGCTGCTCACCACCTGAAAGTTGACCCGGATAATGTTCCAGCCGGTGATCAAGCCCGACTGCGGCCAGCCGGTCCCGCGCGCGCTCATCGGCGTCGGTAATACCAGCAAATTCCAGCGGCACGGCGACATTCTCGAGCGCAGTCATGGTTGGGATAAGATGAAAATCCTGAAAGACGATACCGACGTTGTCGCGGCGGAATAGCGCCAGTGCATCCTCATCCATCTGGCCCAAATCGATACCGGCCGTTTCTACCTGGCCGGAAGATGCGCGCTCAAGCCCGGCGATCACCATCATCATGGTGGATTTGCCGCCGCCCGAGGGGCCGATAATGCCGACCGCTTCGCCCTGATCGACTTCCAGCGAAATGCCACGCAGGATGTTTACCTCACCTGCCGCACTTTCGAGGGTCAGGTGAACGTCTTCTAAACTAACTGCCCAATGACTATTTGTGGCATTCTTGGTATTTGAATTCGAGTGTGGATCGGACATATATTAAACTCATGTTTCTTTTTCATTTAGTTCATAAGTCGCTTTCTCACAACTCGACAAGCCGTTTTTGCATGTTGGGAGTGATTCTCGCGATCTTTTTATCGAGCGTAATTTGGGCTTCCCCATCATCTCAGGCGGCGGAACCGGTCAAATTAATGATTTTTGGTGATAGTTTATCGGCGGGCTACGGTCTGCCAAAGCCCGAATCTTTTACCGAAAAGCTAACTCAGGCCCTAAAACGGCAGGGCGTTAACGTCCAAGTGATGGCTTCGAGCGTGTCCGGAGATACCACCTCCGGCGGCAAGGCCCGGCTCGCCTGGGCCCTGGCCGATAAGCCCGACGCCATATTACTTGAACTTGGCGCTAATGATGGCTTGCGTGGGATCGAGCCTGCGCTTTCCCGCGCTAATCTTGAAGATATTTTACAGCGCCTCCAGCAAAGCGGCACCCGGGTGTTGATGGCCGGCATGAAAGCGCCACCTAATCTCGGTAAGGAATACGCCCGGGAATTCGACCGCATTTATCCGGAACTTGCAGCCCGCTATAATATCCCGCTTTATCCGTTTTTTCTTGAAGGTGTGGTGGCGCGCCCGGCGATGAACCAAGCCGATGGTATTCATCCCAATCCGCGCGGTGTCGACGAGATTGTAAAACGCATATTGCCGATGGTGGTCAAGCTAGTAAGATAGCCCACCCGATATTAGGAAATTTAGAAAATAATGTTTCAAGTTGCTCATGCGCAAAACACCGATTGGGAATCCGCGCTCGATGATTGTCTGCGGGAGCTCACGCCGCATCCGCAGGCGACGCTGGGTTTTGTCTATGTCACCGACTTGGTGGCCCCCCATTTAGCCGACGTGCTCAAAGCTTTGAAAGACGAAACCGGAATTGAGCAGTGGATTGGCAGCGCGGGCCTTGGCATCTGCGCCATGGGTCACGAATACTTTGATGTGCCGGCAATCGCCGTTATGACAGCTGATTTGCCCGCAGAAGCCTATGATATCATGCCGACCATCGATGCCGTTGATTTGCTCGATTATGACAGCGATCCGGTAAACGACAATTTTCTAAGCGGCCCGCCTTTGGTGCTGCTCCATGCTGATTGCGCCAATGCCGAGGTGCTTGAAATTATCGATGATATTGCCAACGAATCTGAGGGTTATTTGATTGGCGGGCTTACCACCTGCGCCACGCCGAAACATCATGTTGCCGGTGAAGTGACCGGCGGTGGGGTATCCGGCATTATTTTTAATCCCGAAATTCAAGTGGCGACGGCGCTGAGCCAGGGCTGCCGGCCCATCGGCGAGGTTCATGAAATAACCGAGTGCAGCGAAAATTTTGTCATCGGACTTGATGGCAGAAAGGCTGTCGAGGTCTTTCAGGAAGATATTGGTGATGTCCTGGCCCGCGATCTGCAAAAGGTCGCCGGCTACATCCATGCAGCGCTGCCGGTTGTCGGCTCCGATACCGGAGACTACGTGGTGCGCAATTTAATCGGCGTTGACGTTGAAGAGGGTGTGCTGGCCATTGCCGCACCGGTCGAACATGGCGACCATCTGATGTTTGTCAGCCGGGATGTCATGGCGGCGGAACACGATCTTGCAGAAATGGTGGCGGGACTTAAACACCGCTCCGGCAATGACATCAAAGGCGGGCTCTATATATCCTGCGTTGCCCGCGGCCCGCATATGTTTGGCGAAGACAATGCTGAAATGCAGATTGTTCAAAGCGTGCTCGGTGATGTACCGGTGATCGGCATGTATGCCAATGGCGAAATATCCAACAACCGGCTCTATAGCTATACCGGTGTGCTGACGCTTTTTATTTAATCAGGTGCAATGACGGTGCCGCGCGCGATTTCGACCAGGGTGCGCGCCAAGATATAGAAAATAAACAAGCTCGAGACATGTAAGAGAATTGAGCCAAATTCCATCATCAAGGCATTGTTGCTTGCATGAGCATAGACAATGACAGCACTGGAAATTGTATCCAGCGGGAAAGTATAGGCCCACCAGCCCATCGAAAATTTCAGCCTCAAGAATATTTTTATCATCGCCAGATTGAACAACAATAGAAAGAGCGCGAAATAAAAGGTGATGCGCACGAAGCTCGAAATTTCATCACCTGCCTGCCAATTGGTCAGCATCGGATAGATAATCGACATCAGGCCGGGCGGCACGATGGGCACGAAATAGGTTGGAATAAGCGGCGGCGGTAAGATGGGCTCGGCAATGTAGCGGTAAATATTGATAACCAGCAAGCTGCCGCCGAAAAGCACGCCGATGGCAAAGAAAAACCAGGCCGCCTCATCGTAGCCGACTTGCTTACCGGCCATGGCGATCAGAAAGCTGCCGGCGGCCGGGATCAGCCACAAGGAATTAATGCGGGTGACGCCTTCACCCACCAGATACCAGCGCGAAAAAACGAAAAAGTTAACCAGCAGGCTGGCGGGCGCGCCGATCAGCCAGAGAATTTCCGCTGATTGTTGGTGAATTGGCGCCAGGGCAGAGACTTGCAGGATCAGGGCGACCGGAAAGGCAGACAAAAAGGCGCTTTTAACCGGATGTGCAATATCGGTTTGGAGGGCTTCCGGAAAACGCAGCATTTTAAGGGTGTAGATCGGTGAGGCGATGAGCAGAATTAACGCACCGATGGTGAGAATTATATCCCCCGGCAAAGTCGAAAAACCCATCAATTTCTCAGCCTGCCGCCAGGCTAGGCCAAGCCCACTGACACCCATGACGACGCCGAAAAAAGTCGGCGGGAAATAGGCGAGCCAAGGGGAGTGATCGGAAGAATTTGGGGCGGCTGACATGAGGGCTGGTCCTGATTACTTAATTTGCGCGCCAGAGTACCGATCCAAAGCGCCTTTGCAAGCGGTCTTAAAAACCGAACCGCTTTAACGTGGTTTCGACCGAATTAACATAAGAGCCGCCAAACAGGCAGACATGCACCAGCAGGGGATAGAGATTGTAGATATCCCGCCTTTCCTCGAAAAAGCCCGGTGCGATGGGGCGGTGCTCTTGATAGCGGCTGAAAAAATTATCGCCAAAAGTCGAGAAAAGTGTTGAAAACGCGAGTTCGATCTCAGCATCGGCAAAATAAATCGCCGGATCAACAAAGCCGGATATTTGACCATCCTGGCACAAGACATTGCCGCCCCACATATCCCCGTGAATAAGCGCAGGCTTGGCAGGAACGTTTAGCCATTTATCCAGCTGATCACAAAAATCCTGCAGGCGGTTGAGCAAACTCGCGGGCATCCGGCCCCGATCCACGGCGAGTTGCCCCATGGTGAGTAACCGGTGATCGCGAAAAAAATCCAACCAGTTTTCGGTTGGCGGGTTAGACTGAGGCAGCCCGCCGATCACCGTGTCCCACTCAAAGCCAAAATTGGCCGCGGTAATTTCATGCAGCGCCGCCAGTAAATCGGCGGCCTGAATTTGCGCGGACTTATTCAACGCGCCACCGGCCGGCAGACAGCTCATCAACAGCAAGCCGTCCTCAACGTGGATGACGTCCGGCACCGGCAGTTCCGAGTTTTCGCTCAAATAACTCAACATCCTGGCTTCTAGCTCAAGACCGCTGCCCAGCTTGGCGACCAGGGGCGCGTCATCTCGGAAGCTGACTTTATAAACCTCGGCGATACTGCCCCCGGATAAGGGCATAAGCTGACTAGGTGACTTGCCGGTTATAGCCGCGATGGAATTTTGAATCCCGACTGCCATCTCAAAGATTATGTTTGCGGATGTGGTCGAGCAAGCCGTAAGACGCCTCTTCGATTAGATCGAGCACGTTGTCGAATCCGCTGGCGCCGCCGTAATACGGGTCCGGGACGTCTGAATGACTGAGCCCCGGGGCAAATTCCAGAAAACGCGACAGCTTTGGCGTCATTTCAGCCGGCACCAAATGCTCAAGATTATCAATATTGCTGCGATCCATGGCGACCAGATAATCAAATTTGAGAACATCATCCTGGTTAATCTGGCGGGACCGCTGATGGGAAATATCAATACCACGTTTGGCGGCGGCCTCTTGGGAGCGCCGGTCGGGCGGATCACCAACATGCCAGGAGCCGGTGCCGACCGAATCAATCTCGATCATCTCCGCCAAGCCGGCATCTTCGACAATAGAGCGGAACACGCCTTCCGCTGTCGGCGAACGGCAAATATTTCCCATACAGATAAAAAGGACCTTGACCACAACTGTCTCCCACTGTCCGATAGTCTATATGGAACAGGGCACTCAAAACATCGTTATTTTAACCGGGGCCGGAATTTCAAAAGAATCCGGTCTTGATACCTTTCGCGACGAAGATGGTATTTGGTCGAAAGTCCGTATCGAAGATGTCGCCACGCCGGAAGCTTTCCGCCGCGATCCTGAAAAAGTCCAAGGGTTTTATAACGCCCGCCGCCGTCCACTACTAAGTGGCAATATCAAACCCAACGGCGCGCATGAAGCCTTGGCCCGGCTCGAAAAAGCCTGGGTGGAGAAAACCGGCGGCCTGGTCACCATCGTCACTCAAAATATTGACAATCTGCATGAAACAGCGGGTTCGGAAAACCTGATCCATATGCATGGCGAGATTTTAAAAGCGCGCTGTGGGGCCTGCGGTGACGTGAGCCCATGCGATGACGATCTTGGCAATGGCGAAGTGTGTGCAGAATGCGGTGAGGTCAACCGGTTGCGCCCGCATGTGGTCTGGTTCGGCGAAATGCCTTTACAGATGGATCATATTTACAGCCTGCTTGAAGACTGCGGCTTGTTTATTTCAATCGGCACCTCAGGCAATGTTTATCCGGCGGCGGGGTTTGTGCAGCATGCGCGGGAGGCGGGTTCGGCCCACACCATTGAGCTCAATCTTGAGCCCTCGGAGGGCGCGACGTTTTTTGCCGAAGCGCGCTACGGTCCGGCGACCGATCTTATCCCGGCCTATGTCGATGAAATTTTGGCTAATGGCCTCACTCGCTAAAATTTTAACAGAAGTCCGCGCCTGTGATATCTGTGCAGCGGAATTGCCCTTGGGCCCACGCCCCACCATAGCAGCAAAGTCATCAGCCAGGATTATGATCATCGGCCAAGCCCCCGGCACCAAAGTGCATGAAACCGGCATCCCCTGGAATGATCCTTCCGGTGACCGCCTCAGGGATTGGCTGGGGGTAACTCGTGAGGTTTTTTATGATGACAGCCGGATTGCCATCATGCCGATGGGGTTTTGCTATCCGGGCCGGTTGGAGCGCGGCGGCGACAAACCACCCCGGCCCGAATGTGCGCCGGCCTGGCATGAGAGTATTTTGTCAGGTCTGCCCAACATCGAGCTGACATTGCTGGTCGGCATGTATGCGCAGAAATATTATCTTGCCGAGCGCAACAAAAAGACCCTGACCGAAACTGTACGTCATTGGCAGGAGTTTGGCCCGGCGACAATACCCACGCCGCATCCTTCATGGCGCACCACGGCCTGGCTTAAAAAGAACATGTGGTTCGAGGCCGAACTGTTGCCGGTCTTACGGCAAAATGTCCGGAAATTACTGGACGGGTGAAACCGAACTTGGCTCAGTTGCTGATTTTCTCGCCGTGATGGCTTCCCGCCGGGCGATATAAAAAGTTGAGCCGACAATGACCGCCGTGCCAACCCAGGTCCAAAAATCCAGCACTTCATCGTATATGGCGAAACCGACGACGGCGACCATCAGCAATCGCAAATAATCATAAGGTAATACAGCAGAAGCATCGGCGATGGCAAAAGAACGGGTATAGGCGAGATGAGCTAATGTCGAGCTCAAACCGATTGCCGTCAGCCAGGCTAAAGTCTCAAGCGAAGGCGTTACCCAGACAAAGCTTGCGGCGACGAAAGATAGGGGCGTTGAAAAGACAGCCATATATAAAACGATGGTGTCCGGTGAATCACTGCGGCTCAGTACTTTGACCATCAGGGCCGAGCAGGCAATAAAGAGTGCGCCGCCGATGGCAAACATGGCCGGCCATGTGATTGCCTCAATGCCGGGCCGCAAAATGATCAAAGTGCCGGCAAAGCCCGCGAACACCGCCAGCCAGCGCCGCTTGCGCACGACTTCTCCTAGGAATAGCACGGCTCCCAAAGTGACAAATAGCGGCATGGTGTAGCCGAGCGCCGTCGCTTCAGCCAGCGGCATGAATATAATTGAGGCAAACCATAACATGGCGCCGATATAACTGGAGACACTTCTGGCGCCCAGCAACGGCAGATTATTGCCGCGCAAACCGCCGAGGCCACGGCGCATCATCCAGGGCGCCATAATCAGCAGGCTGATGAAATAACGGAAAAAGACAATTTCCAAAACATGGACTTCACGATTTGCCATGCGAATCATGACGCCGAGGCCGGTAAAAAAAACGCCGGCCAATACCATCCATATCCCGCCTCGAATATTGCGGGGGAGTTTTTGAAAGGAAGATTGCAGGCGGTTTAGCATGAGATATTGGGGGCCTCGATACTCGTTTAAATGATCGATATATCATTCGAGCAGGATTTGAAACCGAAAGCGTCGCCTAAGGTGTGGCAATGAAAGAAGGATTGGCTATAATTTGGCCAATAATTATCCCATTTTTTTATTATGGCAGGCAGGCAATCGTGAGTGATCAAGACACCAAGATTTTATGGCAGCCGTCAGAAGACCGGGTGCGCCAGACCAACATCACGGCTTTTATCGAGGCAGCTGAAGACGACTGGGCGACCCATATTGGTGACTTCGAAGGGCTTTATAAATTCTCTATCGAAGAAAGCGAAAGGTTCTGGCAGTCGCTGATCGATTTTGCCGGTGTCAGTGCAGAAACCTGGGGCCAAGTAGTGCTGGAGAATTCCGGCCATATGCCGGGGGCCCTGTGGTTCCCGGGCGCCAAGCTCAGCTACGCCGAGAATTTGCTGCGCCGCCGGGACGAGGCGGACGCGCTGGTTTTCTGGGGTGAAGATCAGGTCAAGAAACGGCTTAGTTACGGTGAGCTTTACGATGAAGTTTCCAGGCTGGCGCAAGCCATGCAGGCAGCCGGGCTCGAAGCGGGAGACCGGGTCGGGGCTTACATGCCGAACATGCCGGAAACCATCATCGCTATGCTGGCCGCCAATAGCCTTGGCGCAATCTGGTCATCCTGTTCGCCGGATTTTGGCGTTCAGGGCGTGCTCGACCGCTTCGGTCAAATAGAGCCGAAGCTAGTGGTCGTTTGTGATGGCTATTTCTATAACGGTAAGTCCCACGATAATCTTGAGAAAGTAACGGCGGTCTTGGCCGAGCTGCCGAGCGTTGAAACGACTTTGATAGTACCCTATTCGCGCAATAATCCGCCCATCGGAGATGTGCCACATGCTGTGCTGTGGGATGATTTTATTGCTGATTTCGAAGCGCAAGACATTGAGTTTAGCCGCCTGCCTTTCAATCATCCGCTTTACATTATGTATTCTTCCGGCACAACCGGGGTGCCCAAATGCATTGTTCATGGCGCCGGCGGCACACTCTTGAAACATCTCTCCGAACATCTTTTGCATTGTGATGAGAAACCGGGCGACCGGGTGTTTTATTTTACCACCTGCGGCTGGATGATGTGGAACTGGCTGGTCTCCGGCCTTGCCTGTCAGGCAACGCTGCTGCTCTATGACGGCTCACCCTTTTATCCGGACGGTAATGTATTGTTTGATTTCGCCGAGGCCGAAGGCATGACGCTCTTTGGCACCTCGGCAAAATACATTGATGCGGTGAAAAAGGCCGGACTGGAGCCGGCTAAAACTCATAATCTTGAAAAACTTAAAGGCATGGCCTCAACCGGCTCACCCTTGGTGCCGGAAAGTTTTGATTTTGTTTATGAGAAAATCAAAAAGGATTTTCACTTGGCCTCGATCTCAGGCGGCACCGATATCATCGGCTGTTTTGTGCATGGCAATCCGGTGGCGCCAGTGTGGCGGGGTGAAATACAAACCCGGGCGCTCGGCATGGCGGTCGATGTCTTTGACCATGACGGCAATTCGCTTCGGGAAGAAGCCGGTGATCTGGTCTGCACCAAACCGTTTCCGTCCATGCCGGTTGGGTTCTGGGCGGATGAAGATGGCGCTAAGTATAAAGCGGCCTATTTCGAGGAATTTCCCAATGTTTGGTGTCATGGTGATTGGGTCGAGCTGACGGCGCGGGGCGGTATGGTGATTTATGGCCGCTCTGATGCGACTCTCAATCCGGGCGGGGTGCGGATCGGCACGGCTGAAATTTACCGCCAGGTTGAGCAATTCGACGAAGTGATAGAAGGTCTTTGCATTGGCCAGATTTGGGACGGTGATACCCGCGTTGTGCTGTTCGTAGTGATGCGGGAAGGCCATGAGCTCACCGATGACCTTCAGGACGCTATCCGCAAACGCATCCGCCAGAACTGCACGCCGCGTCATGTGCCGTCTAAAATCATCGCGGTGGCTGATATCCCACGCACCAAATCCGGCAAAATTACCGAGCTGGCGGTGCGTGATATTGTCGAAGGCCGCCCCATTAAAAACAAAGAGGCCCTCGCCAACGCCGAGGCGCTCCAGCATTTCGAGAATCTCGCCGAACTACAGCATTGATTTTAAATGAAAATAATTATTCGACAGTCGATAAATAGCCCCGCTAGATTGCGTCGGCGGAGA
>CAZMHI010000051.1:0-37516 GCA_964566055.1 uncultured Rhodospirillaceae bacterium
GTGAGCGCCCGTACCGCCAATCCCCGATGGCGCCGGGTAATAAAGCTGCGGGCCATTTGAAACTCGATCAACCGTCGCCACGAGAGCTACACCGGACATTTCAGCCTCGACGGATTGCGACGCATCCAAAATGCAGCGCACGCCGGTGGCGCACACTTGAGAAATTGTTGGCCCGCCGACATCCGGGGCGCCAATCAAGCCGGTAAACCACGGCAAGCCATGAAAGGATTGGTGCTGCGGTACGGTCAATCCGAGCGTCGCGTAGTCAAAGACTTCCGGGTTGATATCGCGCTTGGCGAGCTCTGCCTTGGCGACATGAGCACCAAATTTGATACTGTGCAAATGAGATAACGTGCCCTGCCATTTGGCGAAAGGCGTTGACCAATAGGCTCCATAGGGAATTTGTGCATTAAAAGACATTTGATTTTCCTGGCTCTGTAAGTTTTGCCTAAGGATAAAACTTGTTCAGTCTGCAAACAATCACATTGTATGGCCTAATCAAGCTGCATAAGAATCCTGATAAATCGATTTTGCCCAGCCTCGCCCGCCGCGCTCGGCACCAGCTTCCTGTCCCTCACCCTGGAGCCACTCCCGGACAGGAATGTAAAATCCGGTTTTAGGCCGATTGAGGACGTTTTTGGGCAGCATTGTCTGTGGGCTTCGCGCCATGTCTTGCTTGGTGAAACCGCGCGCCGCCGTTTTGGTGAACAACGCGGCATCCACCAAAGGCGTGCGAATTTCCAAGGAATGAGCCATACCGGCCCAATCAGAATCCCGGAGCAATTGGTTGCGCATATAAAATGCACTTTCCAGCAGGGAGATTTTATTGCTGGAGTCTCGAATTCCTTTAACACTGCCATTTAAATTATTGAGCAGATTAAGCTCCCGCCAGCCATCACGCACCAAATCCGCATCCAGGAATTGCGGCAACTCCCAGGGTAAAAATAGACCGCGCCGCAACAAATAGGCCGAGCCGTAATCGGCTGAATATTCAAACAATGAAGCGTATTTCGGTGAGGTAAATTGCCGCAGCAACGGCCCGCTTAACATCCGAAAGCCGGCTCCCAAAGTCCTGATGCCCGGCACCCAGCCAAGCTTGCTCACCAGCGAGGGAATTTGTTTAAAGGAATCATAGCCACCAAAGAGCTCATCCCCGCCCAAGCCCGATAAAGCGACTTTCAGTCCCATATCGGCTGCTTCCTTGGCGACAAAATAGGTATTCACACCATCGATGGAGGGTTGATCCATCGCCGCCAACAGTCTTTCCTTGTCGGACTGAAAGTCACTGCCTCTAACCGTCCGCGTTTGATGACGGGTATTATATAGCGTGGCAATCTCTCCAGCGAGTGGCGCTTCATCCAAGTCCCCATCGGCAAACTCATCGAAGCGCAGGGTCATGGTTTCCATTTGGCTGCCGGCCACTTCGGCAGTGAGCGCCATAATGCTTGCTGAATCGAGTCCCGCCGACAGGAATACACCAACCGGCACGTCCGAGACCAAATGATGTTCGATGCTCTCTGTCAAAGCGGCCCGCAATTCCTCAGCCGAGGCCCGGGGAGCATTTGCCTCCAGCGCCGCCATTTCCTGAGTGAGATCAAAATATTTAGTCTCGATCTTGGCTCCCGCTTTATCAATCCACAAGCTGGAACCTGCCGGCAGGCTTCGGATGTCCCGATACATCGTATGCGGCTCGGGCACATAGCCGAGCGTGAAGAAGCCGACATGACCGGCCGGATTTGGCGTGCTCGAGATCGCACCGCCCGCCTGCAAGGCTTTAACTTGCGAGACAATCCTTAACGTACCACCGTCATCGGCATAATAAAGCGGCTTGATGCCGTAAGGATCGCGGGCCAGCAGCATGCCCTGTTTGGTATCATCCCAGAGCGCAAAAGCAAACATACCACGCAGCTGGCGCAACATATCGACGCCGTCCCGGTCATACAGGTGCAAGAGAACTTCCGTATCTGATTGAGTAGAAAATTTGCGGCCTTCGGCCATCAACTCGGCGCGCAATTGTTTAAAATTATAAATCTCGCCGTTATAAGTTATTTGCAGCCGGATTTTTCCTGCCTCATCCGTGAGCGCCATCGGCTGCGCACCCGTGGGGCCAACATCGATAATAGCCAGACGGCGATGCGCCAAGCCAACACGCTTATCTTCTGATACCCAGCTGCCGGCGCCATCCGGCCCGCGCGCAATCATGGCTTCGCGCATCCGAAGCAGTTCCGCCTCATCAACGTTTGGCGCAGTATCGCCGTAACTGAAAATTGCTGTTAAACCGCACATAATAACACCCTACATAGCGAGGATCGGCAAATCCTAAAAGGCATTTATTAAGATGGCTATAAAGTCATTTAATATGATGGCCATAAAGCCAGGCATTCGTTATGGTCTGATTTTATTGAGATATTTCGAGAAATGGGGAAATTCTATTGAGCGATCCGTATCAAATCCGCCTCGGTGGCTATGGCCCGCCGACCACGTCGTTCAGCCGCTCGCTTAAATTGATTGGCGATAGGATGGCAGAGCAGTTCGGCGACGATGTCGATATTAAGTATGTCTATAACATCATGGATTTGGGCTACAAAGGTGAGGATATCCTATGGCTGACCGAGCATGGCCTGCTGACCATTACCTATCAATCCTCCAGTTATCTGACGGACCGCGTGCCGGAACTGGGCTTTGTTGATCTGCCGTTCCTGTTTGAAAACAACGAACAGGCCCGGGCGGCAATCGACGGCCCACTCGGCCAGTATTTGTCCGAGAAAACTGAAGAGCGCATGAACTATAAAATTCTCGGTTATCTTGAGAATGGTTTCCGGCAAATATCCAATAAGCTGCGACCGATCTGCCGGCCCAGTGATTTTGACGGTATGAGCATCCGAGTACTGCCGAGTGATGTTCAGGCCCGCACCTTTGAATTACTGGGCGCGACACCAAAGCGCATGGACCTCACCGAGGCAATTAAAGGCATTGTTGACGGCAGCTTGGATGCGCAGGAAAATCCGTTCGCCAATACAGTGACATATGGTGCCCATAAATATCATCACTATCACACCCTCTCGAACCACTTTTATATTTCCCGCAGCATCATGTGTCATCGGGACACCTATGCCGGCTGGCCAGAAGAAATTCAGACGGCCATGCAGGAAGCCGTGCGAGACGCCATCATCTGGCAGCGAGGTCAAGCTGAGCAGGAAGCCGTTGAATCCCGCAAAGCAATTGAAAATGAAGGCTGTGAGATTGCCGAATTAAGCGCAGAAGAACACGCCGAATTTGTCGCCGCCGTTAAACCACAGCATGATGACGCCCGGGAAATCTTCGGCGATAAAATGTTTGAGTTGATGAAGCAGACCTAGCCTTCAATTAGAATGGCCCGGAAGTCGTTGACATTGGTATGAGTTGGACCACTGACGACCAGATCATCAAGGGCTGCGAAAAAACCATAGGCATCATTGTTGCTAAGCATCGCTTCGAGATCGAGCCCCAAAGCTCCCGCGCGTTGCAAGGTATCCGGCGTGATCATCGCACCGGCATTATCAACAAGACCATCAGCGCCATCGGTATCACAGGCAATTGCATAAACACCTTCAGCGCCTTTTAGCCCGGCAGCCAAACCCATTAAGAATTCTGTGTTGGGTCCACCTTTACCGTTTCCAGCGACCGTCACTGTCAACTCACCGCCTGATAACAATAAACAAGGTGCCTGATTTTGGAATTCGCGTAGTGTGTCGGCCATAGCTCGGCCAATCTCACGCGCTTCGCCTTCCAAACTGTCATCCAAAATAATCGGCTTGATGCCAGCCTCTTGGGCAAGATGGGCCGCAGCCTCAAGCGAATTCCGGCCACTGGCTACTATATCGACAATGTTATTCTCGAATATTGCATCACCCGGTTTCGGTGTTTCATCAGCGCCTTCCCGCAAAACCACCATCGCTGAACTTGGTAGCTCCATATTGTATTTTTGAATAATCTCCAGCGCATCGGTAAAAGTTGACGGGTCTGGTACGGTAGGCCCCGAGGCAATGGCCGACAAATCATCTCCAACCACATCGGAAATAACCAGGGTATGGAGCTTAGCGGGCGCACAGGCTCGAGCCAATCTGCCACCCTTAATCTGCGAGAGGTGTTTTCGCACAATATTCATTTCATTGATCGTCGCACCAGACTTTAGGAGCATCTGATTAACAGCCTGTTTCTCTTCGAGCGTGATACCTTCCGCGGGCAGCGACATCAGCGCTGAACCGCCGCCCGAGATCAAACACAGCACCCGATCATCCGAACTGAGGTCTTGCACCAATTGGAGCATTTTTTCCGCTCCTGCCTTACCAGCTTGATCCGGCACCGGATGAGCAGCTTCAATAATCTCAATATACTCACAGGGGACACCGTAGTCATAGCGGGTAATGACTAAGCCACTGACCTCACCCGGATAATGTTTTTCAACCGCCGCCGCCATCGCAGCACCAGCTTTGCCGCCACCAATGACCACGGTTTTTCCCAAAGAATTCTCTGCGGGCGGATTGGGCAGATAATTTGGCACGCACAGAGATGGCTGCGCTGCCGCGACGGCAGCATCAAACACACTCAAAAGAAAATTTTGAGGTTCAACGGACATTTATGAAGAATTAATGGGTGATTGATTTATCGTCCAGCCAAAACTTAAATTCCAGCAATTTGTCCAAACTATCAAATCGTACCCTGCTGGTTACTTTACTGTCTTCGGCTTCGTTTTCATTTGGTCCAATAGACCACTGATCATCGCCGTTTTGGAGCAACCAGTTTACCATTTCATTATAGAATTCTTCATCCGAGGTAACGAGATTTAGAAAATGACCGCGTCGGTCTTCCTGCGATCGCTGTTCATCTTCAATCGCGACTTCTACTTCTCGGCGATCAGATTGATTATAGGTCCTTGAATTGTCCATGATTTTGACCACGCCAAAATAGTTTCTCACTATATTAGCAATTACTTTAACAGATTAACCGATAAGACTACAGAATCAGACTATTTCATTTTGTGGCATTTGTAATAGAGCGAATCAATCAAGCGGCGTTGGTTTTTTGGTCCAGCCATTCCTTAAAGGCTGTCATTTTATCCACATTCTCAAAGCTGACCCGGCAGGTAACCTCACTGTCCTCCGGTTCGTGTTCATTCGGCCCGATATACCATTCGTCACTACCGTAACTCAGCAGCCATTCGACAACGTCATCATAAAAATTATCACCGGAACCTAACAGATTGACAAAATGACGGCGCCGGTCTTCTGGCGCCCTGCGTTCATCAAGCTCACGTTGGTCATTTTTCGTTGGGATATCTTCAACACGGCGGTTGTCATCATCCCGCCGGTCTGATTGATTATACAATTCTGTTTTATCTTCATTATCAGTCACGCTGAAATTCTCCATTCCTCATCAAAGTATAACCCTAACCACATCAACTTAGTCTAGAATACCACCAATAATGATATCAGCATAATTATTTGCAATTTGTTGAATTTGTTTTTCTGATTTGCCGTCATACCAGATATTCACGGAATTACACATACCGAGCAAAGCCAAGGTTGCCAGTTTGCAATCCAGATCAGGGCGAAAATCACCCGCGGCAACACCTGCCTCAAATAACCGCCGCAGTTCACTTTCATATTTGTTCGCTAATTTGTTCACCTCTGTCCGGTTTTCCCCGGCTAAATACCGGCGCTCATTTTGAAATACCCGAACATAATTTCTGAGGTTGTGAAAGGGCTGCAAATGCTCACGAATGGCTCCACGAATTTTCAAATCAGCCGAAAGCTCCGATTGAGAAATGACGATTAACCGTTCTACATAGCCTTCTACACCGATACGGCAAACTTCTGCCAGGGCAGCGTCTTTGGATTTAAAATAGTAATAAAGGCCAGCCTGCTTGATGCCCAATTTATCAGCAATATCCGTCGTGCTGGCGCCATGATAGCCTTTTTCAGCAAATACTTCCGCCGCCGCATCCAATATCTCAGTAAAGCGTTTTGGTTTAATATCAATTTTTGACATTTTATAGACCTATAAAATTTTATTGACTTATAAAATAATTCAGCGATAATACGTTACCTTGTTCAGATGTGCAAATTTGACATTACGCGACAAATCCACGCGCATTTGGCTTTTGGCGCCGGCATTCACCGCTGTGTTGGTCAGCGCGTTGCCCAAATCGAGGGTGAGATAATATTACGCAAACTGGCCGAGCGGGTTAAACGCATTGAGCTTACAGGTGAGCCGAAGCGCCGCATGAACAATGCTATCCGTGTCTTGGATGAACTGCCGCTAAAACTAATCCCAGCCTGATCAATTTCGCGTGCGGCTCCGTTGCCAAATATCTGAAATTGCCTCAGGGTATAATATATCCTGAGGTTGAAAGAGGGTTGGCAAATGAAGAAAGCAAAAGCACTAGGTATCAATCATGTCGTTTTAGAAGTCGGCGATGTTGAAGCTGCGCTTGAATTCTACGGTAAGATTTTTGACTTTTCTCTCCGCGGCAAAGGCGAGACCAATGCTTTTATTGATCTCGGGGATCAATTTATTCAACTCAGCCTCAATGTTGTACCAGCCCCTGATGATAAGCGTCACTTTGGGTTCGTTGTCGATGATCGTGAACCCATCCGTGCAATCTTAGAAGAAATGGGCGTTGAATTGCTCGAACGCGGATTAAACTTTCGCGATCCTTGGGGCAACCGTATCGAAGTGGTCCCCTATGATGATATCCAGTTTACTAAGGCGCCAAATGTGCTCCGCGGCATGGGCCTCGAAGACCTCACCAAAACCGATGACGCCTTGGAGCAACTCGAGAAAAAAGGCCTGGGTGCCTAGTCTGCTACATCCTCAACAGGCGCTCTGAATTGCCATGCAGGATTTTGGCTTTATCTTCAGCATTGAGCATGACGGTTTCCATCCATTTCGGGCCGGGCTCATTTGGCACAAAGGGATAATCAATAGCGAACAGAATACGATCCGCCCCCATTTCCTGAATGCACAGGTTCAAAGCTGGGTCGGAGAAAAATCCTGAGGTCGTGATATAGAAATGCGAGGTGAAAATATCCCGGAAGGCCACACCGTCGTTACCGGGCCGGTTGAGCGCCAAATCAATGCGCCACATCAGGAACGGCAAGGTCTCGCCTAAATGGCCGAGGATAATTTTAAGGTTGGGGTACTTTTCAAATACACCTGAGAGCACGAGGCGAATACCGGCTGTTGCTGTTTCCATGGTGAAGCCCCAGCCGGCATTTAAGAATCCAGGATACTGTTTGATATAGTCTTTGAGATAGACGTCGATCACTTTCTGATGCGGAATGCCAGGATGCAGATAGATCGGTACATCCAAGGCTTCGGCGCGCTCAAAGATCGGCCAGAATTGCTGATCATCAATAAATAATTCGCCGCCTGTCAGCCCATGGATCATTGCGCCCTTCATACCAAGTTTGGTCACGGCGCGCTCCAATTCATCAGCCGACGCCTTTGGGTCCGCTGTCGGTAAGGCGGCAAAACCCGCAAGCCGGTCCGGATTGGCCTGACACAATTCGTAGAGATGATCGTTCGCGGCGGTGGCCACTTTAACACCGGTTTCAGCATCCAGTTTTTGGGTAGAGGGCGCACCATGGGACAAGACCTGCACATCAATGCCACACTCATCCATTGATTTGATCCGGCCTTCGCCGACATCTTCAATTTTATCTTTGATGAAACCACCGAGCTTGCCATCAAGCCCCTGAAAATGTTTGGTGACTTGATCATCATAATAGTGTTCTTCGATGGCAATAACACGCTGACCGTCCAGAATAGACATAGCTTTCCTCCCCAGTTTTTATTGTTCGTAATCTTTTGCTTAAATATTCAAATTGTCAATTGCTCTCGTTGGCCAGACCGCGCCGATACAACTTGCCGGTCGGGCCGGTCGGCAAAGCATCGTGAAAATGCATGGCCTTCGGCAGGTGGGTTTTGGGCAAGAGTTCTTTTTCGAGACAATAATCCAGTATCTCGTTCTCATCGACAGTATCGCCGGATACAAGGTGCGCCTCTATACGCTGGCCCCATTTTTTATCGTCAACACCAACCACTGCCGCCATCTGGATTGCCGGATGTTTTAAAAGTGCCGCTTCGACTTCCTCGGCATAGACCTTAATGCCGCCGGTATTGATGCGGTTGTCGAGACGGCCTTTGACATAGAGTAAGCCGTTTTCGATCAAACCGAGATCGCCGCTCCGCCACCAACCATCAGAGAATTTTGCCGCCGTTAGCGCGGCGTCGCCATAATAGCCGACAGCGACCGATGCACTGCTAAGAGCGATCTCACCAATCTCGCCAGCAGGCAGTATATCCTCAAACGAACCTGCCGGATCAATAATGCGAATATTGGCGTCTAGAACAGGCTGTCCAGTCGACGCTGCCTGCCCTTTCACAGATAGAATATCAGAGCCCGCGATTACACCGGAGGCACAACCACCTTCGGACGCCAAATAAGACGTCATGACATTAGGGCAAATTTTGGCCTGCAAGTCTTCGACGAGACTTTCCGAGCCGGGTTCACCTGAATAAAAAGCAGTTTTCAAATGCGAAAGATCGTATTTTTCCGGCTCAGCCGCCATCACCATCCGCCATACCGTCGGCACCAGTGGCGCCAGGGTAATTTTTTCTTTCTCCAGCGTCGACAAAAACGCAGCTGGATCAAAGCCAGCGCCGAACAATACCCGCCCTTTAATGTATATGAATGGCAGCACTGAAAAAATCCAGGCGGCAAAAGACGGCGCCATAATCACCAGGGTGCTGTCACTCTGATCCCAGCAGTCATAACAATAGGGACCGTATTCAGCTGTGGCCGCCAAGGTCGCTTGACTTTGCATGATACATTTCGGCACGCCCGTGGTGCCGGAAGATATCAGAATAAGGGCCGTATCATCGGGTGACAAATCCTGTGCCAGCTCACCTTCGCCCTGTGCCAGGTCAATTGAAAGAGTAACGACGTTATCAGCTTCTATCAGCGCTCGCGCCTCTTCGGCGAGATCGGGATCGGCAAAGATTTTCTTGGCTTTGATAAATTCGATATTATTACGATTGCGTTCCGGCGTCTCCCGCACATGCAAACAGCATGGGATAATGCCGCTGACCAGACAGGCAAAGAAAGTCACCGCATGAGACACGGAACTGCCACAATAAAACGCCACGACATCGCCTTTGGAAAGTCCGAGGTCGCTAAGATGCGCCTGAACCGCACCGATTTTCTCCCAGAGCCCATCCCCGGTCAGGCTTAGGTTTTTATCAGCGATAAAAACCGCCCCGGCTTTGTCCGCGCAAGCCTGTTTGATGATGGAGGCGATGGTCGATGACGCCACGATAGGTTACTCCGCCAATGAATTAGAGATCTTTGGCGATAATGTACTTCATAACCTCGTTGGTACCAGCGTAAATTCGATGCACTCGCGCATCCGCCCAGGCTCGGGCAATCGGGAACTCCCAGACATAACCGTAACCACCATGTAATTGCAGGCATTCATCCAGCACGCGGTCAGCCAATTCAGTGGTCCAGAGTTTAGCCTTGGCGGCCAGATACATTGAGCACTCACCTTGAGCATGAAGCTCGATGCAGCGGTCCATAAAGGGCCGGCCGGCCTCAACATCAGCTGTCATCTCCGCTAGTTTAAACTGGGTGTTTTGAAAATCGAAAACTGTCTGACCGAAAGTTTTACGTTGCTTGGTGTATTCAATGGTTTGATCAATAGCCGCCTCGGCCAGGACAATTGAGCGCACCGCCACGACCAGACGTTCCTGCGCCAGACCATCCATCAATAGTGCCCAGCCCTGATTGAGTTCACCGACCAGATTAGCTGCGGGCACCCGGACATCATCAAAAAACAGCTCTGCCGTATCCTGCGCCTTATTACCGATCTTTTTTAGATTTTTACCCCGGCTGACACCCGGCAACGACAAATCCACCCAGAACATAGAAACACCCTTGGCCCCGAGCGATGGATCGGTTTTTGTCGCCAACAAAACATAATCAGCAATATGGCCATTGGTGATAAAAGTTTTAGCGCCATTGATGATGTAATCGTCACCATCCGCCTTGGCGTTGGTTTTGATCTCTTTCATATCGCTGCCACCGCCGGGCTCAGTCAGACCAATCGCTGAAATCCACTCGCCGGCCACCATTTTCGGCAGCCAGGCTTTTTTCTGCTCTTCATTACAGAAATTCTGCAAGATCGGCATAATAATATAAGCGTGCATATCCCAGGCCGGGGCAGCGACGCCGTAGCGGCCAAGCTCTTCGATAACGATGGAATCAAAAAGGAAATCACCGCCGATGCCGCCATATTCCTCGGGCGTACTGGTTCCCAACAGCCCCACTTCACCGGCCCGCACCCAAATGTCCCGGGGAGTCCGGCCTTCGTCTTCCCATTTCTCATACTCGGGCAAGACCTCTTCCTTTAAGAATCGGGCAACGGAATCACGGAAAATTTCATGTTCTTCGGCATAGATGGTGCGGGGAATTTCAAACTGCATTTTCTTCTTTCCTCGGTGAATTAAATTTGTACATACTATTTAGTATGGTATAACCCAGCTAGACTTTTAAAACAATACTTTTTAGTATGGAACATATGAAAAAAGAAAAAACTCGATTAAGCAAAGCTCAGTGGGCAGCCCATGGGCTTAAAAGGCTTGGCCAGAATGGTGTCGGCTCACTCCGCATTGACGAGTTGTGCCATGAACTGAAAGTGACCAAGGGCAGTTTTTACTGGCACTTCAAAGGCCGCACCGATTTTTTGAACGCCGTTCTTGAATACTGGAAACAGGCAGCAACATTCGACATCATTGATCGCATTGAAGCAAAAGGCGGATTACCCCAGGATAAAATTCTAACTCTTTTCAATGAATCTAATTCCGGCGTCGTTGACTTCAGTGCCGAGCAGGCCATTCGCCATTGGGCTAAAGCTAACAAACAGGCGGCCCAGGCAGTGCTTTTTATCGATGATCAGCGCATGAAATTTCTCATACCCCAGTTTAGGGCATTGGGTTTTGCTAAAGCTGAGGCTGAAACACGAACGAGATTGCTGTACTCACTGATCCTCAGTGAAGCGATTATTTACCAGCGTGAAAAACCAGCCAAACGCCGTCAGCGCCAACGCCAATGTTTTGAGACGATAGTATATCCTGCTTGAATTTACTCTGCCGCCGATTGCGCGCTTAAATCCGTCGCCAGCCAGCTTTGCGCATTAGTGCCAAACAATTTTGCTTTCGTTTGATCATTCAAATTTGGCGCAGTTCGAATAAGCTCACCCATTTTGATCTCGCCCAGCGGGAAGGGATAGTCAGTACCAAACATCACCCGGTCCTCGCCCATAACATCAATGAGCAAATCCAGCGCACCGTGATCAAAAACAGCACTATCGACGAAAAAGCGGTCAACATAGCTGGACGGCACATTCGGACAATCGACGCGAACGATGTCGCGTTCTTTCCAGGCATTGTCAACACGCCCCAGCAGATAAGCAAAGCTGCCGCCGCCATGGGCAAAGCAAATCCGGAGCGACTTATCGATGCGCTCGAATGCTCCTGACAGAATAAGTGACAATATCGATAATTGCGTTTCCGCTGCCATCGCTACCAGCCAGGGCAGCATATATTTTTTCATGCGGTTGCCACCCATCATATCCCAAGGGTGAACCAGGACAGCCGCGTTTTCGGCAGCGCAATGCTGCAGAAAAGTGATCAAACCCTCATCATCCAAATCTTTATCACCAACATGATTGCCGATCTGCACTCCAAGATGGCCATCTTTCATCGCCTGAGTTAAAACTTCGCAGGCTGTATCGATGTCTTGTAGTGGTACTTGCGCCAAAGGCAGCAAGCGGCCACCGGAGCGGCTGCACATTTCCAGCGCCGCATCGTTAAAGATATGCGCACACTCAGCCGCCTGATCCGCGGGCCGGGTAGTTGCAAACAACACTGGCGTAGAACACATGACTTGAATATCAACGCCATATTGGTCCATTTCCTCGAGGCGCTTCGAGACATCCCAGCAGCCGGAATAAATGGGCCTAAATTCTTTATCGCCGACCATCACCATCGCCGTACCATCGCCATGGTGTTTCATCCACGGCCAGTCGGGCGTGCCAAATTTCTCAGCTAAATCCGGCCAGGTTTCCGGAAAGAAATGGGTTTGCATATCAATGTTTAGTGGCGAGTCACTCATAGGACGATCCAGCCTTCAGGGGCCTGGCCTTTACCGGGATGAAGCGTGCCACATTTTGGACAGGTACGGGCTTCTTCGTCCTCGAAAAAGGCGTCATAGATTTTGGGCAGAGCCTCAACGATACCTTCCGGGCCGCCTAAGGGTACTTCGACCCGATGAACCTTGGTTTCACATTCAAAACAGTACCACTCAAAGCCTTCCAACATACCTTCCTGGCGGGGTGCTTCGACAACAATACCGACCGAGCCCTCTTGCGGGCGCTGCGGTGCATGAATGGTGTGCGGCGGCAGCATAAGCACTTCGCCTTCTCGTATCGGCACATCATGAATACCATCATCATTGGCGATTTTCAGCATCATGTCGCCTCTGACCTGGTAAAACCATTCGTCGACCGGATCATCATGAAAATCGACGCGGGTATTAGGGCCGCCAACGACCATGACAATGGTATCAACGCCGGCATGCATCAATTTATTATTGACCGGCGGTTTTAGCTGGTCGGCGTTATCTTCGACCCATTTTTCAAAGTTGAAGGCGTGAGGTACAAAACTTCCTGGCATGAAAATATCCTCTTAATCTATCGGTTTATAGGCAACTGCTTTAATCTCGATCAGCAGATGCGGGTGGGGCAATTGATGGACCGCGACCGTGGTCCTGGCTGGTCCATCATAGTCAAAAAATTCAGCATAGACTTCATTGTAACCGCCGAAATCATTCATGTTAACGAGAAAGGATGAAATCTCAACAACGTCCGTTAAATCGGCATCAACTTCGGCCAAAATATCGCGGATATTTTCGAGCACGGCTCTAGTCTGCACTCGAATATCGAGCTTCGTGGTGCCCATTTCATCGACTTCAACGCCGGCAAAGGAATTGTCCGGCAGGCGCGAACTGGTTCCGGAAACATAGAGAAAATCGCCTGCCCGTTTAACATGCGGGAACTTGCCGCGTGGTTTCGCTTTGCCTTGTATAACTGTGGCCGTCATTTGTCACATTCTCCAATCCGATTGAAGAATAGTGTAAAGAATTAGTCCCGACTGTCTAACTATTTAGAAGATTTTTAAACTGCAGAATAAATCAGGCGTGCCGGATAGGTCGGTTTTTTGGCACCGAATTAGCAGCAGATAAAATAGCCTGGGTATTAATCTCATAGTGTTGATAAAGGTCGTCAATGGTGCCGGTCTGGCCAAAATGCTCAACGCCTAAAGGCAGCACACGATGGCCCTTCACCCCTCCCAACCAGGATAGCGCCGCCGGATGCGCATCATGCACGGTGATAAATGTCGCATTTGATGGCACGTTCCTGAGCAGATTTTCGACATGACATTCGGCTTGGGAATTTCCGTTAGCCCGCGCTGATGTCGCCGATTTCCAGCCAGCGTTCAGGCGATCAGCTGAGGTGATGGCCAGCAGACCAATATCTTTACGGTCTTCCGCAAGCAATCCTGTCGCCGCAATTGCTTCGGGCGCCACCGCCCCTTGATAGGCGACAACTACTTCGCAGTTGGGACCGGGCTCACGCAGCCAATAGGCGCCATCGACAATTGATCTGACTAGCGCATCTGTCAATTGTCGTTGCGGCTGCTCAAGGGGCCGGGTTGAACAGCGGAGATAGACCGATCCGCCGGTGGCTTCGCGCGACCAGGCATCTTCATCCGGCTCCGTATCCCCATCACGCTGCATATATTCAAAGCCCCAGCCCATGATCGCGGCCAGTTCATCAACGAAAGCCGGCTCAAAGGAGGCCAGCCCATCCTGCGCCATACCGATCAACGGTGTGCCAACCGATTGATGCGCACCCCCCTCCGGCGCCAAAGTCACCCCCGACGGCGTCGCTACCAGCATGAACCGGGCATCCTGATAACAAGCGTAATTAAGGGAATCCAAACCCCGCGCGATAAAGGGATCATAGACCGTGCCGATTGGCAGCAATCGCTCATTAAACAGACTATGTGATAATCCCGCCGCACCCAGCAGCAAAAAGAGGTTGCTCTCGGCAATACCGAGTTCGATGTGCTGACCTGCCGGATCAAAGATCCATTTCTGGCCGCTAACCACATGTTCCTGCTGAAAAGTGTCAGCGAGTTTCTCATGAGCAAAAATGTTTTTACGATTGACCCACGGCCCGACATTTGTCGAGACCGTAACGTCCGGTGACATCGTGACAATGCGTTCGGCCATCTCGGACTCAGTTCGGCCAATCTCGTTCAAAATTTTACCAAAACCTTCCTGGGTCGACATCACCGAGCCTTCGATCTCCGGCATGACATCAACAGGTATTTGATCCGCCTGATAGCGCCGAGTACCCTTGGCGATGAACGGCGCGTTTTCAATCAACGTCTTAATTTCACTTTCAATTTCAGCCAGACCTTCAAAGGGCTCCCACTCGAAACCTTCACGGATGTTGCGGCGAATGCGAAGCTCGGCGATTTGCTCTGGTGTCATAATGCCGGCGTGATTGTCTTTGTGACCAGCCAGCGGCAGCCCCCAGCCTTTGACTGTATAGGCGATAAAACAAACCGGCCGGTCATGATCGATCCTGGAAAATTCTTCAATGATGGTCGGCAGGCAATGACCGCCCAAATTCGCCATTAGTTTTTCCAGTTCATTGTCAGCATAGCTATCGATCAATTGGTGAACACCTATGATATCGCCGATATCTTTCAGAATATGCTCCCGCCACGCCGAAGCCCCTTGGAACATCAAAGCGGAGTAGAGCTGATTGGGACAATCATCGATCCAGCGCCGCAAAGCTTCACCACCCGGTTGCCTAAACGCAGCCTGTTGTAATCGGCCATATTTCAGCGTTACAACTTCCCAGCCGAATGCTTTGAAGATTTCTTCGATGCGGTCATACAAACCTTCGCGGATAATGCCGTCGAGGCTTTGCCGGTTGTAATCGATCACCCACCAGGTATTGCGCAAGCCCTGCTTCCAGCCTTCGAGCAGACATTCATAGATATTGCCCTCATCAAGTTCAGCGTCTCCGACCAGCGCAATCATGCGGCCTTCATCAGGAGCGTGCTGCCACTTGTGAGCTTTGATGTAATCCTGAATTAGCGAGGCAAAGGCAGTTATGGCGACGCCCAATCCCACCGAGCCGGTGGAAAAATCAACATCATCAATATCTTTGGTGCGCGACGGATACGATTGCGCCCCGCCATAGCCCCTAAAGTTCTGCAGCTTCTCAAGGGTCTGATTACCGAACAGATACTGAATAGCATGAAAGACGGGGCTGGCATGAGGCTTTACCGCAACCCGGTCTTGCGGTCGTAGGATATGAAAATAGAGCGCCGTCATGATGGTTGCCAAAGAGGCGCAGGAGGCCTGGTGGCCACCGACCTTCAATCCATCTGGTTTATCCCGGTTAAAATTTGCGTTGTGGATCGTCCAGGCGGACAGCCAGCGGATTTTATTTTCGAGTTGCTGAAGCAGATCAAAATCAATTTTTCCCTGGGCGTGATTGTCTTTGGGCATGATACGGCTCCGCGCGTGCTCCATATCCAGAGTGTCTCACAAACGGACGAAAATATGATTTCAAAATAGATGGTATTACAGGTATAAATTAGCGTATTATGCTAATTAACTTAAAATAATCGGATAGTTATGCCATGATTGAGCAATCACTTGATTTAATTGACTATAAGATCATCTCCGAATTACAGCAGAATGGTGACCTTTCAAATATTGAACTGGCCGATAAAGTCGGCCTCTCGCCTTCGCCTTGCCTACGCCGGGTGAAGATGCTGCAGGATGCCGGTATATTCAAAAACAAAGTCACCCTCGTTGATGCGGAGAAGATCGGGCTCAATGTCAGTGTCTTCGTCCAGGTGACGCTGGAAAAACAGATCGAAGAAAATCTCACGGCCTTTGAAAAAGAAATTGACCAACGTCCGGAAGTCGTTGAATGCTATTTGATGACCGGCGAAGCTGACTATCATTTGCGGGTCGTGGTCACCGATCTGCAAGCTTACGAACATTTCTTGAAAGATCACCTAACGCGTTTTCCAGGTGTCCTCAACATCCGCTCTTCCTTCGCCCTCAATCAAGTTAAATACTCTACTGCCCTGCCTCTCAATCATTTATCTAATGCGTGACATAACTTCTTAAACCCGCCAAAATAATTTCAAAGAAAGTAAATAAAACAGGGATTTAGAAAATAATGAGCACCAAAATAAGTGACGAAACTTTGAAAGAGGCGGCGAAAATATCGGCTGCCACCATGCATGAAGCAGCCGGTCAAATCGGCGCCCTGCCCTCCTATTTAAAGCCCATCGCCAAGGGCATGAAAATCTGCGGGCGCGCCTACCCGGTCAAAGGGCCATCGGGTTGCAATTTGTGGCTTCACCGGGCTTTGGCCAAAGCTGAACCGGGTGACGTGCTGATTGCTGATATTGGTGATAATCCTGAATTTGGCTATTGGGGGGATGTCATGGGCACCAGCGCCATGGCGCGCGGCATCGTCGGTCTGGTGATTGACGGCTGCGTGCGCGATGCTGATGAGTTGGAAGAAATGGGGTTTCCGGTGTTTTCTGCAGGCCTTTGCATTCGGGGTACCGCCAAATTGTTTGATGGCGAAGGATCTCTGGCAGAGCCGATCACGATTGGCGAGATTACCATCAATCACGGTGACCTCGTCCTAGGTGATGAGGACGGCTTGGCTATTGTTCCAGCCGATCAAGTTGAAGGCGGTATTCAGAAATCAATCGAACGTGAAGCCAAAGAGGACGCCACCAAAGAACGGCTTAAAACTGGCGAAACTTCGATGGAAATATACGGCTGGGATAAGGAATAGCTATGGCGCATATTCCGAGTTTTCCGGGCGTTCACTTTGGCTTTGAAGCGGTTAAAGAACTGCCAGGCGAGCTTAATAATCGTGGTATCGACCGGCCCTTAATAATTACCGATCAGGGCCTGGTCGAACATGGCGTCTGCAAGCAATTGCTGGATGCCCTGCCCGCGGGCATAACAATTTCCGTTTTCGACAAGATTCCTGAAAACCCGACCATCGCCGGTGTCGAAGGTGCACTTGCGGTTTATAAAGAAAACAATTGCAACGGTATTATTGGTCTGGGCGGCGGTTCGGTGCTCGATTCTGGCAAGGCACTCCGTGTTGCCACCAATCAAAACATGCCGGTTATTGAATATTTGAACGATCTAAGTAAAGTCTCCGCCGATGTTGCGCCCTATATCACTATTCCGACAACTGCCGGCACCGGGGCAGAAATTACCTTTGGCGGCGGCATCCACCCTGAAACCAACGCCCCGGCGATGACTATCCGCAGCATTCATGTGCAGCCTGATCTAGCGATTTGTGATCCTGATTTCACCATGACATTGCCACCGCGATTAACCGCTGCCACTGGTATGGATGCCCTCACCCATTGCGTGGAGGGCTTTTTATCCACGAACACTAATCCACCGGCTGAAGCAATTGCCCTGGATGGCACACGCCGGGTAATGGATTACATTGAGCGTGCGGTCGAGGATGGCAGCGACCGGGAGGCCCGGCTCAATATGTCGATGGCGGCGCTGCAGGGTGGCATGGCAATATATATGGGTCTCGGTCCCATCCATGCGCTGTCGATGTGTTTTGGTGACAGCCCGCTCCATCATGGCACGCTGGTCACTGTCGCCATGCCGGCAGTGATGCGCTTTTTTAACGGCAAGCTGGCCGATAGTATGCTCGAACGTTATGCCGAAGCCATGAACCTTACCGCAGACAAAGACTCCGGCAACCGGATTGCCGATGCAGTCTCCGAGATGAATGCCAAGCTCGGCTTGCCGGCCACCGTGCGTGAGATGGGTTACGAGAAAACCGATGTCGACCGCATGATCCAGGAAGCCTATGACAGCCCCTTCAACCTGCCGTCGCCCATCCGGCCCAGTCTGGAAGATTACGAAAAGCTCGTCACCGAAGTATTAGGATAAAAAATGAGCGAAATAGATATTAGCCTCGACAACCTCAACCCTAATGATGTCGTGCCGAGCGTCGCTGAACATGAAGGCAGCGAGGCTTTGCGGTTGGTGCTCACTCCAGATGCCGAAACGCCGGATAATCCGACTTTTGCCCGCATTAATGATCTGGAATTTCACAACGGCGTCATCGAGATAGAAGTCGCCGGACGTCCCCTGCCGGATGCTTTCCCGGAAGCGCGCGGCTTTATTGGTGTTGCTTTCAGAATTAAGGATGATCTTTCAGCTTTTGAATGCATGTATTTGCGTCCAACCAATGGCCGGGCTGAACAACAACTTCGCCGCAACCGGGCGACGCAGTATTTTTCTTATCCGGATTGGAAATTTGATCGCCTGCGCACCGAGGTGCCGGGTCACTATGAAGCTTACGTCGATCTCGTCACCGGGGCTTGGACCAAAATGCGTATTGAAGTCGAAGATGATAAAGCCAAGCTGTTTGTTCATGACAATGAGCATCCGACGATCATCGTCAACGACCTCAAACACGGGCCTGATTTAACCGGTGGCATCGGTCTCTATATCGATAACGGCACCGAAGGTTTTTTCAGAAATTTAAAGGTGAGCGAAGGCTAGAATTCACTCACTAGCCCCCGGTCAGGCCGCCTTTATCGGTCGTGATCCCCATGGCTTCTTCGTAAGCCTTGGTCACATGCTCCGGCTGACCGGCCTGAAAAATAAACTGGCGCTTTGACCTAACAATTGGTGAATCGGTATCCTCCAACATTGATTTGGGATAGCCGTTGATCATTGTCTCTGCACCAATCAGCGGAAATTTAACGCATTCATTGACTTTTTCATCGCGGATGATTGCCTTGGGGTCATCACCGTTTTCAATTGCCTTGATATCATCCAAAAAGCGCTTGCGGATCATAGCGATACCGCGGTCACTGCGGCCGAGATGCTCTTTCGTCCGGTCCGAGCGGGCACCCTGGCCGACCCAAGCGACAAAATCCTGGTTCATCACATGAGAGGTAATCCAGCGTCCGGTTTCCTCGTCAACCAGTGGTCCGACCCATGACGGAATACTTTCCTGGACATAAGGCTCCATCTCGTTCGGCACCCTATTGAAGAACCAGCCGACGCTGAGCGTGGTTTCGTCATCCACCGGCACCCGCCATTCAAAATGATCACCGGTATAAAGTGCGTTCGGCCACAGACAGTGGCGGCCAATAGTCCAGAGCGGATTCTCCTTATCAGTATCTTCGCGCACGCGCTTATAGCTGATGCCGAATTCGAACTCTTCGAAATCCAATTCCAGATGCGTCGGCACATAATCGGAGCCGTCTTCTTTCAGGCGCTTGGTCCAATTTGCATGCATCCATTCAAAATGCACGGGATCACAGGAGTTCTCCTGGCATTGAAACCAGTTGCAGGGAATTTCTGTGAAAACGATCTGCACAAAGCCATTCTGCCAGGTAAACGGCTCCCAGTTCGGCACCAGCGGGGCAGGTTGTGGCCCCAGATAGGCCCATAGCAAGCCCGCTTTCTCTTCCACCGGATAGGCTTTAACGCTGCAACCGGCGCGCAGTTTTTGATCCGGATCGACGGTATCTTCGTAGGGCTGGCCGACACAGTCGCCTTTTTCGTCAAAAAGCCAGCCGTGATAATTACAGCGCAGTCCGGTCTCTTCAACGAACCCATAAGACAGATCGGCATGACGATGTGGGCAGTGGCGATCCACCAATCCAAAGGTGCCGCTGAGATCCTTATAGAGCACCAGCTCCTCACCCATCAAACGAACGGGCCTGGTTTCTTTATCGTCAAACTCAGAGGCCGCGCCAATCGGCATCCAGTAGCGGCGCAACAGTTCACCCATTGGAGTACCTGCGCCCACATTCATGAGGAGTTCATTTCTGGCTTCTTCAAGCATTTTTCATATTCCCTTTTTTATTTAGTTTTATTTTATATTATTAATCTTCGCGGCGTTGCAGTTCGTGATATTTGAACTCCATGCGCGCGTCATAAAGCTTTTTACCTTGACGCAATGCCTCCATAATTTTTTCTTCAGCGGCATCAATCTCTTCGGCCAACTCGACCACGCGCTCCTCATGGTCTTTTGGGATCGCCAGCACGCCATCAGCATCACCGAGCAAAAGATCATCGGGTTCAACCCTGGCATCGCCGATTGAAACTGGAATATTTATTTGGTCCAACTGCACCCGGTCTTTACCTGTGCGCATCGACCAGCCGCGGCTGAAAACGGGATAATTTATCTCAATGCAGCGATGAATATCCCGGCAATTACCGTCAATCACCGTACCGGCGACACCATTTTTATCAGCCAAAAACGTCAGGATATCGCCCCAGACGGTTTTGTCCTGGCGCCCGCCATTATCAATGACCACGACCGCACCCGCCGGCACATCATCGATATAGTCGCCGACCGAACCGGCAACGACTTCGGCCGGGACCGTCCGCATGGTGTAGGCACGTCCGCAAAGCCGAAACTTCACATCAACCGGTTTAATGCCGAGACATTGCCCAGCAATACCGAGACGATCCATGGCATCGCTAACCGTCGAGGTAGATAGTTTACTCAAACGTTCTATAATGGCTTCACTCATTTTAATCGCTCTTCAACATATTTTCGTAATCGCCGCCCATGACATCGCTGACCGGCTTGCCGGCCTGAACAGCCGCCGCCATAGCGGCTTCCTTGGCCTGAATTTCTTCTGCCTTATCAAGCACGTCATCTGCTTTGCCTTGCGGTATGAACACAACCCCACTGCCATCAGCCAAAACCAGATCACCGGGATTAACCGCAACGCCGCCGATATCGATCTCGATATTCCAATCATGCTCAGCAATGCGTCCACGCGCCGTAAACGGCGTCGCCGCCCGGGCAAAGACTGGAAAGTCAACATCCCGGCTTTCATCGGCATCCCGCGCCGGGCCATCGACAATAGTGCCGGACAATCCTTTAGCCGCGGCGGCTGTTGACAATATTCCACCCCAGCCGGCTGCAAAATCTGTCGCGTGATTTTCCACCACAATGACATCACCTGCCTCAGCCGCATCAACCGCCGAGGAGCACAGATGTTTTTTTGGAATATCCGGGCTGGCTTTGCCCAGTTTGACCGTTTGCACCCGCCCGGCAATGCGGCGCAAAACTGAAATTGAGCCGAGCCCCATGACCGTGCCCTTTAATTGAAGCGCATCCAGGGCGTCGGATACGGCACAGGTGTCGATCTTACGCAGTCTTTCGACGGCTAAGTCACTCATCGTTAGACCCCTCTTCGCTAAACGTCGAGATTAAAGACGCGCTTGGCGTTGCCGGAGAAAATCATCTCGCGGTCGTCAACGCTAAGGAAATCAATCTCGTGGAAATAGGGTGCAATATCATCCATCTCGCGGCCTGTTGCCGGATCAACTTTTGAGCCCACGCCCGGACATTCAGCGCCAAACAAGGCATTTTCCGGACCCACAACTTTAAGCAACAACTCAATGGCATCTTTGGTATAGAGCACGGTATCAAAGTAAAGCTTGTGCATACCGTCGATAAAGCGGTCGCCTTCTGCGCGGCGCATGGAACCCGCCTGGAAACGGCCAAGCTGATACGGCATGGCGCCGCCGCCATGTGAGACCACGATTTTTAAGTCTGGAAAATCTTTAAAGACATCGGAATTGATCAGGCCAAAGACCGCCGTGGTTTCCTCATTGATAAAGCGCAGCGAATACGGCTCACGCGGTGATCTTGATCCGGTGCCATGAATATGCGCCGGCACATCCAGCTCACACAGTTTTTCATAGAGCGGATACCAGTATTTATCGCCCATGGCCGGAGGGTGGGTGCCGGTATTTTCGTATGGATCGGGATTGAGTAAGGTGCCTTTAAAACCCAGCTCGTTGACGCAGCGCTCCAGCTCCTTGATCGCTATATCAAGTGGCTCACCAGCAACTGTTGGGATACCGGCGATGCCGATAAAGCGGTCCGGATATATCTGAGTTTCCCGATAAATGATGTTGTTGACTTCCTCGTGGAACCACTGCACCAGCTTGGCTTCTTCACTGTGCATCAATTGAAATGGGCGCGGTGAGATCAACTGCATTTTGGTGCCGACTTTATCGATGTAGTGGAGATGCGGATGTGGAAAAGCTTCTTTATGCTCTTCGACGGCGTGGCGAATTTGTTCGTCTGTCACATTCACCTTACCGCGGCCGTGCGCTCCACGATGCGACAAGATAGAAGCTTTATAAGCCCAAAGCTCAACTGGGGCACTCACATGAGCATGGCAATCAATGATCATTTCTTTCACTCCCTGATAATTTATTTCAACAATCGCATTACTTGGCGTATGCGAAAATTAATTTAATTCAACAACAAATTAGTCCTTCTTCAGCTCCTTTGGCCGTTCCCGAAAACGCTACTGCACGAATACTGGCAAGATGTTCTATCATTAATTTTCGCGCAGCTTCACTATCCTGCGCTTCGATGTAAGCAAATAATTGGTGATGTATTTTTTGAGCGTTTTCCGCAATTTCCCGTTTTGCCCGTTGCGCATTCTGTGGCCAAATGACATACCGCAAAGCCCTGAATTGAGCTATTAAAGCCCGATTACTGGAAGCTTCAACAATGGCCAAGTGAAACCGCTGGCCGGCATCGGTAAAATCTGCCGGACTATCCATTACGGATTCTGCTTCTGCCAACAATTCTGAAAGTTCTTCCAGATTTTCACGGCTCCGATTTAAAGCTGCCAACTCGGCACCCGTTCCTTCAATCGCAATCTGCAGGTCAAGAATTTCGCTTTCGGTCACACCGGCGAGTTTGAACTGAACAGCCAGGGAGTCTGAAAAATAATCAAGATTACCTTCAGCAATTCGAGCGCCACCGCCGGCACCAACGCGAATTTCAATGATGCCCATGGTCTCCAGAGTGCGGAGCGCATCGCGAATAGTGATGCGGCTGACATCAAATTGAGCTGCCAAATCTTTTTCAGAACCAAGCAAATCACCAGGCTTAAATTTGCCACTAAACAGCGCTTCGCGAACCTGCATGACAATCTGGTTCGCAACTGAATTGGCGCGTACAGGCGCCCAGGATTGATGTGTTTTCGTCAGCTCAGCATTTCCCATTACGGAATATTTTACATTTTCGGGCTATTTTTCTTTTTATATAATGATATAACAATTAGAACACTTTTCGACAACTCGTCAACATTGTTGTTAAAAAATAGCATACTATAATAGAGCGGAATTGAAATTTTCGCCGTGCATTTAAACAGGGAACTGAGGATCACCACGATGGGAACCATTGATATTTCGGGTGCTGAACCAGCGTCACGGCGACGCCGGGAAGGTATGGAATCGCCACGAGCCAAAGCCTCCCCTTTTATGAATCGCATGCCGCCATCGGCCAAGCGAATGACTTTTATCCGCCAATCCTCTTTGTTCAAACAGCGCGAAGCACCGGTAAATCCCAACGTCACAGAAATTGATGATCAGGCCACACTAACCGCAGAAATTAAACAGATGGCCAAGGAAATGGGAGTTGATGCCATCGGCATAGCTGAATACGTCCCCACCGTCCGTTTCGAAGATGCCGAAGAACTTGAGCACAACCGCGTTATCGTTTTCGCCATGACCATGGCCTATGATTATATGGTTGATATCGGTCCAAACAGTCAGGCTGAAGTTCACCGGGTCTATCATGCGCTTGATGATATTGGGGTCCGGTTGAGCCAGCAGATCGGCGCGTACGGCTATAAGACCCGTACCGAACCCAACATTGCTGATTTTCCGCTGCCAGCTTATGCCTGGCTTGCCGGTCTTGGTGAGTTGGGCAAACATGGCTCGTTGATATCACCCGAGCTCGGCTCCTCATTCCGGCTCGGCGCGGTGGCCACCGACATGCCTCTTCTTGTCGATGGACCTGAGGACTATGGCATCAACGAGGTCTGCGCAAATTGCCAAGTCTGCGCGCGCTTCTGCCCCGGTGATGCCATCACGCATGAGAAAAAAACTGTCAATGGCGTTGAGCGCTGGCATGTTGATACGCCGAAATGCGAGCCCTACTTTTTCCGCATGCACGGCTGTAAGATTTGCCTCTCGGTTTGCCCGTTAAATGCCAAAGGTATGTCCAAAGAAGAGTTTAAACCAATGGCGAAAGTCATTCGTGAAACCGGTGATGCCAAAGGTATGCTAGCATTAATCAAGGAACGTACCGGCATTGACTACGAAGCCATGGATTACAATCCGGAAGAGGAAGGCCGGCCGAGAGTCGAAACCGATTAATAAAAGGGAATAGTGTGGCTAAATTTTTACTCCATCGACTTTATATTGCGATCCTGGTGGCAATCACCGTTTCGGTTATCGCTTTTAGTTTGCTTCGGCTGTCGGGGGATTTAGCCGCCGAGCTTGCCGGCGAAGATGCCTCGGAAGAAGAGATAGCGCTGACGGCCAAACAATATGGTTTGGACCGGCCACTCTATGTTCAATATTTTGATTGGGCGGGGGGCGCTTTAACCGGCGACCTCGGACGTTCTCTATTTACCAATGAGCCGGTCGTTGAAATGATTTTTGAGCGCATCGGCGTAACGGTTAAACTGGCGCTCTATGCTATTTTTGTCTCGCTCATTGTCGCCATCCCCTTAGGGGTGATGGCCTCGGTCAGACCGAATACGCTGGTAGATAGAATGGCGCTTGGCATTGCTGTTTTTGGCCAAGCCATTCCAAATTTCTATTTCGCCTTACTTCTCATCCTGCTCTTCGCCGTAAATTTGCGCTGGCTGCCGATTTCCGGCAATGACAGTTTTATGCATTTCATATTGCCGGCCTTTACGCTCGGCCTCGGCGCCATGCCGCAATTTATGCGCCTGACCCGAAGCGGCATGTTAGACGTACTTGATTCCGACTTTATTCGCACAGCCCGGGCCAAAGGTCTCAATCCCAGACGCGTGTTGTTTAAACATGCTCTTCGTAACGCCATCCTGCCGATTGTTTCCTTGATGGCCGTGGTGCTGGGCTTCCTGCTTGGTGGCACGGTTATTATTGAATCGATTTTTGCTCTGAACGGCGTTGGCTTCCTGGCCTTTGAATCAATTATGCGCCAGGATTTTCCGGTCGTTCAATCCATTGTCTTCATTCTTTCACTTTCTTATATCGTGCTCACGCTGCTGTCAGATTTGATCAATGCTCAGCTCGATCCCAGAATTCGCTTAGGATAGGTCGAGCTAAATGCCGGACACAATTCAGCCAAGAGACCTTGAAGATCAAGTCGACGAATTTGAAGTCGCCGTACCGTCGCCACCTGAGCTCATGAGGCGCCGGGCTAAATCGCACCGCGGCTTTATTATCGGCGGTAGCGTCGTTTTATTTTTCTTAGCTGTTGCAGTATTTGCCCCGATATTGGCGCCGTTCGACCCCTATGATCAGGATTTGACCAAACGTCTGATCCCGCCGGTGTGGGATGAAGCCAAAGGCACGTGGGAGCATCCTTTTGGTACCGATGCCTTGGGCCGGGATTATTTGACGCGGCTGATGTATGGCGCTCAAATATCGCTCATGATCGGCTTTTTCGCTGCCGCTGTTTCAGCAGTCGTCGGCTCTACCATTGGCATGATCGGCGGCTATTTTGGTGGCCGGGTAGATAATTTCATCATGTATCTGATTAATGTAAAGCTGGCCTTGCCGGGATTGCTGGTGGCGCTTTCACTGGTTTCGGTTTTCGGCGGCTCGATCCTGGCACTCATACTCATTTTGTCTTTTTTGTTTTGGGACCGCTATGCGGTGGTGACCCGCAGCGTCACTCAGCAGATCAGAGTCAATGATTACATCACTGCTGCACAAGCTCTCGGCACGAGCCGAACCCGCATTATTATCGGTGAGGTTTTACCCAACGTCATGAACCAGATCATTGTTATTGCCAGTCTGGAAATGGCCGTTGCCATCATCGTTGAAGCCGCCTTATCTTTCTTAGGGCTTGGCGTGCAGCCGCCAACGCCTTCCTGGGGGCTGCTGCTGTCGGAAGGCCGGTCTTATATGTTCTTTATGCCCTATCTTATTAACTTTCCAGGTCTGGCGATATTCTTCCTGGTGATCTCGATCAATATGATGGGCGATGGCATTCGCGATATCACCGCGCCGGAGGGCCGCAACTAGTGTCTTCAGATACGGTCTTAGAAGTCGAGAATTTATCGGTGGATATTGCTGTACCGGCGGGCATTTTGCATGCAGTTTCAAATTTAAGTTTACGGGTTGATAAAGGTGAAACTCTTTGCATTGTCGGCGAGTCCGGCTGTGGCAAATCGATTACTTCCCTGGCGATTATGAATTTGCTGCCACGCAAAGCTACCTTGACAGCCAATAAATTGAGCCTCGAAAACCGCGACCTGCTGAGCTTGTCGGAAACTGAATTTGCGACGCTTCGGGGTGACCGTATTGGCATGATTTTTCAAGATCCCATGACCTCCCTCAATCCGGTATTCCGGATCGGGGATCAATTAGAAGAGGTCTACCTCCAGCACGGTAAGGGCGGCCGCAAAGAGGCTCGTGAACGGGCCGAATTCCTGCTCGAAAAAGTCGGCATCGTTGCCCCGACTGAACGCCTATCTCAATATCCACATCAATTATCCGGCGGCCTGCGACAACGCATGATGATCGCCATGACGTTAATGTGTGATCCGGCACTGATCATCGCCGATGAACCAACCACGGCGCTTGATGTGACGATGCAGGCGCAAACGCTCAATCTCTTACGGTCGCTGCAAAAAGAGTTTAACGCCGGGCTAATATTAATTACCCATGACCTCGGCGTGGTTGCCCGGATGGCTGACCGGGTGATGGTCATGTATGCCGGACGCGCGGTTGAAACCGGATCAGCCGAAGAAGTGTTTGATATGCCGACCCATCCTTATACGCAGGGCTTAATCGACTGCATCCCGGTGCCAGGCCGCACTGAGCCCGGTTCCAAGCTCGGCTCCATTCGGGGCATTGTGCCGGCTTTGGTTGGCGATCTCGATGGCTGCATGTTTAGAAACCGCTGTGATCATGTTAGCGATGTTTGCCTCTCGGGCGATATAGGTCTCACCGAAATCAGTGCCGGGCGGACCTATCGTTGCCATTTGAGTCCGGAAGAAAGCAAAAACAAACTAAGTGTTGAGGGAGCTGCCTGATCATGAATCAGCTCATGGGCCAGTTTGGTCATCCCGATCGCGACGCTATCCCAGCTCTGGAATGCCGCAATGTCGGCCGGACGTTTATGATCAAGAAAGGGTTGTTTGCCGAAAAGCTGCCTCTTAAAGCCGTACAAGATGTTAGCCTTCAGGTAAATCGCGGCGAAGTGCTGGCAATCGTCGGCGAGTCGGGATGTGGTAAAACAACGCTGGCGAAAATGTTGCTTGGGCTTCTGGAGCCAACCACGGGCGAGATTTTACTGGATGGCGAGCCGATCAATTCGGTCAGCATTAAGAATATTGCGAGAAAGGTCCAACCGGTATTTCAGGATCCTTATTCCTCACTCAATCCCCGTAAAACCATTGAGCAGATCATCTCACTGCCTTTAAAAGTGCATGAGATTGGCAGCAAAGAAAGCCGCCGCGCCCGGGTCGAAGAATATATGCGGCTGGTGGGATTACCCAAACGCCTGGTCCATTCCTATCCGAACCAATTATCGGGGGGCCAGCGGCAACGTGTGGCGATTGCGCGCGCCCTGATAATGGAACCGAAAATCGTCGTCTGTGACGAACCAACCTCAGCGCTGGATGTCTCAGTGCAGGCGCATATCTTAAATTTGCTGCAGGATCTGCGCGAAGAGTTAAACCTCACCTATGCTTTTATCAGCCATGATTTGGCCGTCGTTGAACATCTCGCCGATTGGGTCGCGGTGATGTATCTCGGCCGTTTGATCGAATTTGGCAAAGCCATCGATATTTTCAATAATCCGAAGCACCCCTATACCAGGGCGCTATTAGAATCTGTTCTTACGCCGGATGCCAGCCTAGGTTTGCCGGAAATTACTCTTGGCCGCGGTCTGCCTAATCCGTTATCACCACCGAGCGGATGTTATTTTCACCCGCGCTGTCCAGAAGCCACAGAGCAATGCAGTGCCGCGCAACCAAACCTAATCGAAAACGAGGACCGCTTGATCGAGTGTCATCTCTATGAATAAAAAAAGGCCGCTCCAAAGAGCGGCCCGAGAAAGTTATGTCATTCTTTTAAAACTATTTCCAACTCATATGATTAAGCGCCGCGCCATAAGGCGACAGTGAGCCCTGCTCGATGACCAAATCTTTGGTATGAACAAAGGATGTGGGCAGCGTTGAGATCGGCATGATGTAATTCATTTCATTCACCCGATCATAGGCTTTCTTGTATACTGCCCGGCGTTTCGCTTCATCAAGTATGCTACCGCCCTTGATCCTCGCCTTATTTATGATTTCATCATGCCAATAGTTGCGCGGGCTCCATTTGCCGTTGCGGCCTTTGGCAAAAAACACGTTCAGCGTCGAGGATGCATCTGGTAGCCCGCCTGAACTCCACAAGCTCACCAGGATTTCGAACTTACCCTGGCGTTGCTGTTTGCGGTAGACACCAAAACTCACCGGATTAACTTTGCCGCGAATGCCAACTTTACGCAGTTCACCGGCAATTGCTACGGCCACTGGACCCGCTGAACCAAGAGCTGTGATATTGACATCAAAGCCGTTCGGATAACCTGCTTCAGCCAATAGTTTTTTAGCTCCGGCACGATCATAAGCCGGCGGTTTGGTGCTAAAATCACAACCTTTTTGGACACGCAGACACATCGAATCGAGTGTCTGCACTTTATCACCGCCCGCCAGCACAGCCCGCGCAACGGCCAAACGATCAAATGACATGGAGATCGCTTTCCGCACACGTTGATCCGACAACATTTTTTTACCTGAGCGATTAACTGAATCCATCGACAAATAGGTGTAAAGCAATCCGGTTGTCGCCGTCGCGGCAAGTGCTGGATTTGATTTAAGAGCATCCACTTGGTCTTTTGGTACGCTTCTCATCAAATCAATGCCACCCGTAAGCAATTGGGCCATTTGGGTTTGAGTGTCCGGAATGGATTTCGCGATGATAGTTTTAATCTTCGGTTTTGGCTTCCAGGTACCGCCATGTTTATAATCTTCGTTGCGCACCATGATGATGCCTTTATTAGGATCTACCTGGGTTACTTTAAGCGGCCCGGTGCCAATCGGCTTGCGGCCGAAAGTGGCTTTGGATTTTAATTTGCTGTGGGTATCCGAAGGATAAATCAAGATCGATTTGGCCAGACGCATCAGACCAACTGCAGACGGACGTTTGGTTGAAATGCGCACCTTGTATTTGCTCAGCTTTTCGACCTTGGAAATCCAGATATAGTTGGTTTTAAAACGAATCCGGGTTTTCGGATTAATCAGCCAATTGATCGTATAAACGACATCATCGGCATCGAACTCCGAGCCATCATGGAACTTAACGTCGTCGCGCAAATCGAATTCCATAGTCGTCGGGCTAGTGCGTTTCCAGGATTTCGCCAATAAAGGATGAAATTTACCGGTAAAATCGTCAAAAAATACCAAGCCATCGTAGACAATCCGCGCCGTCAAGGCGATTTCAGGCTTGGGATCATATACGAGATCAACTTTCGAAATAGGATCGGTAAATGCAATGCGTAACGTATCTTTGGATTTCTGCGCTAAAGCACTTCCTGAATAAGCTACAATCGCAGCTAATATTGACGCCAGGAATGCTGATTTCAGCAGATAAAATTTAGACATTTCAACCTCCACTGTTCTCTAATTCACATATTTTTTTATTTGATTAAAAATACTATATCAGGCTCATTTTTAAATTGAAGCCTTTCTGCATGCGAATTGATGGAGCAAAATAAACAAATTTCATAATACGGAAAGTTTTTTTTGGGTGATTTCTGGCTCAACTTAGGTGATTGCCGCTTCAATTTGCGCTGCCCTGGCACGCATCGGCCTAATCACAAAAACGAGAATGCCCAGTACCACAAGAGCACCAGCGATGACCGGCCAGCGCAAACCGACAATTTCTCCCAACATACCGACGCTCAAAGAGCCAACTGCCATACCACCTACACCCAATGACATAACCAAGCTAATTACGCGCCCGCGGAGGTGGGGCTCAACATTGTGCTGGATCAGGCTGTGACTGCATACCGCAGCACCTACGAGTGTCATGGCACCAAAGTAGAGGCAAATTTGGCCGAATATAAAATTGCTCGTGGTAGCAAATAGTATGAGTGAAATTGATGCAATTCCCAGCCCGCTAAGCAGAATATTTGTCAAACCTTGCGTTTTTCCACGCATCGCTAACAGAAATGAGCCCGAAAAAGCGCCGAGCCCGGAAGCCGCGACAAGCAAAGATAAACCATCCACCGAGCGGTCGAAAATAACATCCGCAAAGCCTGGCAATAACTCCATATAGGGCCGCAACAACAAAGAGCCGCAGACACTTAATACAGCTACCCATTTCAGATCCGGGTGACGAAAGAGGTATAAAAAACCCGTCAAGATATCATTGAGTAACGTCGATCGCTGAACGGTCTCATTGGCAGCGGATCTATCTACTGGCGTTAGGTAAACAAATAGCAAGGCAACGAAAAAACATAAGGTCGTAAACGCATAGACCATAAAAGTAGCCGCAATGCCATACTCAGCAACAATATAGCCCCCAACAATCGGGCCAATAAAACTACCAACATGAAAAGTAGACATATTCAACGCAATAGCGGCAGATAATTCCTGACGTTCAACCAATTGCGAGACCATCGCCTGACGAGCTGGAAAATCAAAGGATATTATACAGCCCAGCAAAGTCGCAGTGACAAATAAGACATGAATTGTCATCAAATCGGCAACAATCAGGTAAGCGATTGATAACGCCGTTATACTGGACAACACCATCGATGACATAGCGACCCGTTTATGGCCAACCCGATCAGCCAAGGCACCAGCGATTGGACCAAAAACCAATACCGGTATGAGCGAGGAAAAACCTATGATACCCAGCCAGGCAGGTGAGTTGGTAAGCTCCCAGGTGTACCAACCAAGCGCCACCCGGAACATCCAGAACCCAATCGTCGAGATCGCCAGGCCGAACCAATAACGCCGGTAATTTTGATTGCGAAAGGCGCGGCCAACGCCGCCAAAGGATTTTACACCGGCCACCATAGGGTCCTTTAGGCTAGTTGATTAATTGATCAACCTGATCTTCGACAATGGTACCTTTAAAGAACTCTGGATTTTGTCGTGTGTAAAGCGTAACCGGATTGGTGAACATGAAATCTTCGAAATCCTGATCCGTGAACAGTTCTTTTTCGACGTTCTTGTAGGCATCAGGCACACAATGGCGGATGTCTTCAACGTCCCAATGACCAATGTCAGAGCCGAAGAACGCTTTCAATTTGGCGCCAAAGTGATTGATTTTGGTATTAAATGCGACCGCGTTCATGGCGTCATCCGCCTCACAGCCAAAATAGAATGGCTCTACGAAGAGTTCGCGAATATCTTCTTTCTTGGTAATTTCACAGCGATGGAATTCGTCCAGGTTTGTATCAGAACTAACGATCCCTCCCATGGGGCTGGTTTTCTGCTCACCGACCAGCGCATCACCCGTGAGGATATCGCCGCCATATTTATCCGCCATTTCCCGAATAAGATCGGTATCGAGTTTAGCCGGATCTAAATTCTCAATCATAAAATCATAATTCCGTTTTTCCCAATGCTCGAAGAGATCGTTATATAGCTGTACGGCCCAACCAACGCCCCCTTCGAGGAAAGCAAAATTCAGCTCCGGGAAACGCCGGGTTACGCCATCCATAAATATTGAACGGCAGAAAAAATCGCCGGCGGTGGAAAACCCTCCGAGATGGTTAAAGACAAAATTTGACGGTGATGAATGACGGCTACCGCCGCCTCGGGCTGCCGTATGGCATCCCACTGGAATTTTCAATTCAATGCAACGCTGCCAAACCGGGTCATAATCGTGCAACGCATCAAGAGCGACCGGGTAAACCCGTTCGGTATAATTACCAAGTTCCGGTGCCTGTTTAGCGACTTCTGGCACTGCCAGACGAACTTCCGTGCCGAACGTAGCTGCTTTGAAACCAAGTTCATTGACCGCATGATCAAGCTCCGCCAAGGCTTCTTCCGGGCTGAACATTGGGATAACCGCGTTCGGGATCAGCCGGTCACCGACTTCCGAGAACATATCTGCCAACAACATATTTAAGGCGCGATGGCCGATTTGGCGAATTTCATCTTCACGCACATGCATCAACGGCAGGCAAGCCGTGGAGTAAATTATGCCGACATCAATACCCGCCTCATCAAGGCGTTCACGAAATAATTTCGGCAGCATCGCTGTTGCCCGATCCAACGAATGGGGGCCGGAAGGCTGACCCCAGAAAATCGGCTGCACATCCTGATATTTCCACGGGTGATCCATATTTTCGTAACGCAGGGCCATCTCCGGCCCGCCAATTTTTTTGACATAATCGAGAATGGTCTTATTTGCTTCCAGTACATGGCCATCACCATCAACAATGGGATGACTGACTTTGGCCCGTACGCCTGCGGCATCAAGTTTATTGGCACTAGACATTTAAATTAATCCTTCCTGGCAACAAGATACGAAGAGCGTGTACTTATTGCTTGCATGTTCTATATTTTAACTATTATCGCACTATATTATTTGAAATAACCCAATAAAATCAAACGGAAACAGATAATATTTAACTTATTTAAAAAAGCTAAAGCATTATGGATATATCAGCAGATCGACTTGGCCGGCAAGCGGCGGAAATTCTTAAATCCTGGGAAATGCCGGAGAATTATATCGAAACCGTCGTTGAGGTGATGATCGACACAGACCTTCGCGGTATCGATTCCCACGGTGTCGGCATGTTGTCGGGTTATCAAAAGATGCGTGGATTGGGGCGCATTACAATGGATGGCGAAATTAGTGTGGTCAGAGATTTACCGTCAATAGCGCTTGTTGATGGCGGTCATAGCCTCGGCCACCCGGTCGGCGTTTTCGCCAGTGATCTGGCAATTGAAAAATGTGCGGCAACGGGGATCGGCGCGGTCTCGGCCAGAAATTCTAATCATTACGGCGCCGCCGGCTTCTATGCGCGTCGCATTGTCGAACGCGGATATATCGGTATTTCAATGACCGGCACACCGGGTGCGGGGATTGTGCCAACTTTCGGTAAAAAAGCCATGCTCGGCACCAATCCTATTGCTTTTGCCGCGCCGGCTAAACGTAATCCGCCCTTTGTGCTTGATATGGCCACCAGTACGGTGGCCATCGGCAAAATTTCCATTGCCCAACGCCTTGGTGTGCCGATCCCGGAAGGCTGGGCTCTGGATGAAAACGGTAACCCTGTTACTGATTCAATTGAGGCGCGTGAATCCCGTCTGCTAACCCCGCTTGGTGGTTCCCGCGAACAAGGCAGCCACAAAGGTTACGGCCTGGCGACCATGGTCGACATTCTATGCAGTACTCTCTCCGGCGCTCTTATTCCTGGAGTTGAAAACCACCTAGAGCGTGAAATGACTGAAGGTAATGTCGGACATTTTTTCCTCGCCCTTGATCCAAAAGCACTTAGGGATGACGGTGAATTTGAAGATGATCTCGATAAGTTAATAGATGCTTTGCACGAGACGCCAGCAAGCGATCCTAATAAGCCGGTGCTAGTGGCCGGTGATCCGGAAATGGCGGCCTATGAAGACCGTATCGCCAACGGTATCCCGATATCTGAAGGACTATTCGAAGAAATTAAAAAGGTCGCCCTCGACAGCAACGCCCCGTTTATACTGGATCAAGAGGCCGGGTAAGGCTCATCAATGACAAAATTTCCCGCTTCTAAGAAAACTGGCGGTTCATCTTCATCATAGCTGACACCAGCCGGATCTTGACCGGCAGCCACGGCATCAACTTGTTTCTTTAAGAACCGGCGCAGCATGACAATCCCAGTATCTGTTTGGCCGAGATTTTCATTGGCGTGAGAGGCGATGGCGCCCTGCCCGCTATGCGCTTCATAGTCGCCTGGAAATTTCTGGTGTTCTTCTTCGCTGAGCTCTTCCCACAATTTACCGTTTAAGCGTGAGCGCTGCTTGAACATGTAGCCTTTTTCGCGCGTCCGGCCAGAAGAGTATATTCTAAAATGAGTGTCATCCATCGGCAGTACCCAGCCGATGCTTTCAACCCGGGCAAATTGTGCGACCCGTGGATTGGGCACCACCCTCAAAGTCGGTAGCACGGCCATGGTCACCCGCCGATGCGTTCGGCCATCCTCGGTCGGTCGCAAGGACGTTATCTTTAAACCTAACTTATGATCTTCAAAGGTCACGTCCGGCATCGCGCCCATTTGCTCAATAAACTGCGCCCCGCTAAAGGAGCCATGCAGGATCGGCACATGGAACGGATCGCCTATATTTTCATAATGCTGGAGCCAATTACAATCGACAATTACCGGCCCGCCGCTGCCAATGCTGGTGTCATTTGTTTCAAGAAATTCATCTTCCTCCAATTCTTCCAGGCATTCGTATTTAGGCAGAACCGGCTGACGGTCGGGGGGGCCCATATAGGCAAATATTAAACCATATTGCTCTTTAACCGGATACCAGGGTTGGCGGATTTTATGTTTGCCTTTGCCGCCTTCCGGCTCACAAGGCTGGCTGGTGCAGTGGCCTTCAACGTCAAAGGCCCAGCCGTGATAGCAGCAACGGATACCATCCTCATCGACTTTGCCGTAATACAATGTGGTGCCGCGGTGGCAGCAATGGGCATGGACCAGGCCAGGACGGCCCTCAAGATCACGGAACAGTACCAAGTCTTCACCAAGGGCTCGAACTTCCCGGGGCGTTTCCGTGGCATGGCTGGTCAGCCCAATCGGATGCCAATAGCGCCGCAGCAACTCACCCATCGGCGTACCCCGGGTGACTTCCGTCAACGTTGGGTCATAAGGTAATGATGGGTTGTTGTAACCATTACCGGCAAATTGATCGTTTTCTACACTATCCATATTACTATCCTGCCCTTGCCTATTTAAGCCGTTTTTTCAACATGACCGGGCGGCCGCGTTTATCGGTCATTTGCCAGCCATCGTCTCCGCGCACCATTTTATCCTGATAGAGAAAAATAACGCCGGGCCCGTCAAGGGGCGCGGGTCCTTCGAGTTTTTCATCAGAATCGTAGCGGTAGATGGTGATATATTCTGAGGTACTGGCATTGTTCTCATCTTCAATTGTCACTTGAACATTGCTGACAATATGGCGAATGACCATATGTTCACCGCGCTCTTCCATCGCCGCCATGATCGCGTCGCGGCCCTGCAGCTCATTGCCTTGCCGTTTCCAGACACCATCGGCGGTAAAGCAGTTGACCAGATCGTCGTAGTTCCTTGCATCAAGCGAACAATAAAATTTATTCACAATCTGCGTACAGTCCCACTCGATTGCGCGTTCCTGATCTCTATCCATTGATAAATCCCCCAGTTCTAAGTCCAAGTTGAAAAGGCCATGGCATTGCCGGTGCCGGCATCGGTCCGGTAGCAGGGCACATAATCCAATAAATTAAACTTCAATTCTGTTTCGGCGATAATACCTGCCGTAACGATCCAGTTTTTTGTTTCAGATGTGCCAGATTGCAATAAATCTTCCGGTTCCGAGACAAGCGCCTCGTGATCACCAGATTCCAATGCATTGATAATGCGATGGTCAAACTCTTCATTTATAACGAAATGGCTGAGTCCTCCGGATGCCGCGACGGCCACGGTTTTTTCACTCTCCCAAGAATTGATCGCGCGCCCGATCATACGGCCAAACTCAAAGCACCGCTTGGACGTCGCCTGATTAGGCGGGAAAAAAGTATTGATTAAGATCGGCACTAAGGCAGGCGGCTGATCATTGACTATTTTTTCATAGATATAACCGAAAGCATGGCCCATACCGAGCGGACCTTTCGGACCAGGAGGCGGTGATTTGGAAGCCGTAATATCAAACTGGCTTTCGATTGCCTGGGCAATAATATGATCGGCGAGCTCAGGTTCGCAACGAAAGATGATATCCTCGTCGGGACTATTGGCGCGCATGACATAACCAATACCGGGTGGCGCTTTGGCGGCTTTATCCGGATCAAAGGCAGTGTTGGCGACTTCGTCACCATGATAAATAGAAAAAGCAGGCTGGATATTTTCCTGAAACCATTCATGCTGGTCATCGCCCACGACCAACAGCACATCAGGATCAACTTCAGTCAACATTTCCTTAAGCGCGGCAACTTGATTCTGGCAGCGAGTGTGCCGTTCAGTCCTGACTTCCAGAGTGTTTTGCTCAGCCAGATTTTCACCTTTACGCAACTCATAAAGCTCATCAAAGGTATAAAATTCACCCTTAAACGGATGCGCTGGATTTTGGCGATCCGCGTCACCGCGTAAATCCCATTTATCAGGCGGCGTCGATAACAGCGGCCCATGTGCCGTACCGAAGCCAAATATTATGTCAGCCACTTACTTCTCCTGAATAATAAATTGCCGGGAAGGCAGACCCTCCCCGGCACATAGTCACAGTTATTTCCAATACATACCAACGGGTGTCGCCCCGAACGTTTCTATTTCACCGCCTTCGATCACCAAATCTTTGGTGTGCACAAAAGTTGGCGGGTTTGGCGTGATCGGCATCATATAGGCTTCCGAATTATTACGATCAAAAAGCGTCGCATAGATTTTACGGCGCTTGGCATCCTCAAAAGCGGCTTCAGCTTTTGGGATGGTTTTGGAAATCACCTTGTCGCCGTAATAATTACGAGCGCCACGACCATGGAAGAAAGTCGCCGTCGATTGCACATCTGGGATGCCTCCCGACGCCCATTGGTTAACCAGGATTTGAATTTTACCTTGCCGTTGCTTTTTGCGGTAGGCGCCGAACGTTAATTTGGCGACCTTTGCTTTAACGCCAATTTTTCTAAGATCACCAGCGACTGCCGAGGCAATAACCCGCGGCAGTGTTGTCGTAATTTCAGTTTCAAACCCGTTTGGATAGCCGGCTTCGGCCAAGAGTTTCCTGGCTCCAGCCGGATCATAGGCCGGTGGCTTGGTTGTGTAGCCGCAGCCCAGTTGCCAAGCTTGGCACATCGCTTCCATTTGCTTCATTTTGGCACCACCCGGTATTAAATTCTTCCTAATACCGTCGCGGTTAACCGCCATCATGAGGGCTTTGCGAACGCGTTTATCCAACAATGCTTTGTTACCTGACTTACCTACTGAATCCATCGCCATGTAGTAGAACAACTGCCCATTTTGGATAGTTACAGCAAGGTTTGGATTAGACTTCATAGAATCGA
>CAZMHI010000052.1:0-37210 GCA_964566055.1 uncultured Rhodospirillaceae bacterium
AAGGCCGGTGATGCACTAACATTCAAACTGGACCCATCAATGGGGGCTGACCACTTCGACCAAAACTGGGCTCGGTGGCGTGGCAAGTTTGACGCCTTTGAGATCAGCATAGGAATTAATTGGCTTATTGGTCGTAAAAGCCATATTTGCCGGGGCGTATTCAAAATGGTTGCCAGGAATATGAACCCGCAATTTCTTACTTACTTTACCCCATAATTCTTGTCCGTTGGGTCCGTCAAGAATAGCACGTATTTCACTGCGCTTGGCGCCATAAGCCATGGGCAGATTGATGACGGATAGATTCGATTCGAAACGGCTATATGTCGTATTGGCCTGGATACTCATATCCAAAGCACCTGACGCTAAAGCTTTACCGGCACCTGAACTTTTATAGAGTTGAGCACTTGGGAAGACTTGAATTTTTATTGAGCCATTGGATTGCTTGGCGACTTCTTCCGCCCATTTGGCAGCGGCTTTGTTGCGAACATGCCGCGGCGGTGTTTCTACAGATAATTTCAGATCGAGAGAATAGGCGACCCGTGGTTGCCATACAACAACGGTGAGTAATCCCGCCAATATAAGTGATAGTTTCTTCATTATTTAGTACCTCCTGCTAACTCAAGAATTTGAGTTTGGTTGAATTTGTCTTTTTTCAACTTTCTGTCGAATTTCTACACCTGCCTCTTTTATATTTTTTATTATCATTTAGTATGAATAAATTGTAGGACAATATATTGCAACTAAATTTTCGTAACAATATTGATAAGCGTTGATTATTTGTTTAGACGTTCGTTCTGCATAAGGAGATAAGATGTCTAGTGATTCAACGGTCGAAACTGTTACCGAGGAAATTCGGACCGGTATAAAAGAAGGCCGGTACGTTCCCGGTCAACGTTTGGTAGAAGCCGATCTGAGTAAATCGTTATCAGTAAGTCGCGGCCCGATCCGCGAAGCCATTCGCCGTCTCGCATCGGAAGGCATCATCGAAATTGAGCATAATCGCGGGGCGATGATCAGGAAACTCACTCGTCATGACGTTATCAGCTTGTATCAGGTACGGGAAGTCATGGAAGGGCTATCCGCCAAACTAACCGCCGAACGAATTGATATTTCAGATCACCGGAAACGCCTCGAAAAATATCTCGTCGAACTTGAAGAAATGAAACAGTCTGATGATTTTTCATCCTTTGCTGATCATAACGAAAGTTTTCACAGCGAGCTGGTTGATATCAGCGAAAATGAAGAACTCTCTAAATTGATCGGTCAGCTTCAGATATCCTTATTTCATCTCCAATTTCGCCTCATTATCGACCGTAAAGTCGTTCAGCAATCGATCAAAGATCATCGGGCAATTCTCGATGCCGTCTTGGCTGGCGACGGTGCATCTGCGGAAAGGACCATGCGCCGTCATATCCGGAGAACGCGTGAAGATATTGAAAAAGTATCAGACAAGTTTTTTGGCTGATTACTAAAATGACGCAGCCAACACCCGGTCCCACTTCCCATACCTATTTTTCACAACGTTTGCGCCTGCACTATGTTGATTGGGGTAATCCTGAAGCACCGCCCTTGTTGCTCATCCATGGCGGGCGAGATCATTGCCGGAATTGGGACTTGGTAGCCGATGCTTTTCGCGCTGATTATCATATCATTGCAGTGGACCTTCGTGGTCATGGCGATTCCCAGTGGATCACCGGCGGTGCCTACCAAATAAACGATTTCGTTTACGATATTGCCCAACTGATAGACCAAACTAAGCTCGCTCCGATTACCATTATTGGCCATTCATTCGGCGGCGGTGTGGGGCTGCGTTATGCCGGTCTTTATCCCGAAAATGTTTCCAAGATTATCGCCATTGAAGGTCTCGGTTTCTTGCCGAAACGCGTAAAGGAATGGCAACAGCAGCCGATCAGCGAACGCTTGTGCGCTTGGATCGATGATATACGAAAATTGTCCTCTCGCTTGCCGAAACGTTATGAGACCGTGGAGCAGGCGATTGAGCGAATGCAGGAAGCAAACCCCCACCTAAGCCCTGAACAAGCTCATCATTTAACCATTCACGGCATCAACCAAAACGAAGATGGCACCTTTAGCTGGAAGTTTGACAACTACTTCCATTCCATAGCACCACAATTGAACGATCCGAATATTGTCTTCGAATTATGGTCCCGCATCACTTGTCCGACATTACTTATCCGGGGCAATGACAGTTGGGCAGACGATCCCAGTGAAGATGGTCGGGCCGATCATTTTAAACATGTTGAAACACAAAATTTTGACGATGCCGGCCATTGGGTGCACCACGATCAATTAGAAGCCTTCATCAAATGCTCACGAGAGTTTTTAAGTGACACCTCATAAAATCTGAAAGGTACGCAACACGATGAGACCGCTGGAAGGAACCAAAATCCTTGATCTAAGCCATGCCTTGGCTGGGCCGTTTTGTACCTACCATTTGCAGTTATTGGGGGCCGAAGTGATTAAAGTCGAGCGCCCGGAATTAGGCGATGATTTCCGTCATTATGTTGAGCATTCAGGGCCACCTACCTTAAGCGCGCCCTTTGTCGCGGCCAATGCGGGCAAGCGGTCAATTACAATTGATTTGAAATCTCCCGCAGGTCTGGAAATTGTGCAAAAATTGATCGAACAAAGTGATGTGCTGGTTGAAAATTTTCGCCCCGGCGTTCCGGCTAAACTTGGGCTTGATTGGGAAAACGTCAAACCTCTCAACGAACGTCTGATCTATTGCTCGATCTCAGGTTTTGGCCAGACGGGCGAGCTGAGAGATTGGGCCGCCTATGATCACATTATTCAGGCGATGTCCGGCCTAACTTTACTTAATGGCGAGCCGGATCAAGGCCCGCTCAAAGTCGGCATTCCGCTCTCCGATTGTTTTGCCGGTTACGTCGCGGCTTATGCGATTTTGGCAGCCCTGTTACAGCGCGCGAATACCGGTATTGGCCAATACATTGATGTCGCCATGTTGGATGCGACCATGGTGCTGGCGTCGAACGCCATTGCCGGTTTTCTAGTCAATGGTCAAATGCCCGCTCGTACCGGTAATCGGGGATTTCGCCTCGTCGCAACATCCGATACCTACCAAACCAGGGATGGCTATATTGCCATTGGTGCTAATCATCAGCCGCAATTTGAAGCGATGTGCCAGGTGTTGGAAGTGCCCGAAATTCTGGCCGATCCCCGGTTCGCCGAACATGAAGCGCGGATGCAGCACAATGACGAGATGTATGAAGTTCTGAAAGAAGTGTTTACCACCCGTTCAGCTGCCGAGCTTGAACCGAAACTCGCCGCCGCCAAAGTGCCAGTCAGTAAAGTACGCGATATATCAGAAGCAACCAGCCATCTCCACTTGCAGGAACGGGACTTGCTGGTTGAGGTTAACGTGCCGGGCCAAGAGGATCCTGCGAACATTATTGGTGCAGGCTTTCGTTACGAGCATGATGGCCCAGAGATCAGCGGGCCGGTGCCGCTGATCGGCGAGCATACAAATGAGATTTTATCTGAGCTCGGTTATGATCAAGATGAAATCGCCAGGCTGAAACAAGCCGGCGCCTGCTAGTGATTGAAGATTTTATCTTCAATAAAATTGCCTACTTTTTCCACCATCAAATCATTATCCCAGGCGCGGGCATCGACCATATTGGCGGAAATATCAAGCACCGGTAAACCAGCCTTCTCAATTGCTTTTTTTGCGAGCAAAGTGCCATTGGCGGAGAGACGATCGCCAATCGGAACAAGGTTTATAACTCCGTGCGCTCCCATTTCCTGAGCTTCATGAAGCACCCAATCGGCCATCCAGGGTGGCAGGTGCAGCAATTCGTTCATACTGATATGGCGCGCTGCCAGGGCCCGCATTGGATCCCCTTCGAAATAGCGGACATACCCTTTGGCCAGGAAATTTGTGTACATCGACCAGACAAAAACCGCACCGTGGCTTTTTTCAAAGGCGCGGTAAAAACCGGTGTTGGACCATAAGGCATTACCCATCCAGGCCAGTCGCACTTTTTCTTCGCTGCAGACGCTGGCACCTTCCTCCGCCCAAGCCTTAATCTCATCGCGGTATGCCCGGGCATGATCCAGTGACCATTGTGATCCGCGATCCCAGGTGCAGGCCATCACATTCGGAAATGTTTCGGTGATTGGCAGAGGGCAGGGCCTTGTGTTGGCAATGATATCCCGCGCCTCCTGGATAATCTCACCAGTTTCGTTGATCCGATGCATCTGCTCTTCAAATACGACGTGGTCGAATTTTCGCCCGGTCTGCTGTTCGGTGAGGCTTACCAATTCCTCAAGCCGGTCGACATAGAAATCCAACCGGTGAGACTCGAACAACTCCTCCCAATCATAACGCGCTTGTTCCCACCAACGTTCTCCAAGAATTGTCGAAGAGGGCGAATCTATGGGAAAAAAAGGTGCATCATAGGCGCGCGCCCATTGCTCATAAATTCGCTGATTGTAGTCCCCTCTGGTACGGCTGACCAAAAGGGCTGGCTTTGGCAGGCCGCCATAGGGTGCGCGGTCGGGATCATTGTCCAAGGTCGAGGCCATCGGCAGGCTGCTGTAACGCGGCAGGCCGTCATGATAGCCTTTTTCCTCCAGGAAATTCAGGTAGTAAGCGGATTGCTGTTTGGCGGCGATTATGGACGAATACCATTCAGAGGATACGACCGGAATATCCATGGCGTGGAATATTTCATGGGGCGCCACGGCGGAGGCAATGACGTAGGGCTCGCCGTCATCTAGTACCCGGCGGCGGAAGTCGAGGAAATCCTGCTTCTGATGTTCTTTGGCCAGCGCCGTGCATTCTAAGCGTTTATCCATGCCGCTCACCGATTACTTTGATCAACGACTTTACGGCTTTTTGTTGCTGAGCTAAATCAGGTGTGCGGTAAGATTGACCATGAAGATAGATCGATGGGATACCAATCTCTTCAAGCAATACCTTTTGGTCTGGATATTCCCAGCCCAGGGTATCGTCACCCTCTTCATGATAGAAAATAACGCCTTGCACATTGGCTGTCTTAACCAATTTAAGAAAATACTGATCTTGAACGGATTGGGGATAAGACCGGATACTCGGCGATGCGTGGTATCTTTCCGCAAGGGCGGTCAAAGGGTCAGCGCTTTCGGAGACGGGGTTTTCAAACCACCGCTCGCCCAAATAATGATCGTCGGCGACAATGACGGCCCCAAGATCTTCTACTAATTGATAAAAGCCGACGTTGTCATGCGCCTGTCCTTTCACCATCAGGCGCACGCCATCAATCGGTGACAGTGACTCAGACTCATTCAGCAGTTCCGCAAGTTTTGCAGTATGCTCAGACAAAGGCATTAGTCCGCTGGCGCCGATGATCTCCAACAGGTGCTGGCCGGATATTAGAGGCGGCACCGTTCGGCGTAGACTGTTAACCTGCTCCAACAGGGCCCAGTTTTTATTTGTTTGGCCGATGGCAATGGAAATCTTCTGATCTGATATCGGCCTGCCGGCCAATTCCTCCATTCGCGTTTTCAAATTCAAGACTTGATCACAATTATAGTGTGCGGTGGCCTCTCCCGGTGTTTGCAGCAAATCGAATAAGTGAATCTCCGGCAAATTCAGTCTTGGTTCAATCCGCCTGACTTCCATCAAATAGTAATATAGTTGCAGGGACTCTTCTGAAGTTCGCGGGATAACAATGAGATCGAGATTATTATAACAGTCCGCCAAAATGCGCTGAAAAATTGATCGTATGGATCCGCTGAAAAAAGGTTCCATATATTCGTCGGCTGCCGACGTCTCTTCATTTGGATCGCCTTGAAGTCGCAAGGGAAACAAATCCGCAGCGAGAATGAGTTCAATTGGCACATTGTTAGAAAGATAGCCGACAGCTATTCCGGCTGCGGGTTTTGGCGAATGGTAAATATCCCGAAAGACCTGTAGGTTGTCTTCAACGATGTTTTTGGTATTGCTCAATCGTCACGCCGGATCAAATTTCATCGGACAGGTGAGCGGGCCAATTTCAGGCCATTTAGTCATCTCGACTTTGCCTGTTATTTCCCAGCCCTTGGTGCGGGACAGCAATTCTTCAAAGGTAATTTGCAGCATCAGGCGGGCCAGGGCCGCCCCGGCACATTGATGAGGTCCCATACCAAAGGCAATATGTTGATCGATGTTAGGGCGGTCCATGTCAAATTCATCCGGATTATCAAATACCGCTTCATCGCGATTGGCCGAAGAATACACTAAAGCAATAGGTTCGTCTTTTTTGATGAGCCGGCCATTGATTTCGATATCTTCTTTGGCTGTGCGGGCAAAGCCACGGTAAGGCGTATAGAGCCTGAGAAACTCCTCCAAGGCTTTGGGAAATAAGGTGAGATCCTGCCTCAACTTACTCTGCAACGCCCTGTCGTCCGCGAGATGGATGATGATTGAGCCAATAAGCAGACTGGGCGCGATCATACCGACAACCAACAGCTGGCGGATGGTGCCTAGGACCAGATCATCCGGCAGGGGCTGGTCTTCATAGGTCGTTGCCATCAGCGCGCTGGTCACGTCCTCTTCTGGATCAAGAGGGCTCTGTTTTCGCGATTCAATAATTCCCTTGGCAATTTCATAGAGCCCAATGCTGGTTTCTTTGACTTTTTCATCATCAAAATTCTGCACGGCCCGGTTAAAGACGCTGCCGATCTCTCTGATTTCGGCGGCGACATCAGTCGACACTTTGAAGAAGGTGGCAAACACATACATCGGCAGCCGCGAGCCGAAATCAGCGCAGATATCGCACTCCCCCTGTTCGATTAAGGGATCGAGCAAATCAATGACATGCTCCCGAACCGCCGGGGCAATCTCAGCCATTTTCTGATCGGAAAAGAACGGATTAATGGCTTTGCGATAGGGCGTGTGTTCTGGCGGATCAAGATGCAGCGGTGGCCGCCGGCCGGTGAAAGCGAGTTTGGGTACCACATTTTGCACGGATGTCACAAAGGTCGAGGAATCCCGGAGCGCGCTAACAACATCGCCGTATTTCAGCAACGACCAAAAGCCGTTCCACTCGGACGAATGAGCGACCGGGCAAGTTTGGCGCAGTTCCGCATGGGTCTTGAGAGCGCTGCCGAAAGTTTCCTCTGTGGCAGGTTCAAAATCCTCACCAAGTTCCGGTCGATCTGCCGTGCTTTTGGGCCCCACCATGTTAGCTCCAACTTAATTTCCCTGTCGGAAGATAGCGCTAGACCTAAAGGTTGGTCAAACAATATTGTAGGGCAATATTGGCACTTGGAAATTGGAAAATATTAGTAACGTTCTATGTTTGACCTCATTTCAACAAATAGCCCCATTTTTCTTTAGCTTTTGCCCAGACTTCCGGATCAGGCATGTTGACCTTGGGATATTGGTCGCGCCAATGGTAGGGGCGGCAGGCATCTATCACGGCGCGGGAATTGGTGAAATTGCCAACTTCCTTTTGTTCCGGCGGTATGGATGGGTCGAGACCCGTACTCCAGGCCTTATTGATGATATCAATCGACGTCGCCGGATCAGAGCGGAACACCATCGCCCACATCAGATCACCCAAATCCGATACATCAATGTCGTCATCAACAACAACAACGTATTTACCGGCATAACCACCAACCCGGCATTGCGCGGCAATGTGGCCGGCTTGGGTCGCGTGGCCCGGATAGCGCTGCTTGATTGAAACACCAGTAAACATTCTGGAGCCGCCGACTTCATGGCACCACACCGCGGTAACGTCCGGCACACCCGCCTGACTGATCTGTTCTTTGAGCAATGCCGAGCGGACAACGGCCCGGTAGCGGGCTTGTTCTTCCGGCGGGCGTTGCGGCGGGCAGCCGAGCAGGATCGGATTATTGCGGTGGTAGATTGCTTTGATGTCAATGACCGGACCTTCATGCACCGGGCTGCCGTAAAAGCCGGTCCATTCGCCGAACGGTCCTTCAGGCTTGGTATTACCCGGGTGGCAAAAACCTTCGATGACTATCTCCGCTTCAGCCGGAAAAGGCAGGCCGGTATGCTTGCCGATCACCACCTCCATGGCTTTGCCGCGCAGGGCGCCGGCGACATCATATTCGCAGACACCGTAAGGAACTTCCGTTGATGACATCAAAAAAGTCAACGGATCGACACCGCAGACAACAACAACCGGCATAGGCTCATCATCGGACATATATTTTTGGCGGTGAATACGGCCATGCTTGCCGGGAGAAATATAAAAGCCGACAGTTTTTTCATCATGGATCATCACCCGGTAGGTGCCGACATTGATCCAGTTTTCTTCAGGATCCCGGGTCACATTGAAACTGCCGGTGCCGATATAACGCCCGCCATCCGCTTCGTGCCATTTGGGCGTTGGAAATTTAAGAACATTGACGTCATCACCCTCCATAATGTTTTCCATCACCGGGCCGTCCTCGACAACTTGATAGGGAATGGGATTGGCAATGGCCTCGCGATAGCGCGGCTGAAAGGCGTCACTAAGTTCGACCTTGGAAAGATTGGTTGGAAAGCCGAGAGTCATGTTTTGCCGGGTGGCGCCGAAGAAATTAGCCAATACGCGGAAACCCTTGGGGTAGCCGGGAATGTCGTCGAACAAAGCACAGGGTGCATTTTCATCATGCTGCAGCAGTTCGGTGGCGAGCCCGATATCTTCTTCCCAGCTGGCGCCTTCAACATGGCGCAATTCACCATGCTTCTCCGCTTCTTCAATCCATTCGCGGAGATTGTTGAAAGCTATTTGGTGGTCCGTTTTTGCCATTTTGTTCATCGCTCACCTGTTCAGTTTTGATAATAATTTATTCAACTAATTTCATATTTGAAATAGAACGCCATTAATATGGTGCCTAAAACAGCTTACACCTGCCACCGTTAAATTGGCACGAATTATGCTGTTATTTTCGTCATAAATATATAATACTTAGAAATCTAACTAACAAACAAATGATGCGCGATTGAATATTGGAGGCATTAGAATTATGAAATCGGAAAAAACCCCAGAAAAAACCAGGGCACCGGATGGCGTTCAAACTGCTGCTGATAAAGACGTAAGCGGCGTCAATATGGCTTATCGGGATTTGCGTGAATGGCTGGCTGAAGCAGAGAAGCTTGGTGAAGTTAAAACTGTCAAAGGCGCCAGCTGGGAACGCGAGATCGGCATGGCCTCGGAGCTGGTGCTGCGTGATGAAAAAGCACCCTGCGTGGTGTTTGATGAAATCCCCGGCTATCCCAAAGGGTTTCGTGTGTTGACCAATTTCTTTGGCGGCAAGCGCATGAATATGACTTTGGGTTTTCCGACCGATCTTAACAAGCTCGAACTCACCGATGCGCATCATGATTATCAAGTTGAGGGTAATCCGACTATTCCGTACGAAATTGTTGATGATGGCCCAGTCTTCGAAAATATCCTTGAAGGAGACGATGTCGATGTGACTAAATTTCCGACCCCGAAATGGCATGAACATGACGGCGGCAGGTATTTCGGTACCGGCAGCTTTGATGTCACGCAAGACCCCGATTCTGATTGGATTAATGTCGGCTGTTACCGGGTGATGGTACAAAATGAAAAAGAAGTGAACATTTATATGTCGCCCGGCAAGCATGGCCGCATTCATCGTGACAAATTTGAGGAACGTGGCGAGCGGATGCCGATTGTCGTTGTGGCTGGTGGTGATCCGATGATTTTCCTTTCGGCCTGTTCCGAATTACCGCCAGGCGTTTGCGAATATGATGTTGTTGGCGGCATGCGCGGCGAGGCCTTGAAAGTTGTCAAAGGAAAACATACTGGTCTACCTTTCCCAGCCAATGCAGAAATCGTTATTGAAGGCTATATTGAACCAGGCAAAAAAGTCTTGGAAGGACCGTTTGGCGAATGGACTGGTTATTATGCCAGTGATATCCGTGAAGAACCGGTCATGACTATTGAAGCGATTTATCATCGCAATGATCCGATTATCCTCGGTTGCCCGCCCCAACGGCCGCCAGATGAGCTCGGCCGCTATCGAGCGGTTACCCGCTCGGCGCTGATGAAGGAAAATATTCGCCGTGCCGGTGTGCCGGATGTTACCGATGTCTGGGCGCACGAAGTAGGTGGTGCCAGAATGTTGCTCGGTGTCTCGATCAAACAGCGTTATCCCGGCCATGCCCGTCAAGTTGGCCATATTGCCTCGCAATGCCATGTTGGGGCCTATGCCGGTAAATATGTCGTGGTTGTCGATGACGATATTGACGTCTCAAGTTTGGAAGATCTGACTTGGGCCATGTTGACGCGCTCTGAGCCGTCGGAATCCATTGATATTATTCCGGAAACCTGGAGCACGCCGCTCGATCCGCGCATTTCGCCGGAGGACAAAGAAAAAGGAAATTTTCGTAATTCCCGAGCCGTAATCGATGCCTGCCGCCCCTATCATTGGCGCAACGAATTCCCGCTGGTGAATTCAATGAGCCCGGAACTGGATAAAGAAGCACGAGAAATGTTCGGCTATTTGCTCGATTAATAAATCAGGGAATGCGTATAAAAATAGAGGTAGTGTGGATAAATCCTATATAGGACAAGAAGAGCTTTGTGAAAAGCTAAGAAATCTAACTAAAAAATACCACCGCGGTAATTTCTATTTTTTGGTGATGCGCGAAGTGAGGTTTTCCCATACTCGGTCCATCGCCAAACCGCTATAGAACATGTCAGTGCATTTTTCGCTTTCGCCAGGGGTTAGATAGCGGACATCACCAAGCGGCATTGACTGCAATTGCAGGGCGGCTGATATTTGCAGGTAAACCGCCGTTAAGGTTGCGCCTTTGATATTCGGCCCCACGACCGAGCAGCCATGCCCGCGCATCAGAATTACGCTGCTGTTTCCCAGACTTTTGGCCATGTCTCGGCCATGCTCCATATTTCGCACCAGCAGATCGGTATCGCCGAATTTGTCGTGTATATCCCAAATTGGAATATCCCGGCCAATTGCCGCACCGGTATGAATAATTGGTTGCAGTTGAGTGCCGGTAACACCAAATGGAATGACTGAAAGTGAATGATTGTGAACGACCGATTGAACCTCCGGCCGGGCTTCCATGATTGCACCGTGGATAAAGCGTTCGCCATAAGGCGTGAGTGTGGAGCCATCGACACTGTTGCCTTCGAGATCAAACTCCATGATATCGTCTCGGCAGACAATCTCGGGTGCGCGGGAACACGATATGAAAAAGTTATTTGGATTATCCGGATTGCGGACACTGATGTGACCAAAAGAATCAACCACATTTTCATTGGCGAGAACGTGATTGGCGACGACCAATTCGTCCAGCAGCTCATCGAGCTTGGTATCCATATTATCTAGCAACGCCCGATCCCCATCGTAAAAGTTGAAATTCGCGAATTTACGCCAACTTACGATAAGCCGGTCAAAGCTGCATTGATCAAAATCAATTAGAAATCTAAGTATAAAAGAGCAATTTAACCTTTGCCGAGGCGCTTTTGTTCAAAGACGATTATAGCCCCACCAACAGTAAATATCGCCAATAGCCAGAAAATCCAGACAGTCGCCTGTTGATCAATGATCCAGCCAAAGAAAACGGGCGCAATGGCGCTGCCGAGTGCGATGCCCGTCGAGACATAGCCAAACACCCGGCCGGTCGTGCCTTTCGGGGCGACCGCGCGTACCATCATATCGCGCGCCGGACGCAAAATTCCCTGCAATAAGCCGACAATAACGAACAGTCCAATCAACAGAGTTTCCGGTAATTTAAAGAGGGCAAACAGTGAAAAAATTGCTGCTGAACCTAAGAATGCAATGAGTGCAATGGTGTGATGCTCTGTGGCCTTATCAGCTACTACGCCGCCGATCAGAATGCCGGATGTGCTGGCAAACAAATAGGCAGTTAAGGCTGTTCCTGCCACCGCAAAGCTGATGTTATGAATATCGATATTTGCTACAACCGAAAATGAGTGAACGCCGCTTGAGGTCAGCGATGCCAACAGGAAAAACATAAAAAACAGCATCATTTGTTTCGAGAGCATCAGGCGCGTAGTTGATATTTGCCCGTCTTGAGAATCTTCGGAGCCTGTTTCTTTTTCTGGTGAATTGGACAACTCATCCTGCAGGATGCCACCTTGCAGAAAAATCAGGACAGCGACTACGAGGCCAATTGCGCCGGTGATTATCATGGCGCTCTGCCAGTCATACAGAGCAACTAAAAAAATAATTGAAGCTGGCGCAATGGCGCCGCCGAGATGACCGGAAAATGTGTGAATACTAAAGGCTTTGCCCATCCGTCCAGAATTAATCGACGAATTTAAGATCGCGTAATCAGCTGGATGAAAAACCGAATTGCCGATCCCAGCAATCACCGCCATTATGTAAATGATCTCCAGATTGGAGGCAAATCCCATAGCGCCAATTGCCAAAGCTTCAATTATTAGTCCTCCAACCAAAAGCGGACGGGCTCCAACGCGGTCAACCAAAATGCCGGCCGGTATCTGAGCCAGTCCCGTCGCCAGGGCAAAAAGGGTGATAACAATACCAAGTGCTGCATAACTGACGCTAAATTCGTCCCGCCAGATTAGGAGCAGAGGCGGCAGGCTAAGTTGATAGAAATGGCTGAGGAAATGCCCGGAACTGATCAGGCTCAATACGCGGGTGTCATGTCGAGCTGTTGTCGAGATCGCTTCCAAAGCAATATTCTCTCTAGCCGGTCGCCAAGTTAATCATGTGTGTGCCCATGATCTTTACCGTCGCTGTGGTCATGGTCGTGACTGTGTCCGTGGTCATGTGAATGGTCATGTCCGCCAGGTGCCTCGTCAGAAGTAAACAGCAAGGATTTAATAATCAACGGCACAACATCGGTCGGCTGAATAAGCTCCCCGATATCAATATAGTCAAATTCCTGCAGTTGGATACCGTCCAATGAAATAATATCACCACCGACATTTAATTCTTTGCGTAATATCACACCGAGGCTTTTACCGATATCGCCTTCCATCACCAGGATCAATTGATCTTTATTGGCAATGGTTTTGGGTAGTCCATCACAAATGCCTTGAGCCAGCGCAAACATCCGGGCATGAGCCGGCTCACCCTCCCAGCGGAAGGCCAGCGCTATGGCGGTCTCACCATCTTCAATATCAAACCGGATCATTGCTTTGGAAATGGCATCGGCTACTTTCTTGGGCTTAATGTCACCGGCCAAGGATATATCCAAGCGAATAACGGGAATGTTCCGGATGGGGAGAGAGTCTGGTTCCGTGATATGAACCGTATTGCCGCTGACCTGCACGGTGAATTGCGAAGCGCCAACAACGGTCGCCCGAATGCCCTGACCCGGATCATACACAGGATAGGTAATTTCTTTATTTTCAAGGGCTTTTGAGAGTGCTTTTGCCATATCGGCGCCGAGATCACCGAGATTAGCTTTTTCTCGCTTGAATATAAACTCTGATACGCCGCCGGAAAACGTCACTGCATCAATCTTGGTTTTGCTTGGCAAAGCCGGTGTTAGCATGAGGTCTTTAACCAATTTCGACGGTTTGTTACGGGCGATAGTCTCTTTCAAAACACTGATCATCGTATCGACTAGTTTTTGCCGGTCCGCTTTCGAAAGTTTAGCCCCAAGTTTAAGCTCAATGCCGGCCCCTTTCGCCATGCGCTCTGCCGGTCCTTCAATGCGGGCGAGATTGCCATCATCATCAAAGGCTATCAGACGCCCGCCAACGGCAACCGCAGAACTGTCGAGTAATTTGCCACCATGGACCAAGGCAAACTTGGTGGTGCCGCCGCCAACATCAATGTTGAGAAAAGTTTTATGTTCTTTGCGGGAAAGCTCGACCGCGCCCGAGCCATGCGCTGCCATTAAAGCCTCAAGATTGTGGCCGGCCGAAGCGCAGACGAATTTACCGGATTCGGCGGCAAACAGATCGGCAATAGCGCGGGCATTGGTGCGTTTCAGGGCTTCACCGGTCAAAATAACTGCACCGCTATCAATATCGTCCCGTTCAAGCTCGGCTTTTTTATAAGCATCATCAATGAAAACTTTAAGTTCATCCGCATCAATCGTGTAATCAGGCCGATACGGCGTTAGCAGGATCGGTGACTTCCAGATGATTTCCCGGCCCACCACCACAAAGCGGCTGGAAAGGGCTTCCGAAAGCCGCTGCAAATGAACCTTGGCGAACATTAGATGGGAAGTGGACGAACCGACATCGACGCCCACCGTGGTAAACTCAACATTGTCCGCCGACCAAATGGCGTCACTGAGCTGTTCTCTTTGTTCTTCCGTCGGGTGGACGTGATCGAACTCTAAATCATGCATTTATAGTTAGCCTGTGATTACTTTGTATAGGGCGTTTCGTCTATGAAATCAGCCATGCCAGATTCAACACCATTTTTCTTCAATTCTTCAAGAAAAATACCATGAACGCGGGGGTCTTGATCTTCATATTCAATTTGGCGGCCGCCATCTTTGACGCTGACGTCAACGCCGCTGAACAGTCCCATTTTTTCAGACGTGAAGGGGTAGCGCAAGCTGCCCAAGGCAACAGCGAGATAGCGAGCCGGCTCCTGCGAGGTATTATAGTGCTGGTGATACATCATGTCTGGCGGCGCAAAAACCACGCCATGATGCCAATCGACCCGCTCAAATTGTTCATCTTCCTCATACCAAAGTAGGGAATAACCTTCGCCAGTGACCGAATAAACGTGAAAGTCAGCACCGTGGCGATGGGCTTTTTTGTAAGTGCCGACCGGCATCTCGGAAGAATGGGCATGCATGGTGCCATCGGCCAGAATAAATTTCATGTTGGAGCTGCCGGCGCCGCGTTTATCCCAAGCCTGCAATTCGAACTTGGCAAGATCGGGCACGAAGTTGGTCTCCCACATATGGCGGCCGGGCTTTTTAGGAATAAAGTCACCTTCGCCGGAGAAATAATTGCCTTTGCCCTGGCGTTCCGGAAATTCAAAGGAATTGTTGAAGACGAAATCCTCGTTGTGGATCAAGTTCAAAACCAAACACAAATCATTGGTGGCGGAAAGCAGGGCGCGCTCCTGACCACTGCTGTTGAAATGCTGGTATTTGGCATTGAGCGGCAGGGCAAACAGGCTTTTTGGCCCCCATTCAAAACTATGAGTCTCGCCGTCAACGGTTTCTATCGATGTACTGCCATGACCCTCAAGGACATAGATAACTTCTTCATAGAGATGCTGTTGCGGCGTGATTTTACCGCCGGGCGGTATATCGATGAGGAAAATCGAGATGTAGTCACCCCGGCCTTTGAGATGCACGGCGGCGCCCTTGGCATCAATGCGGGGCCAGGGACCGGTTTCAACCTTCATCAAATCGATGCCGAAATCTTCGGCAACCGGAATACCTTCTCCTTCAATCCAATCGAGATAGGGATCAAACAGAAATTTAGCTTCTTCGGCTTCAGCCATAGTCATTTATTCCTAAATCGTGCCGTCTAGATAAGGTTTCTCGTCAATGAACTCAGCCATTTTTGATTCTGCACCATGTTTGGCCAGTTCTTCGAGAAACATTTTATGAATGCGCGGGCTTTGATCTTCATATTCGATCTGGGCCCCGCCATCACGGACATTGACATCCATGCCCATGAAGACGCGGCGTTTGGCTTCGGTCATTGGATAACGCAGACCACCAAATGCAATCGCCAGATAGCGCGCTGGATCGGGGCTAGTGTTGAAATGCTGGTGGTACATGCCGTCCGGTGGGGCAAAAACGACGCCATGCTGCCAATCGACACGCTCATAAGGTTCCGTATCGTCATACCAGAGCAGTGAATAGCCGGTGCCTGTGACACAAAAGACATGGAAATCAGCGCCGTGGCGGTGACCTTTTTTATATGTGCCGACCGGCATTTCAGACATGTGAGAATGCATCGAACCATCAGCTAGCACGAACATCATGTTTGAGCCGCCGGCGCCTCGTTTTGACCATTTGCGCAGCTCAAACTTAGACAGATCAGGTACGAAATTGGTTTCCCACATATGGCGGCCCGGGCGTTTGGGAATAAATTCACCTTCACCGGAGAACGAGGTCTCTGTGCCTTCGCGTTCGGGAAAGCGGTAGTCATTATTGAAAATAAAATCGGTATTGTGAAACAGGTTCAGCATGACGCAAAGGCTGGTTGTGGTCGACAGTTTGGCATTTTCCTGGCCGCTGGCATTGAAATGCTGATATTTGGCATTGAGAGGCAGGGCAAACAGGCTTTTTGGCCCCCATTCAAAACTGTGGGTGCGGCCATCATGGGTTTCCACTGTGGTGCTGCCATGTCCTTCCAAAACATAGACCACTTCTTCATAAAGATGCTGCTGCGGCTCACATTTGCCGCCGGGGGCAATGTCGATAATAAAAATTGAGATGAAATCGCCACGGCCTTTAAGATGCGCAATGGCGCCATTGGTGCCGTAACGAGCCCAAGGTTTGGTCGCTACTTTGATCAAATCAATACCGAAATCCTCAACGACGGGGATGCCTTCACCCTCAACCCATTCGAGATACGGATCATGTAGAAATTTCGGTTCTTCAGCGTTCGCCATGTGCAGCCTCTTATACTAAATTTATAATTAATACTTAGAATTCTAACTATTTTTTCCGTATGATCAACACGAAATAAACAACCGCTCACATTGATGGAATGGTATCACGAAGCACGGGATAAAGGTTGCCGAGCAGGGATCTTGGCCAGGGCAGGGAAAGAGTTTGATCAAACAAAATAAAAGAGAAAACAGTGATGCCAACCGATGTCGACAGGATAAGTTTTAAATTTTCCCGTCCCTCAACCCACATATAGGCGGCAATAAAGAATAAAATCGTCGGCAGCATACCAATGATGGCGACACCAATGAGAAAGCCAATGATCCAACCGAGGAAAATCAAAGCGCGATGGATGGTGATTTTAAGCTCTTCCGATTGAGTGTCAGCGCTGAGGTCAAGTTTGAGACTGGCGACTGCTTTGGATTTGGCATCATCACCACCGGCGCCGGAACCGGGGGATTTAAAGGTATGATTGATAAATCCTAAGATCAATAAAGCGATGGAAATGCCGCCGATGGCCTGCGGTACCAGCCGGGCGTCAAACTTCCATAAAACGGTTTGAGTTAACATCACGCCGACTAAGACAAAGGCTGCGCCATAGAATAGTGTGTTCATATTAATATTGGCCGTGCGTGAATAGCCGGACAACATGCCACCGATTCCTCCCGCCATTTTGGCTTCCCGGATCAAGGGGCGGGCAAACCCCCAGAGCGCAATGGCAAACAAAACCATAACAATAGGATTGGTAAGCCAGCCATAATCATAGCGGCTGACAGAAATAAAATAATAACGTTCCACCACCGCACCGAGGACGAAACCTAAAATAAGGGGCGGGCGGGGCCAGCCCAGACGTTTCATAAACCAGCCAAGCAGGCCAAATAGAACAACTGTAATTAAATCGCCCCAATTGCGGGAGCCTTGATAAGCGCCGACCATAATCACGGTTAATATAATGGGCATAATAATCGGCTGGCGGATGAGAGCTACCTTGGCGAACTGATTGGAGAAACCGAAGCAAATTCCGGCACCAAGAATGTTGGCCAGTGCCACGCTCCAGATTATCGAATACGTAACATCGAGATTTTTCGATAGCATGTCCGGACCCGGCTGGAGACCATGAACCAGAAAGGCACCCAACAAAATTGCCATCGACGCACTGCCGGGCACACCAAAAGCAATTGTCGGTACTAAGGCGCCGCCTTCTTTGGCGTTATTGGAGCCTTCAGATGCGAGTACACCTCGGATGTCGCCGGTACCAAATGTCTCGGCCGCACCTTTCTCAGTGCGGGCGGCATGGCCATAGGCAATCCAGTCGATGACCGCCGCACCAATGCCCGGTATCGCGCCCAAAGTGGAGCCGAGCCAGGAAACGCGAATAACCAACCACCAATGGCGGAAGGTATCTTTGATACCCTCCCATTGGCCGGAGCGGGAATCGATTTTTGAATCACCGGCAATGCTGCGCCGCTGGATAGCCATATCGGCAAGTTCCGGCAGGGCGAATAAACCGATTGTCACCGGTACCAGCGGTAGCCCATCCCACAAATAAAGCGTACCCAAAGACCAGCGCTGGGTGCCGCTTTGAGGGTCAGCGCCGATCATCGCAATCATGATGCCGAAACCAGCCACCGTCAGGCCGCGGAGTGGCGCCCCGGCGCTAAGCGCTGCGACCATACAGAGGCCAAAGACTGCAAAAGCCAGTAATTCGGGGGAACCGATAGAGAGCATGACCGGCCTTAATATTGGGATGCTGATCGCCAGCAATAACGCGCCAAAGACACCGCCGATTAGTGACGCCGAATAAGCGGCACCAAAAGCCCTGCCAGCTTGGCCTTTTTTCGCCAAGGGATGGCCGTCCAATATGGTCGCAGCTGAGCCGGTCGTACCGGGCACACCAAAAAGCACCGCCGGGATGGTGTCGGATGTGGTGGTGACAGAACCCATGCCCAGCAACAAAGCAAAGGCCGAGAAGGGATCGAGGGAAAACGTAAACGGCAGCAGGATAGCCATGCCGACAATGCCGCCCAATCCTGGGATGACACCGAGACCGAGGCCGATGATGACGCCAAGAGCTAAGTACATCAGGCGTAGGGGGTCAGTCATTGTCGCGATAGCTTTAGCAGCCATCGCTAGCATTTCAATTTCCATCAGTGAGCCGTTAAATAGTGGGCAAAAATTTACCCGGCGCCATTAGGTGACGCCGGGCTTTATTCGGTACTTAGCCGCAAGAAATCGCTTTGGCTGCCGAGCCTTGGAATGTGAAATCACATTTCATGCCGACTTTAAGCTTTTTGCGTTTCACTTTTTTGCCGCCGATTGTGACTTTCGTCCGGCGACCGCTAACTCCGAGGCTTCCTTTGCGGCCTTGGCCTTTATAGGAAACTTTGCGGGCGCCATTCCGCAATTTGGTAATGACACCTTTGACGGTTTCGATTGGAATGACCGCTTTGGCAACTTCGGTCTTGTCTGCGCTATTGGTGGCGCGTTTTGCCGCTTCGATCACTTCTTTTGGTGAAGCATACAAATTAGCCATCAGTTTATCGATCTGATCACCACTAATTGGCGCCACTTCCAACCGCTGTTTGATCGCATCCTTTTTGTATTTTGGATCATTCATGGTCGCCATAAAGGCTGTCTTAAGCGCTTTTACGCGATCAGCCGGAACACCTGGAGGCGCCAGGAAAGGACGGCCCCAAGCTTGACGGGCATAAATGAACTCGAGCACTTTTTTAGATTTTGCGTCGGGTGCAAAATCCATAATGAACGGAACATCCGGCATATCAGGATGTTTTGCCGTCGACATTTGCATGAAAACATTCACGACCTTGTTTTTGAGCCAATCGGCTTTGCGCGATTTGAGACTGGACCAGGAGTAACCACAGCGGCCACCCAATTCGCCGCGTTCCATGGCGAAGTTGACGTCGGTACCGCCGGGATATCCGGTTACCAATTTCAGCTTGGTGCCGAGGATATTATTCATGACTTTTGGAAATGAATCCGTATCAGCGCCAGGACCGGTGCCACCAACCGTCATTTGTTTGGTTTTCAATTGCTGCCATTTGGTGATGCCAGTTGATTTCATAGAGACACAAACGCTGACTTCATTGTTTGCGCTGCCGAGCCAGTTAAACTTACTGGCATCAAATTTAGCAGAAGTATTGCCAAGCAATGGTTCCATTGGCATGCCGCGACCGATCACACCAATAGCCGTACCATCTTTCGGCAGCACATTATAAAGCTCATTGGCAACCAGCATACTGCCGGCGCCTGGTTTATTCTTAACCACGATTTTCGGATTGCCCGGAAGGTGATTGGACATATAACGGGCAACTGTCCGGGAATAGGTGTCATAACCGCCACCTGGGCTATAGCCGACCCATAGAGTGATTGTCTTCCCTTTATAAAAATCTGCGACTGATTGGGCCATTGCTGGGGCTGCTGAGAAAGCGCTAACAGCTAAACCAGCGAGGCCGATGACACTTAATTTTTTTGCGATACTCATTCTGACGTTCTCCCTTAGTTGGAATTCAATTTCCCTGTTTCAGAATTCGATCCTTGGTCAGACCTTAAGTTACTTAGAATTCTATGTAATTTAGTATTGCACAAAGAAGCAAATAATTGCGAGTGCAAAATTGTAATTCAGACAATTTTTTTAGGTACTAAATATGGCAAAATTATTGTTTACGGATGCTCCTTTTCCGTGAACCAATCGGTGGGCACCTTATTGCCCACATTGGCTTCTTTGGCTTTCTGGTAAATTAGCGACCCTATGGCGGCAAATTGAAATCCCAGACCTAAATTATTTAAAAAGCAAGTGACATCATCTGGTGATTCCCGGCCTTCAACTTCACTGCTAATTAAACTGGTTAACCGGCTGGCGCCTGAAAAATCAAAAGCAGCCTCAGTTTTTGCTCCTGCCCCCTTACCATATTCGATCGATACGCAGCCTTTGGCGACGACTTGCATCGGCAAACCAAAATCCGAATGCAGGCAAAGGTGATCAACTTTTTCAAGCACATTGATATCGACTTCAGGTAATTTGACCGAGCTGATATGGAGGCCGGGTGTTATAAATTCTTCAAAGAAAACATGATCGATACTGCTGGTCGCGCACATCGCGATATCGACATCTTTAAACACGTCTGCCGGTGACGTTACCGGCTCAATCTCAATGCCTAGTTCTTTGCTCATTTCATGACAAAAACGGGTCCGGTTTTGGCCGTTGGGGCTATAACATTTTATTTTCTTAATATCGCGCACCGCGGTGATCGCCATCAATTGACTGCCGGCCTGCCAGCCCGAGCCCATAATGCCAACCGACGTTGCATCTTCACGAGCGAGGTACTTGGCAGCCAGGCCATTTGCCGCCGCGACCCGCATACGCTGGGCGACGCCATCCGGAAAAATCGCCAGCGGTTCCCCGGTCATTGTGCTAAAGAGCAGAACCAAACCGGTATAGCGGTCATTTGGGGCAGCCGGGACTTTGAGGCGGCGTTTTTTTCCGTCAATTTCCGGCCAGGTGACAATATCCGAATTGATGCGGACCGCGCCAACGCCTAGTTTTGGAATAACGCCATCCATTGATTTGAGACTATAAGTCGCGTCATCGCGATCGGTTGGAGTGATAATATCGGAACGCCGCCGCGTAACGGCCCGGCCGCTGTCCAGTTCAGCATAGGCTTCTTCCATCACTTCTAAGGTTTCGGACATTGTCAGCAATTCGCTGATTTCGTCATTAGAAAGAATGATTGTCATGGCAATTGCCTAACCTTCATAGCCCTCCGCGGTTTCAAGCTGGTCAAACCAATCAAAACCCATGGCTTTAACAATCCGGCTGGTGATGCAGAGAAACCGCGCTTCGGTGTTATCGCTGGCAAAATGCTGGTGGGCGCAATAAGGCGGGATATAGACAAAGTCGCCGGCCTTCCATTCAAACTTTTTGGGCTCTTCTTCCCACTCCCATTCGAATTTATCGAAGCATTCGAATTTCACATCCCAATGCAGATCAAAGCCGGTGCCTTCCAAGACAAAGACCAGTTCTTCGCTGAGATGGCGATGCTTGCCGGAGGCTTCACCTGGTTTAAGAAACTGCATGTAGCCGTCGACGCAGCATTCCGCCGTATCCATTTTCTCGTTGATGACATGCTTAATAAGACCGTCTGGTGAATTTTCAAACGGCATATCCTCACTTTTGACGATTTTCAGCCGGGTTTCATAATCCTCACGAAACTCCGCTGAAGCTTTCACCGCTTCAGCGTAAAAATCCACCTCCTCACCCATGAGGCGAGCGCGTTCCGGATCATCGATTGACTTGATTGCCATCTTAAAAATCCGTTGGCGGGGTGTAATCTTCAAACCCCTCGGGTGGTTCCTTCGGTGGATATTTCACCATTTTTTGGAACAACAAATGCATAAAGAGGAATAAGGGTTTGGCTTTGAAAACCAGCACCACGGCTTCCTCATCGGATTCGGTATTGCAATGTTCATGGACACAGGCGTTTTCGACAATAACCGCATCACCGGCCTGCCAGTCATAGCGCTCACCATCATGAATATCGTGGCCATTGCCCTTGAGAATATAAAACACAGCGCTGTTCATATGGCCGTGCTTCTGGCTGCGCCCACCCGGAGAATAAACATCGACATGACATTCTAGAGATTGGGCAACCCGAGTTTGCTGCGGATTAATTACTTTTTTGCCGTAGGAATGCGGCCCGCCTTTCCATTCCATATCGGCGGTCGAATAGACGCGGGGTTGAGTAAACAGTTCCTCGACCAGTTCACCGTAAGTACCCTCAAGGGCGCGGACAAAGGTTCGTTTTTTCGACCAGCGCTCAAACTTGGCTTCGTGCTCAGCGTCACTTATCTGCGAATTGTGACCAACCAGAGAAAACACACGATTGTGGCCGGTTTCTTCATTGCCACCATTGTCGTTCTCATCACCATCATGCGGCATGGTATTTCCTACTCAAATTAACCCACCCCCTTAATCGTCGAGCAGATGGCCCCATTTATCCAGCGTTTTCTCTAATAACTCTGGGCTGGATTCGGCAACATGCGGGAACTCGTCTTTCCATTCAAAAGGACGGCAAGCATCGACCAGAGCCCGCGAGTTGAGATTGTCACCAACTTTTTTGCGCGGATCAAGTGCGCCACTCCAGGTATTGCGCACGACATCAATATCTTCCGCCGGATCACAGCGCGTGTTCATCGCCCAATTAACGTCAAACAAATTGGAGGGATCGATATCTTCATCAACCACGACAACCCAACGGCCGAGATAATTACCGGCATGGGAGCCGGCCGCCAACATAAGTGCTTGCTTGGCATGGCCGCCATAGGCCTGCTCAATCGAGATGACATTAAATAGCCTGCCGCCGCCGCTGATATGGCTCCAGACACCTTTGACACCCGGGAGCCCGGCTTTTTCAACCTGATCCCAAATCATCGCTGATTTCACCACGCATTTTGAAAATGTGTAGTCAGCTGGAGGTCGTCCAGGGCGCGCCATCGTCAAGATCGGACTGTTGCGGTGGTAAACCCGTTTGATTTTGACGACATAGTCTTCACGCACCGAACTGGCATAATAGCCAGTCCATTCGCCGAACGGTCCTTCATTGCGCATATCGTCCATGACGATTTCGCCTTCGATGACAATCTCCGCATGAGCTGGCATCGGCAGGCCTGAAAACTCGCCTTCGATCACTTCAAAGGGCTGGCCGCGATGGCCGCCAGCATGAGCAAACTCGCCGGTGCCGTAGGCGACTTCATTACCGGAAGATAAGAATAGTAACGGATCATGGCCAACACTGACCATAACCGGGCAGGATTTGCCTTGAGCAAAATATTTTTCCCGGATCAAACGGCCATGCTTGCCCGGCGACATCCAGAGGCCAACCGTATTTTTGTCATGAATGACAACACGGTAGGTACCGAGATTGACCCAATTGTCGTCGGGGTCGCGCATGATCACCAGATCACCGGTGCCCATATAGCGCCCGCCATCTTCCTCATGGAGGAACGGTACCGGGAACTTATAGAGATCTACTTCTTCATCGCGATCGATATTTTCAAGGATCGGTCCGGTTTTTACATGATCCGCATCGTGGAGCTCAAAATCTTTGAGGCGGTCGCGATAAGACCGCACCACATCCAGCGCGCCGTTTGGCTTATCAAACCCAAGCGTGACCGCCAGCCGGCCCGCCGAGTTGGTCATGCCGCTCAAAACTTTAAAATCTTTGGGATAGCCGGGAATTTCTTCAAACAGCAGTGCCGGAGGGTTTTCCGGTTTGGCGTGATAGATCATTTCGGCGACAGCTCCCATTTCGAGGTTCCAGTCGACACCTTTGATCGTTTTTAATTCGCCAATACCTTCAATGCGGCCCAGCCATTCCCTTAAATCTGTGTGGGGTGTCTGATATTCACCGAACGAGGTGTTTCTAACTTTTTGATCCATTACCTTAATCCCTCTTAACCGCTAACCCAGGCGTGGTCTAAGACTGTTTTTTAGCTCTTTGGCGCCAGGCTAAAATAGCAAATCCCACCAGCCCTATGGTAACAGAAATTGCCAGGGTGTGATCTATTTGAGTTGCGTAATGAGCAATTCCCGCTCCTTCATGAGCAGAAGCTTCGACAGCAGTAAAAATTCCGGCAAGGCCAAAAAAAGCTGCCTTAAAACTCAATTTTAACATTTCTAAAAAATCTCCTAAATGATCTAACAGTGCAGTTATGACTTTACTCATAAATTCCTAAGAGTCAAAATACTTAGAAATCTAAGTGATAAATTTATAGGGGAAGACAACATGGCCAAAAAGCCCATAGGCGTAAAGCAAAAGAAAAGACGGAAAACCATTCCAAATAAAGTCCGGTGGAATTCGGATGTTATCGTCGATCTCATGCGGGATTTTGATTTTCCCTATGTGCCACTCAATCCCGGTTCAAGCTTTAGAGCCTTGCATGATTCGATGGTTAATTATGGCCAGGACGATCCGCAGATGCTGCTTTGTCCCCATGAAAACATCGCCATTCAAATCGCTCATGGCTACGCCAAGGCAACCGGCGAGCCCTTGGCGGCAATTGTGCACAACTTGGTTGGTTTGCTGCATTCCTGCATGGCGGTTTATTACGCCTATATCGACCGAGTGCCGGTGTTCCTGATGGGAGCGACCGGGCCAATGGATACAGGTCAGCGCCGGCCCCGCACGGACTGGATTCACACTGCCAATATTCAAGGCAATGCGGTGCGCGATTTCACCAAATGGGATGATCAGCCAGTTGGCATCAACTCAGTACCGTCCTCCTTTGGCCGCGCCTATAGCGTTATGATGACCGAGCCCCAGGGTCCTGTTTATACCTGCTACGACACGTCTTTATTGGAAGCTGAACAGCCCCATAAAGTTGACATGCCGGTTGCCAGCGCCGAGCGCGTACCGACCCAGATCGGACCTGACCAGGAAGCGCTGGCTCAAGCTGCCGATATGCTGGTGAAAGCAAAAAACCCAGTGCTGCTGGCTGATTGGGCGGGGCGGATGCCGCATGGCTATGATAATTTGGTTAAGCTGGCGGAAACTGTATCAGCGCCAGTGATCGATATAGGCGCGCGGCTAAATTTTCCAAGCCACCATAAGCTCAACATGACTTTGTCACCTGCAGATGTGCTTAAAAATGCGGATTTAATAGTTTGTCTTGATGCAAGGGATTGGGAGAAAGTTACGACGACTTTGGACAGTATGACCCGCAAGGTGACTTCGCTGGTTCCCGGCAAAGCAAAATGGATTGATATCAGTTTCGCCGATCTTGAGATTAGTTCCTGGTCAACTGATTACCAGCGGCCCTTGGTGTCTGATCTGCGTATATTAGCAGATACGGCGATCGCCATGCCGTTATTATCAAAGCTCTGCCGTAAACTTTTAAACAAAGCGCCGGCCAAGAAAAAGCGCAATGAAACGCGGCTACGTCGAATTGCCAAACTGCATGATGCTTCGCGTGCCGACTGGGCGAAAAAAGCGAAGAAAAACTGGAACAAGAAGCCAATGACCACAGCCCGGCTGGCTTCCGAAGTTTGGGAGGTTATTAAAGGCGAAGATTGGGTGACAACGTCAAGCAACCTCAATGGCTGGACCCAGCGCCTCTGGGATTTTGACACGCCTTACAGGTTTCCGGGCTATGCTCTCGGCACGTCGACACAAATCGGCATCGCGCTGGGTGTCGCCTTGGCACACCGGGATAAAAAGCGGCTGGTGGTTGATATGCAGCCGGATGGTGATTTGATGTTTGATCCCGGCGCTCTGTGGGTAGCAGCTAAATATGAGATTCCGCTGCTGGTCGTGATGTACAATAATAAGTCTTACTACAACGATCATGAGCACCAAATCCGCATGGCGAAAAAACGCGGCACGCCGGTAGAGCGTGCCTATATCGGCATGGATATCGAAAACCCGGAAGTTGATTTTGCCGGCCTTGCCCGCTCGATGGGCTGGTACGCTGAAGGCCCGATTGAAGATGGCAAAGATGTCGGTGATGCGCTCCGCCGTGCCATTAAAGAAGTAAAAGCCGGACGGCCTGCCCTGGTCGACACGGTGAGCCAATACAGATAATTTGGAGATGACGGCATAAAAATGCTAAGATTTCGAAGTAATTATTATCTTTAATACGTGGATATTTGAATGGATCAGATAGCAATTCACGCTGATGAGCAGCGGCTCAGAAATTCTGTGGCGGTCTGTACCCGCACACTTAACCATTTGGACATCCTGGGCTATAGCGGACATGTTAGTGTTCAACTGCCGGACTCGGATCAATTTCTGATCCAAGCCTTTGATCAAAGCCGCTCAACAGTTGCGCCGGATGACTTAATCGTCGTTGATGCAAAAGGTGTTCCTGTGCGGGGACCGGATGGCTTTAATCCGCCCAATGAAGTTTTTATCCACACAGAGATTTATAAAGCCCGCGACGATGTTCAGGCGGTTTTTCATTTTCATCCCGATGTCGCGACTTTGTTTACTTTGGTTGAAGGCATCACGCTCAAACCGATGAAGAACCATGCTGTCCGTTGGGCCTCAGGCATTCCAGTTCACCCCATTCCGGCAAAAATAGTCGATGCTGAAATGGGCGCAGAGCTGGCCGAGACGTTAGGCAGCCACAACGGAGCTTTAATGCGCGCTCATGGTGCAGTAATTGTGGCCGAAAGCATTGAAGCCTTGATGATTGATGCCATTCATTTTGTGGAAAACGCCGAGACGATGTACAAAGCTGCGATGCTTGGCCCGGTGAAAGCCTTATCCCAAGCTGAAATGCGAGAAATTGAAGCTAAAACGAGCCGACCCAATCATATCGCCAAATTGTGGGATTATTATACGGGAAATGCGGTAGCCGCAGACGTATTTCCCGCAGATTGGCTTTAGCGGCCAGATGGGTTATCGAATACGAATTATTGTTTAATAAAATTATTTAAGCCGATTGGTTAAATTAAATGCCGCCAAAAAAGAAAGCAAATGGCAGCTTGCCGCCTTCGAAGAGTGTCGGGTTTCTCATTCGGGATACCATGCTGCATATGCAGATCGTGCTGCGCGCTCATTTGCAGGAGCACAATCTGTCAACGGCACAGTGGTACCAACTCCGCGTCTTGTGGGAAGAAGAGGGCATTAGCCAAAAGGAGCTCAGCCAGCGGGTTTGCACCACCGAACCAACGACCCAAAGTGCGTTGTTGCGTATGGAAGAGCAGGGCATTATCAAACGGGTGCGTAGTAAAACGGACCGGCGGGCCAATCATATTTATTTGACCAAAAAAGGCCGTGCGCTGGAGCCAAAATTGATCCCCTATGCGATGAATGTCAACGATGTGGCGGCCAAGGGCATCAGCAAAAAAGAAATTAAAGAATTTACCAAGGTGATCAATAAAATCCGTACCAATATTATAGATGAAATTGGTTCTGTGGATTAACTCCACTCATTACGCCAATGAAATTGTGGTTTCTAGGCATTGTTCAAGTTGACCGCAATTTTTCAAATTGCTAAGATTTCTAAGTAAATAATAAATGCGGCGGAAATGCCGGTGTTAGGGAATGTTGTTTGGAAAATGAGAAATCTAGTGACTTGGTATGACTAATGCTCCGGTATGGCTGACGGAGAAAGATGTCACACGTTCTATTGATCTAAATTCCGCAATTGATGCACTAGAGAACGTGCTTAAAGCTGAAGCGAATCAAAAGGCGGATAATATGACCAAAACCCATTTGATGGTCGGCGACAACAACGCCATGCACGCGCTTGGTGGAGCGGTGCATTCGCTTGGCGTCTGCGGCACCAAGACTTGGGTTAATATTGATGGCAAATCCTCGACCATGCTGCTGCTGTTTTCACTTGAAGATGGGGCTTGTTTGGCAGTGATTGAAGCGACTGCGTTGGGTCAGATGAGAACCGCTGCAATGACCGGTCTTGGTACTCGCTGGATGTCAGATCAAAAAATCACTGAAATGGCGATTATCGGTACCGGCAAACAAGCCTTGCCTCAGATTGCCGCTTGTATCGCCGTGCGGCCCATTTCGAAAGTCCGAATTTTCAGCCGCTCACCTGAAAAGAGGTCGGCGCTAGTTGAAGTTGTTGAAGTCGAGTTTCCCCAACTCACCGTGATCAACTGTGACAGCCTGGAAGATGCGGTGACGGATGTCGCGCTTATTACTCTTTGCACCAATGCGACAGCGCCCTTTTTTAAAGCCGAAATGGCGAGGCCGGGCGCGCATGTTAATGCTGTTGGCGCCATCGTGCCGGCGCGCGCTGAATTTAGCGGCGATGTTTTTACACGCTGTTCAGCAATTGCCGTCGATACGGTGACGGGCGTCAAAGCGTTGTCCCGCGAATTTATCGATCACTATGAGGACGGTGAGGGTGATTGGGATCAGGTAAAACCAATATCTCAATTGATCACTGATGAATACGTTCGTCCGGTTGATGTTGACCTCACATTATTTAAAGCCATGGGCATGGGCCTTTCCGATATTGCCATCGCCCATGAAGTTTATAACCGGTGTGCTGATAGTAAAAATGTGCACACTCTGCCTGAACGTCAGCGGCAAAAACTGCCGTTGCAATCAATCAATTAGAATAAATTTATAAATGGAGAACATGAAAAATGGGTAGCGAATACTTTATGGATCGTAGCGGTTGGACCCCGGAAGAGTTGGATTTATGGGAACCGATCAAAATATCAAAAGAAGAAATTGATGAAGAGATCGACCGCCTGGCGAGCCAGCCGCGGCCTTCGAACGGCCGACGGCATTCCCTGATTGTTCATCCGCGCTGGCAGGAATTGGGCGTTGGCCCAGGCCTCAACCCCGGTGTTCGCGTGACCCTTGAAGTGTTGCTGCCCGGCGAGGAGACAACACCAATCCGTCATAACTCGACGCAGATTAATTTCTGTATACTTGGTAGCGGCGCCACCATCGTCGGCGGCAATCGGGTAAATTATACTAAATACGATACGTGGAATTTCCCCTCGATGACGACTTACCGGCATATCAACAATTCCGATCAGATCCATGCCCGGCTGTGTTACAGCAATGCACCAATGCTGGAAAAGCTCAACGTTCATATTGTCGAAGACGATGCGGTGGAAATGTCGTTGCGTACCGTGGATGGTGACAGCGAGGCTGGCGACAAGCCGCTGTATAACCGCTCAGACAAAATTGTACCGCTGGGTGACGACGGCGCATTACTCATGCCCTATGAAATTCTTGTTAATCCTGAACCTGTGGAAAACAACTCGCTGCATTGGCCTTGGCAAGGTGTCGAGTCGGAACTGGAAAAACTCGGCTCCTTGGACAAAAATTACCGCGGCCGTCGATTGTATATGATGTATAATCCAGCGACCGGAAGGCATAACGGCATCACGCCCAACTTCTTTGCCACCATCACCATTCGACCGGGCGGTATTGTTGACCGGCCACATCGCCATACCTCCGCGGCGATCAATTACTATTTTGCCGGCAGCGGTTATTCGGTTGTGGATAAAAAGCGCTATGAATGGAAAGCTGGTGATCTGATGCTGTCAGCGCCGGGCTGGGGTGTTCACAATCATGCATCTTACGACGATACTGTTTATGAACTCACCGTCCAGGATCAGCCACTGATGATCTATATGGAATCTTTGCTGTGGCAGGAAAATTTAAAAGAGCCCTGGCGTCTTCTGGGCTCTGAAAATGGTTTCGAGACCAATGCCGATGAATTAACCAAAGCTTCCTGAAGTAACGAGCAGGTTCGTGATGGAAATTGCCCCACTTTCATCAGCCATCGGCGCTGAGATTTTAGATGTCAATTTGTCGCAGGAATTTCCAGACAATTTATGGCGGGACATTCATGCCGCTTGGTTAGAATATAAAGTCCTGGTATTTCGCGATCAGGACTTGTCGGAAGAAAGCCATAAGCGTTTTGCTTTATCGTTTGGCGAACTGCAGGCAGTGCGCTCGGCCACCCATATTGTCGGCGATGACCAGCCCTTTATGTATATCGCCAATCGTCCGGTAAATGGAGTGCCGGGTATATTGCCCAATGGTGAGATGCATTTTCATAATGATCAGAGTTATTATGAGTTTCCCTGTAAAGGAGCGTTTTTGTATGCGCTCGAAATTCCCAGGCAGGGCGGCAATACAATGTTCCTTAATACCGTCAAAGCCTACGAAACACTGGATGGGGAACTAAAAGATAAAATTAACGGACTTAGTGTCTTTAATGTTTATGATTATGACCGCAATCCGACGGCACCTTCGGACGTCTATGATGCCGATGCTCCTCAGTTTACCCATCCCCTGGTGATTGAGCATCCGGAAACCGGTGAAGCAGCGCTCTTTACCAGCCGCTTGATGAGCCACCATATCGAAGGCATGGATCGTGACGAAAGTGATGCGCTCTTAAATACCTTATTTGACCATGCTGAAAATTCGGCCCAGCAATATGTACATGTGTGGCAAGTTGGTGATTTGGTGATGTGGGACAATTTTGCCAGCCAGCACGCACGCACTGATTTCGATCCCAATGAAACCCGTGTCATGCGCCGTATTACCGTGGCTGGACCGCGTCCGGTCGGTCTCGGAGTTGCCGCGTGAGTGAATTTGATTTAACTGGCCGCGTCGTCATTGTCACCGGCGGCGGCACAGGGATCGGCAAATCCTACAGTGAGGCTTTTGCCGCCGCCGGAGCGAAAGTCGTGATCGCTGATATCGCCGCAAAAGAAAGTAAACAAGTGGCCGCCTCAATATCCGATAACGGCGGCACAGCGCTGGCCGTTGCCACCGATATTTCCGATGAAGCAATGACGCTTAATATGGCAAATGCGGCCATCGAGGCTTATGGGCAAATTGACGTGCTGGTTAATAATGCCTCGCTGATGAGTACCCTGGAGCGCCGTCCTTGGCACGAAATTGATATCGATGAATGGGATCAGGTGATGAAGGTTAATCTCCGCGGTATGTTTCTGTGTTGCCGGGCTGTCTATCCCCAAATGAAAAAACAGCAAAGCGGCAAGATTATAAATATTTCATCGAGCCGGTTTTGGCAGGGCGCGCCGATGCGGCTGCATTATTCGACATCGAAAGCGGGTGTGATTGGTCTTACGCGCTCCTTGTCCCGCGAGGTCGGTGACGACAATATCTGTGTTAATGCGATAACACCGGGTTTTACCGAAAGTGACACTCAATTGGCCTCCAGCACGCCAGAATATCTGGCCCAATCAGCAGAACGTCATAAAGGCCGGTCTTTTAAGCGAGCTCAGCTGCCGGAGGATCTTGTTGGAACTGTATTATTTCTGGCTTCTGATGCCAGTAATTTTATGACCGGCCAGACCATCAATGTCGATGGTGGTGAATCCATGCATTAAGATGAAAGCAGTATTATGAGTGATCGTATCCCTCGTTTAGAATTTGACGATTTAGAGACCGGCTTGGCGGAGGTCTTACGCCCCCGTGTGGAGCGGCTCGGCTATTTGGGGGAATTATTTCAATGCGCCGGTCACGCCCCAAAAGTGCTGCAGAATTTTATGCAAATGACGGAAGAGCTTAAACAAGCCGTGCCTGATAATTTGACTGAAACCGTTGCTTTAACCATCGCTACACAGACCGAAAATATTTATGAGCGTAATCAGCATGAGCGTTTATCGCGCCGTCTCGGCTATGACTTGGACTGGATTGCTGAGGTAAACGCTTGCGATCCCGAAGAAGCCTTACATATGTCGGATGACGAGATCGCGGCACAGAAATACGCGCTGGCGGCCTTTAAAACTTTCGGTAATGATGTCGCCCAGGAATTCGATGTGTTGATCGATGAAGTTGGCCATGCGGTTGCAGTAGCCCTGGCGATGGCGGTTGGGCGCTGCATCACTCATGCAATTACGGTGAATACGTTGGAATTGGCGCCACCAGCGCCTTCCGTTTTTGACCAGGATGTTGAATAAGGAAAGTCAATATGACAAAACTTCGTCTCAATTTTGCCGCCAGTGAATATGATCATTTTCGCGATTTGGTCGATGGCACCGTATCGGCGGAAGGGATTGACCTCAACTGTCTGCGATTTTCGGTCGAAGAAACCTTTGCCCGTTTTGTGAACTTTCAGGAATGGGAAGTCTCGGAAATGTCGTTCGGCAAGTTTGTCTCCTTTATTTCACAAGACAATGGCAAAGTGATCGGCTTGCCGGTGTTCCCGTCCCGCGTTTTTCGCCAATCTTCTATTTATGTGCGCGAGGACAGCCCACTTAAAGATCCCCAAGATTTGGCAGGTAAAAAAATCGGCATTCCCGAATGGGCGCAAACCGCCTCGATTTACACCAGAGGCTGGCTGGTTGATCAACTTGGCATTCCGCTCACCGATATTGAGTGGTTTCAATCAGGCGTTAACCAAGCTGGCCGGGAAGAGAAAGTAAAATTGAAATTGCCCAAGGGAGTTTCATTAACACCGGTGTCGGATAAATCACTGACCGAAATGCTGTTGAACGGTGACATTGATGTGGCGGCAACTGCGCATCCGCCTCAACCTTTCGAAGATGGTGACCCGAGCATCAAACGGCTTATCCCAAACTACCGGGAAGTTGAAGAGGCTTATTTTAAGGAAACCAATATTTTTCCGATCATGCATATCATTGCGCTCCGCCGTGATGTCTATGAAGCCAATCCCTGGATTGCCATGAATTTGTATAAAGCTTTCTCGGCATCGAAAAAGAACAGCGTAACGCGAGCGCTTGAAATTACTGCGACGCGTTTCCCTTTTGCCTGGTGCTATGAAGCCGCCGAGCAGACCAAGGAATTGTTTGGCGAGGATTTCTTTCCTTATGGATTAGAGCCCAACCGTCCGACCCTGGAAGCATTTCTAAAGTATTCATATGACCAAGGTATCTGCCACCGCGAGGTTACGCCTGAGGAGTTATTTCCAGAAGAGCTTGGTAAGGTATTCAAGGTGTGACTATGCTATTGTGGGTAATACAGCATTATTTACTTCGCTGTTGATAATAAATGCTGAAAAATATATGGCGGAGAGGGTGGGATTCGAACCCACGAGACGCTTGCACGCCTGCCAGTTTTCAAGACTGGTGCCTTCAACCGCTCGGCCACCTCTCCATAGTACCTAAGCCATTGTTCTGTAACGTGAACTTAAACCGAACAAAATTACCAACTGGCGGATGAAATCACGTTGGTCACAGGTTGGTCACACGATTTAGGGTGGCAAGTGAATATCAGTTCGCATCCTGTTCTGCAACAGGGAGAATGAAGCCCTCATCTAAATAATCAGCAACTTCGTCCTGCATTGCTGGCAGCACTGTTTGGTAGATATCCATCGTGATCGTTACGTTTGAATGACCAAGGCGTTCCGAAACTACTTTGATCGGTATTTTGTCCTGCAATAGCCTTGTCGCATGGGTGTGGCGCAGCTCATGGAACTTAATCTGAGTGATGTCCAGCTTGCTGATATGACGCTTGAATGACTTAGAGAAGCCACGGGGGTTGCGAGCGGAGAGTTTGCCCCGATGATCTAAAACAGGAAATACAAGACCGTCATTGCCGGTCCTGATGCCGAGCCTCAGAAATTCTTCGGACTGCTGAATACGATGCTGTTTTAATATTTCCATCAGCATAACCGGCAATTTGATTGTTCTTTCACTGGACTCAGATTTTGGGGTTGTGAACTCAAGGCCGTTCTCATTGGTGTAGATCAGAGTTTGTTTGACACCAAGCCGCCGATTACTGAAATCGATGTCGGACCAATGCAAGGCGAGGATTTCCCCACGGCGCATACCGGTTAGAGCGGCAACATAAATGATGGGTTTCAATACCAATCCATCTAATGACTGCAAGAGGATGCCAAGCTCATCTGTACCTTCACGGGATAGGACTTTGTGTTTGGCCTTGTCGGGTCTTGGTGAAGTAACGCCGATGCAGGGATTAGAGGTCAGATATCCCCAAGCCACCGCTTTATCTAACGCCATTTTGAAGATGCGGTGACAGTGAAGGGCAGTTTGCTTCGAGAGTTTATGGTTACTGTTTTGGGACTTCATATCCATAATTTCTGCGTAACCCGCATCAATCTTTTCTGTCGTCAGCTTGGCAATCTTGTAGCGACCAAAGACAGGGATCAGTTGACTGCGAACCTTTTGGTCATAATTCTCCCATGTGGATATTTTGACGGATTTCTTTTTTGTCCTCATCCATCGTTGGAGAAACGCCTCGACGGTGATGTTTTCCGTGCTGACCATTGAGCCGTTGTCATATTCAGCAACCAATCGCACCAGTTCGGCATGAGCCTGTTGTTCTGTCTCGCAATGGAACCGCACCTTCTTTTGCTTACGCCGACCTTCAGTCGGGAGATCGAAAACGATGATCCACTTGCCGGGGCCATCGGGTTTAACACTGCCGCGAACTTTCGTTGTTAGGGTCACGCTCATTTTTGTTTCTCCTTTTTGGGATTGTAGTAATGCCATTTGGCTCGGCAGCGGTCGTTGTGGAATCGAGACTTTGCCGTCCGACCTGTCCCGCGTCCGTAACTAAACCATACCCCGCAATTCTCACAGGTCTTTTGCTGGTGATTGTTGGACACGGCATAGGCAAATTGGACCCATATGGCATCGATCAGCGATGCCGGTGAAACTCTCAACACAGGCGGCTCGTTCCAGTCTTCAACGTCTATACGCAAACTGAGGCGACTGAGTTTCATGTCGTTGATGATCGTGCAGACCTCATCTTTCTGACCTTCAACCCATCGCTCTATTGCGATACGCATCCGGTCAGAATAAACATACCATTCCGACAAAGCCTCCTCTTCCGTTGGCGGCGTAGTCAGTAGGCCAAATGCATTGGCGAACTCAATCGTCTTGGCTTCATCATTATGGGTGTCGGCGAACTGCCGAAAGAGTGCATTATTTAATTCTAACGGACGAATTTTTTCAGGCTTTACTTCTCGAATTGGGAAAATAAACCGGACACCTTTTCGCTCCCTAATCTCATAATGAACTGGGCATCGATCCCATATAAATGATGTCTGATTTGGCATTCTTTACGATCTTTCTACGATTTTTCGTTTAATTTACGATGGAATTAATATTAAACGTAGACAATACGTTTGGCAATAGGCAATCTGTTTGAAAGTTCAGCACAAAGTTCAGACAAGGAATTGCAGACCATGAAACGCAAGATCGTGGCGACGAAAGTACCTAAGGCTGGTAATTTGCTGGGTCTTGGTACTTGGGCATCTTATGAAGCCGCTAAGACCGGCGACATTCCGGTTATGGAAATCGGGCGGCGCAAGGTTGTCCCGGTCGTTTGGCTCGAACAGCGGTTGGGTGTTGAAGACGGTGATCTTGATGAGCTGTTGGCGGATTAGATGTCTGATGCTTTGCGCCAAGAATTGAGCCGAGCATTCGATAGGCTTAAGTGGCCCCACTACCAAAAACTGATTGGTCATTACGGTTTACCCAAAGAATTTATTTTGCAGTTGCCGGAGCATGAAATCGGCATCGATGGCAACAAGTTGGTGATGGCGACCGGTTATCTCGAAGACGGCACTATTGAAGATTTGATTTATTTTAGCCCAGCTCAGCCTGATGAATGGCGGCTTGAGAAAGGCTATGCTAATTGGTTGGGTCGCTGGGATCGTGACACTGATGACCTCAGAATATGGAAGAACCCGATGCAGTTGCTTCGGGCCGGTGGCGTTGGCGTGGTACCGCTGAACAAATCGGCAAGGCATCAGCTCGATATGCTGCGGCAGGATTTGGGGGCTGCGGCATGAGGGATAGCACCAATATAAATGAAGTTCCCTTTGCGAAATTGAAGCCGCTTACGCTCACCGAGTTGCTTAATCAACCACCCCGCAAACACATTTTAAAAGGTATTTTAGGTGCCGGTGAGTTCTCAGTATTTTCGGGTGAACCAAAATGCGGCAAATCATTTTTAGTCCTCGATTTAGCACTGTCAATTGCCCGTGGCAAAGATTGGTTTGGCAAGAATGTCGCTCAGGGTCCGGTAATCTACGTTGCCGCTGAAGGCATCGGTGGAGTACCCAAACGCATTCTTAGTTACATCAAACATCACAAGTTAGAAACAGAAGAGTGCGGAAGGCAAATCCCATTTCATCCTATTCTGAGGACAGTCAATCTGCTTGATGACCGTGACGGTGATGTAAATGGCATTATCCACTGGGTCAAAAAGATCACGGAAGAAGTCGGTCAGCCCGTCAGCATGATTGTCATCGATACGTTGTCTCGGACGATGCCGGGAGGAAATGAAAACAGCCCCGAACACATGACGCAGTACATTGCGAACTGCGACCGCATCCGAGAGGAAACCAAATCACATGTCTTAGTTATTCATCACTGCCCCAAAAACAGCTCATCAAGTCTTAGAGGACACAGCTCTCTGTTTGGGGCTATCGACGCTCACATACTGGTCGAAAAACATGCCAGTGGCGGTAATACTTGGACTGTTGAAGCCTCCAAAGATGATGAAGACGGGTTTCAGAAAGGGTTCAAATTGGATGTCGAAGTGTTGGATGATGTTGATGAGGACGGTGATGAGATCACAAGCTGTGTCGTCGAACCGGCAGAGGTTGAGGTCCGAACAGCTAAAGTTAAATTGTCGCCCACCGAACAAATATGCCTCGATGCGCTGTCCGCTGCGATCAGCAAATCAGGTGAAATTCCACCCACCAACAATAACATTCCACCCAATACAACATGCGTCAAATGGTCGCAGTGGGAGGTCGAAGCCAAGGCAAAATATGCGGGAAACACAGAAGATAAGAAAAAAGCCTTCCAGCGAGGTCCGAAAGGACTGCAAGGGAAAGGTCACATAGGCGTCTATCAAGAACTCGTATGGCTTATCAGTGGTGGCTTTGATGATTAAACGGGAAAGCGGGAAAGAACGGGAAACTTTCCCGGTTGTTGCCGGGATAATCCAAACGGGAAAGAACGGGAACACACCCTTAAGGGTGTTCCCTTTCCCGGTATCCGTTCCCGATCACTTGCAGACAAGGGTGAAGCAGGGAGAGTTTGGGTATGGAAAGATGGGTAAACAGCATCAATCAATGTCGCGTTCTCGCACACGAGGCTTCCCTCAAGAATCACAGTGTGGTAATATTAACCGAAATACAGTTAATTTATTACGGAAGATTGCGAAGACAGAACTCTTAGAC
>CAZMHI010000053.1:0-36853 GCA_964566055.1 uncultured Rhodospirillaceae bacterium
ATAGGGTGTATCAACATTGCGGATTTGTGACGCCACCAGCGGACAGGCCCGGGCATTGTCGTTGGAAAGAAACAGCACATCTGTTTCACTGCGCAGCAGAGCGTGATCGCTATCCCGGTTGGGCGCCACTTTTAATAAACCGTCAACCGCCGCGACGTCACCCATTGCCGACAGGCGCTCTATTCGCATGGCCAGCAGCTTGCCTTCTTCTTCCGGTTTCGGCGCCTTGGGATCGGCAACTGGCGTTTGATCGAGTTGTGTGGAGGCCAGTTGATTTTCAAGTGGATTGGCATTAACCGGCGCTTTAGCAGTGCTCAACAGCAAACGGCGCATCAAGCTGCGCATCGTGCGAGACGATGAATTTACCGGTAATTTGGGCAACAGCTTCTCGACCAGATTGCGGGACGTGCCCTCCCACATATTAATACCAAAGCCGCCCTCATCTTCGGTCAGCGTACCGACCGAATCACTGTCTATTTTTTTCAGCTCTTCAACATTGATCTGGAGTGGCACCAGGACTTTCGCTGATGGCGGTGGGGCTAATGATTTTGGCTGGGAAACAGGTTGGGATTGCGGAGCACTTACCTGCGTTGGCGCGGGTTGTGGCGCTAACACCTTAGCCGGCGCCAATGACGTTGGTTTTTGATCGGTCGTTTGCGCCAACACGGCAGCCCCCCACCCGACACTTAGCATCAAGCCAGCTAGCGTGACTGAGGCGCCAAAACCAGGGCGTATTTTCTTACTTCTCAAATCGATCATTTGGTATAACTTTTTCCACTTTGGCTATCGGTGCCGGAATATCCCAGGTCGACAAAAATATTGCGGTTCCGGCGATTAACACCACAACGGCTAAAACCATTATCCGTGACAAACTTTTCATTGCGGCAATTGCTCCGTAAACTTGCGGCACATCTAAATTAAAGTACTTTTAAATACTTGGAGCGGTTGTTACCACCCCATAGAAGATCTCACCGAATAATCTTTGACTAAACTAGGAATAAACTATTTTCAAACTATGGCAATTTTTCGGCAAAATAAGGTCCCAAATTCACCCAAACACCAAATAACATGATAAATAACATCTATGGAGCAAGAAATAGTCGACTTGCCGGACTGGTTGCAAGGTAAATTTATTGTCCTTGTGGGCCTGATGGGCGCTGGAAAAACGAAATTGGGACGCATTATTGCGTCCTCATTTGGCTTGCCCTTTGTTGATGCTGACAAAGAAATCGAGCTGGCTGCAGGTTGTTCGATCCAGGATATCTTTGACCGCTTTGGCGAAGAATATTTCCGCGACGGCGAACGCCGGGTTATTCAGCGCATTTTAAGCGAAACACCGGCCGTTCTGGCAACGGGTGGTGGCGCCTTCATGAATGAGGAAACTCAGGCAGAAATCAGCAAGCATGGTGTTGCGGTTTGGCTCCGGGCTGATCTTGATTTGCTGGTGCGGCGCACTGAACGGCGAAGCGGCCGCCCCTTGCTCAACAAAGGTAACGGCAGGGAAATACTTGCCGGCCTTATCGATGAACGCTATCCGATTTATGCCAAGGCGGATTTTGCCGTTGATGTCAGTGACGAGCCGGCGCCGGAAACAGCTAAAAGGATTATGCAGGAGCTAAGAAATTATTCTCCGGCAAATATATCAAAGGAACAAAACGCCTAATGTCTGCCTATGAAACCCTTAAAGTCGAGCTCGGTGATCGCAGCTACGATATTCATGTCGGCGACGGGCTGCTGACCGAAGCGGGTGCGTTGATCAAGCCGGTCATTCGCAGCCAGCGCCTGATCGTGGTGACGGATGAGAATGTCGCACCGCTTTATTTGGCTGAGCTGGAAAAGTCGCTCCAAGCGGCCGGATTGAGTTCTGAAAGCATCGTCCTGCCTGCCGGGGAACAAACCAAAAGCATTAATTATTTTGAGCAGCTTATCGATCAAATACTGGCCAAAAAAATTGACCGCCAATGTGCCCTGGTGGCTCTGGGTGGCGGGGTGATCGGTGATTTAACCGGCTATGCTGCGGCCTCAGTCCTACGGGGCATAGACTTCGTGCAAATTCCAACCACTTTGTTGTCGCAAGTTGACAGTTCAGTTGGCGGTAAAACCGGTATCAACTCATCGCATGGGAAAAATTTGATTGGCGCCTTTTATCAGCCGCGTCTGGTGCTTGCTGATATCGATACTCTGGATACTCTGCCCCACCGCGAAATTCTCGCCGGCTATGCCGAGGTCGCTAAATATGGCCTCATTGATGACCCTGAATTCTTTGCCTGGCTTGAGCAAATTGGCAGTGAGCTTTGCGATGGCGACAAAGACCATCGGCGGCAAGCCGTTCTCAAGAGCTGCCAATCAAAGGCCAATATTGTAGCCGAGGATGAAACCGAGCAAGGCCGCCGGGCGCTGTTAAATCTTGGGCATACCTTTGGCCACACGCTGGAAGCTGAAACCGGATACAGCGAGAAATTATTGCACGGTGAGGCAGTTGGTATCGGTATTTGCCTGGCTTTTGATCTGTCGGCTCATTTGGGGTTATGCAGCGCTGATGACGCCAAGCGGGCACGGGCGCATTACGCTGCAGTTGGTTTGCCAACCCGTCCAACCGAAATTGATGGTGTGGAGTGGCATACCGATGCATTGCTGGGACATATGCAATCTGACAAAAAAGTTGAAGACGGCAAGGTGACTTTTATTTTAGCCCGTGCAATTGGTGAGGCCTTTATCGCCCGCGATATCAATATGGCGGATGCCCGCCTGATCGTTGACAAGGCGATTGAGCAGGATTAACTGGATAGTATTATGCTGACCATGCTGGCCGCTATTGCTGTATTACTTATTTTATCCGCCTTTTTCTCCGGCTCTGAGACGGCGCTAACCGGCGCCTCACGCCCCCTGATGCATCAGCTTGAGCAAAAAGGTAATCGCCGCGCCAAAACTGTCAACAAACTGCAAGAAGGCAAAGGACGGCTTATTGGCGCGATTTTGATCGGCAATAATCTGGTTAATATCCTGGCCTCTGCGCTGGCAACCAGCATTCTCATAGGCATGTTTGGCGAAGCCGGTATCGCCTATGCGACGGTGATCATGACGGCGCTCGTGGTTATGTTTGCCGAGATCTTGCCCAAGACCTATGCCTTGCAAAATGCTGACCGGACGGCCTTACGTATTGCGCCGGTCGTTCGCCCACTGGTTTACATACTATCCCCCATTACCTTTGCAACCCAATGGGTGGTGCGGATTGCATTGCGTGTTTTTGGCGTCCATCTGCACAGCGGCGAAGATTTTGTCTCGAAAACCGATGAATTGCGTGGCGCAATTGAGCTTCACCAGGGCGAGGATGATGACGAGACCGTGCAGCACGAACGCGCCATGTTGCGTAGCGTGCTCGATCTGGCAGAGGTCGAAGTGGGTGAAATTATGGTTCACCGCAAAACTGTCGCCATGGTTAATGCCGATGAGCCAGCCGAGGAGATCGTCAGTCAGGTACTCGCAAGCCCGTACACTCGAATGCCGCTATGGCGGGATCAGCCGGAGAATGTCATTGGCGTAATTCATGCTAAAGAAGTTTTGCGCGCCATCCACGACAATGATGGTAATTTCGATATCGATATCGAGGCGTTAGCTGCAGAAGCCTGGTTTATCCCGGAAACCACTCCTTTGTTGGATCAACTGCAGGCTTTTCGTGATCGGCATGAGCATTTTGCCCTCGTCGTTGACGAATATGGCAGTCTCGAAGGTGTTGTTACTCTCGAAGATATTTTAGAAGAAATTGTCGGCGACATTGCCGATGAACATGACATCAGCGTACCCGGTCTGAGGCCTCAGCCCGATGGCTCTTATATAGTCGATGGCAGTTTCACCATTCGCGACCTCAATCGTCAATTTGAATGGAACCTGCCGGATGAGGAAGCGGCTACCATCGCCGGCCTAATTCTTCATGAATCCCGGCGCATACCAGATGTTGGCCAAGCCTTTATGTTTTATGGCCTGCGTTTTGATATCATGCGCCGTCAACGCCACCAAATTACGGCCATTCGGATTACTCCGCGGCAACCGGCTGAATAGGCGATATCAATTCTATTCAATTTGACCAATCGGCTTTATTAACCTAAGACCGGCTTGAAAATCAAATCGGGAATCTTGAGGAGTTTATTATGCCGCTATCGCCGCCGGTAAAAAGGAAACATATCCATACTCGTGAAATTCGCTGTACGGGTTATGAGCGGGAAGATGGTTTATGGGATATCGAAGGCCGCATTACCGATACTAAAACCTATACTTTTGAAAACCGGGAACGCGGCACAATTAGTGCCGGCACTCCGGTGCACGATATGCTGGTTCGTTTGACTGTCGATACCGAATTGGTTGTTCAGGAAGCTGAGGCATCGACCGAATCTGGACCCTTTGAAATCTGCCCGGCCTTGAATGACGGTGTTAAAGCGCTCAAAGGTATGAAGATAGCCTCCGGCTGGACCCGTAATCTGCATAAAGCTATCGGCGGCATCAAAGGCTGCACCCATATCAATCAGCTGTTAATGGGACCGTTGGCGACAACTGCTTACCAGTCGATCATCCCCAAAAAGGTTGGCTATGCAAAAAAACCAGAAAAACGGCCGAGCGTTATTGATACCTGTCATGCCTTCACCGCCGACGGGCCGGTGGTCAAAAAACTCTGGCCCGACTATTACGAAGGAGATGAAACCGCGTAGGAAGATAAACCCGGTCTAATTGTTTTTGACTGCTATTGTCTCAAGTTCAACGCCGACCTTACCGCTAATACATTTTTGATCAGAACATTTTTCGGCAATATGTCGGAAATAATTGACAATAAACGTGCGCACTGCAGATGTCCGGCTGGTCGATTCCCGGGAACGGTCGATTAAAGAACACAATTGATTAAACGTGACATCTTCGCGTTCACAGATTTCTTCCAAACCAGACCAAATTGCCGTTTCCAGGCTCATACTTGTCCGGTGGCCTTGGATCGTTACATTTTTACGTACATAGTCGTGTGTCATAATTTTTACTTTTCGTCATTTATTATATTTATTCGGCTCATCCCTCAAAGCCATAAATTTTTTTTTGGCAACATAATAACTATAGTTGTTATTGAAAATATTTTTTTAACTTTTATGTTCCCAATTAATCGAATTTAACGTCAACATTATTTCGTTGATGTAATGAACTTGGGACCGGGTTATTCGCGTTTCAAGTGTTTTTTTTCAAAATATTTCATAATTATGACAAAGTCTGTCAGATTGTAATTCCATATAGCGGAATTTTATATGTTTTTTTAGATTATTGCTTACTCTTGCCAGCCCTTGAAATAGCCCCCATATTGACTTACATGACATTTAACCCTGACAATATTTTTGTCCCGATCGGTAATACCACAGCGGCTTCAAGCCCTCAAATTTGCTCCTGGCCGGGGTGTAAAAACGAGGCCGAACATCGGGCGCCCAAATCGCGGGATCAAATTCGTGAGTACCGCTGGTTTTGTTTAGAGCACGTACGCATTTACAATAGGTCCTGGAACTATTATGAAGGCATGTCTGACGAACAGGTTGATCGGCTTGTACGCTCAGATACGACCTGGAATCGACCAACTTGGCCGTTGGGTGACCGGCGGAACAGAGCGTCACAAGAAAATATAGGCGCTGCCTTCGAATCAGGTTTTGAAAATTTGGATGATCCCTTTGGTTTTTTTACCGCTGAGACATCTTTCAAACCAGCTGCAAATATGGCGCCAAAAACGTCTTTATCTGCAGTAGAGAGACAAGCTCTCGCAACGTTAGATCTTGATGTTTCCGTGACAGTCACAGAACTCAAGGCAAGATATAAATTGCTGGTAAAACGCTACCACCCAGACGTTACCGGCGGCGACAAGAAGTCAGAAGAAAGGTTCAAACAGATCAACGAGGCCTATGAAACGATTATGAACTGCCTGGCGCCCGAATAGGTCGGGAACCGGTTTTAGGTCTTTGATCACAGTTAGCAATCGGAAAGAATAAAATGAGCGATACCACTTCACATGGAGCGGGTACATTCCCGCTTGATGCACCAGATATAACCGTTTCGGCGCGCCAGGTTTTTGGCATCGATACCGATATGGAAGTCCCGGCTTTCAGCGAAGGCAATGAATATGTGCCGATCATTGATGACGCCTACAGGTTTGACCATGACACCACCATGGCGATCCTGGCCGGCTTTGCCCATAACCGCCGGGTTATGATCCAAGGCTATCACGGCACCGGCAAATCAACTCATATCGAGCAGGTGGCCTCACGCCTGAACTGGCCGTGTATCCGGGTCAATCTCGATAGTCATATCAGCCGGATTGATTTGATCGGTAAAGACGCCATTGTCATGAAAGACGGTCATCAAGTTACCGAGTTTAAAGAAGGTATTCTGCCTTGGTGCCTGCAAAACCCAGCCGCGCTGGTGTTTGATGAATATGATGCCGGCCGGCCGGATGTGATGTTTGTGATCCAGAGGGTCTTGGAGGTTGAAGGTAAATTAACTTTGCTTGACCAAAGTAAGGTGATCAAGCCGCATAATTACTTCCGCCTCTTCTCAACCTCTAACACGGTTGGCTTGGGTGATACGACGGGTCTCTATCACGGTACCCAGCAGATTAACCAAGGCCAAATGGACCGTTGGAATATTGTCACCACGCTGAATTATCTAGAGCATGACGCCGAGGAAGAAATCGTTTTGTCGAAAGTTCCGTCCTACAACACGGCAGAAGGTCAGGTTATCGTCAAAAAAATGGTCGAGCTCGCTGATCTAACGCGGTCCGGCTTCATCAATGGCGATGTGTCTACAGTTATGTCCCCCCGGACGGTTATTATTTGGGGTGAAAATACGCAGATATTTGGTGATCTGGGCTTTGCCTTCCGCCTGACGTTCCTCAACAAGTGTGATGAGGTAGAACGGCCGGTTATCGCCGAATATTATCAGCGCTGCTTTGGTGAAGAATTGCCGGAATCGGCAGCTAACGTCACCCTCTCCTAACATTTTAGAGAGTAAGGAGCTCCGATGTCAGGAGACCATGAAAGCCAAGACCTGATCAAACGCGTCACCGAAGCCGCCGTAAAGGCAGTTGCTGCGCGCGATGATGTGACGGTGGCGTTTGCCCCAGGGGCGCACGGTCTGACCCAAAGTGAAGACGGCAGCCAGGCCCGTTTGCCGACACCAGCCCGTCAATTTGCGAAGGGTGACCTGCACGCGTTAAGGGGTGAAGCCGATGCGGCTGCGCTCAGGCTCCGCTACAATGACCGCAAAACCTACAATCGCCAGCGTCCGATGGGTGGCAACAGCGCCGATCTATTTGACATCGCCGAACAGGCCCGGGTTGAAGCCCTGGGTTCGCGCATACTGACGGGCGTTGCCCAAAATCTCGGTGCCTACCACGAAGTGCACTCCCGGGAAAAAGGCTATCATTTGGTTACCGAACGCGAAGAACACCAGATTGCCGATGCCGTCGGCATGCTGTTGCGGGAAAAACTGACGGGTTTACCGGCGCCGGATTCCGCCCAACCTCTGATGGAAGCCTGGCGGTCCTGGCTTGAAGACAAAGCTGGCCGTAAAATTAATGAGCTTAAATCCTGCGTTCACGATCAGGAGCAATTTGGCGAAACCATTCGCAATATTCTCGAAGACCTCGATTTACCGGCTGAATCCGAAGGTGAAGGCGAAGGTGAACAAGGCGAAGAATCCGAGCAGGAGAATTCTGAAGAGCAGGATCAGGTCGATAGTGAAGATGCTCAACAGGATGGCGGTGACGAAGAAGGTGACAGCAACGACATGGATTTTGAAGGTCTCGACCCGGATGACCTCGAAGATATGGAAGACATGTCCGCTGAAGAAACCGAAGAAGATCCAGCCTCTTCATTGCAAGGCCAGCCACAACGCCCGGATTTTCCGGATGGCAAAGTGGAAACCTACCGCGCCTTCACCATGTCCCATGATGAAACCATTGCCGCCGAAGAATTATGTGAACCGGAAGAACTCACGCGTCTCCGTGGCCAATTGGATCAACAACTTTCCCATATGCAGGGCGTGGTCTCCCGTCTCGCCAACCGCTTGCAGCGTAAATTAATGGCGCAGCAGCAACGCTGGTGGGAGTTCGATCTTGATGAAGGTATTTTGGATGCCGGTCGGCTGTCGCGCGTGGTCACAAACCCGATGCACCCGCTATCTTACAAAGTCGAAAACGAGTCTAGTTTCCGGGATACTGTGGTGACGCTGCTGATTGATAATTCCGGCTCAATGCGAGGCCGGCCGATCTCAGTGGCGGCCATGAGTGCCGATATTATTTCGCGCACGCTGGAGCGCTGCGCTGTCAAAGTTGAAGTGCTCGGCTTTACCACCCGCGCCTGGAAAGGCGGCCAAGCCCGTGAAGAATGGGTTGCTGCCGGCAAACCGGCCAACCCCGGACGGCTCAACGACCTTCGACACATTGTCTACAAAGCCGCCGACGCCCCCTGGCGGCGCGCCCGCAAAAACCTCGGTCTCATGCTGCGCGAAGGCTTGTTAAAAGAAAATATCGATGGTGAGGCTTTGCTATGGGCCTATAACCGGCTGATCGGGCGGCCTGAGCAACGCCGCATTCTGATGGTGATATCCGATGGCGCGCCGGTGGATGATGCCACTTTGTCGGTCAATCCCGGCAATTACCTTGAGCGCCATTTGCGTGACGTTATTGATTATATTGAAAATGTCTCACCGATTGAGATTACTGCCATCGGTATTGGCCATGATGTGACCCGCTATTATCGCCGCGCCGTCACCATCAATGATGCAGAAGAATTGGGTGGCACGATGATGCAGAATCTGACCGAGCTATTCGACGATGAAGCAACTTTTAGAAAAAGCCAAAAAACCCGGCATTAGTCAATTGATTTAATTGTCTTTTATTCTTGCTTACAATATGAAGATTATTGCTAGCAAAGCTTTCTAATTGCTTACAATCTGAATAGTGCTTTGGCGAACGATAAACGCCAGCACCGCTCCAATCCCCGCCATGCCAGCCACAACGAAATAGGCCTGCCCGCCTAGCGAGCCATAAAGGTGCCCTGACGCCATCACCATCAAGCCCATTGCCAAGCCCATGACGACTGCCGAATAGAGGCTAAGTGCGGTCGCCGACAGCTGCTCCGGCACTTTATCGCTGATAAAATGTATCACGCCAAGATGGGTCGCGCCGAAGGTGAAACCGTGCAAGGCCTGCAGTACAAATAACACCGGCAAACTGTCATCCAGCCCGGTCCCGAGCCAACGCAATATGCCGGCGGCTCCACCTAGGATAATCAGCCGCATGGGTCCGGTGTAGCGCAGTACGGCAGCACCGAAAATAAACAAGATTACTTCGGCAATTACCCCTTCCGCCCACAACACGCCGATCATCGTGTCGGATATACCGGCCCTTTGCCAATGGATGGTGCCAAAGCCGTAATAAACTGCATGGCTCGACTGGATCAGGGCGGCAGCGACAAGCACCAGTAAAAAGGCTTTGTTGCGCAGCAATGGGGCAATAGGAAAGCCGCTGCCGGTGGCTTTGTTGGTCCGCATTTTTGGCAGGAAGAGCGTCACCGCAAACATCAGAACAACACAGCTAAATACCATCACCATAATTGTGTCAGGTACCGTTTCGCTCAGCACCCGCCCTGCAATAATCGCGGTCGCGATAAATGCCAATGAGCCCCACAACCGCACTCTGCCATATTCAAAGCCGTTTGCTTTCGAGCTCAGCATGGTCAGGCTCTCACCTAAAGGCTGCATGGCACCCCAACAGCAAAAAAACAGGATGGTGACGAGTAAAATTAACCAAAAGCCATCGGCGATGAAAAAAAAGGAGAAAAAAATCACGGCCAATGCCGACAGTAGAGCAATGATCGGCTGGCGCGAACCCCGGCGATCCGCGATATGGGCGATGAGAGGATTAAAAAATACCCGGACGAAGGTGGCTGAACCGATGACAATGCCGATATTAGCGGTCGTTAGTCCTTTGGCCTCCAGCCAGACCGGCCAAAACGGCAGCATAATACCGATCATGCCGAAATAGGCAGCGTAAAAGAGGGAAAGACGAAAAGCGGTCATGGTGGAGCAATCTATAGAGCTGCCTTTAATGGGACAAACATCTTTACGGTGAAACAAATTCTACCCACAAAAAAACCCGCCATCAGGCGGGTCTCTTTGGGCTGCATTTAAGAAAACGTTTAAGCGGCTTTTTTAGCCTGGGCTTTCTTGATGCGGGTTTTGATTTTGATCGCTTCCGGCGCCAGCTTGAGATTACTCGTATTGAGCAAGAAAGCATCAAGGCCGCCTTTGTGCTCAATTGAGCGCAGCGCATCGGCAGAAATTTTCAAACGCACTTTGCCGAGAGTCTCGGAGAACAAAGTCATTTTCTGAACATTCGGCAAATAACGGCGGCGCGTCTTATTATGCGCGTGGCTGACATTATTTCCGGTTAGAACACCTTTTCCGGTGACATCGCAACGGCGTGCCATGGTTCTCATCCTTTTAGCTTAATTAAATAAACGAGGCTTCACGTAACGCCTCGCCTTCGGAGCGCGCTTTTTACGGCTCCAAGCCCCCATAGTCAAGCGGTTTTGGCTCTTTTTACGAACATCTTTTCAGCCAAGATATTCAAGAATTAAAGGGGACATGTATAGGCTACATGCCCCGCTTAATTCTTATAAAATTTTTCACGCTGGTGTTTAGTCTTCAAACTTAAACGACACTTTTACCTTTGACCGAAAAGCGCTGACTTTACCATTTTCGATGAGCATATCCTGCTCGACGACTTCGGCAATACGCAAATCCCTAACGGTTTGTCCAGCCCGTTCAACTGCTGCTGCAGCCGCCTTTTCCCATGATTCATCGCTGGTCCCGACAAGTTCGACTACTTTGTATACGCTTTCGGCCATGATTTTCTCCCTAGGTGCATTTTTAGATAATAATAAATGAGCAATTAACTATAAGATAATTACGAATACCTGCAAAGTTTATATGTTTATCCAGCATTGCAACTCAATAAAAAAGCCTGCAACACGTGCAGGCTTTCTCGGATTATCCAAGCTTAATATCTAACCCATTTTTGCAATCAAATTCTCGTCCAATTTGTCGAGGAAATTCTGGGTCGTCAGCCAGTGTTGATCCGGACCGATCAACAGCGCCAAATCCTTGGTCATAAAACCGGATTCAACGGTTTGGATACAGACTTCTTCAAGCGCATTGGCAAAATCGACGACGTCCGGCGTATCATCAAATTTGCCGCGATATTGTAAGGCGCGAGTCCAGGCAAAGATCGAGGCAATCGGGTTGGTAGAAGTTTCTTTACCTTCCTGATGCTGGCGATAATGGCGTGTCACTGTACCGTGCGCCGCTTCGGCCTCGATTGTTTGCCCGTCCGGCGTCATCAACACCGAGGTCATCAGACCGAGCGAACCAAAGCCCTGAGCCACCGTATCGGATTGCACATCGCCGTCATAGTTTTTACAGGCCCAGACATAGCCGCCTTCCCATTTCATGGCGCAAGCGACCATGTCATCGATCAGGCGATGCTCATAGGTAATACCCGCGGCGGCAAATTTATCTTTGAATTCTTCATCAAAGACTTTTTGGAAGAGATCCATAAATCGGCCATCGTAGCGCTTCAAGATCGTGTTCTTAGTCGAAAGATAAACCGGCCAGCCGAGATCAAGGCCATAATTCATGCACGCCCGGGCAAAACCGATGATCGAATCATCAAGGTTATACATCGACATGGCGACACCACCCGCCGGCGCATCGAAGACATCAAAATCCATTGGCTCGGAACCATCGTTTGGCGTAAAGCTCATGGTCAATTTGCCGTCGCTCGGGAAAACAAAATCGGTAGCGCGGTATTGATCACCAAAGGCATGGCGGCCGATCACAATCGGCTTGGTCCAACCCGGCACCAGACGCGGCACATTTTTACAAATGATGGGCTGGCGGAAAATGGTGCCACCTAAAATATTACGGATCGTGCCATTGGGCGAGCGCCACATTTCCTTGAGGCCAAATTCTTCAACCCTGCCTTCATCGGGGGTAATGGTCGCACATTTTACGCCAACGCCGTATTGTTTGATCGCTTCAGCGGAATCTATAGTGATCTGGTCATCAGTCTCATCACGTTTTTCAACACTGAGATCATAATATTTAAGATCGATATCGAGATACGGCAGGATTAGCTTGTCTTTGATGAACTGCCAAATAATACGTGTCATTTCGTCGCCGTCGAGTTCGACGACCGGCGTGACAACTTTAATTTTGCTCATTTACGGTACTCCAACTCTGTAAGATTCGACTATTCGTTTCAGAGCCGGCGGGGTGTGCCCCACACGCACAAATTAGTGTCTCGGCCAAATTTTTGATGGCCGGAACATAACGGGCCTATCCAAATAAGGCAAGCAAGGGCACTTCCGGCCTAGCCGATAATGGCGTTCAGTGTTTCACTCGGACGCATCGCCATGCTGACTTTATCTTGCGGGGCATGATAATAGCCGCCCAAATCAACATCTTCACCTTGCGCCGCAAGTAACTCGTCGACAATCGCCTGCTCATTCGAAGCAAGTTGCTCCGCCATCGGACCAAAATAGGTTTTTAAGTCCTTATCATCGTCCTGGGCTGCAAGTGCCTGGGCCCAATATTTTGCAATGTAGAAATGGCTGCCTCTATTGTCAATTTCGCCAACTTTCCGGCTCGGAGATTGATTGTTGTCCAGGACTTGCTCAATCGCCTGATCAAGGGTTTTTGCCAATACCAGCGCTTTGGCGTTGTTTTTTGTTTCACTGAGAAATTCAAGTGAGGCGCCTAAAGCACAGAATTCACCAAGCGAATCCCACCGCAAATGCCCCTCTTTGACCATTTGCTGAACGTGCTTGGGGGCGGAGCCGCCAGCGCCCGTTTCAAACAATCCTCCGCCATTGAGAAGGGGAACAATCGAAAGCATTTTTGCGCTGGTTCCGACCTCCAAAATCGGGAAAAGATCGGTCAGGTAATCCCTGAGAACGTTGCCGGTGACCGAAATGGTGTCTTCACCTTTTTTCATGCGCTCCAGCGAGAACCGGGTGGCCTCAACCGGCGACATGAATTGGATATCAAGGCCGTTGGTATCATGCTCAGGCAGATATAATTCAACCTTTTTGATAAGCTCGGCATCGTGGGCACGGTCACTATTCAGCCAGAAAATAGCCGGCACGTCTGTTGCGCGGGCCCGGCTAACGCCCAGTTTGATCCAGTTCTGAATAGGCGCATCCTTGGTTTGGCACATCCGCCAAATATCGTTTTCTTCAACTTTATGCTCGATTAGTGTCGTTCCTGCCGCATCAACCACGCGAATGGCGCCATCGCCTGGCGCTTTGAAAGTTTGGGGGTGAGAGCCATATTCTTCGGCTTTCTGGGCCATCAGACCGACGTTGGGAACGCTACCCATTTCGGAGGGATTAAAGGCACCATGTTTTTTGCAGAAATCGATCGTTTCAGCATAAACGCCAGCATAGCTGCTATCCGGTATAACACATTTCGTATCATGTTCTTTGCCTTCAGGTCCCCAGGCTTTGCCGCCAGCTCGAATGAGGGCCGGTAGGGAAGCATCAATGATGACATCACTGGAGACATGAAGGTTGGAAATGCCGCGATCTGAATTAACCATATAGAGATCAGGTTGCGTCTCCATACAGGCTTCAATATCAGCTTCAATTTCTGATTTTTGACCCTCCGGAAGTGTGCCGATTTTAGCAAGAAGATCACCAATGCCGAGGTCAGGATCGACAGAGAGCCCGGCAAATGTCTCCGCATGCTTTTCAAACACATCACTCAAATAGGCCGAAACAGCATGGCCAAAAATAATCGGATCAGAAATTTTCATCATTGTTGCTTTGACGTGCAACGAAAAGAGGATGCCTTGCTCTTTAGCATCTTTAATTTCTGCATCAAGGAAGGATCTAAGTGCCTGAGCGCTCATCATCGTACCATCAATGACGTCACCTTCTTCAAGCGGATGGTCTGCTTTTAAAACCGTTGCGCTGCCATCCGCGGCAACGAACTCGATCTTTGCAGGCCCAACAGACGCATTTGAAACCGTTACTGATTTTTCATTTGAACGGAAATCTCCACCATCCATCGTCGACACATGGGTTTTGGAGTCGGATATCCATTCACCCATGCTGTGCGGATTCTTTTTGGCGAACTCTTTAACCGCCTTAGGTGCCCGCCGGTCGGAATTTCCTTCGCGGAGAACCGGGTTTACAGCACTGCCCAGCACTTTGCCAAAGGTTTCCCGAATGGCTTTTTCTTCATCGTTGGACGGATTTTCAGGATACTTTGGAATGTCGTAACCTTTAAGCCGCAGCTCTGATATGGCGAGCATAAGTTGCGGCACGGAGGCACTGATATTGGGAAGCTTAATGACGTTGGCATCAGGCTCCTTGACGATCTCACCAAGGATAGCCAGATCGTCGATTTGTTTTTGATCATCGGAGAGCCGTTCCGGGAAGTTCGCAATAATGCGACCGGCGAGCGAAATATCTTTGGTGCCGACGGCAATTCCAGCTGATTTCGTGAAGGCCTTAATTATTGGTAGAAGTGACGCACTGGCAAGTTCAGGTGCCTCGTCAACTTTGGTGTAAATTATATCTAGCTTATTGGCGGACTGGTCGGTCATCGTAGCTTGAACTCCTAATTTCATCTATCAGCGAAATAAATGTGGTGTTTCTAATTCTTATTTCACCGAGAAAATGTTTCCCCTATTTGCTGGCTACACATCTACACAGGACCTTTACAGCGGTAGCCGCTAATATCTTGGACACCTTTTATTCGGGCAGATAAAGCGACGCAACCCCATTCCAGCAGATAATGCTGATAAAGTATTATATTTAATTCGAACTCCTGGCTTTAACCCTGGCTAAATCTGGCTGTGCGCCTAAAGGTGGCTTTCGAGTACCACTGGGTCGGGCTCGGGAGCGGCGCTGATGGCCTCAAAAATACCATCGACGCTATCGACGATCGAAAATAATTCGAGCGCCTTCGGATGGGCAAATCCGCCGTCGACGATATCTTGAAATAGCACTCTAAGGGACTTCCAATAGCCTCCGACATCGAGAATAACAATGGGCCGGGAATGAACCTGCAGCTGCTTCCAGGTGATAATTTCCATGCATTCATCCAAGGTGCCAAGACCGCCTGGCAGGATTACAAAAGCGTCTGAGCGGTTGAACATAATATGTTTGCGCTCATGCATAGATTCGACGGTAATAAGTTCCGTCACGTCATTATGCGCGACTTCGAGATCATTAAGAAAATGCGGGATAACACCGGTAACTTCACCGCCATTCTCAAGAACCTGATTGGCTACTTCGCCCATGATACCAATGCGGCCTCCGCCGAAGACCAGCCGAATATTGCGCTCGGCCAGCTGAACTCCTAACTCTCTGGCAGTTGCGGTATACACCGGTGAGGCACCCGATTTTGAACCACAATATACAGCGATCGCTTTAATATTATCCATGAATTATCTATTTCCGGTAGTTTATCGTTCAATTTCCCGTTAGCAGCACCATAGCGGCAATTTTGACACTTAACTATCGTTGTTATCAGAACTCAGTCGCGTTATGGTTCATTTGAGGGAACCGTTACGTATAATAGTGGGAGATTAATTCATGAGACGATCGATGAAATTCCTTAGCGCCATTTTTGCGGCTGGTTTTTTTATGTCAGGGATTGCTTTTCCGACAACTGCCGAGGCTCAATCTGCACACGACAACCGCATCAAATTAATGAAGACCATGGGCGGCAATATGAAGAAGCTGAAAATGGCAGCTGATACGCAAACCATGTTAGCAGCAGCTAAAATAGTGAATGCAACAGCAAAAAAACTGGCTGCGGCGGATCTCTGGCCAAATGGCAGCGGCGGCGGTGAAACCCGCGCCAAAATGGAGATCTGGAAGGATATGGCAGGATTTAAAGAGAAACTCAAAGCCACTGAAAATGCTTCGGCCAATTTGATCAAAGTTTCAATGGGTGGCAATCTTGGTGCAGCTAAAGGTGCTTTTGGCGCGATGGGAAAAACCTGCGGCGGTTGCCATAAAGCATTTCGCGCTCCTAAGAAAAAATAGCTTTTTCCCAACGCTTAACCGTAAAATAACGGCGTCTCGATAAAGAGGCGCCGTTTTTATTTAGCGAGGCCAATAGTGACCCGGATTTTTTTTATTATTATCGCCGCAATTTACTATCTCGCAACGCCGGCTTTGGCGGCCGATCAAGCGCAGTTGAAACGAGGCGAATACCTTTTCAATATCGGTGGCTGCAAAACCTGCCACACTGATACTAAAAACAAAGGCAAATTACTTGCAGGTGGAACGCCCATCAAAACCCCCTTTGGAACTTTTTATGGCCATAACATCACTAAAGATAAGACCTTCGGAATAGGTAATTTCACCGATGAGGATTTCATCCGGGCTTTACGAGAAGGAATTACGCCAAATGGCCACCATTATTTTCCGGCCTTCCCGTTTACGTCATTTACCAAAATGACTGATCGGGACATGCTGGATATTAAGGCCTATATATTCTCGCTGCCGGCGGTTGCCCAACCCAATAAACCAAATGAAATTATGTTTCCATTCAGTATTCGCCTGTTGCAAATCGGCTGGAAATTTTTGTTTTTTAATAAAGGTGTCTTCAAACCGGTCAAAGAAGAAAGTACAGAATGGAACCGGGGTGCATATTTGGTCCAGGCTCTCGGTCACTGCAGTGAATGTCACACCCCACGCAATATTCTTGGGGGCAGTGATATGAGTAAATATCTTGCCGGCACACCGGATGGCCCTGACGGCGATCCAGCACCAAATATCACCCCAGACAAGGAAACTGGGATCGGCAAATGGTCGGCTGCCGAAATTGCTGATGTGATCAATTCAGGTATGCTGCCGGACGGCGATTTTGTAGGCAGCGTTATGACGGATGTCAGCGAAAATCTGGCTAAATTGACGCCGCAAGATTTGACGGCGATTGTGGTTTATTTGAAATCACTGCCGCCAATCCACAATAAAGTCAGCGCGAAAAAGTAAATTTAAGTCTTTTGGAACGAGGGCGAATCGCGCTAGGGCTTGCTGATGGCGGATTTTCTCAACAGTTCAACTTTCCTGTTACTTGTTTTGCCACTTTTGGGCACGGCTATACTGACCGGGCTGATTTGGTTTCTGGACAGAAACAATGCCGGGATGGCGCTTGCCAATGCATCCGTTGGCGCCGGCTTTGCCTGGGTCGCTGCCTTAGTTCTTGGCACCCCTAATTTTCCACCAGCATTTAACAGCAGCGCGATCCTTTCGGCTACCGTGGCGTTACTGATTATAGGTATACTTCTTGATCTCTTTCTAACCGCCGAGACGAAATTCGGCCGCTTGATCGAAACCGGCGCAATTATCGTGAGCACCATTGGCGCCGTAGCCTGGATGCAAAGCGGTATTGATATCTGGTCAATTCCAATTCTTATCGGCTGGGGTCTGATAATATTTAATCTGCAGCGCATAGGCACTCGCACTTCGCCGAGCAAAGGATATGGCAGCAGTTGGGCAAGTCTCTTTCTTCTACTGGGTTCGGTAGGCTTGGGCTGTATCGCCTGGCTTAGTGACATTGTTGTTGATCGCGATCTCGCTTTTGGTCTGGCTGCCTGTTTGCTGGGATTTTATGTCTGGAATTGGCCTCGGCCCCGCTTATTTTTCGGTCGCAGTATTTTATTAGCAGGGGGTGGCGCCATGCTGATGATTGCGCTACGGCTTCTCGAACAGGCGCCGCCCCTGGCACCGGCGATAATATTGCTCGGCTTTATCTTTTTTATTGATAGTGCGTTGAGCAATTTACCGGCACGCTTCTCCACAACACTAAATTTTTCGCCAACATTGGTAATCATTGTTCTGGCAGCTATCCCAATTCTGCTAGCCGTCATCGCCGCAGTAATCGCCATAGAAATTCAGATCAACTAACTGGTAAATAGAGGTTTAACCGAGGTTGGGATTGCTTATAAAGCACAGTGGTATTAGTCTGGATAAACATTTACTAAAGTCATTAAGGGGCAAAAAAGCGTGAGTAAATCGGCAATTATAGCCATTATCGGCGGTGTCGTCGTCGTAGCGGCAATCGCATTGAATTTTGTCTTGGAGAGTGTTGATGAAAAAGCTGCTCCTGAGGAGACGGCCAAAGTACAAGCGGAATCCAAAAGCCCCGCAAAACCTGCAGCTAAAATCGAGGCAAAAACAAAGACTCCACAAATCACCTCGCCCAGTTTCGATATCGTCCGTATCACACCACAAGGCGACACTGTTATGGCTGGCCGCGCCAAGCCTGGCACAAAAGTCGAGATATATGACGGAGCTAATAAAATTGGTGAAGTTGTCGCTGATAAAAGGGGCGAATGGGTGTTTGTGCCAACTTCGCCCTTGGCTCCGGGCAGCCGCCGGCTTTCATTAAAGATGATCAATCCGGATGGCTCGGTTGTTTCATCTGAATCCGATGTCGTTTTGGTGGTGCCAGAAAAAGGTAAAGATATCGCCGGCAAACCGGCAACCGATCCGTCTCAGCCATTAGCGATGAAAGTTCCCGCCAAACCTGGCTCTGGCGTCGAAATTTTACAGAAACCTACACCGGATGCGCCGGATATTGCCCTCACAATTGATGCCGTCGATTATGATGATAGAGGCAAGCTCGATATCATCGGTAAGGCGCCCTCCAAGTCGGATATTAACCTCTATTTGAATAACGAATTTTTAGGACGTGGCAAATCAAATGACCGCGGTCTATGGCGCCAAACACCGGAACGCAGCGTAAAGCCAGGCATGTATACCGTGCGGGCCGACCTCGTCGGCAAAGACGGTAAAGTAAAATCCCGCATTGAAGTGGTGTTTGCCCGTTCGGTGCCGTTGACCGGCGTAAAACCCGGCACCTTAGTGGTAGTTGAATCAGGCAATAGTTTATGGCGCATTGCCCGAAGAACCTACGGCAGCGGATTTCGCTATACCGTAATATATGAAGCCAATAAGAAACAAATTAAAGACCCCAATATGATTTTTCCCGGTCAAGTGTTTTCGCTTCCCTCGGTTAACTGAGGAACTGGGAACAGCCTAGCCGGCATTGATTTAAAAAAAGGTCTATACTGTGGCAAAAGGCCAATCAAATTCAAACCTGAATAACCTCTCTCACCTGACCGAGAGTGAGGCTCATCGACGCCTGGAAGATATCACAAGGCTGGTCTCAGATTGGATTTGGGAAGTCGATCAAGATAACAAATTAAGTTTCATTTCCGATCGGGTGTTTGAATATCTTGGTTATCATCCGCGCGAATTACTCGGCAAGAATTTGGAAGAAGTAATCGATTTTAATTTATCTCCTTCCACACTTACTGGATTAATCCATCGGCCATTCAGAAATAAACCCGGAAAAGCGATAAGAAAGGACGGTAAAGTTTGCCGCCTCTCGATTAGCGGCGTGCCGGTTTTCAACCTGGACACTGGCGATTTTGAGGGCGTCCGGGGGACCGCAATCGATACCACGAGCAGTATCGAAGCGGAAAATAACTTGCGCGAAAATGAACAGCGATATCGCTCACTAATCGAATTCCAGCCGACGGGCATATTGGTACATCGTAATTTTAAAATTGTTTTTGCCAATGAAGCCGGCATTCGCATGTTTGGGGCCGACTCCTTGGAAGACCTCTTGGGCAGGACGTCTTTGGAGCTCACCCATCCAGACTATCACGAAATTATTATTGAACGGCGGCGCTCAGTTGAAGAGGATAATCAACCCCAAGATTTTCAGGAAATTATGCACATCCGGCTTGATGGCAGCGAATTTTATACCATGGATAATGCCGCACCCATAATCTGGGAAAACGAACCATCGGTATTGGTTTCGGTTTCTGATATAACGGATTTAAAGGAGGCTGAGCGCGCTGTTGCCGAAAGTGAGAAACGTTTCCGGGAATTCGCAGAATCGGCTGCTGACCGCTTTTGGGAAACTGATGCTCAGCATCGGTTTACCTTTATTTCACAACCGACACATCTCACACCGCATTTCGATTCCCCATCGCTTATTGGAAAATCACGTTTAGATTTGCCGGTAGTAAATCCTGAAAGCGAAGAATGGAAACAACACCTGAAAACCCTTGACGCCCATCAACCGTACAGAAATTTCCACTTCCAAATCGAACACGAGGATGGTTCGGTTCGATATTTGGTGACCAGCGCTACTCCACAGTTTGATGCCGACGGTACTTTTACAGGCTATCGCGGTTCAACCGATGAGGAAACCGAGCAGGTTCTGGCCGAAGAGAAAATTGCCGATTTGCAGCAGCAATTTTTTACCGCCATTGAAAATTTTTCTGAAGGCTTTGCTTTATGGGATAAAGATGGAAAATTCGTCTACTGCAACAGCTATTTCAGAATTACCCACCCGACGGCCCAGCAGTATTTACTGCCGGGTGAAACCTACGAAGATTTTATTCGAGCTTTTGCCGAATCAACCAATGTCGGAGCAGAACATGATATTGATGAGTGGGTCGCCGAACGAATAAGTGAATTCGATTTGGAAACCAAAGATCTGGAAATGCACAGAAATGATCAGTGGGTCCAGGTGCGAAAATATCGGATGGACGATGGCGGCATGATGGTGCTGTATTCGGATATTACAGAATTGAAGAAACGCGAACAGGCTTTGAGAGACAGCGAGGATAGATTCCGTACCATCACCGACGCCATCCCGGCGATGATTGCATACAATGACACGGATTTGCGCTTTCAATTCGCCAATAAATATTTTGAAACAATTGGCGTCGACCCCAAGCAAATTATCGGGAAGAAGTTTCAAGAGGTTTTCGCACCGGAAATGTTTTCACGCGTTGAACCTTATATTGAAAAAACCCTGACCGGCAAGCCTGTCACCTACGATAATTTCATCCCTGCGAGTGACGGCGAAGTGATGTACACGCAGGTTTCACTGATACCCGATTTTGATGAAGCGGGCGACGTGCAGGGTATGTTTGTTCTTTCCTTTGATATTACCGATCGGAAACAATCGGAAGAAGCCGTGGAAAGCGCAAAAGGCGCTTTGGATATTGCCCAAAGCATCGCAAAAATCGGTAGTTGGGAAAGGAATTTTGCTGAAAAATCGATCTATTGGAGTGATGAGCATTACCGGATATTTGGCTTAGACCCTCAAGGCAAAAAAATCGATGTAGATCAGTTTTTTAATCTTATTCACCCTGATGATCGAGAGCGAATGGAAAATATAGCGCCGACGGATATTGGTGAAATAGACGGCAACTATTCCAATGATTTCCGGATTGTTAGACCGGATGGCACCGAGAGAATGATTCACGGTGAAGGTGAAATCCTTTTTGACGAGCAAAATCATCCGATCGGCATCCGCGGCACATCACAAGATATCACCGAGCGAAAACGTGTGGAAGAAGCCCTGGAAGTAGCCCGGCATGAAGCTGAATTTGCCAACAAAGCGAAATCGGATTTCTTATCCAGTATGAGTCATGAACTGCGCACTCCGATGAATGCAATTCTCGGTTATGCGCAGCTATTATTACAGAATAAAAAAGAACCTCTCCAAGGCCGCCAAACCAAACAGGTAAGCCAGATCCTAAAAAGCGGCCAACACTTATTAAAACTTATCAATGATATTTTAGATTTGGCAAAAATCGAGTCCGGCCGCGTTGCCTTGGATTTCATGAAAGTTGAAACTTCAGAAGTTATCGAAGAATGCATCGGCGTCATAAGCTCGCTGGCGGAGCGGCACAACATTGAGATTAAATCCTCAGAATATGCTGGTTCTGATTTGGTCGTATTTGCAGATCAAACTCGTATCAATCAAGCCTTACTTAATTTGCTATCCAATGCAATTAAATACAACATACCTGGCGGGTCGATTAAGGTTACCTGTGCGCCAACTTCCAACCAAAAAATTAGAATTGCCGTGGAAGATACCGGCATTGGAATTCCAATTGAACGCCAAGCGGAAATATTCGAACCTTTTAGCCGGTTAGGCGCTGATCAGATGGGTATCGAGGGCACCGGTATCGGCCTGACAATTACCAAGCAGTTGATCGAGTTGATGGATGGCGAGATCGGCTTTCACAGCACCTTTGAAGAAGGCAGTACGTTCTGGATTGAGCTGCCAATATCGATTTCGAACATCACAGAAGAAAGGCCAAGCCAATTTAGCAGTCAAAGCCTTGAAAAAGTTTATGGTATTTCCCCCAAGGCTCTACATGTTTTGCTCTACATTGAAGATGATTCTTCTAACCTGCATTTAATGGAGGAATTCGTCGATAACGTGCCTTATTTACATTTATTGACGGCGACTTCAGCGGAAGATGGCCTTGAAATTGCCCGCACTGCATTTCCAGACATCATAATTATGGATATCAACCTGCCCGGGATGAGCGGTATTGATGCCATGGCGTTTCTTAGCAATCACCAGGACACGAAAGGTATACCGGTTATTGCCCTCTCAGCAGCTGCAATGCCACACGACATACAAAAGGGCAAAGAAGCCGGATTTTTCAACTATCTAACTAAGCCATTTGATATTGAAGAAGTGTTAGAAAATATAAATAAAGCTCTAAAAATAACAAATTAGAACAACGAGATTTAATGCCCGACTAATAATATTAAAATGAGTTGGAACTGCTGTCAGGAGTTGAAACAGCTGCTGTAAACTCATATTGTCTAAAAGTTGCAAGTAATTGCTGGGAGACCAATTGGTGTCAGACGATACTACGGTATATGTCGTTGAAGATGACGAGATTAATCGAGAGCTTATGAAAGACCTCTTTGAATCCGTTGATCTGCACGTTGAAGCCTTCCCTTCTGGCAATGATTTTTTGGAAGCACTTCCAGTCAAGGGTCCGGGCTGTATTCTCCTGGATGTCCGTATGCCAGGCATTAGTGGCCTGGATCTCCAAACCAAACTAGCCGAAGAACCGACCCGGCTCCCTATTATTATTGTTACCGCGCATGGCGATACTCAAATGGCAGTGCGGGCGATGAAAGAAGGTGCCTTTGATTTTGTTGAAAAACCCATCAACAATCAAATGCTGCTTGAAGTTGCCAACAAAGCTATCAATGAGAGCCGGAAATTAATTGCCGATTTGGATTTTCAAGATGAGATTCAAGAGCGCATGAATCTCCTCACGCCTCGAGAGCGAAATGTACTTGATATGATCGCTCAAGGTAAATTGAACAAACAAATTGCTTTTGATCTCGGCATTACGCAACGTACGGTCGAAGTCCATCGGGCAAGAGTTATGGAAAAAATGCAGGCCAGAACTGTGGCTGATCTCCTTAGAACTGTGATGTCCCTGGATACCTTTACGGGAAAACCGTAACACTTTTTCGGCACGCCACAATTCTCCACTTTCACAACTTCAGATAGCGTTTCAATCACGCGCTAAGGTTTTCGCGTTGAGAAGTTGCTCTCGTAAACGGCTTGGTTACGGATGCCCCACCCAAACCGAATTTGAAAAACTTCTGAAAAGCTAGACCGGATAAAAATATAAAGAAAAATGCTTTGTAAAAAAACATGGAGGCAAACCGTGACAGAGCCATATAAATTATTTTTGCACAAAAACGGGGACAGCTTATCCAACTTCTTGAGGGAAGTTCGCAATTACCCAATGCTGACCGAAGCCGAGGAAGTAAAGTATATTTCCGCGTGGCAAAAGAAGTGTGATCAGAAAAGTTTACATGCCTTGGTGACCAGTCATCTTCGCTTAGTGGTGAAACTGGCAAATGGTTTCCGCCGCTATGGTCTTAATCAGGAAGACCTTATTTCCGAAGGCTGCGTCGGTATAATGCAGGCTATAGATCGCTTTGACATCGATAAAGGTTTCCGCCTTTCGACCTATGCCAAATGGTGGATCAGAGCAGCAATGCAGGAATTTATCATGCGCTCTTGGTCTTTGGTGCGCATTGGTACAACGGTCGGGCAGAAAAAACTATTTTTCAACTTACGTCGAATGAAACTTGAACTTAGTGGCACCAATGAGGGTCAACTTTCCGAAGATGATATTGAAGTCATTATGGATCGGTTGAAAGTGGCAAAACATGAAGTTAGGGCGATGGACGGACGGATGAGCAGTCCAGATTCCTCACTCAACGAAGTTGTCGGTGATGAAGACCGGACCGAATGGCAAGACCGCTTAGTCGACAATTCTGAAACACCGGAGGATTCCGTTGCTGCATTCCAGGAACGGGAATTTCAACGGAGTTTGCTAACTTCGGCGCTTGATGGTTTGACCGAACGGGAACGCGAAATTTTTATTACCCGCAGGATGCAGGAGGAAAAAGCAACGCTTGGTGAACTTGGCCAATTATTTCAAATTTCTCCAGAACGGGTCCGTCAAATCGAACATAGTGTTTTTTCTAAAATTCAAAATATTGTGCTGGCTGAACACCAGCGCATCGCAGATCTGACATAATTTGAACGGACAAATCTATCACAGGGGCGTTCGCTTCTGAAAATAGAGCTCATATCTATCTAAATCCATTGATTGACGAAGTCTATCATTCCCGGTTAAAACCCGGGAATGATTGGGCTATCCGTCTGATTCAATTTGATTTATTTTGGCTACCAAATTGGGAATTTAAATTTGTTAAAGTCTATATTCGTTCCGATCAATAAAGCCGGCTGGCCGTTTATCGCCATTTTCGCTGCAATTACTGTGGTGGCCGCTTATGTTAGTGAGCCGCTGGGATGGATCGGAGTCGTTTTAACGGCTTGGTGCACTTATTTTTTCCGAGATCCTGACCGCTTCACGCCAACGCGTGATGGACTTGTAATCAGTCCGGCAGACGGCGTCGTTCAAATGATCCAGGATGCTGTACCGCCGCCTGAAATTGAAATGGGCGATCAGTCACTCAATCGAATCTCGATATTTATGAACGTCTTTGATGTTCATGTGAATCGAACACCGATTGCCGGCACCATTAGTAAACTCGCTTATCGTCCCGGAAAGTTTTTAAATGCTTCGCTCGACAAAGCCAGCGAGTTTAATGAACGCCAAAGCGTTCGTTTAACAACAGCGGAAAATGTAGAAATCGCTTTTGTTCAGATCGCCGGACTCGTCGCCCGGCGCATCAAATGCGATATCGAGGAAGGTCAGACTCTCCAAACCGGCGAGCGTTTTGGATTAATTAGATTTGGCAGCCGGGTCGATGTATATTTGCCTAAAGAAGTCCCTGCCCTAGTCGCCGTTGGTCAACGCGCAATAGCTGGCGAAACGGTCATTGCTGATTTTCAAGCCACCGAGCAGCCACGTAATGGAGAGGTTAGATAAATGTTCCGGCCACGACGCGAACGGTTGAGAGGATTATCCTTCAATAAAATGATCCCCAACATTTTAACCATGTTGGCGCTTTGTGCCGGCCTGACATCAATGCGCTTTGGTCTTGATGGCAAATGGGAGCCGGCGCTCATTTCTCTCGTTATATCGGCTGTATTGGATGCCTTGGACGGTCGCATTGCGCGGGCGCTGCGCGGCACCAGCAAATTTGGCGCCGAGCTTGATAGCCTATCGGATTTTATCTGCTTTGGCGTGGCGCCGGCTTTCATATTGTATCTGTGGACCATGAAAGATGCCGGACCTTACGGCTGGGTTCTGGTGTTATTGTTTAGTGTCTGCTGCGCGCTTCGCCTGGCCCGTTTTAATACCGATATCGAAGGCCCGGATTTGCCGGCCTGGACGAAAAATTATTTTACTGGTGTTCCGGCACCCGCCGGGGCCGGCTTGGTTTTGCTGCCGATGATTATTTCCTTCCAGGTTGATATTCAATTTTTGCGCCAGCCCTTTGTCGTTGCCATTTTTATTATCGTCGTTTCAGGCTTACTGGTGAGCCAATTGCCGACATATTCTTTTAAGAGCCTACGAATTCAACATCGCTTTGTAATGCTTACCATGCTGATCGTCGGCCTCGTAGCGGCAATGACGGTTAGTGCACCTTGGCTAACGCTGACTATAATACTAGTTGCCTATATTGCGACTTTTCCGTTTGGCGCCAAGTCGTATCAGCAGCAACAAGCTAAGGCTCCAAAACCGGCAAAAAATAACGCCAAACCGGATAACGAGCAGGAAATTGCTGACGAGTAATAATTACTCGGCGGGACTGACTTCAGCCGCGAGTTTACTTTGCCGACGCCGCGCCCGCCAGTTTTGGACATTAGCCCGAATCATTAATGAAGCCGGTGTTACAAACAACGTCAAGATCGTCGCAAATCCAAGCCCAAATACAATCGCCGTCGACAACTGGGTCCACCACTGAGATGACGGCGCACCCATGAATACTTCGCGGGTGACAAAATCAATATTAACGCCAAATACCATCGGCATTAGGCCCAAAATCGTCGTTGTCGTGGTCAATAGCACGGGCCGCATACGTTGTGCGCCAGTTCTGAGAATAGCTTCCATTGGATCAGAGATCGTTTTCCGCAAATGATCGAAAGTGTCAATCAGCACAATATTATTGTTTACAACAATGCCGGCCAGCGCAATGACGCCGATGCCACTCATAACAATACCAAACGGTTGTCCGGTTACGAGTAAGCCGATAAAGACACCGATGGTCGACATGATCACCGCCGACAGGATCAACAGCGCCGAATAGAAGCTATTGAACTGAGTGACCAATATGATCGCCATAATAAATAAAGCGACACCGAAGGCTTTGGATAAAAAGGCTTTTGCTTTGCGCTGCTCTTCGTCTTCGCCTTTGAATTTAATTTCCACCCGGGGATCGAATTTTTGCGTTTTCAGCCACTGTGAGAGTTTCCTAACTTCGTTATCCGGCAGCAATCCGGGCACGAGATCTGCTTTAACTGAAAGCGAGCGTTTGCCATCTACCCGATTGACCTTGCCAATCCGCGGCTGGGCGGATCGTTCAACAAAATTACTAAGTGGCACTAGACCTTGGTTGGTACTGACCCGGATATGATCAAGTTGTTTGATATTTCGAAATTCAACCGGATAACGGACGCGGATTTCAACTTCATCGTCCGTATCGTTGGGCCGGTATTCGTCGACTTTGATACCGCCCGTAATCAGGCGAATAGCCTGACCGATGGTTTTGATATCAACGCCAAACTTGGCCGCTTGCGAGCGATCAACCGAAACTTCCCAGGTGATACCAGGCAACGGCCGGGAATCTTCAATACTGATCATGCCATCCGTTTTTTCAAGCTTGCTGCGAATGGTCTCGACAGCACTGTCCAATAGTTCGGGGTAACGCGATGAAATCTGGAGATTAATCGGCTTACCGGTAGGCGGTCCACCCTCCTCTTCCCGCGCATCAATATAGATACCCGGGATATCTTTGGTGCGAGTTTCAATCTCTTTTAGGATAACCTCAGCCTTCCGGCGCTTTTCCCAGTCGATGAACTCAAGCGTCGTGGTGCCAATTATATCTTCAGCTTCTTGGCTATTTTCCTCACGGCCTGTGCGGGTGTAAATCGTCTCGAACTCCGTCATATCGAGAATACGGGATTCAACTTCGCGCATGATCGCATCTTTTTCATGGATCGATAGATTGCCGCGCGCGCGGACCTGTAACTTGGCGATTTCCGGTTCCACTTTAGGGAAAAACTCAATGCCCTTGCCAAAGTTGCCATAGACAACCTGAACCAAAATCAGCATTGCGAAGGCGGCCATAACAATTTTGGCTGGATGACGCAGCACCGGTTTCAACACTCTCAAGTATCGCCCGACAAAGCCTTCAACATTATCGAGGTCTCCGGATTCGCCGGCCAAGGTAGCCTTCAAAGATTTTTCATCAACTGAACCAGGCTTGCCGAAAATAGAACCCAGCGTCGGCACAAAAATGAGCGCCATCATTAGAGATGCCGCCAAGGTTAAAATCAGCGTTAGCGGCAAAAACTTCATAAACTCGCCAACCACACCCGGCCAGAAAAGTAACGGCAGAAAAGCCGCCAATGTCGTCGCCGTGGAGGCGATGATTGGCCAAGCCATGCGCCTTGCCGCCATGCCATAAGCGCGATTGCGCGGCTCGCCTTCAATCATTTTCCGGTCAGCATATTCGGTGACCACAATAGCGCCATCAACCAGCATACCGACGGCCAAAATCAACGCGAACAACACAACCATATTCATGGTCATACCAAGCGCGGACAGGGCGAGAATACCGATCAGGAAAGATCCCGGAATAGCGACACCGACCAAACCGGCGGTGCGGAGTCCCAGCACCGCAACCACGACAACCATCACCAATATAACCGCACTGGCGACATTATTTTGCAGATCGTTAAGCATGCCGCGGATATTGTCGGACTTATCTTGTGAAAAACTGACCTCGACGGCCTGCTGCAAGGGTGTCGACCAATTGAGACGTTCAGCTTCGACCACAGCCCGGACACTGGCAATGGTATCAATGATGTTTTCACCGGTCCGTTTTGAAACTTCAAGAGCAACGGCGCCCTTACCGCCAACCCGGGCAAAACCTTTGGGATCTTTAAATGTTTTGCGTACTTCGGCGACATCTTTGACCCGAATGGTGGAATCGCCGTCAACCACGACCGGCATGTTCATAATATCAGTGACGTTCTCAAAAATACCCGGCACCTTGATAGAAAAGCGGCCTTTACCGGTATCCTGCACCCCAGCCGCCACCAGTAGATTATTGGAATTCATCACTGACGTGACGGCGCCCGCCTGAATGCCATAGCTTTCGAGCTTCACCGGATCGATAATCACTTCGACCATTTCGTCACGATCGCCGGCAATCTCGGCTTTGAGAATACTGGGTATTCCCTCAATGGCATCCTGTAATTCGTTAGCGAGGCCAATGAGTTTACGCTCAGGCACGTCGCCGGAAAGAATTACGACGACGACCGGGAACAGACTGAAGTTGACTTCATGAATGGTCGGCTCATCTGCTTCCGCCGGCAGTTCTGGTATCGCTAGATCGATCTTTTCACGCACATCATCCATCGCCTTATCAGCATCAAAGCCGGCATCAAACTCGAGCGTGACATTGGCGCCACCCTCATAACCGGTCGAGCGCATTTCCTTGACGCCTTCAATAACGCGGAGTTCCTGCTCGATGGGACGTACGATAAGCCGTTCAGCATCTTCAGGCGATACACCATCAAGCGGCGCATTGACGTAAACAATCGGAATATTAATGTCCGGCTCAGATTCTTTTGGGATACCGACATAGGAAATCGTTCCCGAGATTAAGATCAGGATCAAGGCGGCGATAATCGTCCGCGCATGACTGATGGCTGCTTCGATAACTGTCGCGGTCATGGCTATTTACCTTTAAGCGCGGAAACCGCAGGGGAACTCGTTGGTACCGGCTCGACCTTTTGACCGACTTTTACAAATTCCTGACCGATACTGATTATCGTCAAATGGTCTGGTAACCCGCCAAGCCACATACCCTGAGGCGTGTCAGCGACCAATTGAATTTCATGGAACCTGACAATGCCCTCATTATTGACCGACTTAACGCCGACCAAACCGTCTTTGGAAAGTGTCAGCACAGCCGGTGACACCCGGTGGGCTTTTACTTCTCCCAGCGAAAGTCGCAGTTCTGCCGTCAGCCCGGCAACGATCGAATGATCGAGATTGGCCGTCTCCATTTCAACTTTAAAGGTTCTGGTCGTGCTGACTGCTTCGGCTGACACGTAGCGAACCGTGCCCTTAATTACTCTGCCATCAACCAAACGCGCCTTGGCTGGCACCCCTGACTTCACATAGCCGATCTGAACTTCTGGAATATTGGCGACAACCAATATAGGTGAGAGATCAACTATGGTCGCCACTGGATTTCCGATCTTAACAAAATCACCGATTTCGACCGGGCGCTGTTCAAGCACGCCGTTAAAGGAAGCCCGAATAACAGTGTGGTTTAGATCGAGTTTCGCTTTTGCCACTTCGGCTTTGGCAGATTCCAGTTGGGCCTGCGTGCCGGCAAGTTTTACCTTGGAGCGGAAATTCCGGGCTGACAGTTCTTTGGCAGCTTGATATTCAATTTGGCGTTGGCGCAATTTAGCCCTCGCCTCAGCGAGGCGGGCCGGACGATCATCGACTGCCAGTTGGACTATGACATCTCCTTTTTTAACCCGGTCGCCTTTCTTGGCCTTGATGGCAATTATACGGCCGGCAGTTTCCGCTTTAAGGCTGACCCGGCGCGAGGCTTCGGTTTTACCAAGGATGACCAGTTCATTGATCTTGCTCTGCGCAGCTGACGATTTTACTTTGACGCGCGGCAAGGCAGCTTTCTTCTTGGCAGTTGCAGCAACATCTTTCGCCGGTTTAGCAGCATTTTCTTTCTCGCTGCCAAACTGGCCGGAAGCCACCCAGCCAGCAGCTATTACGGCAACACCGGCGGCGATTAAATATGATTTTTTCATGCGGCGTCTCCGATATCCCGTTCTTCTTCGTCGCTAAGCAAAAGGTCCTTGTTCTCTTCTAGGTAGTTGGCAGCGGCTTCGTAAACCGCAAGCCCCAGACCGCGCACGAATTGCCGGCCGTTAGGTTGACCAGCCGGATCAATGCCTTCAATGCAGTCGATGCCGTCACGGTAATAGTCGATGTAGGATTGCAGAATCTCTTCACGGTGGGACTGGCTCAGCAAGTGGCCGAAAAACATCATGACAATACTTTCCGAGCGGGTTTTGTCGCGGGTTGGCTCTGCACTTAAATCAGCTTTAAGTTTGGCCATTCCAGTATCGGTAAGACTATAAACTTTTTTGGCCGGCCGGTTTTCTTGCTCAACTTCGGTACAGGTCACTAATTTCGCGTCCAATAGCTTGTTCAAGGCCGGATAAATCGAGCCATAACCTGCATCATAGAAGTGGCTGAACGGCCCTTCTTCGAACATTTTCTTGATTTCATAGCCTGAGGCGTCGCCAATACTAAGTGCGCCGAGACAGAGCGATTTGATATCCATAAGGTACCTGCTTTTATATTATTTCGATATATATAAGGCTGATATATATCAAATCGATATATAGTCAAGGTGTTACATACCACAATACGCAAAAAGCCCCACCGTCAAATGACGATGAGGCTTAAAATCGGCTGTGTAACTGTCTTTTTAGATATTTAGCAGCTTTGCCGCATTGCCGCCGCAAATTGCGGAACAATCATGCTCAGTTAGTCCGTCGACGCGGTTGACCAAGCCAACCGGGTCACTTTCACCCATGTCATAGGGATAATCGGTACCGAGTAAAATATGATCGGCACCATATTTCTTGATCAAATATTCGACCTGATCCGGCTCGAACACCATGGTGTCAAAATAAAACCGCTTGAGGTAGTCGCTTGGCAGATTTGGTAAGCCTTCGCGCACGTCTTTGCGCGCCCGGTAGGCATGGTCCATGCGACCGGAATAGGCCGGCAGATAGCCGCCGCCATGGGCGACCACGACTTTAAGGCCGGGATGGCGTTCCATTACGCCATCAAAGATAAGCCTTGAGATCGCCAGGGTGGCTTCAATTGGGTGGCCGATGAGATTAATAAAATAATGGTCTTTCAAGCGATCCGGATGGGTAAAGCCGGCAGTATGAATAAAGACCACGATATCCAACTCTTCGGCTTTGGCCCAAAAGGGCGCCAGCCTAGGGGACGATAAATCTTCGCCCGCCACTTGGCTGTTAATCTCGATGCCTTTGAAGCCCAGCTCATTGATGCAGCGCTCGAGTTCGGCAATGGCCATCTCGGTATTTTGTAGCGGCACCGTGCCCAGTCCAACCAAACGATCCGGCTTGGCGCCGACGGCCTCGGCGAGATCATCATTGATGGTCTTTGATACCTCGCGGCCCACTTCTGCTTCAGCCCAGTAATAATATTGATAGGGTGAGATCGAGACCGCTTGGATATCGACACCCATCTTGTCCATATCGGCGATACGCTCATCCAGCGATTCCATTTTCGGTCTGATATCGATTAATTGCTGGCGATTGACTTCTTTGGTCAACTCACTGCCAAAGGAAAGGGCGGCGAAGCCGACCCGCTCCGCTTCTGCTTTCATCATTTCCGCTGCGGCCGAGCATTCCCGGTGACAGTGAATATCGACAATTCTGGAAGTTGAGCCATTCGACACAACCCGTCCGGAAGGCTGATCATCCGCCGGCGCATGATGAGCGCATTTAAAAAACATTTATAGTAATCTCCCCGATTTCTTTAATCGTTACCTTAATTTTTCTGGCGAGGTTATGACATACAAAATAGCATCCGCCAATGAAGTTCGGACAGTTTCTAACTCCTTACTTCTTGTAATCGCCGGACCACCATTTTTGCGGTGCATCCCGTTCGCCATATCCCAATTTTACATCCAGCCACAGCATTAGGCGACGCAGCTTGGTACCGGCCAGCCACCGGGCCGTCCGCATATACCATTTGGAAAAATCCTTATTGTAAGGACAGACCCTCATGCAGATCGCGCAATCGGTTTTAAGCGCCGTCCAATAACCAAAGCATTTTTCGCAATCGGTGGTCCATTTCAGTACGCCATCCAAGCTTGATTGATTGTGACCGGTTTCGGTCGGCGGGCCATCGGTAATGGCGTTCACCGGACAAGCATCATAGCAGCGCCGGCAAATATCGCAGAATTCGGTAACGCCAAATTTGTCCGGTTTGTCGTGAACCAAGGGCATATTGGTAAAAATCTTTGAAATGCGGACACGAGGCCCAAATTCCTTGGTGATCAGCATATTGTGACGGCCATATTCTCCGAGCCCGGCCTTAATCGCCTGCGGAATCGTCAGCGAAGTATCGTTCATCGAGCCAACTGCCTCATAGCCAAGATTGCGGACATACTGAGCGATATGCATGACAATGGCGGCTTCGGTCGAGTAGCCCTTGCCAACTGCTGTGCTCGCCAAGGCGGACGGCATCGATTTAATAATCTCATATTCCATGGCATGACCGACCATAATGACGCTGGTGAGGCCCTCCGGCAGTTCCATCGGGGATTCTTCTTTGGTTTTAATATTAAATTTCGAGGTATAGACCCAGCGTTCATCAAATTCGGTAATGCCAACCAGATCAGCGCCGAAATATTTCGCTACTTGTTTAATTTCCCGGGTCATCTCCACGGTATCTTCGACTTCTACTTTGGTCGGAGAGGGCGGATGAAAGGCTTGAATATCATCGGTGAAGCCCTCGCGCAGACCGGCTGAGAAACCTCGTTCCATGATCGAAGAGGCCATCACCCAGGAGGCGTTGCGAAGCGCGAAATCCCGCTGGCGGAAACCATCGCCCTTGCGAGGTTTAGGCTTGCGGTGGCCATGCCAGAACTCCAACGCCGCCTTGGTCGCTATTTTTTCATCCCATTGTGAACGCGAAAACATGTCATTGCGCTGTTCGAAGCGCTCAAAATCATCACTGACCTGGATACCGGCTTCGGCATCACTGTCTTTAAAGGCGTCCCAGTCTTGGGTTTTTTCCGGCCTGATATTGGACGGCCAGCCGGCAGGTTTGTTGTCACTCATAAAATGATATTCCAAATTAACTAAGCCGGCGCGATCCTATCACCAGGTTTCCAGAAAATAAAACGGTCAGGGTGAGGCGCCGCGAGAGCTTACTTATTTTTGGTCCCAAATGCCCTTGGTTTTGTCTTCGGCAGCAACTTCAGCCATTTCTAGCGGCGGTGTCGGATTGTAGTGATCGGGCTTGGCACCACCGGCGGCTATCCGGGCAAGGGCTTCCGCCGGAGTTTCCAGAAGATCTTTTGCCTTCAGGGCAGCCTTGCGATCAACGCCCACCGGATCATTGGAATTTGGCGGCGGCATATCACTGGCATGATAATAAGCCATCTTTTGTTCGGCTGGTTCAATTTTGTGATCAAGGTTGAGGTCACGCTCATTGACCCCTTTTCGCGGCAGCACAGCATGACCATCGACGATTTCCAGATCGAGCCACCATTTTTTGAGCGGATTACGAATGCCGTTGCCGAGCCAATCATCCAGCCAGACGGCAATCGGCACCAGGATCGGCTTCATAAAGCGTACATTGACGCCGAACCAGGAGGCGATCCGGGTCATCACCGGCCCTTCCCAGGTCACCACTTTATTCAGCGGACAGGTTTTCATGCAGCGGCCACAAGCAAGGCCTTTTGGATTGGTCAATCGATACCGTGTGCAGCGCTCAACATCCGGCTTCCACATTTCATAACCGTTGAACATCACTTTATCGCCCCATGAGATCGAGTCACAGGGACATTCGCGGGCACATTTCCAGCAGTTGGAACAGAAATTCTGTAAGCCGAAATCAACTGGCTTATCGACTTCCAGCGGCATATCGGTCGTTAAAACGACAGTTTTGAGACGCGGCCCGATAAACGGGTTCAGCACGACCTCACCAATCCGGGACAATTCGCCCAACCCCGCCCAAAGTACGAGGGAGACATGAATAACATCGGAATCGGCATTGGTCTGGGGCCGCGCCGGAAAGCCAATGGCGCGCAGATGCTCAGCCATCACTCCAGCTATTTCGGCACCCCGCATATAAGCCCGCATTGACTGGGCGCCGGAAATAAAATCATCGCCCGACGCCCCTTCCATGGTTTCATAGCCTTGGTCGATCAGCATCACGACGGCATATTTGTGCTCATAGGGAATTTCAGAACCATCTTTGCGGTGTGAATACCAGGCATAGCGCGGGATTTCACAGATGCCGGTTATTTCGGACCCCAGTAAATAGGATAGCGATTTTAGCGCTTTGGCATTTTGCGCAGGATCGCTGACGGCTGCCGCCGGAGATCCGGTTACTTCTCCATCCTGTTCCGGCACCATGCGCCTGATGAGGCTGACCATTGCCTGGGCAAAAGGATTCTTAAAGGAAAAACGCCCGCGCTCAACTCTGGATTTTTCACCGAGATCACCAAATTCCGAGCGGGCAAAAAATTCAGCACGTTTGGGGACGCGCGGCACTTCATCATCGATAATAAGCGTCGTTGGCCGCTCGACGCGGTCAACCTGCTCCATCGGATAGGCACTTAAATGGGTGGCCCGTTTGTCACGCCGGTTCCATTCTATACCGGGTACAGCGCTGCCAAGCCCCAGCCAATAGCCGAGCCCTTTGCCGTTCTTTGCTGAGTCCGCCAAGGGCGTATCTACATTCAGCGGATAATCCGTTGTCACTGCGGCAATCGCAAATTCGTCACCGAGATAGGGATTAATCAATCCGCCATCCACACGAACCGTAAGACCAGCCAATACCGATAACCGGTTGATATCTACGTCACCGGTTTGATGGTCATGGGCTTTCGCTTCAAAGCCCATCCATTGGATATGTTCTGAAACGGCAATAGCAATCTCGAAAGCGCGAAGCTCGGCGGCTGCATTTTCGTGGCCCTTGACCCAGTCATGGGCAAGATTGCTGGGTTCGGGAGTGCGGCCATGACGCACCATAATAATCACTGCCTGGCTGTGTGGTTGTGCGGTTACACCTTCGTACCAGCCAGTCTCGATCATCTCGCAAACGCCGACCTGCGCCGCATCGAGAAAATAGGCGGCACCTTTAATATCTTTGGTGCGGAGAGCCAGATCATCTGGCACCGGCGCTTTATTTGGGCGCGGCTCAACGACACCTAATTCACGGTAGATCGATTGATACTTGTCGATTGCCTTTGAAAATGAATTGTTATTGGCGGTACTGTGGGGCACAGGCCGAGCCGATCTAGCTGGCTCGGATTCACGCGAGATAATTGTTTTATCATGGGCCAACCTCTCAAGTGGATATGGTCCGAGTTCAAAAGGTCGATTTTTGCGTGAGAAAAAAATCATTTTCTTTGTTCCCTGTATCGTTCAGCCGCTAATAAATGTTCGGTCTACGAACTATTAAGCGCCAAAAAAACCAATTCAGCAATGGAATAATTCTAAACTGTGGAAAAATCAGAAGGAAGTTGGGCTATTTCGGCGGAAATGACACATCAAAGAAAGCAATTTAATATTAACCACGTAAATGGTGATGAACATAAGTCCGTAAACTCGGATGTGTAAAAATTTAGTAGCCTTGGAAAGCCATATCCAGTGCACGGGTAATTTCAGTATACTGCTCAGATAAATTGGCGCTCGAATTGCTTAAGATGGACACGGGGACAGCGGCTAAAAACTGCGTAACCATCACAACCTGATTATTTTCAATGTTGAAAATTGGATTGAGATCCTTTGCCGGTGTTGGGGCATCTTTCATCGGCAGGAGGGGGACAACAATTCGAGTGTTCATGCCGTCGAGTAAATCTGCTTGGACGTTGAGTAAATATCCACTTCCGTTTGGATTTGGGTAAACATCATGTTTGGCCATTAGAATTGTCTATATTGATCGAGTGGCAATCCGTTTTCTTCAACCCACTTATTTGAACTTTCAATCGCGGTCGCATTTTCCAATTTCCAGAGCTTTGCTTTGACGAAGGCAACTTCGAGGCGTAAGCCTACTTCAGCCGCTTTTGAAAGGTTTATTTTTAATGCCCTTGCTTCTTTCAGCAGTTCAATATCCATCGACAGATTTGTTGGCTTTTTTAAAGAAGTTGTGGTCGACATTCGATCCTCCTAATTATTTATAAGCATAGTATATGCGCATATTTAATGTCAAATATATTATACATAATAAAAATGCATCGTGACTATAGCTTGGCCGTCCTTGGGACGGATCACAAATTGAAAACGCAGCACTGATGCTGGTGTGGAACGTGAAACTAGTTTGCGTACCCATTAAATGTTTTCGGTTGAATTGTTCAAAAAAAGAAATATTGACTTAATTGGTCCTCCCCCAAAAAGTGGGTCCACTGTTATAGTTAGAAAACGGAGGATC
>CAZMHI010000054.1:0-34818 GCA_964566055.1 uncultured Rhodospirillaceae bacterium
CTGTACCTGTCCATCTTCGATAATGACGTCTTCAAATAGCGCGTAGCTGAGACCGGTCGTCAGGCCGCCGATTACCTGGCCTTTCAAGCCGGCTGGATTAATCACCGTGCCGCAATCATGCACGGCGGTGGCTTTGATCACATTGATCTCACCGGTTTTCGGATCAACTTCGGTTTCGACAATGTGAGTGGCGAACGTATAGGTCGAGAACATCTTGGACGCCGCACCCTGGACAATATCGGGATCAAACGGCGTTTCCGTCAGATTGATTGACGACTTGCCGATAATGGGGCCGCCTTTCTTATATTGGCCGCCACCGAGTACTTCCCTGAAATGGAGAAAGCGGTTGGACGAGCTTTTGTCGAAAACTTTTTTATCTCGTAGCTCCAATGCTGTGACGTCAACTTCCATGGCATCGGCCGCCGCTTGCAGGAGTTGATTTTTAGCATCCTCAGCTGCTTTCTTGACGGCTAAGCCGGTCGTGTGGGTGCCCCGGTCGCCAAAGATACCAACATCAAACGGCGTCAGATCCGTATCGCCCGTCACAACATTGATATCGTCGGATGTCAGGCCAAGCTCTTCCGCCGTGATCTGGCCCATCACTGTTTTAAGGCCTTGTCCCATATCCATGGCGCCGGTTGCCACACTGGCGGTGCCGTCCATATTCAATTTTACGATACTGGAGGTCGCGAAGCCGCCACAGGCGAAAATACCGCAAGCCACGCCAAGCGCCCGGTTCGGGGCCAGTTTTGGCGTCTCCCAGGCCACCATGTCCCGGGCTTTTTCCAATGTTTCCTTAACCCGGACGCTGTGAAGTTTCTGCCCGGCATGGAGGCGATCTCCGGCTACCAGGCAGTTTTTCAGGCGAAGCTCGATGGGATCGATGTTGAGTTCCTTGGCAATCCGGTCCATCTGGGATTCCCGGGCAAAGGTCGTTTGCGGCGCGCCATAGCCGCGAAAGGCGCCGCCCATCATTTTGTTGGTGTAGATCGAGAAGGCTTCAACCTTGGATTTCGGAATTTTATAAGGACCGGATGACGAAATAGCGCCGAGCCAAACCGCGTTCGGGGTAGGCGCATAAGCGCCGCAATCGAAATAAAGGCTGGCTTCGGAGGCAATCAGCGTGCCGTCTTTTTTAACGCCTGTCTTCAGCGTCATAACGCCCGAATGCCGGGTCGTTGCCGAGGTGAATTCCTCTTCATGGGAAAAGGTCAGACGCACTGGTTGCCGCGTCTTGAGCGCCAGCGCTGCTGCCGTCGGTTCTGTCAGGGTCCGGTTTTTACCACCGAAGCCGCCGCCGACATGGCAGGGCATCACCCGGATTTTTGAGATTGGAATACCCAGCAGGGATGACAATATCGCCTGATTAATGTGTGGCCGCTGGGTGGTGTTGTAGATGATCAGCCGGCCCGTCTCATCAACATCAGCGACCGTGGAATTCGGCTCCATATAGGAGGGGTGTTGTTTTTGAACGTCGTAAGTGTCCTCGAAAATAAAATCAGCCTCGGCAAAGCCTGCTTCGACATCACCAGAGGAGATATCTGACTGATAATTGACATTGCCGGTCATGGCGCGCTCGGTGCGGTCGAACAGCGTGGTGTAACTTTCTAAATCTTCATGGATGACCGGGGCGTCAGGTTTCATGGATTCGAGAGGATCGAAAACAGCCGGCAGCTCTTCGTATTCAATCTCGATCAATTCAACTGCCTTGGCTGCTGTCTTTTCATCAATGGCGGCAACAGCGGCGATAGCTTCACCGATATAACGCACCTTGCCCCGGGCAAACATCCCCATATCCAGCACCAGCGCACCGTACTTGCCGTCCGGCACATCATCGGCGGTGAGGACGGCCTTAACGCCTTCCAGATTTTTTGCTTTTTCGGTATTAATTGAGACTATGCGGGCGTGGGCAACCGTACTGCGCAGCACCCGGGCCCATAACATGTTTTTTAGATAAACATCGGTGGCAAAGCGCGCGTCGCCTGTCACTTTGGCGATGGCGTCGATCTTGGACGTGGTTTTGCCGATGACGGCAAATTCGTTTGATCTCGTCATATCCCCCCCGGGCATTTTGACTTAATGAAACCTATTCTCCAAAATTACCATAAATCAGAATAATGTGCAAATTATATAGGTACCTATATAATAATCATTATAATTTGCAAAAAGGCTTAATCGCGGAGATTTGTGATGATGCGGTGGAGCGTTTTTAAGAAAGTTTCGGTTTCTTTTTTACTGAGGCCGGCGAGGGCGCGTTGATTAGACTCTTGCGCCGACAAATATATCTCCGCCGCCTTGCGGCGTATCTTGGCCGCCAGATAGATGCGGTATTTACGGCCATCCTTAGCATCGCGCCGCCGGGTAATAACCCCGTCTTTTTCCATTTTCCGCAGCATTTCGGCGACCGAGGGCTGTTCGATATTAGCTTTTTGACAGAGATCGGACTGGGTGAGACCGTCTTCTTCCAGCAGCCAGACAATCAGCGGAATTTGACCGGGCTTAATGTTTAAGGCGGCGAGACGGCTTTTCAGATCTGCGAGAGAAAGCCGGGCAACGGAATTGACCAGATAGCCGAGCGACGCCTCGATATCATAACTCTCTGCCTTACTCGCAGGCGTCTTTTGCTTGTCTTTTTTGGCTGGCATTGCCGTCATGGCCGCTTCTCCCTATGGCCTGGAATGTTAGCCATCTGCTCACTATTGTAAACCGCTACGAAAAATTGATGGCTCCTGCTTAAAATAAACACTTACTATAGTTTGATATTCAAACTAAAATCATTGGATGACGAAAGCTAAACCATCTGACCAAGTGCCGGCGCTCTCTGCCGATGAGGCCCTTAATTACGGCAAGTTGACCACGTATCTCGGCTATCAGGCCCGCCAAGCGCAGGCTGCCGTGTGGCGTGATTTCCCCCGTCTGATGGAAGGCATAGATGTGACGCCGGGGGAATTTGGCCTGTTGACTTTGATTGGCGCTAATCCCGGTATCAATCAGATCAGTCTGGCGCGCGTTTATAAGCTCGATAAATCCACGTTGTCCTATGCCACTAACCGGCTGGTTAAACGCCGCCTGATCAAACGCCAGCGCGATCCCAGCGACCGTCGTCATTATACCTTGTGGCTGACCACCACAGGCGAGGCCAAGCTGGCGGCCGCTACGGCGAAAGTTGAAGAGCAGGAAGGTATGATGGATCAGATGCTCAAACCCGGTGAGCGGGAGCAGCTGCTTAAGCTGCTCAAAAAAATCTCCCACGCTTTTGGAGAGTGATGGCCATTGCCTTTTGGGAGGAGGGGAGGCAGTCCCGGTGGGCTGGCCGGTCTTTAAAATCCACAGCGCCGTATTTTTTTAGTTTCATTCAGCGCCAAGCGAACGCCGTCCAATTACAACTCGCCTCTCTTTCTCATTCAATTGGCGACGGGTTTGTAGTCGGATGTTTTGGGTTCTTCGTAGCGAATAACGTCTCCATGGCTGCGTCTTAACGCATGAATAACGTTGACATCCTTTAGCTTGGTCGTATCTTCGGGAGCCTTCATCTGATTGCCCAAAGCAAGTTGATTTTCACGAATTTGCCGGTAAATATTATCCCAATCACGGTACAATTCATGTTCCAACTTTCTAGAAAGCCATCGAGGCCTGAATTGGACCAGCAAGGTGTCCCACGCGCTTTGGATGCCATTCCGAACGGCGGTCTGAAGGCGCAATTCATGATGTCCCGGGAACAGTCCCCTGACGATCTTCCACAATGATTTAAGCAGACCACCTTTCTTTTCGTTTGGACTTTTTTCGCCATAAAAAACCCAGTACATTTTCATCTTCCAGAAAAATAGTCTCAGTTTTGACATGCTGTTATTGTAGGTCACGGCCGGATATAGGTTTGAAGCGTGAAGACTTTGGCACATATATTCCGGAGTAAGTATTATTTTTCCGCTATCATATAGACTGAAAAATAATTCCGTCCCGGGAAGGGCCATAAAATAGCATACCGTTATATCTGAAACTCCCAAGGCTCGGACTTTTCTGATAAAGGAAATGTTTTCGGCAAGGACACTCTCGCTATCATGAGGAAATCCCAAAACAAAAAATATTGACACATTAATGTCGTGGGAGATCACGGCTTTGATGCTCTCGAAAAGCTTTTCTTCGGTTATTTTCTTTTTGATAATATCTCTAGTGTTTTGAGATCCGGACTCAGGAGCGTAACCCATTGTGACCAAACCGGTTTTGGCCAACAGCTCTGAAACTTCATCATCGATCGCTTCGGAACGGGTGCCGGTTGGAAGTTGCCAGGTAAATTTAAGATTCCGCCTAATAATTTCCTGGCAAAAGGTTATGACCCATTTCTTGTCTATGATCGCCGTCAGGTCCTGAAAAGGGAAATTATTCGCCCCATAAGTGTCCATCAACGATTCTATCTCATCAACGACATCAATTGGGTTCCTTGGTATCCAACGGGGTGTCCACATGTTGGGAGAGGAACAATAAGTGCATTGATAGGGGCACCCTCTGGTCGCCAGGATTGGGACAGTGAAGGCCGACACGTCCACTCCCCCGACAAAATTTCTCTCATTGTAGGTTTTCAAATCAAAATGTTTCCAAGCCGGATTAGCAATGTTGTCGAGTTCATCGTTCCGTCCGCGGCGTTTGTTTACAATGATTGACGCGCCGTCACGCCAGACAATTCCACCTATTTTGGCCGGATCGTGCTTGCCTTGGATAGCACTAACAAGTTCAATGATCGTTCTTTCCCCTTCACCCAACACGAGATAATCAGCTTTGGAAGGAGCCAGACAGAATTCCGGCATTGAGGTGATGTGCGCCCCCCCCCAAAACAATTACAACATTGGGCAATGCTTCGCGGATTAATTCGATCAGTCGAACTGCAGATATCCATTCGTGGGTGAAGGTAACGGTTATCCCAACGATTTCCGTTTCTGGGGAAAAGCGTTCGATTATTTCGGCATACGTCGCCCCAACTAAATATCCTCTCAGATACTTTGTTTTCGTTTTTGGCGCCATCGTAACAGCGTCGACCACTTGAATATCATGGCCTTCCTGCTCCAGGCTAGCAGCGATAAAAGCCAATCCAATGGGGGGGGGTGATGGTCACGACCGATAACCGAAATGCCTCTACAGCGGGAGGTCGTACAAGAGTAATCAACTGACTGATACAACTTTCATTTTCTAGCTTTATTAAGAATGACTATTATCTTCATATATTAAACCGATATCAAGTCCGTTGATCGGGTCCGTAATTGAAAGTTCGTTCGGTTTAAATGCCGAAGCAGCCTATACTTTAGACGTGGAAGTGTCAGCTTCGGTGTGGTTGTCAGATGTTAAAATCGCCGCAATTCCCTTTTCGTACCTACTTGCAATATCGGAAAAACCTAGTAAAACCGGCCATTCGAACAGGTGAGGAGGGGAAGCAGTCCCGGTGGGCTGGCCGGTCTTCAAAACCGGTGAAGGCTGTCAGACAGTCTTAGTAGGTTCGACTCCTACTCTCTTCCGCCAATCCTCTCAATAAATCTAAGCGATTTGCTGTTCCTGCTCAGAGGGTGGTTCGTCAGTCTTTGTCACAACCAGACCGGCTGTGACGGCATCGCTGAGTGGTTTAAGTTTTTTAACGTCCGAAATATTTATCTCACCATCTGCCGACAACAGCGAATTAACCGTGCGATAGAACTCCACACATAAATCCCGGATGCTGGACTGCTCCTCTTTGACCGCGTGAAAACGCGTATATTTAAGCATGACGAGGAGTCGGTCGAGGTTTTGGACCGTATCGGTATCGACCATTTTAGCGTCAAGATCAGGCACGATCAGGGCCACCAGCCGGTCAATATCGCTCGCCAGCTGGTTCAGGCGCTGCTGGTTGACATCTCTATTCATGATCTTAATTTTTTGCCGGTGCTCGGCTTTCCGGATTTTATCAATCGCCGCCGATTTGAGAGAATTCGGCACGTCAAAGGCCGGCACGGTACTTGTCCGGTTTTTATAACGGTCCGGCCCCAGGAAATCACCGGTGACGACAAAGGGCTGGCGTTCGTAAACGAGCTTTTCAACCCGCTCCCAAATCTGATCGGCTGAAAACGGTTTGGCGACAAAGAGATCAAAGCCGGCATTGACGATTTTGCTGATGAGAGCCGGCAGAGGATTCCAGGCCATGCCGATCACCGGCAAATAGGGGTCATCTCCGTAGCGCTTATTGCGGATATTAAAAATGAGCTGGCAGGCGTCCTGGTCTTCGAAATCAACATCCGTGATCACCAGATCGGGTAAATCTTTGATGGTGATGGCGTCAATCAGCAAGTCGAGCGAATCTGCGACCTGGACGGACCGAAACCCTTTGGTGAATAGGACTGACTTTACGCTTTGTCTGATCCCTTTATCTTGGGCGATGACGTAGACTTTTGCCTTACTGAAATCTGCGTTTTTCATAGTCCTTTTGTGCTCACAAAAATATTAAATTCCACGTGTCTTTGCTCAAAAACTGATCCCTGAGCAGCCTTCCTGAACCGACTAAGAGCACTGATTTTTAATCCGCGTTTGTTCGCGTTGTTTCGGTTTATACGTAGATGATTGTAAGAGGTATTTGAATTGCAGATCAAGGTAAAAAACACAAATATTTTTCCCCAGAAATCAAGCGCGCCAAAATGGTTTATTGCTTTCCTCCAGAACCTGAGTGGGCGTGATATCGACATCCCGGAGCAAGCGTTCATCCAACTCGGCCAGCGCTTTACGTTGCCGCACCCGAGACTGCCATAACGAGACTAATCCAGCGAGCTGCAACACTTTATGACTGAGCGGGGTTGATGTGAGATTGCTTGCCGGTACTTTTTGCTCTGAGAAAAATTTGGTCATTTGCATAATAAAATCCTCATTTTCAGCTAACTTAGGAAGTTGAAAAATTCCAAATAGTATTGAAATTAAGCCGAAAATAAGATAAATTAACCGAACATGACAAAGCATATAATCTCAGATAGGCATTAGTTTTTCTCATGTTTAATCGTTTACCTCCGCTAAATGCTTTGCGCGCCTTTGAAGCCGCCGCCCGCCATCTCAGCTTCACCAAAGGGGCCGAGGAGTTGAACGTGACCCAGGGCGCGGTCAGTCATCAGGTCAAAGGCTTGGAAGATCAGCTGGGTCTCAAGCTATTTGTGAGGCGGCACCAGGGTCTTGTGCTGACCGAGGCAGGACAGTCGTGCCAGCACTTTGTGCGCGACGCTTTTGATACTCTGAGTTCAGGTTTTGATACTATGCTGACAAAAGATGATGCCGGCGTGCTGACCGTCAGTGTCTCGCCTAACTTTGCCACCAAATGGCTGGTGCCACGGATCGGCAGATTTGCCGAGTCTTTCCCTGAAATTGATCTCCGCCTGAGTTCCCAGCTGCGCCATGTTGATCTCCACCGGGAAGACGTCGATGTTGCCGTGCGTCACGGTGAAGATCAGTGGCCCGATCTTGATGCAGTGTGCCTGATGGCGGAGACGCTGTTTCCGGTTTGCAGTCCGGCGCTGATGGACGGTAATCACCCGTTGAGTAACCCGGATAATTTAAAACATCACACGCTGCTGCATTTGGATCAGCGCGAGGAGTGGCGCGACTGGCTGGACGCTGCTGGAATTAAGGGACTGGATTTGTCCAAGGGCGCGGTTTTCAATCAGACCAGCCTGGCCTTGGATGCAGCGGCGGTTGGGCAGGGCGTGGCGCTGGGTAGGAGCGCCTTGGCGGCGCCGGATTTACTGGCGGGCCGGCTCGTGCGGCCGTTTGAATTTTCTCTCCCCGTGGCCTACGCCTATTACATAGTCTGTCCCAAACCGACGGCTGAGCGCGCCAAAATTAAAGTCTTCCGGGAATGGCTGATCAGTGAAGCAAAAGCCGATGAAGCCGGTATGAAAGAGCTTGGTATATTTGCTCCGGTCTCTTAGTGATTCGGTGCAGCTGGAGAAGATTACTTTTTCTTCTCCCCCTTGATTAACCTGATGCAGCCGGTTTTATTTAGTCGTGCCATCAAGGCGACCGGGATATCGCGATCACCTTGGATGATATGAACCATTTGGATGATATTTTGATTCAGCGCTTTGTTCATAACCGGTTTTAGTTGTTTTGCCATTCCGCTGAGTTTTAGTTTGCCGTACCGGTCCGATTTAAATTTTGTCTTTTTCATTTTTAGGAACAGGGCTTCGCGAAGACGAGGGCCGAGCGCACAAGCGTAGTTAGCCTGCTTGGCGTCATTAAACCAAAGGGAAACACTGACCATCTGGTTGATGGTTCGCTTATTGTCTGTGGTGGCACGGACAACAACTGGTGAAAGCAGAACTTCACTGGTGATGCGGGGAAGTGCTTTGACGACCGGCGTAATAGCTTTCTTGGTCGCCTTACTTTGGTTGTTATAGATTGCCCAGCCCCACACGCCTACGTTCGACAGCAACACAACGACAATCAGAACTGCTTTCATGGCCGCCTTCCTTGCCATTTTCTCAATTGATTGTGGTTACACCGATATTACCTATGGTATATTGTACCAGTAATACTATAGTATGTACAAGTATTTGTGGGTCCAAATATTGACGTTTGAGTTTGAAATTATGTTTGAGTTCGTCTTGCTGGGAATAACAAATCGATGTTCAAGGATACAATAGAGCCTTTTATTGAAGCCAGCTCTCCATTTCTTGGGCCAATACTCGTATCCCTGGGATCTATATTTGTTATATATTTTATTCTGAAAATGAAGACCAAGAAAAAACAAACTAAACGTGAAAAATATCTTGAAAAGATAGATGACCTAAAAAATAAATGATAAATTCCAGTTGAGAATTAATTTTCGGTTTCCGGTGCCTCTATGCCGGTAGAAAGAGATCATTTTGCGTTCAATTTTGTCGGCTGTTGCCGCTCTCTCAATTATGTAACATGATGCAGTCTCACAAGGCTCACACGTTGACACTGGCTGAGTCGAAAAGGGAATTAAAATGAGCGGACGAGATATTTCGGTAGCCTTTCGAGATGGCGCAATCCCCAGCTATTGTGCGGAGCCCGATGACGGCAAGGGCATGGGGATCGTTATTGTCACGGCGATTTTTGGCGTTGATGATGATACTAAAAAAATTTGTGATGACCTGGCCGCCGCGGGACATCCAACGATTGCTCCCAACATGTTTTGGCAAGACGAGGATTCCGGCGTAATCGCAGTATCGGCGGAAGGCTCAGAGCGCGGCAAGGCTCGAGCGGCACGGGTCGATCGGGATGATGGCAACGCCTATATCGGCGCCTGTATTGACCAGCTTAAGGCACACGAAAATTGTAATGGCAAAGTAGCGGTGATGGGTTTTTGTTTTGGCGGACCCTATGTCGTGCAGGCGGCGGCGCGGTTTGATGTCGCCGGTGGTATCTCGTTTCATGGCTCCTTCGTCGAGAAATTTCTGGGTGAGTTGGACGATGTCAGTTGCCCGCTGGCCTTTCATTATGGTGACAACGATGAGGTCGCCCCAATGACGGCGATTGAGCAAATTCAAGCGGCTTGCGAAAACCACGACAATGCCGAGGTTTTTATTTATCCCGGCGGCCAGCATGGTTATATGTTTCCCAACCGGGGCGCCGGTTATCTTCATGATGCCGCGCAACTCTCCTGGGACCGGGCAAGCGAATTCCTCAATAAATTGTAAACAGAGTTAAAACACTTTCATGACAGATAAAATTTTAAGCAAAGTTGAAGATGGTATCGGCTGGATCATCTACAATAATCCAGAGCGCCGGAACGCGGTTTCTTTGGCGATGGCGGAAAAAGTCGCTGAGGTGATTGAAAGCCACGGCAATGATGAAAATGTGCGGGTGGTGATTATCAGAGGCGAGGGCGGCAAGTCCTTCGTCGCCGGCCAGGATATCTCCGAATTTGAAGAACTGCGCTCGACGCCGGACGGTATGAAAAATTATGAGCGCATTACCAACAATATGTATCAAGGCGTGCGCAACTGTCCAAAGCCCGTTATTGCCATGATCGAAGGCTATTGCATGGGCGGCGGCATGGCCTTGGCTTGCGCCTGTGATATTAGGATTTGCTCGGATAATTCAGTTTTTGCCATTCCGGCCGGGCGCTTAGGAATCGCCTACCGGCCGAACTTTACCCGCTGGGTGGTCGAGGTCGTCGGCGCTTCGACGACCAAGGAAATTCTCTTTACCGCCCGCCGCTATGATGCTGCGGAGGCCTTGCAGCTTGGCCTCGTCAATCGGGTCACCAGTGTCGAAGAACTGGCGGGCTATGTCCTCGACTACGCCCGATCGATTACCGATAACGCACCGCTGTCCGTGCGCGCCACCAAGGCCATCGTCAATATTGTCGGTGACAGCCCAGGCGAATGGGACCGCGAGAAGCTTGAAGAATATATCGATGCCTGCTCAAACAGCGAAGACTATATCGAAGGCCGCCGCGCCTATATGGAAAAACGCTCCCCTGAATTCAAAGGCAAATAATTAATTTTAGAAAAGTCTCCCGGGAGACTTTAATTTTGTTAACCATTTAGCGTTCACGGAGAGCGGTGTCGCCTGCGTTCAAAAACGGATCGAGGATATATTCCATCACCGTGCGTTCACCGGTGTGGATGCTGGTGAGCACCTGCATACCGGGGAAGAGGTCGTAGCGGTTGGCGCCACGCCGGAAGTGATTGCGCGCCGTTTCAATCCTGACTTTGTAATAAGGCCGACCGTCCTGGCCGGTGATGGTATCCGGGCTGACAGCAAGGACTTTACCCTCAAGATTATCAAAGCGCATGGCATCCGCTGAGGCCAGCGTAATACGGGCGGATTGTTCGGCGCGGACATAACCGATATCCTGTGTCTTGAGCTTGGCTTCGATGATCAGGCGATCGCCGGCGGGCACGACGTCAATAACCGGATCACCCGCCCGGACGACGCCGCCGATGGTGACGACATGCAGGGTTTTAACAACGCCATCAACCGGCGAACGTAAGGTCGTTCGTTTGAGACTGTCTTCAAATTTAGACAACCGTGGTGTGAATTCCTCCAATTGGCGCCGCGCTAAATCGAGCTTACTGCGGGAGTCCTCGGCGAATTTACTGCGGATGCCATCCCGGTTGGCGCGGGCTTGCTTGAGCGCTGAGCCCGCCCGTTGCAGCGCCACCTTATCCTGCTCAATCGCTCCGGTCAGCCGTGTCGCCTCTTTCAGTAAATCGAGATGCTTGTAGCGGTTGGTCAGCTGCTCTTTCAGGAGGTCTTCGCTAATGGCGATTTGCTCTTTTTGGAGCTTGAGGGAGTTGCGCTGGTTTTTAATGCGGGCGCTGATCTCCTGCCTGTCCTGTTGGCGCTGAGAGATTATGGCCTGCTGGCTGGCGAACTCGTCATTGAGGCGCTGTTTGCGGCTGTTGAAAAGCTGGGTGGCTTCGCTGACCAAGCGCGGGTGAGATTTAACCAGTTCCGCTGGAAACGTAGGCTTATCGGCATTCGAGGCTGCTGCTTCAAGCCGCACAATCTCGATCTGCAAGCCAACAATCCGGGTTCTTAACTCACCGACATCGGCGCCGCTGGCAGTGGATTCCAAGACAACCATCGGCTGGCCGGTTTTAACCCGGTCCCCTTCACGCACCTTGATCTCACGCACGATGCCGCCCTCCAGGTGCTGGATGGTTTTGACCTGGCTTGAGGGCACGACCTCACCTTCGGCGACGCTGACGACAGCAAGGCTGCTTTTCCAGGCCCACACCCCAAAGGCAACGCAGGAAACGACACAAAGCAACAAAAATAAATGCGTGCCTACATTGTCGTTTGCTGGCGGCATCATATCAGCTTGTTGATCACTCATTGGCGGCCTCCTGCTGAGGTGGCTTGGCGAACGTGACGGTTGGTGTCGGCTTAGTGTTAAGATCAATAAATATCTGCGCTTGTTTGATAATATTGGGATCGTGGCTGGTGGCGATAATCGTATGGCCTTGGTTGTGCAGTGAAGACACAACGGCGGAGACAACTTGGGAGCCGTCGCTGTCCAAGCCTTCCGTCGGCTCATCCAAGAGCACCAGCTTGCCGTTTGTTGTCAGCGCCCGGGCGAGGGCGAGGCGGCGGCGAATACCGACCGCCAACCTGCGGCCATTTTCAGTGATTGGGGTCTCGAAGCCGTTTGGCGTTTCATCCAGAAATTTGCGCAAACCGGTGGCATCGATAATTTGGTTGAGCCGGCTGATATCCGTATCGGGCGCATTGATCTGTAGATTCTCGAGCAATGTGGCGTTCAGAAATCCGGGCTCCTGCGGCATGTAGATGACTTGCTGCCGCCACCATTCGGGCAGCACCTGCCGGAGATCAAGACCATCGGCAAGAATTTGACCACGATTGGGCTCGATTATTCCCATGATAAGGCGGGCGAGGGTGGTTTTGCCGGTGCCATTCGAGCCATTGATAACGCAGATCGCACCAGCTGGAATACTTACTGAGAGAGCTTCATAAAGCGGGCCGGTAGCGCCCGGATAGATGTAGCCAACATCGCGCAGTTCAAGCGAGCCGGTGTAGTCGCGCTTGGCGGATCCAGTCTCAGCTTCCCGCGGCAATTTGAGAAATTCACCGAGCAGGTTCAATGATTGTTTGGCTTTGAGGAAGACCTCGCCAAGCTGGGCAAAACGCGAAATCGGCTGCAGGGCGCGGGCAGCCAAAATATTGGCGCCGATCAGAGCCCCCACATCAAGTGCACCTTGCACAACCAGGACAGCGCCGACGGCCATGGTGGTTACGCTCATCAGGCCGACGATGGTTTGTGAGATTGAAGCCAGCAGGCCCTGGCGGGAAATAATGCGGCGGTAGAGCTCATTGACTTTGGCCACTTGGTTCAACCAGGCATTGGTCAGGAAACCACCGGCATTGAAGCCGCGAAGCGTATCCCGTTCCTGGATCGCTGTGGCGGAAATCAGATTGCTTTGCCGCGAAGTGTCAATCAGCTGGCGGGTGGGAACTCTAATGACCGACATCAGAATAAGGCCGATAACAAAGGAAGCGATGACAAAGCCTGTTGCGATCAGTCCCAGCAGCGGCGATAGCAAATACAAGACGCCCAGGAATAACAGCGCAAAAGGCAGATCGAGGACGGTTGAGATATTGGCTGCGCCGTAGGCGTTCCGGATGTTATCGATACCGTTCATGATTTCCCGCTGCTGGCCGGGAGGCAGGCGATCCAGCGCGCCGGCTTTGGCGGTGGCCAGCACATTGAATCCGGCGAGGGCGATTTGCTCATCGGGCTCGGTGCTGATGCCTTTGGCGAGACGATTGCGGGATTGCCGAAAGGCGAGTTCCAGCGCGATGGCGATCAAAGCGCCAATGGTCAGGGTCATAAGAGTTGAATCGACACCGTGGGCGATATAGCGGTTAAGCACCTGGATAACGAAAATCGGCGGCGCCAGGGCAAGCAGATTGGCAAACAGCGAGGCCAGGATAAGCTCGGCGCTCAATCCGGGTTTAAGCGACAATCGGCGTAGAAGTTCTTTCATAAAACCGCCAGCTATTTAGCCAAATAGTTAACTGATTATAATATATCGATTTTTTGAGTAGATAGGCAAATTTTAAGCAACGAAGGTGATGTCGGTCTGCACCACTGTCGCATCTAGATCTGCGACTAGCGTACCCGTTCCTCCGCCACTGGCATCAGCATCGTAGTAGAGATCATTATTTGTGCTGTCGAATACGAAATAAGCCGCGCCAGTAGAACTGGTTAGTCCTGCGCCGGTTTCCAAGGCATCCAAAGCACCGTCCGTGTTGCCGTCGCCATTGAACGCTGATCGTGTGAACTCAAATTTATCGGTGGCGGACGCAAACGAATTTATGGTATCGCCGATTTCAGATGTTGCATTGAATTTAAAAGTATCGGTATTTGAGGAAGCGGTGACGATGTCCGCTCCATCGCCGCCTTTGAAGGTAATGTTGTTCGAGCCGGAAAGGATAATGGTGTCGGCTCCGGTGCTACCGTTGATCGTTTCAGTATTGGATACGGTTAAATTATAACCACCGGATGCATTATTGAGGCTCAAAAGGTCACTGGTAGACGATGAGCCGAGATCAATCGTCGATCCGGTCAATACATTATTCATAACAACTGTGGTATCGCCGGTCGCATGACCATTGATAATTTCAACACCTATTGTGCTTAATTCATAGGTTCCGGCGGTATTTAGATTTATGGTATCTGTTTCGCTGCCACCGGCAATAAAGGTATCGGTATTCACCGCACTAAAATTGAAAGTGTCATTGCCGATGCCGCCAATGAGGATGCTGCCTTCGCTTCCCAATCCATTATTAATTATGTCGTCACCAGCGCCTCCGAATATAGTGTCGCCGCCGGAAGAACCAGTGATGGTATCATTACCACCTCTGCCAAAAATAAGGCTGCCTAAAACCGCGCCATTGGTAACTGTGTGATTTGCGCTTAAAGCATAGTCCATAGTTTGGGACGGTCCGATGACCGTATTATCAGCCAGGGTAATTGTATCAGCGCCTGTGGTGCCAGCCGCAATATAACCAAAGTCGGTATCGGCGGGACTAAAGGACAGGCGAACGCCGCTGCCGCCGGAATTTAAAGTGCCACCACCCGTTGTTGCATCATTAAATGACTCGCCGGAAACTCCAGCAAAGAGTTGTTCAATACTGGATAAAGTAACCCGGCCTGTAATGCTGCCAGCGGACGTGGCGTAGTTGGCAACGTCAGTATTTGCATTATAAACCATGATTAAATCGCTGAGATCTCTAAAATTTATCTCATCGGTTCCTAGACCGCCATCAACCGTATCAATACCGCCGAGCGATACGCCTTGGATCATGGCAAACTGAGTATTGCCGTCCCCGCCAATCAGAGTGTCGTTGCCAGTTGTGGCATTTAGCACTTCGGAAAACTCGGTCGTTGGCGGCGGACCGCTATTGGGATCATTTGGGTCGCCGTCATTCAAAATAATTATGCCATCTTCTGGAGGGCCAAAAAAATCACCACTTCCGGGTCCGCCTTGGAGGTCGCCTAATAGCTCACCGCCCGCACCTTCATTCAGATCACCAAGAAACGCATCACCCTCACCTTCGCCGGTTAGAATTGCGTCGAGGAGTTCATCGCCTTCCTCATGATGTTCACCGTCGCCGTCAGGCCCCGGGCCTCCATCTCCTTCGCCGGAGGATTGTTCATTGGCTTCTGATTCTGCGGATGTTGAATTATTTTGACCATCAGCGGTATTCTGCGCACCAGTTGAATCGTCTTGTGCTGAGGCGGCGCCTTCAGCAGCGGTGGCGCCACCTTGGATGTTAAGGTTCAAGCTGCCTGAATTAAAATCTGTATTCTGAGTTCCGCCTGTATTTGTTCCTTGTTGCGGGGGCGAGCCACCGAATCCTGGAACCGCTGCTTCTGCCGCCTCGCCAGCAGCATTTAAGGCATCTTCAGGTGAGGCTCCACCCGCGATAGCTTGATTGTAGGCCGCTTGTGCGGCGGCAACGGCAGCTTGTGCTTGTTCTGGTGTCGCGCCATTGGCAATTGCCTCTTGAGTCGCGGCCTGTGCGGCAGCCTGGAAAGCCTGTTCCTGAGTTGCGCCATCGGCAACTGCTTGTTGAAAGGCTTGTTCAGGCGCACCTTCGCCACCACCTCCTGGAGGAGGAGTATTTAATGTTGAAGCTGCTTCCTCTTGTCCAGGTTCAGATTGCGGTGGTCCATCCGGTCCGGGTCCTTCGGCACCCGGTGCTGCTGCAACTTCTTCACCAGGTTCTGTCTGAGGAGGGCCGCCTTCACCTTCCTGTGGTGGCCCATCTCCTTCTTGAGGCCCACCTTCACCCTCGGGTGGGGCGCCTTCAACTGCTTGTTCTCCCTCGCCAGGAGGACCTTCGCCTTCACCGGGCGGACCCTCTCCCTCTCCGGGTGGGCCTTCACCTTCTTCAGGTGGACCCTCGCCCTCCTCTGGTGGGCCTTCGCCTTCGCCCTCTCCGGGAGGTCCTTCTCCTTCACCTTCGGGTGGAGCCTCGCCTTCCTGCGGCGGGCCGTCACCTTCACCTTCCGGACCATCACCTTGGTTGCCCTGGTTTCCTTGATTGTTGTTTTGCGGTACCGGGGGAGGCGGCAAGGTGTTTAAGGCCGCACTAAATTGCTGCTGAATTTGAGCTATGGGGACAATGACAGGTGCAGGCGGCGCTTGAAAGGCGCTGGTTAATTGGGTGGTTGCTCCGGCGACGTTCAAAAGTACCGTGCCGGCGCCGTTAAAAACCGCAATTTCACCAACCGAACCATCGGCATCTGGCAGCAGGGATATGGTATTTTGCTGGCCCTCAGCGGCGGCTGAACCAGCGACTTTTGTGCCCCTAATACCCAGCGTTGCCACTGGCGTTTTCAACACCATCGCATCCGGACCGGTTTTGGCAATCTGGCCGGAAACAAAAGAGAACACACCTTGGACAATGGAAATTGTTGCATTGCCGTCCTGAGCACCTGGGTCGTAGGCGACTTCATCCATCACCATGCGGCCGCTTTCGGCTAAGGACAAGGTGCTGTCATCGGCCAGAATAATGCCAATGGCGCTATCACCTCCGGTCTCGAGGACATCTCCAGAGAAAATGCTTGAGCCTTGCTGGAGGGTGACTTTAGTGCCGTCAGCCCGGGTGGCCTCGGCCGTACCGCTAATAGATTCGATGCGGCCAATCGGAGCCGAGGACGCACTTGGCGTTGCTTGGGCGAATTGCGCCGGTGCTACGGGTCCGGCAAGTTTGCCGGCAAGCTCACCGGATATCACGGCGCCGAAATCGGTTTGAAGATCAGGAGGTGATTGCTGGCTGAAATAATCGACCAGCAGGGTCTTTTGGCCGCCTTCGCCAGTTAGGAGCAGGTCGGAACCTTCACGCGCAAAATCGGCCTTGAGGAGCCAGGCTCCGTCAAGCGTGATATTTTGACCGTCTGTTACTTCAATGACTTGAAGAGGAGAGGGGGCTGGGTCCACCGAGTCCATTTTCCATCCATAATCAACAGCATTTTTTGTTCATATTTTATATGAGCACGATGATTTTTTATCAAGATTTCCCTCGGCGCGCTGTGTTCAGCATCACAGTCTGCACATTATCTCAAATTGATTGAATTTTGATGAATCCACTATTGAATTGAATTCAAATCTAACCGGCCCATAGCGGCCAATAAATTGAAGGTGGCAACGGCGACGTCGGTTTTGGCTGAAGCGGCATCGCTGTTGGCATTGATCAGCGCAGTTTCACCAGCCAGCACATCTATTAACGATCGATTGCCAAGCTTTCTTTCTTTTCGGGCTAAATCAAGGAACTCGCTGGCGATATTCGCCTGATTAGTCAACAGCACGGAATTTTCCTTGGCTGTTCTCAGATTTTGCCAGGAATTACGGACCTGTTCGACGATCAAACGTTGCTGTTCGCCGACGCGTTTAAGGACTGCCTGCGCGCCGCTTTCGGCCGCCCGGATGGAATTTAGGGCCGTTAGTCCAGTATTGATTGTCCAATTCAGTGTTAATTTGCCAATGGTTTCCTGCTGATGGCCGACTGTGCCCCCATTATCATTTTTGTATTTTGATTCGACCACCGCATCTAGGCGCGGCATGAAGCCACCTCTCACCACTTTGATTTGTTCGGTGGCGATGCGAGAGCCGAGATTAGCGGCCACTATCCGGGGGTTTTCTTTCAAGGCAACGTCGATTGAGTCTTTGAGCGTCACTGGGATTTTAGATATTTGGAGAACCGGTAATTCTAATTTTGAGGCATCACCGGGCGGTGTTCCAAAAACCGCTTCGTAGGAATTCCGGGTAACTTCCAGCGCGCCTTCGGATTGCACCCGCCGGGCTTCAGCACCGGCCAGTTGAATTTTGGCTTGGAGTACATCGGTTGACATACCCGCGCCGCGTTTGACCAAGGCATCCTCGAGTTCAGCTTGTTTTTTAATGTTGGCAACGGAATTGACTGCAAATTGTAAAACTTCGGCAGAGCGGCGCACATTCAGATAAGCCGTGATGGCGCGTATCAATAAATCCTGCTTGGTGATTTCAAGAGTTAACACATTAATTTCTTTGGTAAGCTTGGCGGATTTGATTGAGGCATTGACCAGGCCAAAATCCCACAACAACTGAGTAACAGAAAATTCCAAGTCGCGGGCAACCATATCCGTGTTATCGCTGCCACTCGGTTTATTGATTTTTTCCCGGCCATAAAAACCGGTAACGCTTAAAGTTGGGACCCAGCCACCCTTAGCCACACTGACGCCTTCGTCAGCGCCAACGACATCCAATTCCGCAGCCTTGATCAAATCATGCGACTTTAACAAAGCAGGGAGAATATCTTTAAGATTTTCTGCGCGGGCAAAATTAGCTCCTGTGCTGACAGTGCTGACAAAACAAAACAGCGGAATTACGATCCCCAATACCGACTGTTTTATTCTCAACACTTCAACTCCACGCGATATATGAACACTTTATTAGTTAACATTCCTAAGCTGGATTTGCTAATGCAAATTTAATTTACGGGTAATGGCCATGTTTTATGGATAAAAAATTGTTTGTACGGCGATGAACAAAACGGCGTGATCAAGAAATTCTGGCCGAATCATAAGATTTATTCACACAATTTTGTTCGGGGGGCGACTTTAAAAGCGTTTGGTAATTTTCTCCAAACAGGATATTAACGGAGCAGGTGATTTTCGCTTCGCAATGCTTGGCGGAAATTGCTGATCGAAAGCTAAAAAAAATAATGGGAGGCCTTCGGTAAAATTAAATCCAATACAAAGCTTGGTTGGGAAGCGATATCCGGCTGCGTTTTTGTATGAATTGGTATGACACATAACATTCACGGGGAGTATTTTAATGAAAAAGACAGTCTTAACTTCGCTGGTTGCCGGCGCTGCCGTTCTTGGCGCTTCAATGGCAATGCAGGCTTCAACAGCTCAGGCCGCGAGTTTCTCTTGCAGCACCGCTAAAATCATCGTGCCCTGGGGCGCGGGTGGTGGCACCGGTGTTATTTTTGGCACCTTTGAGAAAGCCATAAATGCAACGGGCGTTAAACCAGCGCTGAAAATGGTTACGATTCCTGGTCAGGGCGGCACCAAAGGTGCAAAGGAAGCTCAAAAATCCAAAGCTGATGGTTGCACACTGTTTGCCATTCATCAGAGTGTTTTGGTGAACAATATTATGGGCTCACTAAAATTTAACTGGGATGCTTTTGATATGGTCGCCATGGTAACCGACACGCCGGAAATTATCGGCGCCGGCGGCCATGTAAAATACAACGATCTCAAAGGTATGCTGGCGGCAGCTAAAGCAAGTCCGGGAAAAATTCCGACTGGAGTATCATTTGGTGCGACCAGTCATCTTTTGTGGATTCTCCTAGGCTCTAAAACCGGTACGTCCTTTAAATATGTGCCGTTCCAAGGTGGTACTGCAGCGCGCATTACCGGACTGATGAGTGGGGCAGTTGATCTGGGCGGCATCAATATGGCTGCTGCGCGCACCCAGCGCAAAGACGGTAAATTGAAAGCTTTCGCAATTGCCGATCATAATCGTAGTCCATTATTGCCAAACCTTCCGACCTTAAAGGAATTGGGTGTTGACATGACTTTCTCGTTGACCCGCGGTGTCGCGGTGCCAAAAGGGACATCCAAAGATAAGATCGCTCATTGGGCAGCTGTCTTCAAAAAAGCTACCCAAGACGAAGCCTTCAAGAAAAGTATGGCGGCTAAAGGCACGTCTCTGGTTTACAAAGGACCGGCTGATTACACGGCGTGGTTCAAGAAGACCAGCGACGACTTCAATATGGCGGCAAAATCCGTCAAATTGGGCCGTTACGGGAAGTAACCGCTTAGTATTGAATTGGATATGCAGTCTGGACCCGGGTTCAATGGAGTCCGGGCTGCATTTCATTAGGTCCATATTTTTCGGCAAATTCCGGTTGAACCATGCGTATTAATCGAGACGTCATTGTTGCCATCGCTCTGTTGATATTCTGCGCGTTGTTTATCAACGAAAGTTTCAACATTAAAATACCAACTTTCGGACAGATGTCTTCGGCGCTATGGCCGCGCCTGATTTTAGCTCCGCTCACCCTGCTTTCACTATTGTTTTTGGTCAAATCGCTGTTCCAGGAGCGTACGGAAGATGAAAGCAAAGGCGGTTTCGGCGGCTGGCTCGCCTATTACAAAAATCCCCTTCTGGTTTTTGGCTTCTTTGCCATTTTTGTCGCCACGCTGCCCTATTTTGGCATGCTGATTGGCGGCCTGTTGTTTGTTTTTATCACGCTTAATTACTTTGGAGGTTGGGCTCCCGGTAAGCTTGCGCTTCACGGCGTGATCGCGCTCGTGATGGTTGGCGCGATGTGGTCTATATTTACTTTTGCACTCGGCGTTATATTGCCGCAGGGCGAAATATTTACGGTGTTGTAAGGGTAGATTGAAATAATGATTGAAAATCTCCTCAACGCCTCTTCAGAATTATTTACAATATCCACTATCATTTTGATGATGGTCGGCGTGTTGGCTGGTCTCATTGCCGGCGCCATTCCAGGCTTTACTTTTGCCATGGCAGTTGTTCTCGTCTTGCCATTCACTTTTACCATGACGCCGAGCCAAGGGCTGGCCACGATGATTGGTGTCTATGTCGGTGGCCTCTCGGGCGGCCTTATGTCGGGTATCCTGACGGGTATTCCGGGCACACCATCTTCTGTGGCGACAACTTTTGATGGCTTTCCGATGGCGCGAGCTGGACAACCCGGCTTTGCACTTGGTCTCGGTGTTTGGTCGTCTTTTTTCGGTGGCGTGATTAGTGCAATCGTCTTGATGTTTGTAGCACCGCAATTGGCGTTAATCGGCCTCGAATTTCAGCCTTGGGATTTCTTTTCTTTGGTGCTCTTTGCCTTAACGGTAACGGCGAGCCTCGCTGGTGATCAGATATTGAAGGGCCTAATATCTGGTTTGCTGGGACTGCTGGTAGCGACCATTGGCACGGATGTTATTTTTGGTTTCCCTCGTTTTACCTTTGGCCAGGAAGGATTGCAGCAAGGCTTCTCCTTCCTGCCGGTCTTAATTGGTCTATTTGCCTTTAGCCAGCTCTTGAGCGATACGCGGGAAACAGAAACAGCTCGCAAGCCATTGTCATCAGGTGATGAGGCTGCAGTGAAGATCGAGCATCGCCGGGCAGCTATTGCTGTTCTCAAGCGCTGGGGAAATCTTATCCGCTCCTCCATCATCGGTATTTTTGTTGGTGTCTTACCGGCTGCGGGCAGCTCTATTTCCAATATCCTGGCCTATGATCAAGCCAAGAAAGCCTCCAAAGCACCGGAGAAATTTGGCACTGGTTTTGAAGACGGTATCGTCGCCCCGGAATCTGCTAACAACGCGACGGCTGGCGGGACTTTGATTGTCATGATGGCGTTGGGCATTCCGGGGGATATCGTGACAGCGATTATGCTGGGCGCGCTGTTGATCCACGATGTAGTGCCGAGCCCATCCTTTATCGCCGATGAGCCGGTTATCGCGTATTCAATCTTTATTGCCTTCTTTGTCGCCAACTTCTTCATGCTGGGTCTACAGTCGATCACGCTCCGCGGCTTTGTGCTGATTACTAAAGTTCGCATGTATATGCTGGCGGCTGTCATTTTGTTCTATTGCGCCATCGGTGTCTTTGCGCTCGGTAATATTACTTTCGACATATGGACGCTGTTTATTTTTGGTGTCCTCGGCTTTGCCTTAAAGATGATGGGTTTTCCCATCGTACCGATGATTTTGGGCGTGGTGCTTGGCTCGATTGCTGAAAAAAACCTCTCCCAGGCGGTTGCCATAACCACCGATTTGGCGCCATTCTTCATCCGGCCTTGGTCGCTGTTTTTCCTAACCCTCGGAGCATTCTCGATTTTCTATCCGAAATATCAAAAACAGCGTGCAGAGAAAACCTGGACGCTGGCGTTTATACCGCTGTTTATGATGGCCTTGTCGCCCTCGATATTTATGATGGAAGGTGTTCTCAGACCGGTTGTCGGCGTTGGTTTTTTGCTAGGTGGAATATATCTGCTGGCGAAAAGGAAACAGCGGGGGTGGGTGCTTGATGGCAAAACAATAGTGCCCGACCATCCCAGTGACCGGGAATAATATTAGATCTGAAATTTAATGCAGGGTAGTTTGACCAGATGAAATCTGGCCAACTAAACGGCTGGCATCTCTAAGCGTAGATTGAGCTAGAATGTGCAGTTCACGCCGCTCAACACCTTCGCAATCTTCAGCGCGAGATATTAGGCTTTCAGCCCATTGAAGCTGCTCGGATACATAATGCTGCCAATTGAATTTCATTTTTCAGTCCTTCAGATCGCAACTCCTACAGTTCAAATACTACTGCCGCTCGAATTTGAGATCAACTAGGGGACTCCCTAGTATTTTAGAAGAAATCAAAAATACGATGCCCGATATTACCTTATGTTGCACTTATGTTGCCGAATATTTTTATTTGTATCACGTTGTTATTTAAGGGTTTTTTTGATTTAAATTTTTAAAGATCGTTGTTATCTAGTTATATTCCATACTCGGGTGTGGTGATTGAACTTTTTGTGATTTGGCTGGTGCGCAACACTCGGTCAAGAAATAAAGTGAGTAAAAATCAACAGCTCCGGGATCTGAAGCCCCAACAGGAATGGAATTACGTCTAATATTGTTGGTGTTTCGGGAGAAGTGGAAAGTACCTGAGAATCAGCCGAACGCGTACAGACTTCAGCACATCAATTAAGTAAAGTATCCGGCGAGCTGGCAGGTGCAGTGCAGCAGTTCCTGGCTAACATTCGTTCCGGCAGTACCGCCAATGAAGACATTTCTGTAGCTGCAGCAGAATAACAATTAAAAAAGGGCTGGCGGAATTTTCGCTGGCCCTTTTTGCTGTCTGCTCAAAGCCGCCAACTAATATCCTATAGCACAGCCATCTTTACGCGGGTCTGAAGCGCCACGTAGTACGCCGTTCTCCCAGTCGATCCAGACGGCTTGCGCACCACCGACAGGCCGGGCTGGGATATAGGTTTCATGACCAAGTGCTTCTAATTCAGCCCGCACGTTCTCCGGCAAGCTGCTTTCGACCTGCAAGCGCTCTTCCGGGTCATCGACATCCGGAAAAACCCGGGTGAAGTCGAGGGCTTCCTGCAGGTCCATATCCCACTCAAGCAGATTGGTCAGTAAATGGGCATGGCCGCAAGCCTGATACTGACCACCCATAACACCGAATGGCATTTGTGCCTTGCCGTCTTTCATCAGCATACCGGGAATGATGGTGTGCAGCGGGCGCTTATGGGGCGCAATGCAATTGGGATGATTTGGATCGAGTGAAAAGCTCATGCCACGGTTGTGCAGGACGACGCCGCTTTTTGGGGCCACGCGCGCACTGCCGAAAAGATAAAAATTTGTATTAATAATGCTTACGGCATTTCGGTCTTTATCGACGACTGATAAATATACCGTATCTCTGTGATTGGGTAATTCCGAAGCTGGCAAAGGATCCATTCGCGTGTTTCGACCAATCAGATCGCGCTGCGCGGCAGCATGTTCTTCTGACAACCATCGTTCTACGGGAATATCTGAGGTTTCAGGGTCTGCCAATACCGCATCGCGATCCGCGTAGGCGAGACGAGCCGCTTCAATCTCAATATGCAAGCGCTCGGTTGATAGTGGATCCAACTGATCTAGTCCCATGCCACCCAAAATATTGAGCATCTCTAGGGCGACGATGCCTTGACCGTTCGGCGGGCACTCCCAGACCTCATAACCTTTATAATCAGTTTTGATCGGAGTCACGAATTCACCCGAGAAATTGGCAAAATCTTCCATCGTTTGAAGACCGCCCAAGTCTTGCAAAAAGGAAACGATATCTTCAGCGACCCAGCTCTCGTAAAATCCATTTCTGCCGTTCTCAGCGATGTACTCAAGAGTTTTCGCCAGCAGCGGCAGTTTCACGACAGAGCCTATGTCAGGCACTTTTCCTTCCGGGAAATATTGCGAGGCGCCGGTTGGATCTTTTGATAAAATCTCTTGCAGCAAAGACCAGTCCAGATGACTGCGATGGTGTATCGGAAAGCCCTCAGTGGCAAAACGGATGGCTGGCTGAAGCATTTCACCCAAAGATTTGGTGCCATAGGCTTCAATCAGTTTAGACCAGCCGTCGATAGACCCTGGGATGGTAACTGAATGAGGGCTATCTCGTTCGATCTCTGTCATACCTTGTTCGGCGTACCATTCGGGCGTGGCGGCAGCGGGCGCTCGACCTGACCCGTTAAAACCAACAATATCGCCATCATGCGGTTTATAGAGACAGAACATATCACCGCCGATGCCGGTTGACTGCGGCTCGACCACGCATTGCGCGGCCACGGCAGCTATTGCTGCGTCCATGGCGTTGCCGCCGTTCTGAAGCGTTTGGATGGCCGTAATTGTGGAGAGCGGATGTGACGTCGCTGCCATACCATTCATTGAGTGAACTGTTGAGCGGCCGGGGTGGTCGAGTGAGCGCATGAAGTCTATTCCCTAACTGGTCGATAGTCGTTTTCTAAGTTTGTAAAATTATGCAGGCGACTTTATACAGGGAAGACATCAGGAACAAGCTAATGAAGAGGGAATAAAAATGGATCTGGGGATCAAAGGTAAGACCGCATTGGTCTTGGGCGCCTCACAAGGTATTGGCGCTGGCATCGCGCGGGCACTGGCCGCCGAAGGCTGCAATACAATTGTCGGCGCGCGGCGGGAAGACGTTTTGGCTGCACTGGTTGACGAGCTTAAATCCACTCATGGGGTTGAGGCTCAGGCTTATGTCATCGACATGACCGATAAAGCCGGCGTGGCAGTGATGTGTGATAAAATTCAGAGCGATTGGCAGCCGGACATTCTTTTGAATAATGCCGGTGGCCCCCCTGGAGGTAACATCATTGGTATTGATGATGAGATTTGGGAGGCATCGCTGCAGGCGCTGCTGATGAGTGTAATTCGAATTTCGGAAGCCGCTTTAGAGGCGATGATCGAGCGAAAATGGGGACGTATTCTGACGGTGACATCTTCCGGCGTAATAGCACCGATCCCGACCATTCCGGTTTCGAACGTCGTGCGCTCCGGCATTGTGTCTTATTCCAAAACGTTATCGAACGAAGTCGCCAAACACGGCATTACAGTCAATACAATTATCCCCGGGCGGATCGATACCGAACGCACCGTCAATATGGATAAATTTGCTTCGGAAAAGCAAAATATCAGCGTTGCAGAAGTGCAAAAGAAATCCTGGGCTCAAATCCCTGCGGGCCGATATGGCTCGGTCGAGGAGTTCGCCGATGTCGCTGCCTTTTTGCTCAGCGAGCGGGCAAGCTATGTCACCGGTTCCCAAATCCGCATCGATGGTGGCACGATCAAAAACGTTTAAAGCCGCATCAGCACGACACCAAGCGTGACGATAACCGCCGCTGTGAGGCGCCAGCGGCCAAAGGACTCTTTGAGGAAGATGGCGCCGATCAGGGCAGCAAAAATCACGCTGGTTTCGCGTAAAGCCGCTGCCGGGGCTATTGGCGCCAAGGTCATCGCCCAGACAAACAGCCAGTAAGCAACCAGCGCCGCGACGCCGCAAGCAAGACCAATCAGCCAGTCTTTAGCCGAAAAGGCCTTTAGAGCGTCCCGCCGCAAATAACCGATCACTGGCACAAAGATCAGTGCATCCACAGCCATCAGCCATATAATGTAGCCGTGTGGCGTACCAGCGAGCCGGGCGCCTAAGCCATCGGTGATTGTATAGCCCGCTATAAAGATGCCAGTGCCGATCGCGAGTAGTACCGGTCGGGCGGTATGAAAGACGGAAATCGAAGTGCCGCGAAAAGCCAGGCTGGTGATGCCGATAATGACCAGCAGAATTCCCAGCAATACCTGGATGGGTAATTTTTCGCCGAGCCAAAATAATCCAATGATGGTAACCAGCAGGGGGCCCATACCACGCGAGATCGGATAGATTTGGCCAAGATCGCCATAGCGGTAACTGGCGGCGAGAAAAATACGATAACAAATATGAAGTGCAATCGACGCTGCAAGAAAACCCCAGCTTGCCGGATCAGGTATGGGAAAAAATGGCGACACCAACAGAGACGTGCCACCCATACCGATGGTGATGACCACCCCGGTTGCGAGGCCGCTGCCGCGCCCTTTATAGACCGCATTCCACCCGGCATGGAGCAAGGCAGCTAGCAGGACCATCGCTGTGACAGTTAAATCCATCGCCTAATTCGATAACCCCCTTATCTGCTGGCGGGCCCAGGCGATACGCAGCTCGCGGCTATCATCGAAATCATTGACGCCAAGCCAAGTTTCATAGTGCCCGGATTCCATGAAAGCAATTGTGGCTTCACCGCCCAGCCGTTCAATCGCGCGTTTTGCCCGGTCGGTGAATACCGAATGAACTGCCGTCAATTTAAAGTGTTCAAATAGTTCCGGTTCATAGAGCGCAAAATCATCTGCTGACAGATAGCGGATCAAGATAATATCACGTTCCGCTCGAGCACTATACATATCGACTTCAGCCATCACGGCAGCTTCTATTTTGGCATCCAAGGTGATGAGATCATCACCAGCAGCGCCGGAAATTTCACTCAATTTTTGTAGGTCTGGATCCTTCATATAATTCCATTAGCAGGCAATTTTGCGTCTTACAAACGACGGGAAGGACGTTTATAAGTCTTGCGGCGCTCCAGCAAAATTTGCTAGAGGACCGCCTGAATTTAATTTAGCGAAGGTTTCGTGAGCATGAGCGATACTAAAACAGCAAAGAAAACTGAAACTAAAGCAGACAAGAAAGATAAGTCTGAAACAAAATCCGACACCAAGAGTGAGACGGGTTCAACCGGCGCCACCAATAAATCCGCCTCGCAAACTTCAATCAGTCATTTCTCCAGCGTGACGACGAAAGAGTACCGCTCTGGCTGGGAGGAAATATTCGGTAAAAAGAAAAATACTAAAAAAGCGAAGTCCAAAAAAGCCAACGGCGTTGATTTGCCCCTGACGCTTGACCTCTCGGACGAAGATATCAAGGACGATCTGCGGGCGCTGCTTTATAAAGCATTCCAACGGCAAACCCGCAAAGATAGCGTGAGTTTGGCCCAGCTTAAGAAAATCGCGGATATCGAGTACTCAGTGGTTTGCGACATTCGGGAAAAGTCGCATTAAGACTGGTCTTTGCCACGATCTGCATACGTGATTACTCTAGTTCATTAAATTTTTACTCTTTAGTATCATTGTGTTAGCCCGTTTTGGTCACATCATCGAATACAATTCGATTGATTAATATCAAGGCGGTTGGCCAAGAACTGGCTAAAAAACGAGTTAGAAAAACCTAGGTGATAAAATGAATGTAATTGCTCGCGAGGGAATTGCGGATAAAAATACCCAATCCCGCCAAGATGATCCTAAAAAACGCGCCGAAGATCAGGCGCAAATTGCCAATGAAGCCGAAAGCCGTGCACGGCGTATTCAACGCCGTAGAGAGTATCGGCAGAAAGTCGCTGAAGGCCAGCGGGCAAAGCGCCGCCAACGGGCCTTTAAGCTTGTAGGCTTGTGGAGCCTAGTGATTATCGCCGGCTTTATCGCCGCCGCCTGGTTTGCTCCGGACCTCGCCAAGATGCTGAGCTAAGGCTTAAAATTATTCCACCCTGCCTCAGCTGAATTTTACTGTCTAATTTGGTTGGTATTCCGTATGCTGTTGATCTGAAAGATTAACGGCAGGGGACCGGTATGCTCGACGATACAAATGATAATTCTCTAAGTACCTGGCTGCGCGCAGCGACACAAAAACGGCTTGGGCGTGACTATATCTACGACAGCTTTGAGGCAGCTAAGACAGCATTGATCGTCGTCGATATGCAAAATTTTTTCATGAAAGAGGGCTTTCTAGCCGCCTGTCCGATGGCCATCGATACGGTCCCAGCGGTCAATCAAATGGCGCAAAATTTACGTCAAAAAGGCGGCGTAGTGGTGTGGATCCAGACCACGGCGGAACCCGAAGCGACCAAGGACTGGGGTGTCTATCAAGGTTTGTATACGCCTGAAAATTGGCAACGGCGAAATGTGGAACTTGCCGAAAGTCATGAAGGATTTGAATTGTGGTCCGGGCTGGAAGCGCTGCCGGAGGATATTTATGTTAAGAAAACCCGCTTCAGCGCTTTTATTCATGGCTCGTCCGATCTCGATCAGCAATTAAAGTCACGCGATATCGATACGCAGTTGATAGCCGGCGTGGCCACGGGAATATGCTGTGAATCAACGGCCCGGGACGGCATGATGCTGAACTATAAAACGACGATGGTGGTTGACTGCTTGGCGGCCAAAACCCAGGAAGAACATGAAAATGGCCTCAAAGGTATCTTTGGCCAGTTTTGTGATGTTCAGACCGTTGAGGAAGTCACCGCGCGGCTGACTTAACTCCAGAATAAGACTCAATACAGGGAGTGCAAAATGGCACCGGATACAGTTACGTCAACTAATAGCGATATCGGCAACAAAATTATTGCTATTCGAGATAAGTGGCACACCAAAAATCATCCCCTGTTTACGACATTGGCGACGGGTGAGTTGGATTTGCGGATATTGGGTATTCATCAAGCCAATCATCTCAAATATGTCGAATTGGCGCTCGAAAGTTTTGGTATTTTATATGCGCGCGGGCCGGCGGAAATTCGTAAAATGTGTGTCGAAAATTTGGCGGAAGAAGAAGGCATCATTGCCCAGACCGAGGTCGGTGAAGAACCCCATGAACATATCGACATGATATATAATTTCTGTACGGCCGCCGGTCTGACCCGGGAGGAAATCGATGCCACTGAAATGACGCCGGCCTGGTGGGGAAGGACCCTCTATTATCGTCACCTCTCCGCCGTCGAGCCGATTGGCGTCGTCCTTGCCGCCTTCTATACTCAAGAAGGGCAGCAGCCTCAGCTTAATAATGAAGTCACCATTCCGGCGCTGACGACCCATTACGGCTTCGAGCGGGACTCAGATGCAATTGAATTTTTTGTCGCTCATGAATTGGCAGATCAGGAACATTCTCAGCGGCAACTTGATACGGCAGTGAAATATATAAACACACCGGAGCTTGAAGACAGGGCACTTTATTGCGCCGAAAAAATGTGCCGTCTACGCTGGGCCTCAGCCACAGACCTCTACCGGCTGCACCATCTGAACGAGCAGGAAATCCTGCCCGATGGCGTGAGCCAATAGAAGAATTTCTGAAACGAGGTCAACAATATGAATGAATTTGAACGTTGGGAGGGGCGTTTTGCCGCTCCTCATTATATTTTCGGTGAAGCGCCGAGTTACTTTTTAGAAGCATGCCTTGATCTGCTGCCAAAAGCGGGCCGCGCCTTGGCGGTCTCGGACGGTGAGGGGCGCAATGGGGTGTGGCTGGCGACACAAGGGCTGGATGTCGTATCCCTGGATTTCTCGCCCACCGCGCAAAAAAAAGCCGCTGAACTTGCCGCCCGTACCGGCGTCGAAATGGAGATTATTCAGGCTGATGTGCACGATTGGGACTATCCGGCAGCTGCCTTCGATGTGGTGGTTGAAATTTTTACCCAATTTAGTTCACCGGACCAGCGTGCCTTAAAATGGGCCGGCATGAAACGAGCGCTCAAACCTGGTGGATTATTGGTGATCCAGGGCTATACACCTAAGCAGCTGGAATATGGTACGGGCGGCCCTAAGAAACTAGAAAACCTCTACACCCGCAAACTTCTGGAGGAGAATTTCGGGGAGCTTAACGATCTTAAAATTGTCGAAGAGGAAGTGGATTCAAATGACGGGTCCGACCATGTTGGTATGTCGGCGGTGATCAATTTGACGGCGCACGGATAGAGTATTCCTATAATTTAGACGCTTCGCTTTCCCGTAATTCCTTAACCTCAGCGACAAAACTTTCGACGTGGTCGAGAATTTCCGGCGCGTCTTCGGGTTGGGCGTGCAGGAAATAGCCGTTGCCGGGATCAAGCATAATTGCCGGGCCGCGCTGGCACATGCCCAGGCAATCTAAAGCCCGGAACTGAATATCAATATCCCGATCCTGAATGCCTTGCTCCAAAAGATCGTGCAGTTCCTGGCCTCCTCGGCCATTGCAACTGGCGCTGCCGTCTGGCTGATACTTATTGACGCAAATGCGGATGGTCGGTGCCGTCGGGGCTTTTCTAACTTTACGCAAATGGACGTCCATCGGGCGTTTTACAGGCTGATCGTTCAAGGGAGGGGCTCCTGTTAGGGGGGGATGGTGCCGGCTGCAGGAGTTGAACCCGCGACCTACTGATTACAAATTACCTGCTTATAAATTACCCCAAGTAACACTCCAAAACAATCAGCGGCTAATTTTCAATATAAAACCTTAATTAATAGGCTTTTTATGTTACATATGCTAACATAGGGTAACACCTATTATCCACCTTCAACTGTTACCCCGTATGTTACCCCGAGATATTAATGGCTACAGAAAAACTAACAGACAAGAAACTTAAGAACCTAAAAACCCCAAAGTCGGGGCGGTTAGAAATTTGGGACCAACTTGTTAGCGACGACCGAACTCTTCCCGGTACGTTTGGTATCCGTGTTACCGAAAAGGGCGCTAAATCTTGGGTCGTAATGTATCGGACGTTGGATGCAGCTAAAGGCAAAATCCGACAGAAACGCCTTAAAATAGGTAGCTATCCGGCGATGTCGTTAGCAGAAGCACGTATAGCCGCCCGTGATACGCTGTTAGAGGTATCTAAAGGGTCAGACCCTGCCAAAGTGAAACAAGCTGCCAGAGCCGAGTTATTAGGCGCAATCACGTTTGGTGATGCGTTGGACCAGTTTATCGAAAAGTATGCAAAGCGTGAAACGCGTGGCTGGAAAGAAACAAGCCGGGTGTTCGACAAATATGTGAAACCTGAACTTGGCGATTACCGCTTGGATGCCATTACCACCCTGCAAATCCGAAATCTGATTGAAGCAAAAGCTGAAACGGCCCCGTATATGGCGAACCGAATGCTGGCTTATCTTCGCAAGTTCTTTAATTGGGCAAGTGAAAGGGAAATGGTTGTTGCCTCGCCGGTGTCAGCAATCAAGCCCCCTGGCAAAGAAAATGCCCGTGACCGTATTTTGAGCGACGATGAAATCAAGCTGGCTTGGAACGCATTCGATGAAATGGGCTGGCCTTTTGGTTATGCGTTCAAATTATTACTGATTACCGGCCAACGCCGCGATGAAGTCGCCAAGATGCGCTGGAAAGATATAAATGAAAAAGAATGCCTGTGGACATTGCCACGGGAAGCTACCAAAGCTGACCGTTTGCACGAAGTACCGCTATCAAACTTGGCTTTGGAAATCCTGCAAAGCGTTCCGCGCACCAGCAAGGAATTTGTATTTTCCACCAATGGCAAAACGCCGATAAGTGGGTTTAGCCGGGGCAAAGCAAATGCAGACAATGTGATAGCTGCTAAGCGGCTGATGGCGGACGGGAAAGAAAGCTCCACGGAAAAAGATTTGGCTAAAGCCCTCTTGGACCCCTGGCGGCTCCACGATTTACGCCGAACGGTGGCAAGCCATATGGCACGGCTTGGCATTGCGCCGCACGTTATTGAAAAAGTTCTGAACCATAGTTCCGGTGCAATTAGCGGCGTGGCTGCTGTCTATAACCGTTATGCGTACACTGAGGAAAAGCGAAGGGCGTTAGATACTTGGGCGCAAGCTTTGTCAGTTTTTGTGCAGCCCAGCGAGAGTAACGTTGTGCCGTTAAGGAGCGCCAAAGATGACAGAGGATAAAGACCATTTTATTGATTTTCTGACGCGGGTAGATAACGTCGTGAACCAATTTCACAACCAAAATGTACCTAACGAGCTAATTGAAGATTTTCAAAGGTCTCGCTTGTCTTTTGAAACTGACGTCCAAAAAATATCTCAAATGCTTTCTCCACTAGTTGATTATCTTCTAATGCGTCTTCTGGAGAAAGAAGGAGAAGATGAGGCTCCTGTTCGGTCGAAAGGAAAAATGCCTAACTCTGTTGTTGCTAATGCTACAATGGAAATGATCGACGCCCTGAAAGGGCGCTTGGATTACCTGCCCCAGTTGAGAGATATTTTAATTCTCCTTTTGAATATCAAATCATACCAGGCCGGTGAAAGCCGCCAGTTCGAGAAGAAGAACGAAGCTGCTCTTCTCCTTGCTCTCAAACCTGGCATAAGCAACAATTCGGTGGCAAAACTTGTAGGAGTGAAGCCCCCTACTGTTGGTCGTTGGTTAAAAAAAGATGATTTCAAACGTGACATACAAACTATTACCGAATTATGTCAGGAGAATAAGATATTTCGTGACAGGCTGATAGAAACCCTTGGGTACAATTTAAACGCCGACGAAGTAATTGTGGCTGAGCTAGAGAAACAATAGCTTGTAAAGTGTTGCGCAAGAAATTGTGTGCGCAACCCCTATAACGCAAATTATCCTACGGATACTTCAAATAACCAAAGAGGTATCCCGATGGAACACGATAAAACCGACCGCATAATTATGGCTTCCGAACGCCGCCGGCTTGTCCCCTACTCGGATATGCACATCTGGCGTTTAGAAAATGCTGGAAACTTCCCAAAGCGCATCAAACTAAGCCCCAACGGTCAAGTAGGTTGGAGCCTGCTCGAAGTTCTGGCGTGGATTGATACCCGCAAAGCTGAACGAGTTGCTGCGTAGGCTCCGATGTATATTACCTGCAATTCAACTATTTCAAACTTTCTATCATTTTATCACCTGACGTGGTCGGTAAGAGACGGCAGCGCGTCGATGAAATGGGTCACTGTGGGGTACGGTCAAAGCCCAAGCGCAGTCCGAAAGGCAGAAGCGTGACCGTCGGCGGTATCTCCATCGTCGCAAGTAGCTGCTAACTCTGACACGGGAGAAACTTGGCAACTTCTATTGACCAAGTTCGATGTTAGAGGCCCGTAAGCGAGGTCCGGCTCCGTTGAGCAGATTTATGCAGAGGGTAAATTCGCCGGTAAAACAGGCATTGAAAACGTTGTTATCACGGATTTTCAATTTTTGAATTTCGTACATTTGCCATCTTCCTTTTTGGATGTTTTGTAGCAAAATTGAATTTAAATATTTCGAGGAACACTTTTGTGCCTACTCAACAAATAAATGGCGTTGCAAGGCACAAATGAGTATTGAAAATATCACAGGGATAGTATGTAGCGAACGAATATATGGATATTCCCTATAGAAAATGTGGAGACCTATAAATTCAGCTAATGTCCGCTATGGGTAAGGAGCTGTCATATGGCAAGTTCTCACGTATGTCCGCTTCATCCTCAAAAGCGGACATCAACCATATTTTTGCTGAAAATATCGGTTAGGCACGTTTCACCCAAATAATTGGTGCTGCCCAAAGCAGCCGGACGCCTTCGATAGCTGGGGCATTATAAGAAATGAGTGTATAGGTTCCTCGATCCGGGCCGGAAATCAGTTTCTTGACGAAACCTTCGCCTTGATCGGTTTTCACCACGCAATCACGGTTCAAGCATTGTTGAATATCTATACCGCGTCGCCGCGAACACAATAAATAGTCGCCTGGACGATAGACCGGCAGCATTGATTCACCCCTGACTTCAATTGCAATCGGATCGGCATCGTCTAACGAGAAATCAACCTCTTCATTGCCAGCCCCCAGAGGATTGTCATCAATCGGGATGAAGCTTTCACCAGAGGCGACACGCCCAACAACCGGAATATGAATAACTGCCGGGCCCACATCGAAACGCAACCAACTTTCGGTGACGCCAAGACAATCGGCCAGGCGTAGCATCGTATCTCCACGGGGCTGGTCGACTTTGCCCTGTAGATATTTGTAAACTTTTTGTTCATCGATTTCGGCTCGGCGGGCAAGTTCACGCTGTGACCAGCCTTTCCAGCTTAATGCTCTCCACAAACGCTTCGACCAATGTTCCATACTTACTACCTTTAAATTCTAGATGATTACATTTATAGAACATTATTCTAATTTAATAGGCTTTATATGCCTCCAAAGGCTATAATTCAATCAATCAAAAATGTAATATTCTCTTTTCAGCAAATTGAGAGGAGAGCAATCATGCACTTATTTGAAAACCAAGAACTTTTCCAACGCGAGCCCTGGAATAAAGGTAAGCTTATTGGTCAAAAACCACCATTGCAGCCAAAACACGTCTGGGCAATTAGAACGAAGTTGCAGCTTGATAACCGGGTCAGAGATTCAGCTCTCTTTAACCTGGCTATCGACAGTAAATTAAGGGGTTGCGATGTTGTAAGTATAAGAGTTGAGGATGTTGCCCCTCATAGTTATGCGATAGATCGAGCAACCGTTAGACAACGAAAGACGGGAAGGCCAGTTAAATTTGAATTATCGGATCATACTCGGCAATCAATCGATGCCTATTTAGCAAAATATCATCGATCACCCGGAGACTACCTTTTTGCCGGGCACCGAAACGACAATTCACATCTATCAACCCGCCAATACGCTCGTCTCATATCTGAGTGGGTTTCTGATATTGGGCTGGATGCATCATTATTTGGCACCCATTCTCTGAGACGAACTAAGGCAACACTAATTTACCGAAGAACCGGAAACTTACGTGCTGTTCAGCTGTTACTCGGACACACCAAAGTAGAAAGTACCGTGAGGTACTTAGGTATCGAGGTAGACGATGCACTTGAAATAGCTGAAAAAGTTGATGTCTAATAATAGGGGTAGAGCGGACATGATCCGCTCAATCTATTTTTGTCCGGTCTTAGCCATGTGTGGACGGCCCCCTTTTGGCAAGGATTATTTTGACGTTTCTGC
>CAZMHI010000055.1:0-34344 GCA_964566055.1 uncultured Rhodospirillaceae bacterium
ATTTAGGGCAGCGTTCCAATAAGCCGGTTTATCAGGATTAGACTTGGCGCGTTTTATGAGGTTACGTTGGAATTGTGCATCATTGTGGTTTGGTTCCCCGCGAGCCTTTTCAATATCGGCTTTCCATTGCTCAATACAATCGTTGGCGCGCCTCTTAGCTACGGATTTGCTATCGGTCTGTAGAGTTTGTCTAAAGATGCGCCGCCCTAGTAATTTGCGAACATCTTTAGGTACGTCTAAATAGGCAAAATAAGTATTGTGGCGGAGCTCGATTGGCATGGGTTTTCCCTTGAATACCACCAAGTATTACCACCAACTTATATCATCTAAAAGCCTTAAATACAGCCAATTTGGGATAAATTGACTAATATTTAACCCCTCCCGTAGGGGTCACCATCTCATAATTAAGGGGACATGTACTCGTTACGTGTCTCCTTAATTATATGTACATTGTAAAGTTGGATTTAATTTAAGTATCGTGTCCCCGGACTGTCCGGACTGCCGGACTGCTAAATGAAATGCTTTTGCAGTCGGTACATCAGTAATCATTAATTTATTCTCTGTAATATTAATTCAAACGGATATAGCATTTAGCTAATTTATTTAACAATCACTCTAAAAACATCTTCGTTAATCACCCCAAAGCTAACCGCATCGACGTGTTCTTTCACATACTTCTCGACCTTCTTCAGAAGCCCAGGATCAGTCTTACCACAAAGGACGATGACCACGGGTCCATCCCATTCCTTATAATCTGAAAGCTGCCCAATGAGTCGCTGATACTTTGTCGTAGCATCTAAATTATTCTTGAGTTCGATAATAACTTCATCATTCACAACAAGGTCAGCTCTCATGCGTCCCTTGCCGTACTGCTTGATAATCTCGATGCCTTCTAGGTTTTCTGTGAGGTAGTCGTATAACGAGTTCTCATACTGCTTCTCATTCTTAAGGAATCCAGGCTCCCAGGCCTCGATCAAATTGGCTACCGCTCCAGGTCCATCCCACATCATCTTTAATTTGTTTGTGAAAGTCACATAATTCCCCTTGATTTATCCGATAGTAAACCGGGCGAAAAAAACCACATAGTTACTACCTTATGATGTCCGATTTTACTAGCGGGAGAATTTGGTCTTTGGTAGGAAGAATTAATTTCGCATAATACCTCGTTGACAATACGATTATATTAAGGCATATTTAAAAGAATATCCTCCTTTGGGATAAATTAAAGCTATGACAACCTCTTCTAAGTACAAAACCCGCTTAAATGACTCAGAGCTCTTTATTGATGCGCCAAACGATGACGTGCATCAACGAGCCTTTGCGCAACAATCACCAAACGCGAAATATGACCAAATATTGGCTGAGTGGCGACTTCCTTGGACTGGAGAACCCGTTGATGAGTACGTAATAGAATTGTTGAGCCGGATAGATTTAAATCCTGTTGAACCTAAATTTCAGCGTATAGCCGAAGACAAAGGACTCAAATACGGATATGCCCAAACCACGGTTGGTGAAGGTGCAGAAATTCAGATTGATGCATTCAGGGCTGAAAACATTTCCGACACGCAAATCTTCTATGATAAGTTAGAGGGTCGCAATCCCTCCACACCCAAGTTAACTCAGTGTCTCGATTTAATTCGTTCGGGCGATATTTTGTACGTGTGGAATTTGAATAGGCTTGCCCGTTCCTTAAAGCAGCTTAGTGAAGCGCTTCAGGCAATTCGAGACGGCGGCGCGCATCTTGTTTCATTAGAAGAGGAGATCGATTCACGTGAAGCTGAATTTGAAAACTTTGTCGCTCATATTACGTACGCAGCAAAATTCGAAGTAGAGGCAAACAAAATTCGAACCCGCGCAGGTATCAAAGAGGCTGCGGCAAAAGGCCGTATGGGCGGAAGGAGATTTACACTATCGCGCCAACAGCTTGATATGATCGTGCAAGCTATGCTGAAAGGGATCGATATTGAAGCTATTGCCAAGATGGTAAAGTTAACACAATCGACCGTTTATCGAAATATTCCTGGCGGCCCGACCGCAGTAAAAGAAATTTACAAGAACGAAGGGGACGAGGGCATCCAGAATTATTTGGACAAATTAATAGAGTCTAGAAAAACTGGAATAACTCCAGAGATACGAGATGAAATAATTCGATTGTCCAAAAACGGGGTGACGGTTCCTGAGATTGTTAAGCAAACCAGTTTTAATCGTGAAACCATTAGGGCAATTATTAAAGAGGGCGATGATTAGTCCTGTGTCATATGAGATACGAGGAACGACCAGCTGGTTATGAAGATGGGCAATAAATTGGACATAAATCGAGAAAGTTCTGAGCCAACTGATCAGTGCGACGCTAATTTTAAAATGGAAGCCCAGAAGATTGGCAAGCTTGGTTTGCTTTTTGGGACGCCTCAAAATGCAGCACTTTATATCGCCAGTATCGTGCTAATTCTCGTGGTTCTCATGCTAGGGGGCGCAATGCTATTGGACAAAAATATACGGCTCGACTTAGCTTCTTCCATTGCTGGAATAGGTTTGGCTTCACTCGGTTATATAGGTGGGTTACTTAGCAAGTGATCCACACATGGGTCACCATCATTAAAAAAGGGACAGCTTTTTAGCGGGTCCCTTTTTTAATGATTGCGTCTCTTCTGTATGATTAGAATCCCTGCGACACGAGGACAAGACGCATCGCTTTTTCGACCAATCGGGCAGCTTTCATCAAGTTCCTCAAATTTGAGCGAAAAGTCGATATGTGCTATAATTTATTCGCTTAAAATAAAGTTTAAATTCCTGCCACGTTGTCTGATGAAGTGGCAGAAGGTGGTGTTTGCCCCGGTGATTTGGGTATTGAACCTGCGCTGCATAACAGCCCCATTATATCGGCCATAAATATCCGGCACCGGCACTTATTTTGTGACATATAGCACCACATCCTGCTGGCTTTTCACCCTGACAGGATGCGTAAATTGTTACTCCTGTCGGCAGATATCGAAAGCGGTGAGGAATTCTCCTGCGCTGGAGATCGCAGCAGTGGACCAACTGATTGGGAGAGCGATGATGTTACGCAAAACAGTCTTTGTTCCAATTACCCAACGGGACCAAAATGAAAATGCTTTGTTGTTCGGATTATGGCTTGCTCAGGTTTTCCATGGCCACATGGATGCCGTCTACATTCAGAGCCATAATATCGATATTCCTTTCGACATAGACGCAAGTATGGCTGAAAGAATCCTGGCTGAGGCTGACGAAAAATCCGTTGAGGCGGCAAAGGCTGCCCGCGAAAATTTTGATGCGCAACTGCGCGATACCAACATAACCTATCAAGCAGAAGGATCGCCGAATAATTCAGCTTCGGCCAGCTGGCAGCAAGTCAAAGGTGATGAGCAGGATGTTATTGCTCAGAAAGGATGCTTGTATGATCTAGTTGTCGCCAATCGGCCAAATCAAGGCTGTGAACCTTTTGCCGGCGCCTTGGTGAAATCGGCCATCTTCAACACGCACCGGCCGATCCTGGTGACGCCGCCCTGCTTCAAAGATGTCTACAATAAAACCCAAATAGAGGATTGGAACGTCTTGGTCGGTTGGAATGCCACCGTCTTCGCGGCCAACGCCATCGCCAACGCCATGCCGTTATTGGAGCGGGTAAAAAGTGTCGAATTGCTCAATGTTCAGACCGGCGCCAAGAAAGGGGCCTCGGTTCAGGAGGCGGCCCATCAGCTTGGGCTCCGGGGTATCGAAGTAAGCATTAAAGAGGTTGAGCCCGACAGCCGCAGCGTCGGCCAGATCCTGCTGGCGGAAGCTGGGGAATTTAGCGCCAGCCTCTTAATTATGGGTGCCTACTCCCACAACAGAATGAAGGAATTCGTACTTGGAGGCGTCACCCGCCACATATTGGATCAGGCTGAGATCCCGGTTCTGATGTCGCATTGACGGGCGGGCTGCCAGAAACTCGACCGGATCGTTTATTACGATCTTCAAACCTAAAGGAGAGAAATCGTGCAGGTAAATGAAATTTTGAATAAAAAGGGAAACCAGGTGGTGACGATTGATCCGGAGAAAACGATCGGCCGGGCGGTAAACACTTTGGCAAATCAAAACATCGGAGCGATTGTGGTCTGTGATTCAGCTGAAAAAGTCATCGGCTTACTGGCCGAGCGGGACATCATTCGAGGCAACGCCATTCACGGCGCCGAGGTATTTGATCTCCATGTCAAAGACCTGATGGTGCATGAAATTTATACCTGCACGCCGGATGACGATATAAAGGATATCATGAGTACCATGACCCATCGCCGTGTCCGTCATGTGCCGGTCGTGGTTGGGGGCAAACTTATCGGTATTATCAGTATCGGTGATGTGGTTAAAAACCGTCTTGAAGAAACCCAGCTTGAAGTTAGCGTGTTGCGAGATTACGCCCGCTCACACTAAAGCCTGTGCCCACCTAAGCTTCCTTCAGATCTCTAATCATCGCTGCCATAAAGTCAGCGGCCTCGACACCGGTGACGGCGCGGTGATCGAAAGTTAGGGACAGGGGCAGCATTTTACGAACGGCGGGCTGGCCCTCATGAGCGACAACGCGTGGCTCAATTCGTCCGGCGCCGATAATCGCAACCTGCTGGGGCACGACGACCATGGCGACGTGACGGCCGGCCATCATGCCAAAATTGGACAACGTAATGGTTTGGCCGCGCAGCTCACGCGCCGGGATCGATCGAGCCTTAACGTCTTCTTTCATTCTTTCGAGGCCATCCAGAAGGCTGTTTTCATCGCGGTTGGCGACATCGCGCAAAACCGGCACGAACAGGCCATCCTCGGTATTAACGGCAATACCGAGATCGACTTTGTCGTTGAGCCGGCGGCCCATTTCTTTGACGTCAAACCAGGCATTCAGCGCCGGGACCTGTCGGCAGGCCTGGCCGATGGCGCGGGCCAGGCGGATCGTCACATTGGCTTTTGGGTCCCAATCTTCAACATCGACTTCGTCATGGATGGTTGCCGGCACCACTTCGGCATGAGCCTGAGCCATGCGCACCGCCATGGCGCGGCGTACACCACGAATCTTTTCCAATGGCCCGGCTTCGGCGAGCACTTTGGCAGCCCGTTCGACATCCGCTTTGGTAACAGCGCCTTTCGGCCCGTTACCATCGACAATACTAAGATCGACGTTAAGTTTACCAGCCAATGCGCGAACTGCCGGTGAGGCCTTTACTTTGGTCCGGTCTGTTTGGGTTGGCAGGTCACCTGACTGAACCGTTTCTCCGGTTTCTTTAATGTCACCGACCACGGCGCCGGCGTCCGAGCGCTGATCTTCCTCAAATTCGACCAGCGGTGCGCCAACATCAATGGTATCGCCTGCATCACCATAAATTTTAGTAACCAAGCCGGAATAGGGCGCTGGCACCTCGACCACCGCTTTGTCGGTCTCTACGGCGACCAAGGGCTGGTCAGCGACGACATTGTCACCGGCGGAAATATGCCAGGATACAATTTCGGCCTCGGCGAGACCTTCGCCAAGGTCGGGCAGTTCAAAGACGGTACTCATGCAAACTCCATGACCTTGTTAACGGCTTCAAGAACGTTTCCGGTGTGAGGCATATAGAGATGTTCCAGCTTGGGCAGCGGCATGATGATGTCTGGTCCGGTGACGCGGGCGACCGGCGCCTGCAAGCTCATCAATCCTTCATCAGCCAGCCGGGCAGCTATTTCTGCGCCGAAGCCTGACGTTTGTGCGGCTTCATGAACAATCACGCAGCGTCCGGTTTTTTCGACCGACTCGGCGATGGTTTTAAAATCGAATGGCTTGAGCGTGGCGACGTCAATAACTTCGGCGCTGATACCCTGTTCCGCCATTTGCTCGGCGGCTTCAAGCGTTTCCCGCATCATTGCGCCCCAGGAAACCAGCGTAATGTCGCTGCCGTCCCGCATGACAAAGCAGTTGTCGAGCGGTAATGCCTCGCCGTTGTCTTCGACTTCCTGCTTGAAAGCGCGGTAGATGCGTTTGGGCTCCAGGAAAATTACCGGATCAGGATCACGGATCGCTGCCAGCAATAAGCCGTACGCCTGATAGGGCGAGGAGGGAATGACAACCCGCAAGCCCGGCACATGAGCGAACATCGCCTCAGTGCTTTCTGAATGATGCTCCGGGCCATGAATACCGCCGCCAAAGGGTGCCCGCAAAACCATCGGGCAGGTAAGGCGTCCGCGCGTCCGATTGCGTAACCGCGAAGCATGATTAACCATCTGATCCATGGCCGAGTATATGAAACCCATAAACTGAATTTCCGGGATCGGTTTAAAACCTTGTGCGGCCAGGCCAATCGCCAGGCCGGCAATAACTGTTTCGGCGAGGGGCGTATCAAAGACCCGGTCGTCTCCAAATTGATCCTGCAGGGCATCGGTAGCCCGAAAGACACCGCCATTTGCCGCCACATCTTCGCCGAACACCAAAACGGTTTCATCTTCTTTCATGGCCCGGGTCAGAGCTAAATTAACTGCTTCAACCAGTGTGATTTCAGCCATTATGCGCCTCCTTTTTTAAGCAGCGCAGCACGCTGTTGAGCTAAATCTGCCGGCAGTTTCTCATAGTGATAATCAAAAATGGTTTCCGGTGATTGCGGAGGGGTGGCCAGATACTCGGTCGCAGCGGCATCCACTTCACCATTGCAGTCGGCCAGCATTTTCTCTTCATCAGCGCTCGACCAGCCATGATGGGCTGTCAGATGGCTCCGTAATCTGATCACCGGATCGTTTTGCCATTGCTCGCTGACTTCCGATTCCGGGCGATAACGGCTGGCATCATCTGCCGTCGTGTGATCATTCATCCGGTAGGTGAGGGCTTCGATCAGATGCGGGCCATCGCCGGCACGTATACGATCCAAAGCCCGGCCCATCCGGTGACGAACGGCTATGACGTCATTGCCATCTACTTGTTCGCCGTCAAAGCCGCAAGCCACCGCTTTCTGCGCCAAAGTTAAGCTGGCGGACTGTGCTTCGCGCGGCACTGAAATTGCCCATTGATTATTAATAATCACAAACAGGACAGGCAGCTGCCATACACCGGCAACATTCATGGCCTCATAGACATCGCCTTTTGAAGACGCACCATCGCCAAAGACACACACGGAGGCGTTTGCTTCGCCACGCAGCTTCATTGCCATTGCCGCACCAGCTGAATGAGGAGCATGACTGCCAATCGGGATCGACGGCGGAAAATCTTTTACCGGTACCGCATAGTCGGCGCCGCGCTCATCGCCACCCCAGAGCAAAAACATCTCCAGCATGGTGACGCCGCGCAATAACTGCACCGCATGTTCCCGGTAAGTGCCGGCGAAAACGTCGTCCGGCTGCATAGCATGGCCAAGGCCGACGCCGACAGCTTCCTGGCCGAGCGAGGAAGGGTAGGTGCCAAGCCGGCCCGTCCGTTGCAGGGATATCGCTTTAGCGTCAAAGGTGCGGGTGAGCACCATGGCTTGATAGAGAGAAACGAGAGTATCTGTATCTTGAGCAAATTCTGGAAGCGATTTTACAGCTTCGCCGTTTGGATTGAGAATTTGAGAAAATCCAGATTGATCAGTAATGGTTTTATCCATTTAGTGCCTCCTTCAAATAAATAAGATGAAAACACAAATCGAGATTTGCCTAATATTATAGTATTTTAGATAGGTGGCGTAATTAGATTTTCAAGCATAAGTATTTAGTTGCGCATATCACCAGAACTTCTGAAATATACTTTCTCTATTTCATAAAATTTGGCAATTTTCATAAGCAAGTATTCAAATTTAAGTGATCTTCTTTAATTTGATTCTTGGAAAAGTTGGAAATTTATCATCAGGCAGCGAATCTCAGACCTGCTGGCGCCGATCTCAAACAGCTTGTCGTTAAGATCCTAGGTTTGGATTACCAGCTGCCAAAGGTGCGGTCATTTAGATTTGAGTTGATACCGTATCGTGCTCAACACGTAATGGGTCAGATAATTTCAGAATGGATATAATCGAATAAATTTAAATAAAAATGAGTAATTTTATAATAAAAAAATTTAATATTAAGTATTTAAATTACATTGTCCAATAAAAATTCAGAAAGGTATCATAACGTAAAATATTTTTTACAATATTGAAGAATAAATATTTGATACTACATATAAATGGAAAGTTAATTATTTTCGGATACAGTGTCCGTAATGATAATTCTGTAAGAAAAGGACTTATCATGAGCGTATTCACCTCAGAAAATTTCGACCGGCATGAATCGCTGATTTTCAAAAACGATGAAGAATCCGGTCTCAAAGCGATCATCGCCATTCACAATACAGTACGTGGTCCGGCGCTTGGCGGCTGCCGCATGTGGCCTTACGCGACAGAAGAAGAAGCCATATCTGATGCGCTTCGTCTGTCACGCGGCATGACCTACAAATCTGCAATGGTAGACTTGAGCTATGGTGGCGGTAAGGCAGTTATCATTGGCGATCCCAAGAGAGATAAATCTGAGAAGCTGCTGCGATCATTTGGCCGCATGGTAGAATCCTTGGCTGGCCGTTATTACACCGGCGAGGATGTTGGCATGACAGTGCCGGATATGGATATCGTTGCCGAGGAAACGAATTGCGCTCTCGGTCTTTCCGATGGCACAGGCGATCCCAGCAAGGCCACATCTTTTGGCGTACTCAAAGGCATTCAGGCCGCCATGAAGTTTAAATACGGCCGCGATGACCTCAAAGGTGTCCGAGTTGCTGTTCAGGGATTGGGAAATGTCGGCTTTCATTTATGTGAATATTTGAACCAAGCCGATGCCAGCTTGGTGGTCACCGATATCGATCCGGCCAAGGCCAAACGGGTTGCTGAAAAATTTGAAGCCGTTGTAGCCGAGCCAGATAAAATTCATAGCGCCAATGTTGACGTGTTTTCACCCTGTGCGCTTGGTGCGATCATTAATGATCAATCACTTCCGGAAATTCGTGCCTCGATCATTGCCGGCTCGGCAAATAATCAACTCGCCGAACCACATCATGGTGAAGAGCTCATGGCCAAGGATATACTTTATGCTCCTGATTACGTCGTAAATGCCGGAGGGCTTATCGACGTTGCAAACGTGTCGGAAGATTATGACGCGGAGAAAACCCTCGATCAGGTGGCCCGCATATATGATCGACTGTTAGAAATCTTCGCCAAATCAGTAGCCGATGGACAATCGACTGCGTCAGTTGCCGATAGCCTGGCGGAAGAGAGATTTGTGCGTAACGAATTAGTGCAATCTGAAGCAGCTTAATGGGAATGAAAGGGATTTAGCCGGGGAGAGGTAATATTTGATAGGAAGACGAGATGACTCGCGTATGGTTATTGCTGATTGGCTTTTTAAGCACAGCTATCTGGGTGCCAGATTCCTTTGCCCAGGCGCTGGCACAAAGCTCCCCGCTGTGTGGCCCCAAGGAAGAAGTTCTTGCCGGCTTTGCCCAAAAATATAAAGAAATTCCGAAATCCAACGGCGTTACACACACTGGTCAACTGGTGCAAATTTTAGTTTCAGAGACCGGTGATTGGTCACTTCTGGTCACTCACCCAACAGGTATCAGTTGCCTACTTGCGATTGGCACTTCGTGGGAGAATTTTTACCCCCAGCCAAAAACATCTCAAAACGATCAATTAACCAGCCGGTAAAATAGGTAACTTGGGGCCATTGGAATTAATTCTAGTCGACTAGTCCTACTACTATATTTCCGCAATATTTTCTAACTTAGTCTATACTTATCACGAAGCATTTTTTTCAATGGAGGTAGTGCCAGTTAATGCGGCTGCCAGCAAAGACAATGAAACTAAAGCACCGAATTGGCCCGTTTGCGCTTTGTTTAATACTGTCGAGTATACTTATTGCGCAGCCGGTAAAAGCAGCAGACAAGTTTCTGCAAGGACAATTGCTTGTTGCTAATCCCAAAATGGTCGATCCCCGATTTGCCCAGACGGTAATTTTTATTTGCCGCCATGATAGCAAAGGAGCTTTTGGGCTAATCCTTAACCGGCCAGTTGAAAATCTACCGGCGAAAAAGTTTCTCGATTCTGTGGGAATTGACCTAACCAAAATAAAAGGCAGGTTCCAAATCCGAATTGGCGGGCCGGTCGAACTGCAATCAGCTTATCTCATGCACAACGAAAAATTTGCTAAAGATAAGCATATTTGCAAGGGACATGGCGTTGCCGTGACCAGTAATATTGACGTCTTAAAATCACTCACTGATGAGGCCGGGCCGAAAAGAGCGGTGTTATTTATCGGCTATGCTGGTTGGGGGGCAGGTCAGTTGGAGGGGGAACTCGCCCGTGATAGTTGGTCCATCCTTCCTGGTGACCAGAAGACGCTATTTGACCCGAACACGAAAAATTTGTGGCGGCGGAGCATGGAAAAACGCGGTCTAGATCTCTAATTTAGCCGTCTTTGATATTCCTGACCATCGATCACTGCAAAAATTGCATTCCCATTCGCGATGATCGAAGATCGTCAGGCATATTTTGGATAGAGGATCTTGTAGTCAGCCGTCACGCCCAGCCACGCCAGTGCTGGTTCAATTTCTCGAAATATCTTGCGTTCGACCGGATTTGTGCCGAGCCTTCCGGTCACAATGAATTGGTGCATCTTGGCATAGGTATGAGCATCACCCACGACGATTGCCAGTTTACACTTACCGACCTTACTATCGGACTCTTTCAACACTTTTTTAGCCCGCTCAGAGATGCTTTTGAAAGTTATGTCCTGTGGCAGAGGTTGATCGCGAATGTCACGTAAGAAATTCATGCCGTCTCGGTAATCCGGGTGATCAAGGATATCATTGATTGAACGTGGCGCTAACCCAACCTCAAATTCACCAAAAAATTTAAAGAAGACACAGTTAACATCAGGATCAATGTGGACAGTATATGGCATACACAGATATTTCCCTACAATCAGCTCTACACGTACAATTTGGCTAATGGGGCTATTCCAAAATTGTCCTTTCTATAGAGTTAAAGTATCAACTCTTACAAAAAAATACAAATGGACAGGCGAAGAGTTCTCCCTGCCGCTTGACATCGATCAAGACATGCCGCGTTCAATCGCCATATTCTGATACCTCAATTTTTAAGAGATAAATCGTGCTGAATAATCAACGAACTTTTGGCATTGTGCTGGCCTTGGTCAGCGCCGTCAATTTCGCCCTCGCTAATACCCTCGCCGGCGTTGCCTACAAAGGCGGCAGTGATCCGATTACGCTATCGACAATACGTTTTGTCCTGCCGGGTATTCTGGTTTTCTTTCTGCTAAAATCGGCCGGTAAACCACTGTTGATGAAAGGGCGTGCCAATCTGGCTGGCATCGCGCTTGGTCTGGTGACGGTCATTTATAATTTTGCGCTGTTGTCGGCGATTGAGTTGCTGCCGGTCTCTATCGCCATTTTATTGTTTTATCTGTTTCCCATTCTGACCGCTTTCATTTTGGCTTTTCTGGGCTGGGGCAAATTAACGCCAACGATGATAATCAGCGCCTTCATAGCATTTTTTGGCCTGGCTTTGGCCCTTGCGGTCAAGTTCGATGAGCTGGACAAGGTCGGCATGATTTTCGGCCTGATTTCAGCAATAGGATTCGCCATTGTCTGTTCGCTCAGCAACCGAATTATGCGCGGCCAGGATTCTCTGCAAGGAACCTTCTATATTTGTGGCGTCACTACCGTGACAATGATTGTAGCCTCTTTCGCTACGGGTGAATTTAATCTGCCGACGACCACGGCGGGTTGGGCAGGCTTCATGGCGTCTCATCTATTATATGCTGCCGCCATTATCGGATTCTATAAATCGATTTCGATGGTTGGCGCCGCCGCCACAACGTTTTTTTCAAACTTGGAACCTATTGTTGTCGTTGGTGCGGGCTATGTCTTACTTGGTCAGTTAATTTCATTCTGGCAAATGGTGGGTGTGGCGATTGTCGTCTGTGCGCTGATATACGCCAGCCGATCCAGCAGCGATGACACAGTTTTGGAGGCGGCTGAGTAGGTCTAAGGTTATTTGTAGGTAGCTTTAATCAGTTTCAACACTCCCTGCACCAAATTGCTGTCGGCATCGCTGTATTCCCGGGCCAGGGAGAAGTGGTTATGTTCCGGGTATTCGAGCGTTTCGACCGGATTTCCCGACTGGCGGCAAAGATCGGCGTAATGTTGCGACTGGCGCATAAACTCCGAAGTTTCTTTTCCGGCCCAAGTAATAAGCATAGGCAATTCTTGACGCGGCAGATTCTGTACAGGGCTGTTGCGCATCACGCTCGTGTCATTAAGGTTCAGGTATTCTTTCTGGCTGGTGTAAAGGAAGGGTTCGAGATCATAGAGACCACTGGCTGCAGCTACGCCTTTGATAACATTATCCGGCAGATCAAAGCCGCTCTGCCAGCCGCTTGCTGCAATCATACCAGAAAGGTGCCCGCCGGCTGAACTGCCGGAAACGATGATGCGGTCTTTGTCGCCGCCGAATTCCGCGGCATGATTGAATATCCAGGCAATTGCCAGGCGCACGTCTCCGACAATTTCATCAAGAGTAACGTCGGGCGCTAAACGATAGTTAATCGGAATCCAGGTGATATTAGCAGCGTTAAATACCGTTGATGGAAATCGATAGCCAGCCTTATCACCCACTTTCCAGTAGCCGCCATGAATATAAACGAGGATGGGTGCAGGGCTTTCAGCGGCTGGAAAAATATCCAGTGTCTGAAGAGATTTTGACCCATAGGCAATATCAAGCTGAATGTTTTGGCCGCCCAGCACCTCATCAGACAGCACGCCATATTCAAGCCGGTAGCTGTCGAGGTCATCGACAGTTGCTTCGATATCGTACTGTTGGTCCAGCGCCACTAAATTATATCCTTGATAAATGGTCATAGGTTTTTCTCAACTGCAGTCTTCTCTGTAGGATATTCGATCACGTAGTCTTGAGGAACGTCGAGAAATTTAAGTGCATTTTCGATATTGCGAAAAGGTTCGCGGGCGGCGACCATACTATTCAATCTGGTATAGGCGCAAAACTTATGAATGGTAATAAAATCCTCTTTATCTTTTAGCACCCAGGCGACTTTACGACCGGACCCAAGTGCGCGGTCATTTTTTTTAATCCATCCTTCATAGCCAGCTTTAAACCGCTCAATATTATATTCATTTGGAATTTGGGTTAGCGAAAAATCACGCAACATATTCATTCCCGGTATAAAATCCGGGTGGTCACTCAGGGACTTAACTTGCTCTAAAACTTCTTCTGAATCGACTTCGCCATAATGCTGGATAAAGGCGCAGTTTATTTTGGCATCAATTTTAAGTCGGTACGGCATAGTTGAAATTTACAATCTTTCAAAAGTTTATTCAAACAAGGTGATGGTTTACTATCCACTTGCCGCCGCCTAAGATTTAGTCCCGGAGGAACATCAAATGAAAAAAATGCAGGTCTTAGAGAACATTTGGTATTGCGCTGCTCACACGGCGGAAGTTGCGGAAAAGCCGTTGGCCAGGATGATTTGCGGTATGCCGATGGTGCTGTATCGCACCGAGTCGGATGAAATTGCCGCCCTGGAAGACCGTTGTCCCCACCGTCAGGCACCGCTTTCCATGGGTAACGTAATCGGTGAAACCATCCAATGCGATTACCATGGATTTTTGTTCGATAAGACCGGTGTTTGTACCCATATCCCGCGTCAGGATCGCATACCTGCCGCCAATCGGGTAGAGGCCTTTGCGGCGGTCGAACGTTGGGGGTTTATCTGGGTGTGGTGGGGAGATCAGAACAAAGTAGACGAAAAAACGATTCCAGACCTCAGCTGGACCGAGGAAGATGGCCGCCGGGTGCAGTATTTTCATTGGCATGTGAACGCCAATTTTCAGCTGATGGCGGACAATCTTCTCGATGTTTCACATGTCGATTTTCTTCACAAGCATTCTATCGCCTCGAAAATCGATCCCACTGCCAAGCAGGCAGAGGCGCCTAAGGTGACCATGGAAACCCGGGTTGAAGGCGACGCCGTACATAACCTTCGGTTGGTTCACAATACCTTACTGGCTGGCGTAACTGCGGGCTGGCATGGCTCTGAAGGGCCAGTGACACGCGTTTCGACCGGCAAGTGGCTGCCGCCTAATTCTTGTATTTTAAAGCTGCAATTCGAAGACCAAAATGGCGACATCAACGAGACCATTAACCTCGATCATATCATGACACCGGAAACCGATAAAACCTGTCACTACTTTATGGATTGGACATGGGATTTTGGCGGGCCGGATGGATACCCGGATCACAACGATGTTGACCGGGAGCAGCGCTCGTTGATCGAAGGGGATGATATTCCAATGGTTGAAGCTCAGCAGCGAAATCTTGAGCTGTTTGATAATGTGCAGGATATTCCAGTCAAGCAGGACAAATTTGTCAATCGGGTGCATAAAGTGCTGCAGCGCCTTTATGCCGAACAAGGTATTACAGAACGGGTCGAAGTCACCCGGATGGCGGCAGAATAAATCTTCATAAAGGTATTACCATGAGCAATATCGTTACTGCTTTGCAGTCAAATTTTGATGACGCAACCGTACTTACTGATCCTAACGACACGGCCAAGTACCTTACTGACTGGCCCGGCAGACTTACCGGTAAAGCCCTGGCAGTTGTGCGCCCGACCAGCACGGAGGAAGTGGCGGCAGCGGTTAGGCTGGCTTTTGAACAAGGCACGCCAATTGTGCCACAAAGTGGTAACACTGGCGTTGCCGGTGGCTCAGTGCCGGATGAGAGCGGTGCGGCCATCGTATTGTCTTTAGAGCGCATGAATAAAATCCGCGACATCAGCCCATCTGCTATGACCATGACGGTGGAGGCTGGTTGCGTACTTGAAACCTTGCATGAGACGGTTGAAGCTCAAGATTTGTTTTTTCCGCTTAATTTTGGCGCCAAGGGGAGCTGCATGATTGGTGGCAATTTGGCGACCAATGCCGGTGGCCAAAATGTCGTTCGTTATGGGAATACTCGCGAACTTTGTTTAGGCATCGAAGCGGTGCTGCCGGATGGCCGAATCATCAATTTGCTCTCAGGCTTGCGCAAAGATAATACCGGCTATGATCTGCGCGATTTGTTTATCGGTTCTGAAGGCACGCTTGGTATAATTACAGCGGCGACGATGAAGCTGTTTCATTTACCGAAAGCCAGGGCAACGACCTTTGCAGTGGTGCCGGACATCACACATGGTCTGGAATTGCTCAATCGTGCGCAAGCCGAAACAGGTGGCGCGGTCGAAGCCTTCGAGCTGATCCCGCGTGTGTTTCTTGAGATCATCCAGGAACATGCGCCGCAACACAATATACCGTTTGAAAACATCCCCGACCTTTGTGTGCTGATCGAGATAGCGGCAACTTCTGATGCCGAAGCGGTAGCTGATGCTGACGGTGTGGTGCCGATATCAGCCAAGCTCGAAAAAATTCTGGCTAGCGGATTTGACGATGGCATAGTGCTGGACGCGGTGATTGCGTCCTCCGAATCCCAACGGCAAGAAATGTGGGATATGCGGGAGGGCGCTTTAGAGGCAGTGACGGCTGCGGGAGTATGGATCGGTTTCGATATATCTCTACCGCTTGATCAGGTGCACGCTTTTGTTGACGAAATGACCAGCCGCGCCGACGCAATCGTGCCGGGTCTCAGGATGTGCCATATGGGACATTTGGGTGATGGTAACCTGCACTACACGATTTTTGCACCGGAAGACAGCGCCAATGTTTCCACAGCTAATGCGGATGCGATTAAGGCTGCCGTTTATGATGCTATCGTCGAATTTGGCGGCTCGTTTAGTGCCGAGCATGGCATCGGCACAACTAAGCTGTATGCAATGACGAACTACAAGGATCCGGTTGCCCTTGCGGTAATGCTGCAAATTAAGGCAACTTTGGATCCCAAAGGCATCATGAATCCCGGAAAACTGTTACCTCAATAGTGAGTCCTTTTATTTCTGATCTAAATCAAGGCGGTTTTAAAAAGACTCCTTATAGTAATCAAGATTGTGTCAATGGGAGGTTTCCTATGGGTTGGAAAAGTGAATACAGCGTTGGCGTTCCCAAGTTTGATGATGATCATGAAATCATTCTCAATTTGATCGATACCTATTTAACGCAGTCAGATACCGTCTTGGATTTGAACACGGTGCGGTTCATTATCGACCAGCTTGGCGATTATTCACAATCCCATTTTGCTGCCGAAGAAACCTATATGGAAGAAATTAACTATCCTCGATTGAATGATCATCGCCGGATACATCACGAAATGATGGATCAACTAACCTATATACGCAGCCAGTGCGAAAAGGGTGAAACAAGCGTCGTCGAAGTTACAGCAAAATTCCTGCAAGATTGGTGGAATAATCACATTCTTCTTGAAGATATGGCCTATAAACGTTTTGCCAACAGCGAAACCGAATAATTGCCTTAGAAGTATATCTTCGGAATTCAAATTATTTTGATATTCGGGTCTTTTATTCCGGCAATTGATGATCATATGATAACTTGTTGATTTAAATGGGGATTGCATGCCTCAGCTAGTTGTTTCTGCAATTGAGAATATTGCCCTGCTTTTGGTGCTGGCCTTTGCCGTCGCCAGCCTGCTGTCGCGTGCCTCAAACTTTTCAAATTTATTTTTGCAAATCGCCGTGGGTGTTTTGTTTGGCTTGGCTTCAACAATTTCCATGAGCTTGCCGGTCGTCGTTGCTGATGGAGTCATTTACGATTCCCGTGCTGTATTGACCGCACTTGCCGGCCCCTTTGGTGGTATGATCTCACCGCTTATTGCTGGTTTTATCGCTGGTGGCTTTCGGGTTTATCTTGGTGGCTCCGGCACCTTGGCCGGGGTGGCTTCGCTTTTGATCCCAATTATTTTTGGTATGATTTTAGTGCGCTTTCCTCTTGGTGAAGATCGCAAGCTTCGCCTCAGCAAACTTGCACTTGGCGGTATGGTCGTTGGTTTGGCAACTGTGCCGATGATACTGCTGTTGCCGGATAAGAAATTTGCCCTGGAAATTTTGCAATCATATATTTTGACTTTGCCCTTTGTCTTAATGATCATGTTTCCAATTGCCGATCTAATTTTGAATATGCAAATTTGGCATCGGAAAATTGAGATTTCTCTTCGGCAAAATGAAGAAGCACTCAAAGATGCCCAGAAAATGGGACATTTAGGCAATTGGGAAGTTGATGTCCAAAGCAAGGCTGTAACCTGGTCGGATGAAGTTTACCGGCTGTTTGAACGGGAACCAGCTCTCGGTCCTCCGGAGTTTGGCGAAATAATGAAATTTTACCGGCTAGAAAGCCGGGATCGTCTGTCCAACCAATTAGATCTGGCTATTAAATATGGCCAGGGGAGTGAAGACGACTACTCACTTACACTGCCAAGTGGCCGGAGCGCCCATTTTTTCACGACAATTCGAACAGTCCAAAATGATGCCGGTGAAATTGTTAAACTTATTGGTACGGTTCAGGATATTACTGAACGAAAAAACGCTGAAGAAAATTTAAAAATAATAGAGGAACAGCGCCGGGCGCTGTTTAAATCAATTCCAGTGCCAATTTATTGTTGGCGTTACGTTGCCAATGATTTTGAACTATTTGATTACAATGAAGCTGCTTTAGTAGTTACCGATGGAAAGATTACTGATTTTTTAGGGTTTAAGCATTCTATCTTTAATTCTGCGCGGCCCGACCTGATAGATGACATGAAACGGTGTTTCGCCTTAAAGGAAAACATCATCAAAGAAAGCCGTCACAAATTCAACACCACCAGAAGAACGCAAGACCAAATTGTCACCTTTGTCTACTGCCCGCCGGATGTTGTAATGGTAATGGCAGAGGACGTGACAGAAAAAAAGCAGATATCAATTGATTTGAGTGTAAGTGAGCAGCGTTTCAGAGATTTTGCAAAAACTGCAGCTGATGATTTATGGGAAACGGATGAAAAGCACAGATTTGTCTTTTTTTCTTCGGAATTTACCAACGATTTTCCCCCATTGCTTGGCCAAGTTAGATGGGAATTAGACCAAACCGATATTCAGAATTCTGACTGGGATGCCCACCGTCGAGACTTGGATGCTCATCGCCCCTTCCGGGATTTTAAGTATTCCTGTGTAGACATTAACGGACGTCGTCGCTTTTTACGTATCAATGGTATTCCATTTTTTGACGAAAATAGAGAATTTGGTGGTTACCGGGGTACAACATTTGATGAAACGGATGAAATTGAAGCTCGTGAAGCTGCGCGCAGCGTCCAACAAAGCTTTGGTGAGGCGATGGAAAATGTATCTGAAGGAATTATACTTTGGGATGTGGAAGGCAACGTCGAAATGCGGAACTCCCGTTACCTTGAAATGTTTCCAGAAATGGCGGATGCGACCGAAACCGGTATAAATATTAAAAGCTACATGCGCCGCCGGGAATCACTGGGATATAAAATAAAGGAGCGGAAGGTCGATACTATTGTTGACCAAGAGCAAATTGAACATGACAAAAATCCAGATACAATTGTTGAAATAGTCGCCTTTGAGGACAAAATTTACAGCATTCGGCAGGAAAATTTAACCGGCGGAAGGAAAATCGTATTTCATTCTGATATTACTGAGGAAAAACACCGCGAGGAACAGCTGCATCAGGCTCTAAAAATGGAAGCCGTAGGCCAGTTAACCGGCGGCATTGCTCATGACTTCAATAATATCCTGTCGGCGGTTTTGGGGAATTTGGAATTGTTGCAGCAAAAACTGTCGGCAGAGCCAACTATTTTTAATCATATTAGTAGAGCCAAGGCATCTGTACTGCGGGGAGCTGAACTTACACGAAGACTGCTGGCTTTTTCGCGTAAACAAAATCTTGATCCCAAGCCCATTTATCTGGACGATTTGATCAAGGGCATGTTTGATTTGCTGACCCGCTCTCTGGGTGAACACATTAGCGTTAAGACCGTCGGTGCTGCAGATTTATGGCCGGTAATGATCGATATAAATCAAATGGAAAATGCTATTCTAAATTTGTCGATTAATGCCCGTGATGCGATGCTTGCCGGTGGCGATCTTACCATTGAATGTTTGAATATTACGCCAGAAGAATTTTCTGAACTCGAATTTACTGAAGCCGAGAGCGGCGAATATATTGGAGTTAAAATTACCGATACTGGGCAAGGCATATCTCAAGATAATTTGGAGCGAGTTTTTGAGCCTTTCTTTACGACAAAAGATATCGGCCGCGGCAGTGGACTTGGCCTGAGCATGGTATATGGTTTTGTTACTCAGTCTGGTGGTTGGTTAAAAATTGATAGTACCCCCGGCGAAGGGACTTGTGTGAGCCTTTATCTGCCAAGATATGACGGTGTGGTGCCGCTTTCGGCAGATGGAGAAAGCGGCCAAAATCTGTTTATGGGGCATGGTGAAAATGTTCTCGTGGTGGAAGATGATCCTGATGTTCGTGATATGACGATTAGTATGTTGAACCGGTTAGGGTATATGCCCTACGATTGTGGCGATGGTCAGCGGTTGATGAATATGAATGCCGACGATATCCGAAAATTTGATATTTTGCTGAGTGATGTCGTTCTGCCAAATGGGATTTCTGGACCTATCATCGCGCAACATGCCAGAAAACAGGCTCCAAAAATCAAAGTTCTCTTGATGACGGGCTATGCTGACAGGAGTACCTTGCTTGACGAGGATGAAAAAGCGTTATTCCCGGTGATTGGAAAGCCATTTCAGGTTAATGAATTTTCACGCGCTTTGAGCAATACGCTGCAGCAGAGCGAGCAAGCAACCGACTAGACACCGTAGTAAAATGAGCTAAATACGTCTCAAGGGAGCTAATATGGGCGTTTTGGAAACTTTAACCCTAGCACTGGGTGCTTCGTGGGCGAGTGGGCTTAATTTGTACGCTGCCGTTGCAGTGTTAGGCTTTCTTGATTTATTTGGTGTTATTTCTTTACCCGCCAATTTACAGGTTTTATCGAGCCCATGGGTCTTGAGTGTTGCAGTATTTATGTATGCTGTTGAATTTTTCGCCGATAAAATTCCTGGGGTTGATTCAATTTGGGACGCGATCCAGACCTTCATTCGGATTCCAGCCGGCGCGATGATGGCAGCTGGTGCCGTAGGCGGTCTTGATGCCGGAATAGGCTCAGAAGTTCAGACTGCAATTGCGCTATTACTAGGCGGTTCAATTGCCGCCGGCGTGCATCTCACCAAAGCCGGCTCACGCGCCATTATAAATACGTCTCCTGAACCACTTAGCAATTGGTCGGCCTCGATATTTGAAGATATTCTGGTATTCGTCGGTTTATTTCTAGCTGTCTTTAAGCCAATAATTTTTATCGCGGCGTTTGGCTTTTTTATCGTGCTGGCAATTTGGCTATTGCCAAAAATTTGGCGCGGCATTCGCGGTGTATTTAGCCGAGTGCAGCATCCGGTTGAGACCGTACGCGGAGGCCGGGAGGGGGCGATCACACTTTCTTTGAGCGGCGAAGGATCGAGCAATTAGTCCGGAGAGTAATCGTTAGTTCATTCATTTTTTATAAAGACATTCGTCCTAAAGTGATACATCGCTATCCATAGGAGTTCGCAGAATGCGTTATTCAGTAAGATACGAATGTGCTGATAAAAACTGGATTGTTACCGACAGCGCGAATGCCGGCCAGGTAATGGGTGTTCATATGTCGAAAACGGATGCTTATCGCCATGCCTATGCTGAGCAGGAGCGCTGGCGCAAATTTGATCCAGTCGCCAAACATTTAGCTAGAATTCGTAAAGTAATGCCCCAGACCCTTGTGGTCGGCTAACAAAAAAGGGGCCACATTAATTGCGGCCCCGATAATCTCAAAAAATTGTGTGGCGTGGATTACTGCATCGGTGAAAACGGTGCAGGCAGCAGTATTTTGTTTTCCTGAGAAAAATAAGGCAGTTCACCATCGCCGCTTTTGGGCGGCCAAATGCCTTTCGCTGCAGCTTCAGTGCGAACTTCATGACGTTGCTTGAGATCTTGATAAGGCCAGAGATGTACAATCTTCAGTGCCGATCCGATATCAACACTGAAAACGGCGCTAAGAGGCGACATTTCCGTGCGCTCCTCTAACTTGGATAACCAGCGTTCCTGAGTTGCCGGGATTGAGCCCGGATAACACGAATAGCTCCGCATTTCATAAAAGGGACCGTGACTGCCGGGGGTAAGCTCTGGGGAATACGACCAGGGATTCATAATCTCGATATGCTGGTGCTTAATGAACTCACCAATATTTGGCGGCCAGATTCCGGCATTGACAGCTTCGGCTCGAATTTCCTGGCGCTGTTTGACGTCTTCATAAGGCCAAATATGAATGATCTGATTAAGCGGGCCAATTTCGGTATAAAAAAAGGCGGCAAGTTCGGAAAAATCTTTGCGTTTTTCATAGGCCTCGCCAAATCGCTTCATGACTTCAGGTACGGAACCCGGAACGAGATCATAGGTTCGAAATTCATATATCATTGAGACCCTCAATTATTTTCTGGTGAGATTAAGAAGTTTGTTTTTGGCTGTTTCAGACAAGTAGCAATAGCGGGCAGTCGGCGGTTTGAAAAGGCCGAAAATAAACTAGTTTGACTAGACTTCTGCTAACTTGAGTGCGAGAACTACCCGGTAGTAAGTATTTCTTTTATCAGGGAAAGTAACTGAACATTGAGGTTTTTGACCATCATCGGGCTTGGAGCAGTAATTGTTCTGGCAGCAGGATCAAGCGAAGCTGGAACCAGCGGTGGTATTTATGATATGTCACGGTTGCTCAGCCAGCCGCATCCCTTCGCTACGGCTCAAATGGCACCTCGGCCATTTGCTGATGGACGCACCGTGCGGCCTCCAGCGAATCCGCAATCTGATGCGCCACCTCAACCCATTAGAACGCCGTCAAATCCCCAGCCTTTAAACTCTTCATCAAACTCAAGTGCCGGCGATGTTCTTTCCGAAATACGAGTTGGCGCGCTGCTCCACGATTTTGGCCCTTTTAGTCATCGCAAAGAATCTGGCTATGATGGTAATTTGGAAATTCTGTTTAATTCACCAGAAGCTTTGAAAACAATTTGGGCGCCACGGCCCCACGCTGGATTTTCGGTTAATTCCGATAATGACACAAATCAAGTCTATCTTGGTTTGACCTGGGAATGGGGATTTTTAAACAATGCGTTTTTTAATTTCTCCCTCGGTGGAGCTTATCACGATGGTTATAAACGAACGGATTTAACGGATAAAAAATCTCTTGGTTGTAAAATCTTGTTCCGGGAGTCGCTTGATATCGGATATCGATTTGATGACAAGCACGGCATAATGTTTCATCTTGATCATATTTCCAACGCCAAACTGTGCTCGACTAATGAAGGTCTTGAGTCCATTGGCATCCGATATGGTTATAAGTATTAAAAGCTGCTCAAGATAATTCTAGTTATTATTGTCAAAAAACGGCTAATTTCTAGGGCTGTTTCTTTGCTATGCAGCCTAAAATTAGACATTTGATTATTCTATTAGTTGAAATTTTCACGTTAATCCCCACATTTTAACCTGCGTAACACCGTATTCATTGGGTAGGAAATTCCCTGTGTAGGCAGTCGTAAGAAAATGCAGATTTGGGTAATGAATGCATCACTTGGTTAAGAAAAGTTCGATGGCAGTTGTGGATGGTGCCGATCAGGCAATTACTGATGGAATTGCAGAGTTGCCAATTGGTCTGTTGATGCTGGATAAATCAGATTGCGTATTTTATTGGAATTCAGTTTTTCTGGATATGTTTCCTTCGCTTTCGGCCGAAGAAAGTGTATTGGGGAACTCATGCGACATATTGCTGACAAAAATTATAGCTGGTGGAAATATTGCAGGTTCTCTTGCGGCAACTAAGCCATCCCAATGGATCGAGCAGAAATTAGAATTTTTTCAGCAACAAGAATCACATTCGATTGAACGATTGGCGGATGGCCGGTGGATTGAAATTACTCACGCGACCTTGTCCAACGGCAATAAGTCAATTTATTTTAAGAACGCAACGGATAACATAAAGTCACAAATGTTACTGGCGGAAGTTATGGCTGGGGCTTCCGATGGCATCGCCATTTGGGATCAGCGTAGTTGCCTGACTGTTTGTGATGATCGATTTGGTGAAATTTTTGCCAGTCAAAATGGCGCACCTTCTAAAGGTCAATCATTTGAGGAAGTATTGTCAGCGGCTATCGCCGGGGGCCGAGTTGTTTTAAGTTCCGACCCGAGGCACTGGATTGGTGAAATGCTGGCCAACCGCCGCGAAATAGAATCTCAGACCGAGATAACCTTCGCGGATGGAGAAACCTATGTTCTGACTGAACGGCGTAATAGCGAAGGTGGGTTAGTCTCGACAATTACGGCAGTTACAGAGCTTAAACTTAAGGAACGTGAAGTCGCCCGGCGTGCAGAAGAACTAGAGCGGGCGAATTCGGATATGGAACTTCACCAAGATGCCTTGGAGAAACAGGCGGAACAACTTGCAGCACTCGCCGAAGACATTGAAATTGCCCGCGATCAGGCTGAAAAAGAACGTGCCCGGGCTGAAGAAAGCGAGAGGCTGGTGCGGTTGTCTCATGATGAACTGGAATTGCGTGTCGCTGAGCGTACTAAAGACTTACGTGCCGAAATTCAGGAACGCGTTCGCGCGGAAAAAGAACTTATTGAATCAAAAGTAGCGGCCGAACAAGCTAATATATCCAAATCCGAATTTTTAGCGAATATGAGCCATGAGTTTCGCACACCACTCAATGCAGTGATCGGTTTTTCAGATACCATCATTCAGGAAATTTTCGGGCCAATTGGTAATGAGCGGTATTCTGGCTATCTTAATGATATTCAATCATCGGCGCAGCATCTTTTGGAATTGATCAACGACATTCTAGATATTTCAGCTATCGATGTTGGCAAGATTGAACTCAACGAAACGGAAGTTGACACCGTTGAGGTTTTAAGTTCCTGCATTGGGTATGTGACCATAATGGCGCAAGATCAGGCAGTCGAATTGACCACTTCTATTTCAGAAAAATTACCAGTAATCAGTGTTGATGAACGCCGGCTCAAACAAATCATAATCAATCTGCTGTCGAATGCGGTCAAATTTACGCCGGAAGGCGGTCGGGTCACACTATTTTCCGAAATTGATGAAAATGGGGATTTGATCGTACAAGTTATTGATACTGGCATAGGGATCGCCACAGAAAACATAGCTAAAGCACTGTCGCCGTTTGATCAAATTGACCGCGGTGAAACCAATATACATGAAGGTACCGGACTGGGCCTGCCGCTTAGTAAAAATCTTGCCGAATTAATGGGTGGGCATTTCGAAATCGAAAGTAAAGTCGGCAAGGGCACTACTGTGACCCTAATCTTGCCGGTCTCAACTGATTCCCAACCTTCCTATCAGATTTAATTTTCAATCCCGCGCTCAATTCGCGGATAGACAAGGCCAAGCGTAAGGCCGCGTGCAATCATGAATAGGGTCAAAGCGAACCATAGGCCATGGTAGCCGTATTCCGCTTTCAGCACGAACAGCGCAACGATAAAAACGATCAATGAAATTATCATGCCATTGCGCATTTCAGCAGAGCGTGTGGCGCCGATAAATATGCCATCAAGCATATAGGGCCAGACCGCGACGATGGGCAGAACAATGAGCCAGTTCAAGGCGTCTTTCGCGGCAATTCGAACATCCTCCAAGTCGGTCAATAAATCGATGATCAGTGTGCCGAGACCCCAATAGACGAGGGCAAAAGCAACCGAAACGATAAGCGCCCACAGCGTTGATGTTTTTACCGCTTCTCTGAAAGTGAAGCGATCTTTGGCGCCTAATGCGCTGCCGACCAGAGCCTCAGCAGCTTGGGCAAAGCCATCCAAACCAAAAGCCATAAAATGCATAAATTGCAGCAGAACTGCATTGGCAGCCAAGACCGCATCGCCAAACTTGGCGGCTTCGGCGGTGAAAAAAGCAAAGGCGAAAATAAGGCAAAAGGTGCGGATAAATATATCAGTGTTAACGCCAATCATGCGGCGCAATTTTCCGAGATTTAGTAAATCCGTTTTCTCACCCGAGTTATCAATTTGCTGGATTTGGCGCCGATAGAGATAGAGCCCAAGTATCACTGCGCTTATTTCGGCAATTACTGTGGCAAAGGCGACGCCCTCGACGCCCCAGCCGAACCCGACGACAAAAACGATATCCAAAATAATACTAATGCAATTCATCCAGACCTGGAGGATGAGCGTCAGGCGCGTGTTGTGAATACCGATGAACCAGCCAATTAAGGCGTAATTTACCAGCACCGCCGGTGCGCTCCAGATGCGGATGAGAAAATAAGTTCGGGCGAGCTGCTCGACCGTTTCGCTGGCGTCGAACAGATGCAAAGAGAAATTTATAATCGGGTATTGCAAAGCCCACAGTGTCAAACCAATGACAGTGCCCAGTAAAGCTGCGCGTTGAAAATTCGCGCGGACTTCGCAGGCTTGATTGGCGCCGAACGCCTGAGCCGTTAATCCGGTGGTGCCCATGCGTAAAAAACCGAAACCCCAATAAATGAAATGAATAACAGTGGCACCGACCGCGACGGCCCCCAGAAAATAGGCGTGTTCCAAATGTCCCATCACCGCAGTGTCAACTGCGCCCAGCAATGGCACGGAAAGGTTGGCGACGATAATTGGCAGAGCTAAGCGAAATACCTGGCGATGACGCTCAATAGGGCTTGTGCCGGCTGAAAAAAGGTTATTATTTGGCAAGCGATGAATCCTTGAATTAAGAATTGTAAAGTAACTGAGGGAGCGGAATTGTCGAGCATTTGCCCCAAGATATTTGGATTTGCAGATGAAGAGGGGGGAATAGGTGACCGTAATAAAATCTAAAATGGAATACGAAAAACAATATGTCACCATTCGGGGCGAGACTATGGCCTATGTCGATACGGGTGGTTCGGGTGATCCGCTGATGTTCTTTCATGGCAATATCACCTCATCTTATATGTGGCGAAATATTATGCCTCATCTTGAAGGCCAAGCCCGCTGCATCGCGATTGATAACATTGGCCAAGGTGATTCAGCGAAACTATCTGACAGCGGTCCGGACTCTTACCGCCTGACGGAGCACCAATCTTATATTGATGGTTTTATGTCGGCGCTTGGTTTGGTGGGAAATGTCACTCTAATGATGCATGATTGGGGCGTGCAGTTGGGGCTAACCTGGGCACGCCACCACCCGGAGGCCATCAAAGCCATTGCTTATACCCAAGGTGTGATGGGTGATTTTAAATGGACCAATTGGCCGAAAGATGTAGCTGAGTTGATGCGTAAATTCCGCTCGGGCGAGGGTGACGAATTGGTACTCAAAGAAAATTTCTTTGTTGAGAAAATTTTACCTGCCATGGTGATCCGGGAACTGCCCAAGGATGTCTGGGATGAATACCGCCGGCCCTATAATGAAGCTGGTGAAAGCCGGCGGCCAACGCTGACCTGGCCGCGTGAAATTCCAGTCGAGGGAGAGCCAGCCGATGTGCTCGAAATCATCAAAGCCAATAATGCCTGGATGGCGGCAAGCGATTTGCCGAAACTCTTTATCCATTGTGAGCCGGGGGCAGTCCTAAAGGGCGATATCCTGGACCATGTCCGGACCTTTCCTAATCAGCAGGAAGTAACTGTCAATGGCCTGCACTATGTCCATGAAGATAGCCCTCACGAAATCGGCGCAGCCTTGGCGGAATGGTACCGGGGACTTTAAGGGGGTGGCCTAAAACCCGCTGAGGAAATTCGCTACGGGTGAGCCCATCATATCAGCCAGCAGGAATCCGGTGATAAATCCCATGACGTATTGTAACAGACTTTTCATCACAGGATATCACTGGCGCCCCGCAAAGCGTTCACTTTGCATACGCACACTTTGGTGCCGCCTGGCCTATCTTGATATGGCATACCGCAATGCATGCAGTGTTTGCGCCGATCTTCTTCACGCCGGTCTTTTTCCCGGCGATCAATGCCTGTGCGCAGATTAGCGCCAAGTTGTCTAGCGGTAACTCGGCGGTCAACACCGCTTCTGCGGTCGTAAGAAACGCGCCTGTTTTCTGTTAAGCGCCTTTCAATGTAATCGTTCCCGACGAAATTCATGGCATTCTCCCACGAAGTTAACAGAATGCGCTCCTCGATCACAGGTTGCATTATGCCAGAGTAATTTACATAACGCAGTGTTCAAGGTCACACCGGAATTATTCGCAGAAAACTGCTAATATTTTATAAATAAACGAAAAAAATGCCTCACAGCGCGTCGAAATAGGCCGCCATTTTCTTGAGTTCTGAGGCATCAGGCAGACGGCCCTCACCGGCGACGAGATTATCGGCCATATGATCAGGGTTGCTGGTCGCTGGAATGGCACAAGTGGCTGGACCATGACCAAAGATATATTTGAGGAAAAACTGTGCCCAGGTGGTGCAGCCAAATTCCTCTGCCCATTCCGGCACCGGTGAGCGTTTGATCTTGGCGAATAAACCGTCTTGCTCAAAGGGGCGGTTGATTAAAGTGGCAACCTGCAAATCAGCGCAAAGATCAAAGAAATAGTCTTCAGCATCACGCCGGGCAATTGAATAGGGGAATTGGCAGAAATCGATCCACGGATATTTCTTGAGATACCCGCCAAGCTCTCCAAAAGCGTTTTCTGTATAATGAGTGATGCCGATATATTTCACTTTGCCGGCCGCCTGCCAGTCGCGAAGGGTTTCAAGGTGGGTTTCGCAGTCGACCAGATTATGGACCTGCATCAGCTCAATCTCCGTGCAGCGCATTTTTCGGAGCGAGTCTTCCATTTCCTCGATGCCCTGCTGCTTGCCATCGGTCCAAACTTTAGTCGCGAGAAAGGCTTTGTCATGACCGTTGACGCTCTCTAGCACATCACCAGTGACAGCTTCGGCTTTACCATACATCGGCGAGGAGTCGATCAGCGTGCCGCCGGCATCGAAGAATAAATTAACAACCTGTTGCAGGTCCTTTTTCTTAAAAGGATTGAGCGAGGTGTTAAAGGCCCGATAGGTGCCGAGCCCGATGACCGGCAATTCTTCGCCTGTTGAGGGGATGGGTTTGGATAACATAATTTCCCTCTACTCTATTTTTTCGAGTGCAGCAGCATTATTCATGTTAGGCCGAGCAATAATCAGCCAAATAGCCAGCCCGATCAGGGCGCTGACCAATACCGGATTTTGTACGCCATATTGTTCAGCAACGGTACCAATAATAATCGCTCCCAGCGCCGGCCCGCCGGTGACCAGGACACCATTAAAACTAATCACTCGGGCGCGTACTTTTGCCTCAACTGAGTTTTGGATCAGACTCAAGGTGCAAATACCGGAGGAAACCAAAGCAATGCCGGAGAGGAACATCTCGACCATGGAAACATAAAAGTTGGTGGTTTGGGAAAAGGCGACGACGGACAAAACTCCGATAACGGTGCTGGTAAGAAGGATACGCATTAATCCCTCAGTGCGCCCGCGCTGCGCCAGCCACAGGCCGCCGAACATGGCGCCAAGTCCGGCTGCCGTCGCCAGCATGGCATAGCCTTCAACTTTACGGGCAAAAACTTCTGTCGCAAAAGCCGGCAGCATCTCCATGAAGGGCTGCAAGAACAAGGTCACGATAGCAGTCATAATCATGAGGTTGCGAATGCCGGCGTGATTGTAGGCGTAGCTAAATCCTTCGGCTAGTTCGGCACCGATGCCTTTGCGGTCTTTTTTTGCTGTACCACCATCCTCAATATCGAGAAATTTATAGAGAATAACCACACCGAAAGAGACGGCGGCATAGGTGTAAAGTGCAGTGGCGACATTGCCATAGAACAGTACGGCCCCGGCGATTGCAGGACCGATAAAATTGCCACTGTGATAGCTGGCGCCATTGACTGCGATCACTGCCGAAATATCCTTTTTGTCGACCAGCGCATGGACCATGGCATTGCGGGCGGGCACGTTGAAGGCACGGGTTGTGCCACCCATCAGTGTCAGCACTAGCAAGGCGATTGGCGTAATTGTTTCGGTTAAAACCATAGTCGCCATGGCAAAGGGAAATAGCCCCCCAATCGAGGTGGCAATCTGAAGTTGGCGTCGATGGCCATAGCGGTCCGCTGTTGCTCCGGAAAGGGGGCCAAAAAACAGCATTGGTATCATACCTGCTGCTCCCATATAGCCGAGCCAGGTTTCAGAGCCTGTCATTTCCCAGGTTAGCCAGGCAACCGATGCTCTATTGACCCAAACACCGATGATAAAACTGAAATGGCCATACCAAAATAATCTGAAATTCCGGCTAGAGAAGGCTCTGGCAATCCCCCCATCTCTTAATTTGTTCTTATTATTCATAACAAAAGCATAACCAATCACGCGGCTTTAGCACGCATTTTCTAATTAGAATTAAATTCAAAAACGGGCATTTAAATTTGATTTAGGTCAATGCATGATGTGTGGTATGGGCACATTCTGCGGGTATAAATAAAAATAAATGGGGACTGCCAAATGTCGATCTATGAAGCTCCGTTAAACGAGAATACGCCGCCATGGCCGTACAGCGTTGACTACGACAAAGTCAATGAAGTTACCACTGATGTGCTGATTGTTGGCGGTGGCACAGCCGGTTGTCATGCCGCGATCAGCGCGCGCAAGAAAGGCGCCAAAGTGCTGGTCATTGATAAAGCCAATGTCCTCACCAGCGGCTGCGGTGGATCCGGTGTTGATCACTGGCACAACGCCTGTACCAATCCGGCCAGTGGCATTACGCCGGAAGATCAGGTCGAGGAGTTTCAAAGCTGCCGCAAGGGCATCGCCACCAGCGAATACGGCAGCCGCGCCTCTCATTATATCACAGCCCGGGAAAGCTGGGATGCGCTGCTGGACGTTGAAGAATGGGGCATTGCCATTCGTGATGAGAATGACGATTTTGTAGACGCAGACTTCCGTGACGAAGACTCCAGGTTGATGTTTGCTTATGATTATGACTCCCGCACGGTTGTGAGGGTGCAGGGCGCTTACATCAAAAAAGCGATGCATGATGAAATGCGCCGGCTTGATGTGCAAATTCAAAATCGGGTGATGATCACCAGCTTGCTGACCGAAGGCGGTAAGATCGGCGGCCGGGTGATTGGTGCTACCGGGTTTCACATCAGAACCGGTGAGTTTTATATCTTTAAAGCCAAATCGACTATCGTCTGCACTGGCCCGGCAACCCGGCTATGGGTGTTTTCAACCGAGCTCGTCGGTGCCAATTCCATTCATGATGATCCCAATGATGTCGGTGACGGCAATGCGATTTGCTACAACGCCGGGGCTGAGTTTGGCCAAATGGAGGCGGGCGGGCGCACGGTGGGCGGCTTCCGCTATTTCGGTTACGGCACGGGTAATGCGCACAATACCTGGTTTGCCTGCACAATCGTTGATTCAAATGGCAAGGAAGTGCCTTGGGTGGATCGCGACGGCAAGGAGATCAAAAACGTTGCCGACCGCTATCGCACGGCACCTGGTCAGAAAATGTTTTATCACGGCCCGCCCCCGCACCCCTACGAAACGCAAGGGCCGACTTTAACGCATGATTTGGCGGAACGGATTGAGAGTGGCGAGTTTGTGCTGCCGTTTTACGCTGATCTGCCGGGCATGCCGGAACTGGAACGTAAAGCGATCTTTGGCCTAATGGTCGGTAATGAAGGCAAGACCCGCCACGGCGTTTATGAGCCTTACACCAAAGGCGGCTATGACCCCAATAAACATATGATGCAGGCGAATGTCTTGCCGCCGGAAGAAGCCGGTGTTCACAAACCCTGGTGGAACGGGCAGGGGCCGCCGCAATGGCGGGAAACTGCTTTCGGTGGCGGTGGAGGTCTGGTCTATGACTGGGACTGCCGCTCAACGCTCGAAGGCTTGTACACTGCCGGTAATCAGATGTTGGGTGGCGGCAATCATTCACAGTCGGCTGCTACCGGCCGCTATGCGGGCCGCAAAGCTGCCGATTATGCGCTCGGTGTTGATCAGGTTGAAGTTGATCAAACCCAGCTTAGCGAGGAACGCGAACGGGTTTATGCCCCGGTTAAACGCACAGCTGGAATCGGCTGGAAGGAATTTCAAGCTGGGCTTTGCCGGGTGATGCAGGATTACTGTTCGACCTATAAAGCGGAGGAAACTTTAAAGATTGGCCTGGAATGGCTCCAAAGCATAAAAGAAAGCGAAGGCCAGCAAGTCTCTGCCCGCAATCCACATGAGTTGGCCCGGATCATGGAAGCGTTTTCCCGGCTAACCGTTGGCCAAATGATCATGGAAGCCTCGCGGGCGCGGAAGGCCAGCAGCAAGGCATGTGATTTTGAAAGAGTTGATTATCCCGAAGTCGATCCGCCCGAATGGGACAAGTATGTCATCATCAAGCGTGAGGAAAATGGCATCAACATTAGCGATAAACCCTGCGATTATTGGCTCCAGGAACCTTATGCTTCGACTTATGCCGAGAATTACAAGGCGCATAACGGGCTCGATGAAAAAACCCGGCGCCTGGAAATGGAGGCAGCGGAATGAGTGATTATAACGAAGCTTATATGGTTGCGAACCCCTTGGCGCCTTGCACAGTTGTCGAGATCAACCCGGACAATTGCACGGGTTGCCGTCTTTGTATCGAAGTTTGCCGCACCGATGTGCTGGTGCCGCACCCCGAAGCGCGCAATGTACCGATTGTGTTATTTCCCGATGAATGCTGGTTCTGTGGCGATTGCGTTGCCTATTGCCCAGAGCCTGACACCATTGAGATGCATGTACCTATTGTCGAAAAAGTGGGTTGGAAAGATAAAGAAAGCGGTGAACGCTATCGCCTCGGCATGAAAAATCCGCCGCCCCCCTACACGACGCCGCCGGTTGGCTGGAAAAATATCCGGGAAAAATAAAGTAATAATGCCATTTATCTTTTGTTTATAGGCCCGTAGGTATTATGAAAGAGGGATTGTAAGCAAAGGGATGAACTATGTTTGGGCTCTGGCTCAACCGGATAGGGCGCGGATTTCATCGCTCACCGCAGGAACTGCGGCGCCGGCTCGCGCAAGAAGGGCGAACGCTGCTGGATCGCGTTCGCGTATCGCCGACTTACGGCTTGGACGACAAGTGGTTTGTTGAGCGGTTTGGCGTTAGTACGATTGAAGACCTGTGGTTGCAAATATCGGCGCGGCCTTATCCAGCCCTAACTGATCCCGTTGATACTGACGAGTTGGATGCAGCTATTCCCCATGAATCGGAGCGTATTTTAGCGGCGGCAGAAACCGCGCTCGAATTGGAAGTCGATTTATTAGGGTCCGGTCCTGAAACCCTGAGCCGCCCCATTCTCTGGGATACCGATTTCAAAGCCGAAGTAGAATGGCCGGTAAAATTTTTTCGCGATATCGATATCCTCAAACCTGATAGCGCCTGTGATGTTAAAGTGCCTTGGGAGCTGTCGCGGCTGCAGTGGCTGATACCGGTCGGCCAGGCTTACATGCTGACTAGAGATGAGAAATTTGCGGATTTTGCGCGAGAAGTTTTGACCGATTGGATCGAAGCCAATCCCTACGGTCGCGGCGTAAATTGGACAGTGGCGATGGAGCCTGCCATGCGGATTTATACTTGGACCTGGCTTTTCCATGTCTTCAAGAAATCCAAGTCCTGGGATGACTACGATTTTAGAGCCGGCTTTTTACGCTCACTTTTTGAGCACGGCGTCTTCACGGAGCGCTACATCGAAGACTATGGGGTAAACGGCAATCACTGCACGGCAGATGCTGGGGCTTTGGTTTTTGCCGGGTTGTTCTTTGGTTCGGGTAGGAGGCCAGAGAACTGGTTGAACAAAGGCTGGCGCCTGTTGAGACAAGAAATTGCCATGCAAGTCTTTGAAGACGGCACAGATTTTGAAGGTTCAATTGCTTATCACCGTTTTGTTGCCGAGCTGTTTTTCTGGCCGGCCCGTTATCGCCGCCTTTCAGAATTGAGCGTTGATGAAGACTATCAACAGCGCTTGCAGCGTATGGCTGAGTTTACCCGCAGCTACACCAAACCGGATAATCTTGCACCACTCTGGGGGGATGCGGATGATGGCCGGGTTTTACCTTTCGGTGATCAGGGTTTGAACGATCATAGTTATTTGCCGGATGTTATTCAGACGGAGTGGGATATAGGAGGGCGGGGCTTTGCCAGTGTTGAAGCTCGGGCGGAACTATTTTGGACTTTTGGGCCTTCAGCCGATCCAACAGCAAATGTTGAAGTTGAAAGCCCGGAGCTGATTTCCAAGGCCTTCGCGGATGGCGGCTTCTATATTATGGCGAGTGGGCAGGATCACGTTTTTATCGAATGCGGCCCGGTCGGCTTTGGCGGCAAAGGCGTGCATGGTCATAATGATTGCTTGTCGTTTGAGGCGTGCCTGGACGGCGTTTCATTGATCAGCGACAGCGGAAGTTTTGTCTACTCAGCATCTTATGAACAACGCAATCAGTTTCGCTCTACGGCCAGCCACAATACGCCGATGATAGATGGCGAAGAGCAAAATCGATATGTCTCTGACTCTGAATTGTTTGCGCTGCACAATGACGCTGTTCCAGATGTTCGTAAATGGCAATGTGATGAGCAGACGGATTTATTTATTGGCGCGCATTCCGGTTATCAGCGATTGGGTAATCCGGTTACGCCAATCCGCAAAATTGTTCTTGAAAAAAATTATCATCGCCTCATCATTTGTGATGAATTCGACGGCACCGGTGAACATCAAGTTAAAATTCCTTATCATTTTTCGCCGGATTGTGAGATTGACGAAATAGAGTCCGGCAAGTGGCTCATCAAGACATTTGATAGGAAATTCGAGTTGGTATGTCACGGCGACGGCGAGTGGCAGGGCAGCGTTCGGTCAGGCTGGATGTCGCCGAGCTATGGCGTCAAACTGGAACGCCCGGTGCTCGAATTTCAATGCAGCGGTAGTTTGTCATCTTTGAGCGTCGGCATTTACCCAGCCGAACAGGCGCCGGAAGACTCGCAAAGCTGGTTGGCTGGATACATCTAAAGTTTATTGATCGCTATCGACGGTCGTCGCCAGGACATAGCCTGTACCGCGAACGGTTTTTATGAGCTCAGGACGTTTCGGGTTATTTTCGATTTTGCTTCTGAGGCGGCCGACCAGGACATCAATACTGCGGTCATATGGCTCCCAGCTGCGATTTTGCAGAAGGTCAAGCAGACGGTCACGGTCAAGTACCCGATTTGGATTATCAGTAAAGGTGGTCCTCCCCCAAAAAGTGGGTCCACTGTTATAGTTAGAAAACGGAGGATCA
>CAZMHI010000056.1:0-33684 GCA_964566055.1 uncultured Rhodospirillaceae bacterium
TGCCGGGCTGCCCCGATTGGACCAAAAAAACCTATAATAATTTTGGCAATTCCGTGCATTCAAATTTCGGCTGCTCGACAGCCTCCAATCTTGGCATGATGGTCGCCAATCCGCGTGATTTGGCCCGAGGCCGGCAACCTGGTTTGGTTGACGGAGAATATGGAGCGCGGGCGATCGAAGCTTACCGCAAGGGCGAAACCAAGCCGCTGCTAGATGATGGCGCCAGCGAGACGCAGGTTCAAGGCTCTTCCAGTGGCTCCTCTACGGGCTCAGGTTCTGGCACGGGAGCAGGCTCATGAGTTCGGTAGCAGAGCGCGTGGAACCCGATAATCAAACTGATACTTTCGAGTTCTTGGCTTTTGTCGGCGATGAAGATACGCGAGCCGCCGTCTCCGGCGCTGCAGCTGCTCAAGGCTGGAACCAGGATAATGTTCTTAGCGGCGGCATTGATGAGACCATTTCCGGCTTGGCTAATATTCCGACACCCAAAAATTTGATCGTTGATCTCTCGGCCAGCGCCGATGTGATGACCGATGTGAACCGCTTGGCCGAAGTGTGTGATCCGGGAGCCAGTGTCTTTATTATCGGCTCGGTGAACGATATCCAAATGTATCGCGATCTGATCAGCTTTGGTGTAACTGATTATCTGGTTAAGCCTATTTCAGCGGCGGATTTTGAAAAGGCGCTGGAACAATCCACCAAACCGGCTGAAGCTGCTCAATCCAGCGAAATACCAATCGAATCTGGTCAGGTTACCGCAGTGATCGGCGCTCATGGCGGCGTTGGCTCAACGACCATGGCTGTTAATAGTGCCTGGCTGCTGGCCCATGAGTTTGGCAAACAGGTTGCTCTGGTCGATATGGATCAGCATTTCGGATCTGTTACTCTGGCGCTAGATCTTGAGCCTGGCACAGGATTGAGCGAAGCCCTGGCTAATCCCGGCCGCATCGATGATCTCTTTATCGAGCGCGCCATGGTTCGGGAATCTGACAATCTGATGGTCTTGGGATCGGAAGAACCGGTTGAGCGCGGTGGCGGATTTAAATCTGACTCGTTCGATGTTCTGGTGACGAAACTGCGTTCCAAGTTCGAACATATTGTCGTCGACCTGCCTCTTCATATGGTCATTAGCCATGCCGATGTGCTGGCATTCTGTGACCGCATATATGTCGTTGCCGATTTGTCTTTGGCCGGTTTGCGCGACAGCAAACAATTGGTATCCGCAATCAATCTTGCGGCTCCGTCGGTGCCGGTCAATATCGTGATAAATCAAGAAGGCCGTTTCAAAAAAGCCGAAGTGGCGCCTCAGGATTTTGAAGTAGGGGCGGGATTTAAAATTAATTTTACCGTACCCTTCGATGCCAAAGGTGTCACCGAGGCAGCGATTGCCGGAAAGGCGCTCGCTGAAATTGGCGGTAAAGGTGCGGCGATTAAAGCCATCCGTCAAATGACCGAAGAAATTTTCGGCCTCGTTGAGCCGGCTAAATCCGGCCTGCTGTCCAAATTGATGGGGAAATAGCCATGTTTGGAAAACGCCAGACTTCTGAGGTTATACCCTTTTCACCAGAACCAGCCTCTCAGCCGCAGGTAGCCCCTGAGCCGGCTAGCGAAACTGTAAACCCTTCAATTCAGGCAATCGATGAGGCCGGTGATATAGCAATCGATGTCGCCATTGACGTTGCCTTCGATCAATTTACGGCAAGGGATGAAATAATCGAAAAAGCGGTAGCCTCCACGGACATTCTCGTTGCCAGCCAGTTTTCTGACGCTGAAGTTGTTGATATGGCGCGAGGCAAATTGGCTACTGCAATTGAAGAGACTATAGAGAAAGTTCAAACCGAAACCGGCCTGACCCTCGATGAACATGAACAACGCGACGCTGTTACGGTCTTGATCAACAAACGCCTGGATGAGGCGCGAAGAAATATGCCGAAGCCGAAAGAGGATCAAGATGTTGACGATCCCATTCAATCGGCCAAAGAGAAAATTCAGCCCTTGCTGATGGAGCGTATCGATGTGGCTAAAGCCAGTGAAATGCCACGCGGTGAATTGGCGGCTCAGATAACCGAAGTTGTGGCGGAAATTCTGGCTGAAGAGAAAATGCAATTGAATTTGGTTGAACAGCGCAGCCTGATCACCAAACTGTTGAATGATATGTTGGGCCTTGGCCCGCTCGAGCCGTTACTCGAAGACGAAACCATCACGGACATCATGGTCAATGGACCGAAGCAGGTCTTTATTGAGCAAAGTGGCAAGCTGGTGCTGTCTGACGTGCAATTTCGCGATAACGCACATGTCATGAATATTTCGCAGCGGATTGTTTCGGGTGTTGGTCGCCGGGTCGATGAATCATCGCCCCTGGTTGATGCCCGGCTGGCGGACGGCTCCCGTGTTAATATTATTATTCCCCCCTTGGCGATTGACGGGCCGAGCATCTCAATTCGTAAATTTTCATAGAAAAAAATCACCCTCGACGTGATGGCCAAGCAGGGCAACATATCTGATGATATGAGCAAAGTCTTAAAAATCGCCTCGCGGTCACGGCTTAATATTTTGATTTCCGGTGGTACGGGTTCGGGCAAAACGACGTTGCTGAACGCCTTGTCGCAAATGATCGATCATGGTGAGCGCGTTGTCACGATCGAAGACGCGGCGGAGCTTCAATTGCAGCAGCCTCATGTCGTGCGTCTTGAAACCCGGCCGCCGAATCTCGAAGGCGGTGGTGAAATTTCGCAAACAGATCTGGTCAAAAACGCCCTGCGTATGCGGCCCGACCGGATTATTCTCGGCGAGATCCGGGGCGGCGAGGCGATGGATATGTTGCAAGCCATGAACACCGGTCATGATGGTTCGCTCGGTACTGTGCACGCCAACAATCCACGCGAAGCGTTAACGCGGCTGGAAAACATGGTAGCGATGTCGGGCGTTAAATTACCCAACGAAGCTGTGCGGGCGCAGATCGCGGGTGCCGTCAACATGATCGTCCAGATCAGCCGGATGCGCGATGGCATGCGCCGTATCACTCACATTACAGAAATCATCGGTATGGAAGGTGAGGTTATTACGACGCAGGATCTCTATACTTATAAATTCCAAGGTGAAGGGGTTGATGGCAAATTGCTCGGCGAGTTTGAAAGTGCCGGCTTGCGGCCGAACTTTACCGAGCGTGCTTCTTACTTCGGTTTGGATAAATCTCTGTTGGAGGTCACACTCTAATGGATAGCGTAACTCTGATCATATTCGCTGCTGTTTCGATCATTTTTGTTGGCGTGGTGTTCGCTGTCCAAGCCGTGGTCGGCCAACCTCGCAAACAAATGGCGAAACGCGTGCAGAGTCTGCAAACTCGTATGACGCAAGGCGATAGTGACGTTGAGGTGTCTACCGATCTGCGCCGGGAAACCGGCAGTGACCGCTTTAAGTTTTTGGAAACGCTGACCAAACGATTTTTGCCGAATGCCGGGATCTTAAATGCGAAATTAGCTCGGACTGGAAAGACAATTTCAATCGGCTCTTTCATCGCGGCAATGATCTCGTTAACCCTTATTGTCGCTGCGTTAAGTGCCTTGGTATTTGGTCTAAATCCATTTCTTAGTGTGTTGGGCGGGATCGCCGCCGGTGTTGCTATTCCCTATAAATATGTAGGTTTTCTGGGTGACCGTCGGCTCAAAGCATTTACCGCTATATTTCCGGATGCCATTGATTTGATGGTGCGTGGTCTTAAATCCGGTCTGCCGATCTCAGAATGTGTGGCTTCGGTTGGCGCCGAGATGGCCGATCCGGTCGGCGTCGAATTTCGCCGCATTACTGATGCGGTTAAAATCGGCCAAACTCTGGAAGAAGCCTTGTGGGAAACTGCCAGCCGACTTGATACTCCGGATTTCAAGTTTTTTGTCATCACTCTGAATGTGCAAAAAGAAACCGGCGGAAATTTGGCTGAAACGCTGGCCAACCTCTCGCACATCCTGCGCCAACGCAAACAAATGAAACTTAAAATCAAAGCGCTGTCCTCAGAGGCCAAAGCAAGTGCCTACATTCTCGGCTCCTTGCCGTTCCTGATGGCGGCTATCCTGTTCTTTATCAATTCAGAATACATCATGACCTTGGTCAACGATCCGCGTGGTCATTCGCTGATCATCGGCGGTCTGGTGAGCTTAACGATTGGTGTTTCCGTGATGTTTAGAATGGTGAGGTTTGAGATATGAACCCGGAAGATTTTCTCCCCAGTGCAATTTCGACCGATGCTTTCATCATGCTGATGGTTGCAGGTTCCACTTTCTTGACCGTGCTTGCAGTTTGGAACGGTTTGATTGCACGAGATCCGATGCGTGGCCGGGTGAAAAACCTGGTTGCCCAACGTGACGCCATGAAGCAAGGCCTGACCGCGCCGCGCCGGAGAAACAATAATTCAATTCAAGCCATGGGCTTTATGCGCAGTGTTACCACCAAGCTCAACTTAATGCGCAGCCAGCAAACCGAAGAAATTGAGCTCAAACTTTCGCAGGCGGGCTGGCGCGGTAAAGACGCGCTGGTGGTCTATCTATTCTTTAAAGTATGTCTGCCGGTGGTTTTGGGCGCCGCAACTGCGGGCTTGATGTATTTGACAAAAATTTATGATGGCCCGGCGATGATGCGACTTACTTTGACCATGACAGCAATTGTCGCTGGCGTCTTTGCGCCGGAAATATATGTCCGAAATGTCATTTCAAAACGCCGGAAAGCCCTGCAGAAAGGCCTGCCGGATGCACTCGATTTGCTGGTGATCTGTACAGAAGCGGGTTTGGGTCTGGATGCGGCGCTGAACCGGGTTTCTGGAGAAATCGCCCCGAATTCGCCGGAGCTTGCCGATGAACTGACTTTGACCGCCTTAGAGCTGGGATTTCTGCCGGAACGAAAAAAAGCTTTGGATAACTTGAATGCACGAACGGACCTCGCGGCCATTCGCGGCGTCGTCAACACCCTGGTCCAAACCGAAAAATACGGCACGCCGCTTGCCAGCAGCTTGCGGGTACTGGGTGCGGAATTTCGTGAAGAACGTATGCTCAAAGCCGAAGAAAAAGCCGCTAAACTGCCGGCGACGCTGACGGTGCCGATGATCCTTTTTATTCTGCCGACACTTTTTATCGTGCTCTTAGGCCCGGCCGGTATTAATGCGATGGATGCGTTGAAAGGTATGAATTAGCGCGCGCGGTTTAACCTAACAACTGTGACGCCCAGCGGGATCCGGGCTGATGCAGTTAAGCGGGAGAGCGTCGTGGGGGTGCTCTCCCGCAACCTTTTCAGGTCAAATTAACCGCGATCAACCGGAATACGCTGTCCTTCCTGCGCCCCGGCTTCCTTTTTGGCGACTTTAATAATCAGCAGGCCATCTTTGTAGGTAGCACTGATCTTACCTGTATCGGCATCGCCAGGCAGACGGAACGAACGTTGGAACTGACCATAGCTGCGTTCGGAGAAGAAGTAGGTTTTACCTTCCTCCTTACGCTCGAATTTGCGTTCACCTTTGATCAGCAGGACATTGTTGTCAGCCGTTACCTCGATATCGTCCTCTTCGACACCCGGAAGTTCGACATGAATTTCATAAAATTGATCATTGCCGGAAGCTTCGGCGTTTGGCGAGAAAAAGTCTGAGATTTTGTTGCCAATACCTTTGAGGGGGTCCATTAAACCGCCCCACCAGGCGTCCCCGTGATGAACAGGGACCCGATATGATGTTTCAACCATAATATCCCTCCATCTCTATGAAGATGGAGGGATTCTACTCCTTTTAGGCGTATTCGTCGTTGATCCGGGTCAATAGTTAATTCACATCTTTACTAATTAAACACCCGTTCAACGAACCAATAAGCCCCGAGCAACAAAATACTGCCTGAAGCGAGATAGACGAAGTGTGGTTTACGCCGATTGTTGGGCGCGTTCGGCGCGTTGCGGACAATCAAGTGATCGACAGTCAGAATAACCGGCAGGGCGATGCCGACAGTGGCGATTTGACCGATCTCGACCCCGACGTTAAACATCGCCAGCGCCGTCACCAGCGCATTGTCCGGTAAGCCAAATTCTTTGAGGACGCTGGCAAATCCAAAACCATGAACCAGCCCTAGGAAAAAAGTAACCAGCCAGCGCGACTCAATTTCCCGCCTGAAAAAATTTTCCGCTGCAACGTAGATAATGCTCGCGGCAATCGCTGCTTCCACAAATACCGAAGGCAGGGTCACGATATCAAGTGTCGCCAAGGTGAGGGTGATCGTGTGGGCAATGGTAAAGGCCGTAACAATCTTAATCACCGACCAAAGCCGCCGGGCCCACAATAATAAGGCGACCAAAAAGGCGATGTGATCGAAGCCGATAAAAATGTGCTCGATGCCGGCGACAACAAATCTTTTAGTGGTTTCCATAAAAGTTGGTGGCGGCCCAGTGATGCTGATCTTCGGCGTTTGGGCATTGAGGAGAGGCGGTGTCTTGGCCTTCATGTCCTTTATGAAAATGAGCTGCCCGGCGGTTGCGCTCTCATCAAAAAACAGCGAGGTCTGATAGAACAGTTCACCCACTGTATTTCGGCAATCCCACTTGGTCAGCAGGAGAACGGCATTGAAAGATTCGTGAAATTCCTTTGAGACAAAGCTGCAACTATCGCCGGCCCCGTTGGCAACCGCCACCCTGGCCATTAGATAATCTACGATTTTGGTCTTATGCTTTGCCAGTTCATGGGGATTAACGATACCGCCGCGAATGGTCAGCGGTACTCCAAATACTTTCTCAAGGTCGCTGCCTTCGACGATTAGTTCCACCGATATCTGCCGATCGGAGCTCTCAACAATTTTTGCTGAAGATAAAAACACCTGATGCGCCATGGCGTCGAGCGGCAGGGCTAAGAGAAGCATCCATACCACCAAGCGCCAAAGCATTTTCATCAGAAAATCATCTGGCTATTTACGTTCTTTAACTTCGGTCGGTGCACCAGCTTCCTGCCAGGCTGTGTAGCCCCCTCCGATATGAGCCACGGGCGCCAGTCCCATGTTTTGGACGGCCAAGGTCGCCAAGGCAGAGCGATGGCTGAGCGCACAAAAAAAGATGAATTTTTTGCCGGAAGAAAATATTTCTTTGTGATAGGGGCTTTCCGGGTCGACCCAAAACTCAAGCATGCCACGGGGAGCGTGCAAGGCGCCCGGGATTGCGCCTTCCCGCCAGAGCTCGCGAATATCACGAATATCCACCAGCTGGACATTTTCATCGTCTTTGACCGCGAGCACCTCCTCGACGCTCAGAGTTTCAATTTCGGCTTCGGCTTCGGCGACCAGTTCATTGACACCTTTGGTAATCATGTTTTTTCCTTAGTTATTCGATGTTCTACTTAATGCCAAAAATACGGGCGGCGCGGTCTTTGCTCGAGAGCGCCCGGAGCTCTTTATAAAGACCTAGATTGTTTTGGATTTGAGAGGGTTTTAAATCTTGCTTTGAAAGTGCTGCCGCATTCTCATCCTGACCTGCAAGACCATAAACTAGCGCTAAATTAAAGCGGTTGGTTGGCGTTGCTGCACGGTCGGCAACGATCTGTTTCAAAATACCAATGGCTTCGCTGTAATTACCGCCAAGTGCCAGTGAAAGCGCGAGATTATTACGCAACGGCAGTTGATCCGGCGCCAGTTCCAAGCCATTGAGATAATTGTTCTCGGCGTCTTTGTGGCGGCCCAAAATGTTAAGCGCTACGCCGAGCCCATTAAAGGCATCAAAATCTTTCGGGTTGATCTGCAACGCCGCTTCGTATTGCCCAACCGCGATATCCGATTTGCCGACGCGAATAAGCGACTTTCCATAATCACGCCGTGCCGGTCCGTCATTTGGTTTGAGGTGGACTAATTTATTATAGGCTTGAGCGGCAATATCAAATTCACCGATGGCAAAAGACGTCCTGCCGATCCCTGCAATCGGCGCCTCTTCCTGGGGCCGCATTTTATAGGCACGGCTATAGCGAAGTTTGGCCATCTGCATATCGCCGCCGCTTTCCGACATTTTGGCGAAGCGTAATAGTTGCTCATAATTGGCGAGCTTTTTCTCGCTCTTGCGCTCTTCTTTCGTCGGAATAGAACCGCCGCAGGCGGTTAAAGCGAGAGCTGTGATCACCATTACTGACAGGAGACTAAATCTCAGGTTTAATAACATAAATCGGGACATCTCCATGTAGATTTGAAAATAGACATTGCAAATGTTACGTATCTAATTGATTAATATAGCTGATTTTACCACAAAGACATAAGGGTAATCGTGGAAACCGCCTATGTAGATCTTGCCAAGACAATTGAACGGCTGCACCGCCGTTTTTTGGATGTTGTGCGTACTGAACTCACACGGTTGGGCTATCGGGATTTAACGGCTGTGCAAGCTATGTTGTTAACCAATATCGGTGATGAAGAGATAGTTATCCGCGATCTGATTGAGCGCGGCTACTATCAAGGCTCAAACGTTTCCTACAATATGAAAAAGCTGGTTGATGGCGGCTATATCGAACAGCAGCGCGCCGAGCATGATAAACGCTCAGTCCGTATTAAGCTGACCGATAAATCACGCGATATTTGTGAGAAAATTAAAGACCTTGAAGATCGCAATGCTAAATCACTGGTTGAAGAGGGCTTAACGACCGAAGAGGTCGAACAAGTCCAGCGTACCCTCAAACGCCTTGAGCGGGTCTGGGGCGACTACATCCACTACGGGCCGGGTTAATTTAATGCATCCGCTGTTTAAATAGCGGCAGCTCGGTCAGCAAATCAGCGATAGAAGCCAGCGACATCACGTGAAAATCATCACTATCAAGCGCTAGGGATGCTTCGCGCTCGATTTCCCGGATGCCATGCCCGGTTTGCAGATGAATACCTCCGGCACAGCCCGCGTTGAGGCCGGCACGGACATCTCCAGCGCGGTCTCCGGCGATCCAGGAGCCGCTCAATTCAACTCCCATTTTTTCCTGCGCTGCCAACAACATACCGGGGTTGGGTTTCCGCCAGGGGTGATCTTTATGAAAATAGGGCGCCCTGGCATCAAGGTGGTGGGGGCAGGCGAACACGCCGGCAATTGAAGCCCCCTCATCAAACAGCACGGTTAGAATTTTCTTCTGCACCTCGATAAAATGTGACCAGTTATAATATTGCCTGCCAATACCCGCCTGGTTGGTGACGATAATTACCGGAATTTCCAGCTGGTTGGCTTTGCGGATAACTTCAATGGCGCCCGGGATAAAATCAATATCTTCAGGCCGATGGAGATAATTCACTTCTTCGACAATCGCACCGTCGCGGTCAAGAAACAAAGCAGGCTGGTCTGCTGTCGAGCTTCCATCCGCAATGACTTGGGACCAGACGTTATCTTCGGTGACAAAAGAATCATAATTATCAGGTGACATATATTAAATGGTTCCCGGATGTTGAAGCAGTGGCTTGACAATAGACGCTTTTGCCGATGTCCTCCAGTAATGACGTATAATTATAAAGAGGCAATTAATGTCTGATCAAAAAAACAAATCGCTGCACTCTCGGGTCACCACAGATGGTTTGGATCGCACGCCGCATCGCGCCTTTTTGCGTGGCATGGGGCTGGATGATGAGGCTATCGCCAAACCCTTTATCGGGGTTGTCACAACAGCTGGGGAGACCACGCCCTGTGTAATGAATTTAGCCCCGCAAGCGACGGCAGCAAAAGCAGGGGTCCAGGCGGCCGGCGGCACACCCCGCGAATTCACCACGATTTCGGTGTCAGATGGTCTATCGATGAACCACCAGGGCATGAAATTTTCGCTGATCTCCCGGGAAGTCATTGCTGACAGTGTTGAACTGGTTGTTCGTGGTCATGCTTATGACGGTATTATCGGTTTTGGCGGCTGTGATAAAAATCTGCCTGGCCTGATGATGGGGATGGTGCGTTGCAATGTGCCGTCGGTTTTTATTTATGGCGGTTCGGCTTTGCCCGGAAATTGGCGCGGCAAGGATGTCAGCGTGCTTGATTCCTATGAAGCCGTCGGCGCGGTGATGACCAATAAAATGAGCCTGGAAGAAATAGACGAGTTGGAGCGGGCTTGCCTGCCGACTACCGGCGCTTGCGCCGGGCAATTTACCGCCAATACCATGGGCATGGTCTCGGAAGTCTTAGGCTTGGCGCCATTGGGTTCTTCAATGATCCCCGGCATTTATGAAGAGCGCTTTGGTGTCGCCAAACAGGCCGGTGACATTGTTATGCAGGGCGTACTTGGTGACGGCCCATTGCCGCGGGATATCGTCACCCGTAAATCGCTTGAAAATGCCAGCGCCGTTGTTGCTGCCACCGGCGGCTCAACCAATGCAGGGCTGCATATTCCGGCAATTGGCCATGAAGCCGGTATCAAGTTTACCCTTGATGATGTGGCCGAAGTCTTTGACCGCACGCCGCTTATTGCCAGTCTGCGTCCGGGCGGGCTCTACCATGCCAAGGATGTTTATGAAGTCGGCGGCGTGCCGGTATTGCTCAAAGAAATGCTTAATGGCGGTTATCTCCATGGTGAGTGTCTGACGGTTAATGGTTCTACGCTGGCTGATGATTTGGCTGATGCGCCGGAGCCAGACGGTCAGGTTTTTCTGCCGAAGGAAGAAGCATTTTCCGAAACCGGTGGCGTGGTGGTGTTGAAGGGCAATCTATGCCCGGATGGTGCTTTGCTCAAAGTCGCCGGGCTTAAGTCTTTGGTGCACGAAGGCCCGGCTTTGGTGTTTGAAAGCGAGGAAGATTGCATGGCGGTAATCCGCGACCGTTCCTACGAAGAAGGCTCGGTGATCGTTGTCCGCAATGAAGGGCCGAAAGGCGGGCCGGGAATGCGGGAAATGCTTGGCGTGACAGCAATCATCTACGGTCAGGGTATGGGTGAGAAAGTGGCGCTATTAACCGATGGCCGGTTTTCTGGTGCGACCCGAGGCATGTGTATTGGTTACGCCTCGCCCGAAGCGGCCTCCGGCGGACCGATTGGGCTGATTAAAACCGGTGATATTGTTCGCATCGATGGTGGTGCGCGCACCATAGATGTCAAAATCTCGGATGAGGAAATGACTGAGCGGCGGCAGAACTGGACACCACCCGATGCCTCAAAACTCGCTGGTGCTTTGCAGAAATATGCCGCCACGGTAGGCCCGGCAAATCTGGGTGCGGTCACTCATGCCGGTAACGTGCAATGGGAAGTCGAGGAGCCGATTGATTCGGGAGATATCTCATGACCGAAAAACTAGGCTATATCGGGCTCGGCATCATGGGCGGGCCGATGGTGGAAAATCTGCTCAAAGCTGGCCACGATGTCACGGTCTGGAATCGCAGCCGCGAGAAAATACTGCCTGCCTTGGAGAGTGGCGCTAAAGAAGCGGCCAACGTGGCTGAATTAGTTTCTAGTGTTGATATCGTTTTGATGTGTCTCACCGATGCCAAAGCCGTTGAGATTGTCGTTTTCGGTGAAGGCGGTGTCGCGAGTGTTGGTACCAAAGACAAGCTATTGGTTGATTTTTCCAGCATGCGTCCGGACATGACACGAGAATATTCAGCTCGGCTGAAAAAAGAAACCGGCATGGGCTGGGTCGATGCGCCGGTCTCAGGCGGGGCCAAGGGGGCGACTGAGGGTACGCTCGCCATCATGGCCGGTGGCGAGGCGGTCGATGTTGAGCGCGTCCGGCCTATCGTTGCGGCGTTTTCCCAGCGCTTTACCCATATGGGCGAAAGTGGGGCGGGGCAGGTGACCAAGCTGTGTAACCAGATTATCGTCGCGAGCGGTGTTGCCACCCTGGCCGAAGCCATCAGCTTTGCTGAAAAATCAGGCGTTGTTGATGCGACGAAATTAGCTGAAGCCCTCAAAGGGGGCTGGGCCGATTCGCAGCCGTTTCAGATCATGGCGCCGCGCTTTGCCGCCCGCAACACTGAACCAATGATTGGCGCCGGCAATACCATGCTGAAAGATTTGGATACTGCCCGGGATGTCGCCAAAGAAAACATCGCCCCTTTACCGATGGCGACGCTGGCCTCTGAGGCTTTTAGAAAACTATCCTCAATGGGCCTCGGTGAAAAAGATATCGGCGAGATTATGAGTTTGTTTGACCCAATTGAAAAAGAGGGGAACTAAACCATGGCTGAAAAACTGGAAAATATTGGCGCCTGTGTCTTCGATGCCTACGGCACGTTATTTGACGTCGCTTCGGCTGCCGCGCACTGCAAAGACGATCTCGGTGATAAATGGGAACCGCTGTCCGATATCTGGCGGATGAAGCAGCTAAACTACACTTGGCTGCGCAGTCTGATGGAGGAATATAAAGATTTCTGGCAGATCACGGACGACGCCTTGGATTTTGCCATGGATACTTTGGGTATTGATGATAATGCCTTGAAAGGGAAATTGATCAATCTCTATGCGACGCTGGATGCCTATCCCGAAGTGCCGGCCATGCTCGAAACCTTGCGCGCGAATGGCGTCCAAACAGCTATTTTATCCAACGGAAATATGACGATGCTAAATTCAGCTGTTGAAAGTGCCGGGCTCAGTGAGCTTTTTGACGCCATTATTTCAGTTGATAGGATTAAAATCTATAAGCCGCATCCATCAGTCTATCAATTGGCTGTCGATGGGCTTTCTTTGCCGGCAGAGCGAATCTGTTTCATGTCGTCCAATGCCTGGGATGTCGCGGGAGCCGCTAATTTTGGGTTTAAGGTCAATTGGGTAAATCGCTTTGGCCAGGCAACCGAAAGACTGCCCGGTAAGCCGGCCAATGAAATCAAATCATTAGATGAATTACCGGCCATTCTTGGACTCTGAAAATGATGCTCCGAGTCACTTTTAGTTAAGACTCAGTCGTCTATACTTCTTCTTTCGGCTAGTATATCTCATTAATATAAAGGAGAACCCTTTATGGCCGAGGGTGTGGATGTCTTATTCATCAATCCTGGTGATCGTAAACAAATCTATCAGGACCTGGGTGACGAATTTCCGGCGATAGAGCCGCCGGTTTTCGCGGGCCTATTTGCGTCTTATGTGCGCGGCAAAGACCGTAGTGCCGCAATTTATGACGCACCTGCGATGGGCGCCAGTGCAGCCGAAGCCGCCCGGGTCGCAACTGAGGATTATGCACCCAAACTCATCGTCATCGTCTGTTATGGCTTGCAGCCCTCGGCTTCGACCCAAAACATGACTGCTGCTGGTGATATTGCCCGGCTCATACGGCAAGCTGGGACCGATGCCAAAATCATGATGACCGGCACTCATCCATCGGCACTGCCCGAACTTACCATGCGGGAAGAAACAGTTGATTTTGTCTGCGATCTTGAAGGACCGGTGACTATTTTAAAAACCCTTCAGGCGATAGATGACAAGGCTAATGATTTTAGCGGCATCCCTAGTTTATGGACGCGGGACGGCAGCGATATCGTGCCGCCTTCGAGTGCAGAGGCCTTGCTCACCGATCTCGACAATGAAATGCCGGGCATCGCCTGGGATTTGCTGCCGATGGAGAAATACCGGGCGCATAATTGGCACAGCTTTGATCATATCCATGACCGCTCGCCCTATGCGGCCATCCACACGAGTCTCGGCTGTCCCTATAAATGCCATTTCTGCTGTATTAATTCGCCGTTTGGTAAATCGTCTTACCGGATGTGGTCACCGGAGAGCGTGATCAAGGAAATTGATCATCTGGTTGAAACTTACGGCGTTAAGAATCTCAAATTTGTTGACGAGATGTTTGTGCTTAATAAAAGCCATGTCTTGGGCATTTGCGATCTGCTGATTGAGCGGGATTACGAGGTTAATATCTGGGCCTATGCAAGGGTCGATTCTGTACAGGATGAATTTCTCGACAAGCTTAAAGCCGCTGGTGTGAACTGGCTCTGTCTCGGCATCGAAAGCGCCAGTGATCATGTCCGGGACGGTGCTGATAAAATCTACGGTAATGACGAAATCAAAGACGTGGTCCGCCGCATTCAGGCCGCCGGTATCTATATTATCGGCAATTATATTTTCGGTCTGCCCGATGACAGTATCGAGCGCATGCAGCAGACCTTTGATCTTGCGCTGGAACTCAATTGCGAGTTTGCTAATTTCTACTCTGCCATGGCCTATCCGGGTTCACCGCTTTATCTGGATGCCATCCGGGATGGCACGCCGCTGCCTGATACTTGGAAAGATTTCTCCCAGCACGGCTATAATGCCAAGCCTTTGGCCAATCAGCATTGTTCGGCGGCAGAAATCCTGGCATTTCGGGATCAGGCCTTTGATAAATATTTTGCCCATCAGGCCTATCTTGATTTGGTTAAAGAAAAATTCGGCCAGGATGTGGTGGATCACATCGAACGTATGGCGGCCATTCCGCTGAAACGAAAACTATTGGAAGACGACGCTGCTTAAGCGGCGTCTTAAGAGAACGAGAAAACAAATTGAACGTCAACGATCTGCAAGCTAAAGCTCATTGGTTGCGCCAGGAGCTTTTTGAAATGGCGATGCGCCAAAAGAAAGGACACATTCCGTCCTGCTATTCCTGCACGGAAATAATGGTGGCGCTCTATTACGGTGGCGTTGCTAAAGTCACGGTCGGACAGCCCGATGATCCGGAGCGGGACCGCATCATAGTCAGCAAAGGTCATGCGGCGATGGTGCAATATCCGATCCTGGCCGATCTTGAATTTTTCCCTAAAGCAGAACTGGAACGCTTCACCGAACCGGGCGGTCTGCTGGGCATGTATGCTGATTTTCGTATTCCCGGTATTGAAGGCATTTCTGGCTCGCTCGGCCACGGCATCGGTATGGGCGCCGGCTTCGCCATGGCCGCCCGCCAGGACGGTCAGGATTACCGGACGTTTGTTATTTTAGGTGACGGCGAATGCTATGAGGGCTCGATCTGGGAATCAGCCATGTTCGCTGCCCATCGCAAGCTCGATAATCTGGTTGCTATTGTTGACCGTAACCAGCTTTGTATTCTGGGTAAAACCGAAGATTTGCTTGAACTGGGTGACCTGGAAGAGAAATGGCGGAGCTTCGGCTGGGAAGCTGTTATCGTTGATGGGCACTCCTTTGATGAACTCATGCCGGTTTTTGATCGAATCGGCAAGACGGAAGGCAAGCCACTGGCGATCATCGCCAATACGGTGAAGGGCAAAGGCATCTCCTTTATGGAAGGGCGCTCCGAATGGCATAACCGCATGCCAAGTGAGGAGCAAATCGCCCAGGCGCGCAGCGAACTCGGGATGGAGGGTTAAATGGACGCGACTCCTCTGCCAAGACTGATGCGCGATGCGGTGATCGACACCATTTGTGATGCCGCCCGCAAAGACAAAGACATTTTATTTATCAGTGCCGATTTAGGGGCCGCCGCCCTCGACGGCCTGCGTGCCGATCTGCCGGATCAGTTTATTCACGCTGGAATTTCTGAACAAAACATGGTTGATCTTGCTTCGGGCCTGGCGCTCAGCGGAAAGAAAGTTTTCCTCTACGCCATGGCGCCGTTTATTACGGCCAGATGTTACGAGCAGGTCAAATGTGTAATCGCTTCGATGAATTTGCCAGTGACGATGATCGCGGTTGGCGTTGGGCTTGGTTATGATCATGCCACGCTCACTCATTTTACGCCGGAAGACATCGCCTGTATGCGCGCCTTAAACGGTATTGAAGTCTTAACTCCGGGTGATGCCGAAGCGGCCGAGGAAATTGCCAAAGTCGCTATCTCAAATCCGGATTTCCGCTACATTCGTCTGGACCGGCAAGGTCAGGCGCCGCTTTATGATGGCGGCTTTAAAGCTGTCTATGATCAAGGGTTTGGTCATATTGTCGAAGGCAAACAGGTCGCGATTATCGCCTGCGGCGCCCTGGTACAAAAAGCGTTGAAGGCTCAAGAGGCTCTCGCTAAAAAAGGCGTCGATGCCGGCGTGATTGATCTCTTCCGGGTCAAGCCTATCAATAGTGACGGGCTGACCAAATTATTGGCGAACTATGATGCTGTGCTGACCGTTGAAGAGCAATTGCTGGAGGGGGCAATGGGCAGTGCGGTTGCTGAAGCGCTGGTTGATCAAAATGTGCTTAAGCCCATGAAGCGTCTCGGCATGCGGGACGGCTTCGAAGTGGTTAATGGTGACCGGGATACCTTGCATGATCTTTATGGCATCGATACACCGCATATTGTTGATGCAGCAACTAAACTAGCGGGAAAGGCTTAATAGTCGATGTCTAACAACGCCAAAATAAAAGTTTCGTCTAAAAGTTTTTCCAAACACCCGGTGCTGCGGGAAGAACTATTGACCGCGTTTCCCAATGCTGAATTTAATGAAGACGGATTGGATTTTAATCCTGACTCATTTGCCGCCTATGTCGGTGATGCGGCTGGTGTCGTAGTTGGCTTGGAGCCGGTAATTGACCAGGTATTGAGCCAATGCCCTGAACTGCAAATAGCGGCAAAGTATGGCGTGGGTCTGGACAATGTCGATCAGGCTGCAGCTGACAAACACAATGTGAAAATTGGGTGGACCGGCGGCGTCAACCGCCGCTGCGTAGCTGAGATGACGCTTTGTTTTATGCTCGGTCTATCCCGCCACGTTTTGTTTTCAGCGCGCAATCTCGTTGCCAACAACGACTGGAACAAAAATGGCGGCTTTGATCTATCGGGCCGGACGGTCGGCATCATCGGTGTCGGCTTTATCGGCAAGGACCTTGTTGATTTGCTTAAACCGATTGGCTGTAAAATTCTCGTCAACGACATCATTGATCAATCTGATTACTACCAGACCCATGATTTAGTCGAGTGCAGCAAAGAAGAGATTTACGAGGAAGCAGATATTATTACCGTGCACACACCGCTTGACGAGACGACGCGCGATTTATTCAACGCTGAAGTATTTAGTCAAATGAAGGATACAGCTTATTTTATCAATTGCGCTCGGGGAGGCCTGGTGGTTCAGGCAGATTTAAAGCAGGCGCTGATCACGGGCTCGATTGCCGGGGCGGCAATTGATGTATTCGAGACCGAGCCAAGCGATGACCGGGAGATGATTGAACTGCCGAATTTAATCTCGACGCCGCATACCGGTGGTTCATCCAATGAAGCAATGCTGGCCATGGGGCGGAGCGCGATCAGTCATTTAGTTAGTCACTTTGGCGGCTAGAAGGGGGCATTGATGAAAATCCTGGTATTTGGCGGGGCAGGCTTTCTAGGCTCCTATGTCGTCGATGAATTGATCACCCGCGGCCATACCGTGACCGTTTTTGATCTTAATGCGTCCCCTTATGTAAACGGCAAGGCTTCGATGATTGTCGGTGATATTATGGACGCCGGAGCAGTCGCCGAGGCAGTTAAGGGCCAAGAGGTCGTTTATAATTTCGCTGGCCTGGCTGATTTGAATGATTCCATTGATAAGCCGGTGGAAACTGTCACCCTCAACGTCATTGGTAATCTCAATATTATTGAGGCAGCGCGGCAAGCCGGTGTGAAACGCTATATGTATGCGAGCTCGGTCTATGTTTTTTCCCACAAAGGAGCTTTCTATGGCGCCTCTAAAAAATCATCCGAGCTGATTGTCGAGCAATATGGTGAACAATACGGCATGGATTATACCATTGTGCGTTATGGCTCGGTCTATGGCGAGCGAGCCGACGCCAATAATCGTATCTATAGAATTTTGCGCGAAGCACTGACTGAGCAGACAATTACCTTCCAAGGTGATGGTTCAGAAGAACGCGAATATGTTCATGGCCGGGATGCCGCTAAACTTAGTGCCGATGTTTTGGAGGAGGATAAGTATTGCAATCAGAATGTCATTTTGACCGGTATTGAGCGCTTCCAATATTCAGAACTTTTGAACTTCGTCAAAGAGATGCTCAATGATCAGGTGGCCATTGAAATGCTCGATCAGGATTATCAAGGCCACTATGTGCTGACACCTTATTCTTTCTCACCGTCAATTGGTGTCAAGCTGGTTAACAATCCGAGCATCGATTTTGGCCAAGGGCTGCTTGAATGCGCCAATAGTGTCTTTCAGGAACTTCAGGCGGAAGGCATTGTTGATGGTGTACCGGTACCGCCGGAATATAGTGAGTAAAAACATCGATGACTTTTGAATTAGCTGCAGATACTTGGGGGCCGGAAGAAAAGGCCGCTATTGATGACGTGGTCGCCTCTGGCCGCCTCACCATGGGGCCGAAGGTTGCCGAATACGAAGTCGCTTTCGCCAGCTATTTTGGACGCAACCACGCGATAATGGTCAACTCCGGCTCGTCGGCAAATCTGGTCAGTATAGCCAGCCTGTTTTACCGCAAAGATAATCCACTTAAAGCCGGTGATGAAGTAATCGTGCCGGCGATCTCCTGGTCGACGACTTATCATCCGCTCCAACAATATGGCTTAAAACTCCGCTTTATTGATGTCGAGCTTGAGACCCTCAATATGGATGTCAGCCGGTTGGAAGAAGCGCTAACTCCGAACACACGGATGATCGTCGGCGTCAGCATTCTTGGTAACCCAGCGGCGCTTGATGTGATGCGCAGCTTCGCTGATGCACATAATCTAATCTTTTTTGAAGACAATTGTGAATCCATGGATGCTGAACTTAACGGTCAAAAGACGGGTACTTTTGGCGACTTGGGCACCTTCAGTTCGTTCTTTTCTCATCATGTTTCGACGATAGAAGGAGGCTATATCTTAACCGACGATGCTGAGCTCAATGAACTGGCGCGCTCAATCCGAGCGCATGGTTGGTCGCGCGATGTTCCTGCCGGCTCCGATATATTCGAACCCCATGAAGATGATTTTTTTGAAGAGTATCAGTTTATTCTGCCGGGTTATAATGTACGGCCACAGGAGATTAATGCCGCGGTTGGGATTGAACAATTGAAGAAATTGCCGAACTTTACGGCAGCACGACGGAAGAACTTGGCTCATTTCCAATCATTATTTGGAGGTGATGAGCGTTTTATTGTGCAGCGTGAAAACGGCAAATCGTCGTGCTTTTGTTTTACCTTCATCCTGAACCCAGCAAGGAATCTGGACAGGACCCAGGTAATGTCATCACTTCGTGAGGCTGATATAGACTTTCGTATCATCACCGGAGGCTGCTTTCCCCGCCATACGGCGATCAAGTATTTTGACTACGAACTAATAGGTGAAATGACCAACGGAAATCTGGCTCATGATCAGGGCTTTTTTGTCGGCAATCACCCGTTTAATTTATCCGAAGAAATTAACCATTTACACAGCGTATTAGACCGTTTTTAGAAGAGAGAATTAATGTCAGAGAGCTATAATATATTTGTGACGGGCGGAGCGGGGTATCTCGGCTCGATCCTGGTGCCGGAACTTTTAGCTGATGGTCACAAAGTGACAGTCCTCGATAACTTTATGTTCAAACAAAACAGTCTTGGGCATGTTTGTGCCGATCCCAATTTCGATGTCCAACGCGGCGATGCCCGAGATATAGATCAGCTTAAGCCATTGGTAAAAGATGCCGATATCGTTATTCCCCTGGCCGCCCTGGTCGGCGCGCCTATGTGCAATAGTGATACAGTTGGCGCGACCACGACCAATAGGGACGCAGTTGAATCCTTGATGGGATTGTTAGGTAAGGATCAGCGCGTTCTAATGCCAATTACGAATTCGGGCTACGGCATTGGTGAAACCGGTAAGTTCTGTACTGAAGAATCGCCGCTTAATCCAATTACGCTTTATGGTAAAACTAAGGTCCAAGCTGAAGAATTAGTGCTCGCGCGCGACAATGGTTTGAGTTTTCGGCTCGCCACTGTATTCGGTATGGCGCCTCGAATGCGTTTGGACTTGCTGGTCAATGACTTTGTTTACCGAGCTGTCAATGACCGGGCGGTTTTACTTTTCGAGAGCCATTTCAAACGTAATTATATTCATATCCGGGATGTTGCCCGCGCTTTTCAGCATGCCATTGCCAATTTCGAGTCGATGCGGGGTGAAGCCTATAATGTCGGCCTGTCGGATGCCAATCTGTCAAAATGGGAACTGTGCGAAAAAATCCAAGAACAAATTACTGATTTTGTCTTTATGGAAGCACCGATTGGTGAAGATCCGGACAAGCGCGACTATATCGTCTCAAATGAAAAGATTGAGGCAACAGGGTATGCGCCTGCTCACTCCTTAGCGGACGGCATCGCTGAACTAGCCAAAGGCTACCGGATGGTTAAAAACACAATGTATGGGAATGTCTAAGTATATATGGCCAAAAATTGCCTAAATACAATTGACGTGGTCGTTCTGGCTGGCGGGCTTGGCACACGAATTTCGCCCGTTCTCAAAGATACACCAAAGATTTTAGCGCCGATCGGGGATCGCCCTTACCTTGATTTTCTACTGGCTTGGTTGGAGAGTTTTGGCGCCAAGCGCATGATTTTTGGTCTCGGTCATCTGGCAGGTGCTGTGTCGGACTATCTGAATGATAACCCGCCAGAAAATATTGAAATTGTTACGATTATTGAGAAAGAACCTTTGGGAACTGGTGGCGCCATCGCCAATGTCAGCTCGGCGATAACGTCGAAAACAGTTTTAATCATGAATGGTGATAGTTTTGTCGATGCAGATCTCTGTGAATTTTTGTCTCATCACCAGCGTGGGAACTCTGACGCTTCAATTTTGTGTACTCAGATTGAAGATGCGGGCAGATACGGTGCGGTCACACTTAATGACGAAAGTCAGGTGATAGGGTTTCAGGAAAAAAGTGATACCGCCGCACCCGGCATGATAAATGCTGGGATCTATTTATTTGATGCAGATACGATAACGGCGATTTCTGCAAGTGGGCCATCGCTGGAAAACGACTATTTTCAGAAATTACCGGCTGGCCATTTGAGCGCAATGGCCGGTGATTTCGCTTTTTTGGATATTGGCACGCCCGAGGATTTGGCCAGAGCTCCTGAAGTCCTTGGCAAATTTCATCATAAATAGTGTAAGTTGGTGGCATGATTATTAGCAAAACCCCGTTTCGAGTTTCATTATTTGGTGGCGGCACCGATTATCCGGATTGGTATCTCAAGAATGGCGGAGCTGTGATCGGCACGACCATTGACAAATATTGCTATCTGAGCGTGCGCTATCTGCCGCCGTTTTTTGAGCATAAGCATCGGGTCGTTTGGTCCAATATCGAGTTGATCAACGAAGTCAGCGATATCGAACATCCGGCGGTACGTGCAATCCTGGAAGAGCATGGTGCGGAAACTGGCCTTGAGATTACCTATAATGCGGATTTGCCGGCACGTTCAGGGCTGGGGTCTAGTTCTTCTTTTTCAGTAGGTTTGTTAAATGCCTTAAACGCGCTCAAAGGCCGCATGAGCGCGAAGCAGGAATTGGCCGATGAAGCCATTCGTATTGAGCAGGATGTCATGAAAGAGGCGGTTGGCAGCCAGGATCAAATTTGGGCAGCTTATGGCGGGCTCAATCGAATCGACTTTAATAAAGACGGCACCTATGAAGTCTCGCCGATGATCCTGTCGGGTAAAAACCGCCGTGAACTGCAAAGCTCCTTCATGTTGTTTTTTACAGGCTTTTCACGCTTTGCCAGTGTTCTAGCTGAAAAGCAAATTGCTAATTTCGATAAGAAAGAGAAAGAGCTGAATACGCTCGGGCAATTCTGTGATGATGCCACGCGTATTTTACAACAAAAAGAAAGTGTTGTGCCGGAGTTGGGCAAATTGATGCATGATGGCTGGATGCTTAAACGCGAGCTCGCTGAAGGCGTCACGACCCCGGCAATTGATGACATCTATAACGCAGGCCGAGAAGCTGGAGCGCTGGGTGGCAAACTCTTGGGCGCCGGCGGTGGTGGCTTTATGTTGTTCCTGGTCGAGCAAGAAAATCAAAAAGCGGTGCGGGAAAAACTCAAAGATCTTATTCATGTGAATTTCGAACTGGATACAGGTGGCAGCAAAATTGTCGTCTTTGAGCCGGATGAATCCAATGGTGGAAACTAATTTTTAACTCAAGCGCTCCTGAAAAAGATTCCAGGCCTTATAGATTTCATCATGTTCCAATTCATTGGCTCGCAGGCCATCGACAATTTCATTGCCGTGGGTGGCTAGTATCCACGGGTGGGTTCGGTAAATTTTGCTTATCAATCGAAAAGCTTCTTTTTGTTCTTGAGCGCCCAGTAGCAAGTTGAATTTGGTCACATATAAGGCAAGAAGTCTCGCGTCCACTTTTAGGTGTTGGGTAAATAAATCGAGTGCCGTTTGGTTCTGACCATTTTGCAATAGGATATCACCTAGATAGTTGAGACTGCTTTCAGTAATAGCTGTTTTGATGGACGCCAAGTATTTGTCATTCCCGCTTAATTCGTAATTTCGTAAATCAAACATCAAGCCTTCATAATCAAACTTTGAATCCTGAAATTCACTCCACATAAGCAAATCTGCCGGCTCGTAAATAAGATTTGGATTATCTAAAATATGTGTAAAAGCCACTCGAGCTTTTTCGTTGTCATTTAATTCAAAACAAATGCGTCCATAGTTAAAATGTGCCGCCAAATGGTCGGGAAAATTTTCGGAAAGAATTTTATAAGTTGCTTGTGCTTTTTCGAGCTCCTCCGAGCGAAGGTGGTCGGTGTAATTAGTAAGTTGGTCCAAGTTCTTACTTGCCAAAGGACCCGCAGCGTTCACGATTCGAATTTGTTCATCAAGTTGAACTTGGATAACTGTTCGTTTGAATAGATGAGAGTAGAGATACGACTCGCCAATAGCATCAATTGATCTATAGCTTTGATTGCCCCTAATTTTTTTGCGAAAGTTTTTTTGGTGTTCTAAGTAGCGCTCTGCATCACCATCATAATTGTAAAGGATACGAAGAGGCGATCTATTGGGGTAGCGCAAGGTTAGATCTGGCGGCTTTGTTGAATTTGATTTTATTGGTAACAGTGCAGAATAGACGCATCATTATACAAATTACTATTTAAGTTGAGCGAGCCAGCAAGTAGTGGTGTAGGGGACTTCGATTTTTAAAGTTTCTAACGAATTGAGATATTTTTCTATCAAATTAATTATATCATCGAATTTTTCACCTGCTTGACGTTGCAAGGTGCCGTGAGAGCGCCAAGCTTCGACGCAATCGGCGATTGATTGATGAAATATCAAGCTATGCTCAACGCTTTCGATATCAATAAACAGTCGACTCGATTCCAGAATTTCAGTTTGATTTTCCCGTCGTGAACCATATTGATAATTGTCAACGGCTTTCTTTATCAAGGTCTCGATTTGCTGTTGGATCGGGTCGTCTAAATTCCGATGATTCCATAAACATACAAACCATCCATTTGTTTTCAACAGGCGGGCAGTTTCTTGCAAGGCTTTCGGTTGATCAACAACATTAAAAGAAGAGCCAAATGAAACCAGGTCAAATTTTTCATCAGGTTGACCGGTATGCTCAGCGGTGCCACTGAACCATTTAACATTGCTCATATCTTTCGTCCGCGCTTGTCCGATTTGGTGCATGGCTTCATTTGGCTCAATGGCATAAACCGACGTGCCGCGTTCCGCTAGAGGATAAGTTAAATTTCCGGTGCCTGCACCGATGTCGCATATTTTTGTCCCATTGGTCGCGTTGATTTTGGAAAGTATATAATCAATTGTTTCGACGGCATAAGGCGCCCTTTTTACATAGCTTTTAGCCAGGTCAGTATAGTCCCAATCAGGTTTATTTGTCATAGCGTGCCTTCTCAGCAGTCGTAAAGTTCTTGTTAGGTATAAAATCCGGAATGATTATTCACTGCCGGTGAAACATTTTTCCACATCACCCCACAATTCTGAAAAATTAGAATGGATTTTCAGAAATTCAGCTAGGTCCTGTTTCATTAAGTCCCAGGCGCGGCATTTTTGCTCTTTGGGCAGTTGATCAAACATAAGAGGATGCGCCAAGTTATTCACAGTTTCGAAGGCGTTGACCCAATAGGTCGCATATCCGCTCAGTACATTTTGCGCGTGTAATTTTAAGAAATCAGCTCTTAACGTCTCCGGCAGTTCGAACCAATCCTCTTTGAACACCAACAAATCAAGGGGCCAGTTCTCTTGTCCCGATTTAATCCATTCAGCGGTAGGCTGCATAGAAACGACCGGCATTACCGGGTTGAGTTCAGGTGAAATATCGTACATATCAGCACCGCGATAGGCGATACGAAAGCGCAACGGATGACCTGATAACTCAATTCGCATGTTGCTTCGTAAAAAGCGTTGGGCCACATTGGCGCCGGGCATGCGGAAACGGGGATGAAAAAAATCTTCACTAACGCCAATGAGTTTGAACAGTCTTTTCATGCCCTTTTCAATATTGTTGGGGAAAATCTCTGATAAATCCATAACTTCCCAGTTGGGAAAATGTGCCGCGTAACGTGTGCCCGATTCAAAATACCGGATTCGCCCACAAAATTCAGGAATTCGATCCACTAAAACTGGTTCTTTAAACTGCTTGAACGATTTATTAGAAAAGTTGGGACGGGGGAATTCAGCAATGGCGCTCGGATCATAGCCCTCGATTTGAGGGATGTTATATTCGCTAAACTCGTATCTCAATTCCGACCAAACGTGCTGATCATAGAGACCGCGAATTGCGTCATAGGGATGGCGGACAATTTGAATAAACGATTCCGCATCCGTGATAGCCGCCGTTCGTTCGGCTACTTTAAGCTTTTCATCGGCGGTAATGCCGTCGACAAAAGCATGCTGGACCATCCCGAATTTTGTATTGGAACTGTAATGCATTTTATGATGCAACCAAGCCAACAATTCGCTTTCCCTCTCTGTCGCAAAAGCCTCATCGGACACTTCTTTGGGAGGCACCTGGACTTCGGGATGCAACGAAAGATAGGCGCGAAAACCGGTGCTGCCCATCATGGGGGAACCCGGTACGATGACAAAATCGAATTTTGGTCCGATCGGTGCAATATCGGCATAGTGAAAAGGTAATTGTTCTTTTTCGTTTTCCAAAGATTCTTGCGGTTCCGGCGATTCAGGAGGCATCGAATTTATTTCTTGAATTGCGACCTGGACGTCATCAAGTTTCGTTTGATATTCCTCGTTCTCTGGCTCCAGCACCACCGCCTGGCTATACATGCGCTCGGCATTAGGAAAATTATTCGTCTTTATAAAAAGCTCACCGGCCAAGGCAAAAGCTTTAGCGTTCAAGGGATCAGATTTTTGGACCAGAAAAAGAAATTCTTCCGCCGCGCTAAATTTTTCCAGCCTAAGCATGCGTTCGGCCTGAGCCAACAAATCGTCCGGCGTCCACATCAAAAAATCTCCGTAGTCATATTGCTGATCTTAATCGCATTTTACTATTCGATTTAAATTACCTCTAAATCCTTTCGAAATTTTGAATCAAATCGAAATTTTTCATTTACGTGATTAAGCCGCATTTTTGTAAGGCAATATGTTTTAACACTGGGTGTATTTTCTGGAATGTATTTTCATCTTTATTGTCGATAAAACTTTTAGCAAAAGCGCCAGTTTTTATTTTTTCTGAAAGTACTTCTACCAATAACTCGGCACGCACCGCTGGGTCTAAGATATGGTCGATTTCAACGCCGTTAATCGGGGAATATTCGCGTCGGGCTATTATTGGTCCTTGGTCAATTTTCTCGTTTAACCAAATGGCTGAGGCACCCATGCAGCCCTTTTCCAGCAGGCTATAGTAAAACGCGGTGCTGCCGCGGTAGTGGGGAACGAACCCGCCGTGAACGTGCAAAAATTTTTTGTTGCAGGCTAGGATTGCCGGTTTGAGGATGCCGCCTTTTCCGGCGGAGTAGATGATCCTTGAGGCTTGCAATTTTGAAATTATTTTGACAACCGAGTCATCGTTAATGTTGGAATTTGGCAATTCAAGGCAGGGAGTGCCGTGCTGTTGGAAGGTTTCAATTGCAGGTTTGGATGGTTGAAATCTAAAACAGTTACCGTCGCCACGAATGTCCAAATCAAATATCTCTTGGCCTTTCCAATCCGGTTCCTTGCCGGGAACGAGCACGGCGAGAGAGGGCATTATATTTTCCTGCGCCATTCTTTGTACATAAGCGCGGGAACGAAAACTTGGCGCACTTATCATGGCGACGTCAGCAAGCACAATCATGTGGAATTCATCAATTTTTGGATCAACTTATTTTCCATTTCAATAATAGAAATCATTAACTCCGCCTGCTTGGGCGAGAATCTTTCGGGGGGAATACTAGAGAGGGCGTCATTAATTTTTAAATGCGTGGAAAGAAAGTTGAGCACCGAATACTTTTCCGCGGCCAAGCCCAAGCATTGAGAAAACAGAAGATATGTCTGCAAAGATGCCAATTCTGCTTTCTCGTGTTTTTTAAAATCGCAGTCGTAGTGGCTGTGCAATCGCTTAAATACCTCATACTTGACCGAGAATGGGGCTAACCTTGCTTTAACTTTTTTAAGCGAAATATCGTTATTTTGCAGATCATCGAGGGTCTCACGCAAGTAACCGGCCAGTTCCAAAGCGTCAGGACAATCTACGTCGAGAGAGTTGCCGGATTCTTGATGTTCGGTGTTGGCTAAGACCTGAGCTTTTAGTTTGGCGGCTGTTTCGGCTCTGTAGATTTGCCAGTTTTCCAGATAGCTCACATTATCACACTGGGCGTAACTGTAGCTTTCCGGTTCGGAAAATAAATCACGGCCTTGATACGGGTAATTCATGAGCTACCAGTTGCGAGAAGGGGTAATTGGTTAATAATTTTATCAGCAATTTCTGAAGCTGAACCATCTTTTCCCGTAGTATCGTAGATAAAATTTGGAGATTTTGGTTCAGGGAAAGTAATATCGTAGCCAACAACATTGTCCAGCTTTCCGTCACGCGCTTGTCGGTAAATACCTTTGGGATCCCTAGCTTCTAGAGTCTCCATATCTGCTTTCAAATAAATTTCCATATAATCGAGTAAATTTGCCCTGTTCCAGGATTGCCATTCAGGAAATATCGACAATACCGAAGCAACAACATTTATATTCTGAGCTTCGAGCAGGTGACTAAGTTTTGAAATCCTTTCAGCATTTATTAGCCTTCCAGCAACAGAATGATCAACATCGTTTGCCCAGATTTCACGCAAGACGTCGCCATCAAGAAATACAACATTATCCAATTTTTCTCGCAGGTGAGCTGTGAGAATTTCACCTATTGTCGTTTTCCCGGATCCAGATAAACCGATCAGCCAAATTACCATCAAGCACCAAAACTTTCAGGGTTAAACATATTCGGGAAAGTATCTAATTCAACCATTTGATCGTGGGCGCCAAAAACATCATCATTCATCCAGGTTTCTGTATAACTGATGTTACTAAAAAAATTACGAATGCAATTTTGGCTTATTGGTGAATATTTCATCAATCCGATGAATTGAGCTTCTGCGTGATTCATATTTTAAACTTTTTTCCAATTTTTATTGACCTCAACTGTTATATCACCTGGTGAGTTAATCAACTCTATCGGTATAGATGACGAGAATATGATATCGCCGTATGAGGGTTAGCGCCACCATACATGGTAATCAACCTGAAAAGGCGACAGGTGAAATTCCAATCATAACCGGAATCAGATTTCGATTGTACAGAACGCCTAATTTTGCGTCTCATTTGCAAAAATTGATTTAAATCAAGGAAAACCTTGAAATTCGCCCTATAAATCACCTAATTAATAACCATAAAAAATGTTTGATAATGATTTGCAATTGCAAATCTTTTTGTTTATATGGTTGTTACGAGTAATTCGCATTCGCAATTAGAGGATAATCAGAAGGTTCGTAAAATCGATGACTAAAGTTAGTAAAACGAAAAAATTTGGCGTTAATACAGCGGTTGCTGTAGGAGCCATCATGGTAACCGCTTTTTCGGCTATTCCAGCCGTTCAGGCCGCCGAAGAAGTAAATCTGTATTCCTACCGCCAACCATTTTTGATCAAGCCGTTTCTTGATGTGTTTACCGAGCGATCCGGCATAAAGGTCAATGTCGTCTATGCCAAGAAAGGCATGCTGCAACGCCTCAAGGCTGAAGGCCGAAACACGCCGGCTGATGCTGTTTTGACCGTTGATATCAGCCGCCTAAGCGCGCTGGCCAATGCTGAATTATTGCAACCGGTTAAATCCCCAGTGCTCGATAAAAATGTGCCGGCGCAATATCGCCATCCGGATGGCTTGTGGTTTGGATTAACGACGCGTGCCCGTGTTGTCTATGCTCACAAAACCCGAGTAAAACCCGGCGAGGTCGCTTCTTACGAAGATCTTGCCAAGCCTCATATGAAAGGCCGTATTTGCACCCGTTCCGGTAAACATTCCTATAATTTATCCTTGTTGGCATCCATTGTTGCAGCCAAAGGTGAACATGCTGCGACGAATTGGGCTAAGGCCGTGAAAGCTAATCTTGCACGTCGGCCGCAAGGAAATGACCGGGCGCAGGTGAAAGCCATTAAAGAAGGCATTTGCGATGTGTCGCTTGGCAATACTTATTATATGGGTGCCATGGCGACAAATGAGAAAAAGCCTGAGCAAAAAACCTGGGCTGCAGCTGTTAAAGTACTGTTTCCCGGACAAAATGATCGTGGAACTCATGTCAATATCAGTGGCGCCGCTGTTACCGAATACGCTAAAAACAAAGCCAATGCGATCAAGTTGCTTGAGTTTTTAAGCGAGAATTTTGCTCAAAAAATGTATGCTGACCAAAACTTCGAGTATCCGGTTAAAGCCGGAGTTGCTTGGCATCCGCTGGTGGCAAGTTGGGGCAAGTTTAAAGCAGATAGTATTAACTTAAATGAAATCGCTAAATACCGCTCGACGGCAGCGAAAATTATGGACCGCGTCGATTTCGATGGGTAATGTTCTGCCGACCTAAAATTTAGGGGCCGTTTTTGGGATTAACCTTAAGCGGCTCCTTTCTATTTTGAATATGTCAGTAAAAAAATATGAACGTTAGTCAGGCCACAACACAGATCGGACAATCGACCCGTAGCGGGCTACGATCCTTGACCGATGGCTGGACTATATCTTCTTTCATAATAGCTGCTTTTGTAGCAATACCTATACTCACCGTGATCGGGCTGGCGATCTCACCGGAAGAAAGTATTTGGCAGCATTTGGCCTCGACCGTTTTACCTCGATATATTCGCACAACTTTGGGGCTGATGATCGGCGTTGGTGTCGGTACTTTCATCATTGGAGTCGGCACGGCTTGGATTGTGACGACGTGCAATGTTCCTGGCCGCCGAATTTTTGAATGGGCGCTCCTATTGCCGCTTGCTATTCCAGCATATGTGATCGCTTTTTTATATACTGATATTTTGGAATTTGCGGGGCCAGTGCAGGGTTTATTGCGTGAGACTTTTGGCTGGGTAACGCCTCATGACTACTGGTTCCCGGAAATTCGATCTCTTGGTGGCGCAATTTTGATGATGACGCTGGTCTTATACCCGTATGTTTATATGCTGGCGCGAGCTGCATTTCTTGAGCAATCCCACGGTGTTCTCGAAGTTAGCAGAACACTCGGGCGGGGACCGTGGCGGAGCTTTTTCAATGTCGCCCTGCCGCTTGCCCGACCGGCTATTGTTATTGGGCTGTCGCTGGTCATGATGGAGACGCTCAACGATTTTGGCACGGTTGACTTCTTTGCCGTCGGCACTTTGACGCTTGGTGTGTTTGACGTCTGGATGAATATGAACAATATCGGCGGGGCAGCGCAGATTGCAGTGTTGATGTTGATTTTTGTCATGTTCCTTATTGGTGCTGAGCGCTTTGCCCGGCGCAAGCAACGCTTTCACCACACCACCTCGCGGCAAAAATCCATGCCACGACGTGACGTCACGGGGTGGCTGGCAACCGGCGCTTTTCTTTCCTGTTTGTTGCCTTTGTTTTTTGGCTTTTTGCTGCCTGTTGGGTTGCTGATCAACGGTGCTCTTGGGCATTTCGGCGAAGCGATTGACGGCAGTTTTCTGGCCAGTGCCGGCAATAGTCTAATGCTGTCGGGACTCGCTGCAATGTTTGCCTTAGCGGTTGGCGTACTATTGGCCTATGGATTGCGCCTCAGAGGTGGAGCACTGCTCACTGGTATCACCCGTTTTGCCAGTCTTGGCTATGCCATTCCAGGCGCTGTCTTGGCCATTGGCGTAATCATTCCTTTGGCTTGGCTCGATAATTCATTTGATGCCATCGCTCGTCAGGAATTTGGTTTTTCTCCAGGCCTTATTTTAAGCGGCACAATATTTGCTTTGGTATTTGGTTATGTCGTCAGATTTTTGGCACTGTCGGTCGGGGCCATTGAACAATCGCTGGGGCGGATTACTCTCAATATTGATGGCGCCGCCCGCACCTTGGGTGCCAGTTCGAGTATTATCTTGATGAAAGTTCATTTGCCTATTATCAGAGGCAGCATGATAACTGCGGCCCTCCTGGTATTTGTCGATGGTATGAAAGAATTGCCAATGACCATCATAATGCGGCCATTTAATTTTGAAACGTTGGCGACCCAAGTGCATCAATTTGCGGCGGCTGAACAATTTGGCCAGGCTGCTCCGCCTGCACTTGCTATTGTGGCCACCGGTATATTACCTGTCATTTTATTAAGTGTAGCGATTACCCATTTCCGATTTTTTTCAGGCGGCGATGGAGAGGATCGGGGCTGATGGGATTATACCTTTCGAACATTTCTCATAGATTTGGCGCCAAATTAGTAATCAATAACGTCAGTGCGGAAATTCCTTCAGGCCAAATCCTCTGTCTTTTGGGACCCTCCGGTTGCGGTAAAACGACTCTATTACGCATCGCTGCCGGACTTGAAAAATTGCAGCAAGGTTCAGTACGGTTCAGCGACGAAATCGTGGCCGATGCGAATACTCATGTTCCTGCCGAGAGACGCGGTGTCGGCCTGATGTTTCAAGATTTTGCCTTATTTCCCCATTTAAACGTCAGGGATAATGTTGCCTTCGGTCTTACTGAGCTATCGACTGCAGATGAAAACAGCCGGATTGATCAGGTCTTGGAGCGTGTGAACATGCATGATCAGGCTGAAGCCTTTCCGCACACATTATCGGGTGGTCAACAACAGCGAGTTGCTCTGGCACGGGCTTTAGCACCTAAACCAGCCGTAATGTTGCTGGATGAACCGTTTTCCGGTTTGGATCAAAACATGCGGGTTCAGATCAGGGAAGAGACCTTGGGCATTCTAAAATCTTCAGGTGTCGCGACTCTTATGGTAACGCATAATCCAGATGAAGCGCTTTTTATGGCGGATCGTATGATGGTGATGGGGCCAGATGGCCAAGTTTTACAGGAAGGTCTGCCGAACGAAATTTACGCCAAACCCGCCCACGCCTATGTAGCAAAATTTTTTGGCCAAGCCAATTCGGTAACGGGAGTAGCCCTAGGCGGCAAAATTGAGACTCCGCTGGGAACAATTGATGTGCCCGACTGCCGGGATGGCTGCGAGGTTGAGGCCGTCATCCGTCCCGCTGCTTTGGTTTTGAAAATTGCTGATGAAGAACCTTTAGATGATAAAAGGCGCCGCAGCGATTTTATTTTTGGCCACGGTGTTCCGGTTGATGTTATTAGCGCTCGCTCACTCGGTCAAAATACGTTCGTTCGATTTCGTATTTCCGGCGCCGGCGAAGATGCACCCGATTTTCACTGCCGTCAGCGCGGCTTTTTCCCTGAAAATCCTGATGCGGAAGTGCAGGCTTTCATTCGTCAGAAACGCATTTTTATTTATCATTCTGAAGACAGCTGCCAACCAGCTATATCTTAGCCGCCTCAATAGCGTCTTTTAGCAATGAAGCATCGAGCACGCGATAGCGCTCAAATTTGGCAAATACAGCCCGGTCGCGATCGGGTCTGCCGCCTTTTAAATTTCTCTCAGTTGTTTCATCGGCCTCGGCTTTGCCGGTATCGGGGTGTAGATGTTCGACCAAGATGTCCGGGATATAATGGAGCCGGTCAATCATCTGGCCGATCTGCCAAGTCCATAAATCACAGTTAAAATGCTCAAATAAAAAAGGTTCAATATAGCCGAGCGTATCTACCCATTTGCGGCTGAGGATTGGGAAGGTGCAAATTTTTTCCTGATAGCGCCCATCATTGAACCACATGCAATAGATATCGTCAGGAAATTTTGCGGCTTCCTCGTCAATTCTGACATCCCAATTATTATCAACAAAAATTTGATCGTCATTGGTGATTACTAAAATATCACCCTGAGCGCGGTCGGCTAAAATATTATTGATCAATGGAGTTGTGAGAGGCTCATCGACAAGTAAATCTACGTTTAAAAGCCGTCCTACCTTTGGATCAGTCGAAAGATTTTTATGGCTGACCAAGTAATTTATTTTTTCCGGGTCGTCATCATCGACATAGAGCATTATTTCGACGCGAGATGGCTCAGTTGCCGTCGCAGCCACACTCTTTATCAAACGTTCCATATCATTTGGGCGGCCACGCGATGGACATAAAAGTGAAATTTTATTCAACAATCGACAATTCCTAACTGTTTCAAACGCTTAGGTTACCTTGATCTGCGGCGATACTACACAGATTTACGTTCAAAAATGATTAAATTTCCCTTTCCGTTCACCGGAATTACATGCAATAGTACTCTGTAATTTATAAGAAAGTTACGGCTCGGGGGAAAAATGACCAGCCAAAGTGTTACCAAGCGGGACGATTACCGCGTCCTGATTTATAGTCACGATAGTTTCGGACTTGGCCACCTCAGGCGGTGCCGGGCCATCGCGCATTACTTGGTCGGCGCCTATAATAAGCTTTCCGTACTTATTCTTTCCGGCTCGCCGATTATTGGCAGTTTTGACTTTCGTGCCCGTGTCGACTTTGTCCGGGTGCCCGGCGTTATTAAATTGCGCAATGGAGATTACACCCCGCTTAATCTGCATTTGGATATCGAGAAAACCATGGAACTGCGCGGTTCCATTATCCAGCATACGGCAGATGTTTTTGATCCCGACATTTTTATTGTTGATAAAGAACCCTTGGGGCTGCGCGGTGAAGTTGCAGAAACTCTGCAGATGTTGAAACAGCGCGGTACCTCTTTGGTTCTTGGCCTCCGGGATGTCATGGATGAGCCGGCTCTGTTGGCGCCTGAATGGGAACGCAAAAACGTCCTGCCCGCGTTAGAAGATTTATATGACGAATTGTGGGTCTATGGCTTGCCGCAAGTGTATGATCCGCTCACCGGTGTTGATCTTCCGGAATCGGTCCGCCGCAAAATCGTCTACACTGGTTATTTGCGCTATGGCGTGCCGGATGCATCGGCCAGTGTTTCTACTTCGGTTACTGATCAGCCATACTATCTGGTGACTGCGGGCGGTGGCGGCGATGGTGAAGCACTCATCGATTGGGTATTGCGGGCCTACGAAACAGGAGAATCTATTCCGCATCCATCACTTTTGGTTTTTGGTCCCTTTATGCAGACCGAGGCTCAAGAGAAATTCCTTGAGCGGATTGAGAAATTAGACCGGGTCGATGCGATCACCTTTGATGCCCATTTTGAACATTTAATGAAAAATGCGGTCGGCGTCATTGCCATGGGTGGCTACAACACATTCTGTGAGATTCTGTCTTTCAATAAGCCGGGATTGATCATTCCCCGGACGCAGCCGCGATTGGAGCAATATATTCGTGCATCAAGAGCCCAGGAACTGGGCTTAATGTCATTGTTGAATGATGATGGAATTCGTAATA
>CAZMHI010000057.1:0-32379 GCA_964566055.1 uncultured Rhodospirillaceae bacterium
AAATAAATAAATCAGAAAACGTTCTGACACAGCCTGGGTCAAAAGCGGACTCTTTGGAACTATGAGATTGATGTCCGCTTTCAGGCGCAAAGCAGACTTCAATATGGATAAAGCAGATAAACACGGAAAAGGCCTTAAACAGCCAAAATGTTTTTAATGGTTTGTGCGTTGTATGGCTGGCCGTTGTCACGATAATAGCCGATGCTGGCAAGTTCCTTTGCAATCTGGCGCAATGAGCGCACCCGCCCTGTCTTGGGGTTCTTACGGCCAAGACGTTTTGCTTCGCGCACCATTTCCGGCTCGGTTTCTCTATATGATTTACGGCCTTCAACACGGCGGCCTATTTCTTTGGATTTCCTGTCCCGCGCCCCACGAAGTTTTTGCACAGTCACGGCCTTATCAAACTCGGAAATAACACCCAGAATTTGTCGTATCAAATTGGCAGTTGGCGTATCTTCGGTAAAATACTCTGGCGCATCTACGGGTATCAGGTCGAACCCTTCACCTTGCAAAAGCTTATGGCCAAGCCCCTGCACGATATGGTCACGGGCAAAGCGGCTAGCGTTTTCAACAAGGATAATACGAGCGCCGTTACTGCGCAGATAGGCCAGCATTTCTCCAAAGCCGGGGCGGGCTTCTATGGGGTCGGCACCAGACACAGCAGCGTCATAGAAACCTTCAATGACATCATAGCCGTTTGCCTTGGCAAATCCCTCTATGGCCTCTTGCTGGCGTTTCTTGCTGTCCTTATCGTTTCCAACGTTTGCGGCGCTGCTGGTACGATAATAGGCGACAGCTTTTTGCATTTCTCTACCCTCTATCTATTGCTCAACAACGCTTATATAACATTATCTGTAAATATTTCCTGAGAATACTTTACAATTCAACGGTATATTGGGCAATCGAAAACTTGGAAAAAAAATAGCTTTTTATCGAGGGATACTACCTAGAGGCCACGGCTACGGCCGGTTTCACTCAAAACTAACAATTTCAAAACTATTTCCGTAATATAGTAAGAAACGATGAACAGTTCGGCGCTTCTTTTAGTGCATATGGAGATATTATGGCAGCTCGTTTGAGTCCAAAACACGATAAGAAAACACGCGAGAAAATCCAAACAAGTCAGTTGATTAACCGCTTGAATAAAAACGCACTTTCTAAAGAGGAAATTATGACATCGGGACAGATAAGGTCGGCTGAAATATTACTTAGAAAAACAATACCCGATTTATCCTCCCAACAGGTTGATAGTAAGGTGGAAGTAAGCAACGAAATGACGGTTAAAGAATTTTTCGAGGAGGTTTCAGCTGGTGCCAAACACCGCATTAAAGAAAAAGGAAATTCACGCAGCAAACCACTTGAGCGCGTCTAGGACTGGATGAATGACATCGCCCAAACCAATATTGAATTTCAAACCACGGGGGCTAGGAATGAGCCAGTCGGCTAGTTATATTGGCATTGGCGGAACATTGTTTAGAGAAATGGTTAGTGACGGACGTATGCCACAACCGCGAATTATTAACACGAAGGAAATATGGGACACGCAAGAACTTGACTTCGCTTTTGACAAATTGCCTCACAAGCAAGCAAACAGCAACAATCCTTGGGATAATATGTAGTGCCTAAAAAGCCCAAATATACCCGCCAATATAACGACCGTCACGGCAAGCGCCGGACGGAGTTTAGGCGTTCTGGCTTCGGAACCTGGGCCTTGCGTGAGCCAATCGGTTCACCTGAGTTCTGGGAAGACTACAATGCAGCGTTGAAGGGTGAGGTTCCGCCAGGAGTACTGGCCACCAAACCTAATGAGATTTCCAAAGCGAAGCCGAAATCATTCCGGTGGTTATTTGAAGAATATAAAAAATCGGCGAACTATCGAAAATTACAATCTTCAACTCGCCAACGACGTAGCAATTTGTTGGAGGGGGTTTGTTTAAAGCATGGCGATAAACCATACGCTCAAATGCATCGGCAAGCCGTCCTTAAATTACGTGATGAAAAATCAGATAAACCAGAATCCGCAAACATGCTTCTTAAATCATTGAGACAGCTTTTCGCATTTGCAATCGAGTACGAATATGTAGAAGCAAAGAACAATCCAACACTGAACGTAAAAAATATCAAAAATGCTTCAACCGGCTTTCACGCTTGGACGTTTGACGAGCTCGATCAGTTTGAGACATACCACCCAGTCGGCACCAAAGCGCGTCTCGCACTGGCTGTTATGCTTTATGGTGGTTGTGCTCGTGTCTCTGACTTACGACGGATCGGCAAACAACACATCACGAAAGACGGACGCCTGAAATATGTTCAATTTAAAAATCGGGATATTTCCCCGGTTGAGATTGATATTAAAATAATCGATGAATTTAGGGAAATCTTAGACGCCTCTCCTACTGGCGATCTTACCTTTGTTGTCACGGATGCCGGTAATCAATTTTCAGAACGCGGCATAGGAAACTGGTTTAAGAAAAAATGTATCGAAGCAGAGTTACCTCATTGCTCTGCGCACGGGGTTAGAAAAGTTGCGGCGGCTAGGCTCGCCGAATTAGGCCGATCAGACCACGAAATTATGGCTAGCGGCGGTTGGAAAACTCTTCGGGAAGTTCAGAGATATACGAGAGGCGCTCGCAATCGAGTAATGGCAGATAGCGCAATGGACGCAGTTCAAAAAGACATTGATAGAACAAAACTGTCTAACCTTGAAGGTGATGTCAAAAAGGTAAGACAAAAATGAAGAAAAAACCCTTTAATAACAACACTCGAATTTTTGGGTGGTGCCCGCGTCCGGACTTGAACCGGAACTCACTTACGTGAACAAGATTTTAAGTCTTGCGTGTCTACCAATTCCACCACGCGGGCATTTATTTTGCGCGATTTGGCGATGGCGCTAACCTATCGGAGAATTCCCAAAAAACAAGACGAGAATTCTGGTAATTTCAGCCAATCGCCGCCAGGATGAAATTTCTGAAACTGGCATGTTCGGGATCGCTGTCGCGGGTTTGGTGCCAATGCAGACCGATGCTAAAGCCCGGCATGGTAAACGGCAGTTCATGCAGATCGAGATCAAAGTTCCGGGCGACCTTCTCACCCAATAGCCGCGGCACGGTCAACAGGTGATCAGACTGGGCGGCCAGGGCACAGCCCGACAGAAAGTGCGGCACACTGCAGACTACGGTACGCTTTTCACCCATTTGTTTGAGCTGCTCGTCGACCACGCCCCGCCGGCCGCCAAGATCAGGCGCCACCAGAATATGACCAAGCGAGGTGTAGGTCTCAAGCGATAGCCCATAATCAAGCAGCGGATGGCTGGCCCGGGTTACACAGACAAAATCCTGCTTGGTCAAATTTCTGGAAACGACGTTCTTCACCACGATCTGCAAATGCGCCACGACGAAATCAACACGGGCTTTCTCAAGGCTTTCCTGCAGACCAACACGCTGGAACTGACGCACTTCCATGGTCGCCCGAGGCGCCTCCTTTGCCATCTTTGCGATCAGGTCAGGCAGGAATAGGGTTTCCTCCAGATCGGACATGACAATAGTGAAATGCCGGTCGATGGAGCCGATAGCCGGCAGCGCCAGATCTTTGTCCACCGGCAGTTCCTGCAACACCTCCAGCGAGCGTTCGATCTTGGGTAGTATATTTTCGGCAAAATGGGTTGGCAGCATACCGTTGCGCGTGCGCACGAACAGCGGATCACCCATTTGCTGGCGCAGGCGGGAAAGCGCATTACTGGTGGCGGGCTGGGTCAGGTTCAGCGCCTCAGCCGCCTTGGAAACCGAGCCATGGCGCATGATCTCGACGAATACAGAATAGAGGTTCAAATCCATTAGATATTCACTATATCAATATAACGATATCTAATAAATAAATTTTATCATTATCTCAAAACGTTTTATAATTCCGCAGTAAAGAAAATAAAACTTCAGGAGATCAACTATGTTTGGAATCGTAATTCAGTATGATTATACCGGCGATGAAGCGGAATGGCGGGATGCCATCGACACTTTCACCAGCCAGATCGATGCGGATGACAGATTGCGCGGACGTTTCAGCTATCAGGTCAATGTCAGCAATGACGGCAACGGACGCATTCACATCGGCCATTGGGACGAAGAGGAAACGCTCAAGCATTTGCAAAGCCAGCCATACTTCGGCGAATTCGCCGAGAAAGTTAAAAAGTTCTCCGGCGGCGGACCCAAATCCACCGGCTTTAAACAACTTGGTGGGACCGAAAGTAAAGTCGCATGAATAATTTCCTTATTGCCTCCGGTGTGGTCGCAGCCTTTATGCTGGTTGGCCACAGCACTATGGGACGCAAACAGTTTTTCCTGCCGATGCTTGAGGCGACATTTGATCCGACGGCCAAACGGGTGATGGAATTTGTCTGGCATATGTCGACGGCAACGCTCGTGCTGCCGCCGGTTGTTCTCCTTTACGCGGGCTTTAATGCCGCGGAGGCTCCAGCGCTGCACTATCTTGTCGCCTACATCGCTGTGCAATTTGCTGCTTGGGGAGCCATTCATTTGTTGCTGACGACCACCTCCGGATTGCCGGGAGCGGTTTATAAAATGTTTCAGTGGGTGCTGTTCCTCGCCGTTGGTGGCCTGGCCTGGGCGGGGACGACAAGTGCCTGACAAGAAGGAAGTATCTGAGGATTTTTTTCTTTGTGTCCTCGGTGACTTCTGTGGTGAGCTTTCCACTTCAACAGCGTAAGAGGGGACACCTTAGGCAACCGTCGATCAGGCCGTTAGGATGTGCCAAGAAGATGTCCCCAACTAATTGGCCTGCCAGCAAACCGGGAAGATGGTGTCATCGGTTGGCATAATGCCGGTGGTCACGGCGCCCGCTTCAAGGGCTCCAGGCACCTGGAAGCCGGTTTTACGCTCCTGCAGCCAGGTTGCATCGCCACCATAGAAGCGGCAGGAGAGCGCCACCCGGCGTTGGCTGGTTGAGCTGTTCTTACCCGTGCCATGCACCGCTAACGGGTGATGCACAATAACGTCGCCTGGTTCCATATCCCACGACAAAAACTCATAGTCAGGATTATCGAACTCTTTATGAAACTCCGGGCAGCGCTCCATGGTCTCATCAATGAATGCCGGGTCTTCATCCGGCGTAATCGCCTGAAAAAGCTTGTTCCATTTGTGGGAGCCTTTGACATAGACCAGCCCACTGGTTTCCATCGAGACCGGCGTCAGCGCCATCCACACCGAGGCAATGTGATTGCCGTCAAAGGGCCAGAACGGGATATCATTGTGCCACTGGGTCGGCGCCAGCGTACCGGGCTCTTTGATAAACAGCTGATCATAAAAGAACCGCACTTCGTCAAGGCGCATCAGCCGGGCAGCGATCTCTGCAGCCGGCGAGTTCAAAACGTAATCTTCGAAATCTTTATCCTGACGGGACATATAGGACGAGACATAGAAATAGCCGGGATCATCATCATTATCGACTTCGCGTTGGCGGCCGGCCCGATTTTCCATATTACTTTCCGAAACCTCAAGCATATGCGTGCACCACTCAGCATCAAACTGGCCGCGAATACAGATCGCGCCATTTTCCTCATATTCCGTAATTTGATCTTCAGTGATCGGGTGCAGAATGTCTCTATTCATTATTTACTCCTTCATATTCCTTGAAAGAGAATAACTCACAATTGCAGTAAGGAAAAGCAACCGCCTTTAATTAAGTCCACCATTCGAAACAAGCAGGTAACTTTTTTTATGACGCTAGGATTTCCACCAATTCGTCCGTGGTAAAAACATCACCAAACACCTGGAGCACAGTGCTGAGAGCAGCCAGATGCTCCTCATCGCGCAAGCAGGCATTACCATCCGACACCATGATGGTTTTAAAGTCCGTCATCATGGCGTCACGGGCCGAGCTTTCACAACAGACATTGGTGAGAGTGCCGGTGATGATGACCGTATCAATATCGCGCGCCCGCAATTCGTCCGCCAGCGGTGAAGCGCCGGGCAGAAAAGCCGAATAGCGGTTCTTATTGACGATGATGTCTTCTTCTTTGACCTCGAGGTCCGGCCAAATTTCGTGACCATGACTGCCATCGGCAAGCGCTTCCAGAAACAGCGCCGCCCGCTCTTCGGTATTAACGTGCGCCAGCAGACCGGGCCAATAGTCACCACCGTCCTCCGGCGATACAGTCACTTTAACCCAGGCGACTGCCGAACCGGCGCTCCGGCAGGCTGTAGCCAGACGGTTGATGTTCGGCACAATCTCCCGCGCCAGCGGCACTTCAGCCATGGCGCCCGGCTCCATAAAGGTATTCTGCATATCGATCACAATCAGCGCCGTTCGCGCCGGATCAAGATCCTCATAAAGATGAAGCTTGCCGCGCCTGGCAATCACCCGGTCTTTAATATCTTGTGGTAGTTCGGTGGGATGCATGATTACCCCCTGGTTTTTAGCCCATTAAGTCCGGCAATAGCATAACAAAGCCCGGCACCAACACCAATAACGCCAGACGAATAATGTCAGCGATGATAAAGGGAGTGACGCCTCTAAAGATGGTGCCGAGCGCTACATCGGGCAGGGTTGCTCTCAACACATAGACATTCAAGCCAATCGGCGGCGTGATCAGGCTAATCTCGATGACGACAACGACAATGATGCCGAACCAGATCAGATCGTAGCCGAGACCAGCAACCAAAGGATAGAAAATCGGCACCGTCAGCAGCATCATCGCGATACTATCCAAGACACAGCCCAAAATAATATAAATCACCAGGATAACCATAATCACCAGGATCGGGGCAATTGACAGTCCTTCGACAAATGTTTGAATTTGATTGGGGGCTCTGGTCACATCGACAAAGTTCGAAAACATAATGGCGCCGATCAACACGATAAACACCATCGTTGACGTCCGGCCGGTTTCGATCAGCACCTCTAAGATGGCTTTAAGATTCAGGGTTCGACGCGCCAGCGCAAAGAAGAACGCGCCTGAGGCGCCAATTCCAGCGGCTTCGGTTGGTGAGAAAACGCCTAAATAGATACCGCCCATGACGATGCTGAAGAGAAGTAAAATTCCCCAAATGCCCCGCATTGCCGCCAAGCGTTCCGGCCAAGGAGTTTTAGCAACAGCCGGGCCGAGATCCGGGCGGAAACGGCTCACCAGATTGGCGCTCAGCATATAGAGCACCATACCCAGCAGGCCGGGCAAAAATCCAGCGGCAAACAGTTTACCGATCTCGGTCTCTGTCATAATCCCATAGAGCACGAGTATCACACTCGGTGGGATGAGAATGCCGAGTGTGCCACCGGCAGCAATAGAACCGGATGCCAAACTATCACCATAACCGTATCGCCGCATCGACGGCATTGCGACTTTACTCATCGTTGCGGCAGTCGCGAGGCTGGAACCACACACTGCGCTAAATCCTGCACAGGCGACCACAGTCGCCATAGCCAAGCCACCCTTGCGATGGCCTAGAAAAGCGTGGCTGGCGGTATAAAGCTCCTCGGATAATTTTGAACGAGTGATAAAATTCCCCATCAAAATAAACAGCGGCAGCACCGAAAATTCATAATTGAGGACCGTATCAAACGCCACCTGGCCCACCATGGCCAACGAAGGCACCCAGCCGGACAGATACGCAAAGCCTGCTGATCCAACGATGATCATGCCAAATGCAATCGGAATACCGCTAAACAGCATGGCAAATAGGATGATAAAACCAACACCGGCGATAAGCATTTCAGGATAGTCCAGACATATTTGGAGAAGAATTCTCTGACGACTTGGGAGCTGTTAAGTCACGCCACAACATATAAAAGAGAACCACGATGGTTATAGCTGACATAATCGCCATAAAATAAGCAAACGGCGCTAACGGCACGCTCAAAAACAATGTTTTGTCGTCAAATTCGGCGAGACTTTGCGCCTGAAGGATCAGCCGCCAGACCAAGCCGCCCATCACGCCAATACAAATAATATCAACAACAATTTGGCGGATCCTTAGAACCGGGCCAGAGAAAAATCCATCAAACAGAGAAATCGTAACATGCTCACGATGGCGGGTGACGAGAGGCAGACCGCCAAAGATTGAAACGGCCATTGCCAATTTTGTCAGCTCGTCAGCAGCCGGCAAAGGCGCCAGGAAAAAGTAACGGCCAATCACATCAATAAAGGTGACGGCCATCATAAAAAATATCGTAACTGCGAGAAGCAGGCCGATCATTCGATCGACCCGATTCCATATTGAGTTTCCGCCCGCCATGGGGGATTTAGAAGTTACTTCAGTCTCACCCATGGCAGGGTAAACTCCATCTCTATTTTACTATTTGTAGGCTGCAGCTTGGGCGCGCAGATACTTCAGCGCCGCAGCACCATCTACACCCTTAGCAGCAACTCTTTTAATCCAGCTTTCTTCCAAAAAGGCGAGCTTCTTTTTCAAAGCCGCAAGTTTGTCACCTTTAATATAACTCACCTGAGTGCTTTCTTTAACAAGTTTGGTTCCCAATCGATCACTGTGATCCCAAGCCGCACCTTTATTTTTGGCATAAGCTTCACCGGAAGCAGCTTCGATAACTTTTTTGTCACTTGCCGACAGCGCATCCCACTTCGCTTGGTTCATAACCACGAAGAAAGGCGAGTTATAGAGGCCACCCGGTACTTCAATGAAGGATTTAGCAAACTTCTTAAGTTTAAAAGCCAAGACACCATCATTGGTCATGAAGGAGCCGTCAATAATGCCTTTAGAGAAAAACTCATAGGATTTTGGAGCTGAGCCACGAAAGGGCACGCCGCCGTAGAGTTTCAAAATCTTGGTGGTTAAAGAATTAAGGATACGAATCTTAAGGCCTTTCAAATCTTCAAAATTATTAATGCCTTTCTTATTCACCATGAGCTGTCCAGGTGAGTGCAAATGCAAACTGAGAAGTTTCACACCCTTATATTCGTTTGCTTTAGCAAAGAATTTTTGGTGTGTGCGCCAAAAAGCGACAGACAAGGCTTCGCCGCTATTACCGTTAAAGGGCAACTCGCCAATCTCAGCAGTGATAAAACGACCGGCGGTATAACCCTGCACACCCCAGGCGATATCGGCTACACCTTGACGGGCCAAGTCGTATTGCCGCGGCGGCGCGCCGAGAGATTTCGTGGTCAGTTGGATATTAATGTTGCCATTCGTGCCCTTTTTGATTTTATCAATCCAAGGCAGGTAGCCTTTGGTCACGACAAAGTGCTTGGGCGGCAACCACATATTCATGCGAAGTGTCGTTTCAGCGGCAGCTTGAGCCGCAAAGCCGCCGACGAAGGCCGCACCGGCCATAAGTAACATTAATTTTCTCATTGAATTTCCTCCTTGTTGATATTTAATTCTTAAAGTTGATTTGAATTTCGTGAGAACCAGAATTGGAGACAGGCCAAGAGGTCACGATGACCGTGCTTTTCCAGAAACGGTAAATGATAGCTGCCTGGCAAAATGACCACCCCCTTATCGTCGGTCCCAAGATCATTTAATAAATCAAGGGCATCAGCGGGATCGACGACATATTCGTTTGATCCATTAATCAAAAGCGTAGGCACCTGAACATCAGGAATCAAGCTGATTGTCGGATTTTCGACCACGTCGGCGAAAACTGCCGCGGGTATTCTCGGATAACTTGCTGTAATTAATTCCTTATACCATTCTAATATTTCGTCTTCAGGCTCATTTAAGCGGCTTTCAATTTCGATATGATGCCCATTGGGTACGGTATCTTCGCCTCCGGTCTCCGCCGCTTTAATCATTTGGCTGGCATAAGCTTCAAATTGTGGATTGATGTGCCGGTAGGGTGCGCCAAGAACCGCGAGTCGCGACCAGAAATCCGGCGTTTTGGCAGCTGCCATTAATACTAAAATACCAGAGGACGAATGCCCCACCAGTCCGATTTTTTCACCCTGTCCCGAGATTTCACCGGCAACCAGAGCGGCATCTTTAGCCATACGTGCAGCCGTTATTGTCCTGCCATCTGGCCGATCACTTCGCCCGTAACCTCTGCACTCAAGCGCGTAGACGGCAAAACCATCCTCTGCCAGGCCGTCCATAATGCTGTAATTGTTGAGCGGCACGTCCCAATATTCCCAGCCACAGCCCGAACCATGCACCAGCAGGATTTTGGGCCGGCCCGCGCCACCACATGATTTCTCAACGACCGATAAAATGACGCCGTCATCAGCTTTGACGGTAAATTCGCGTTTGATAATATCAGCCATAGTTCTCGCCGCCTCCGATAAAGACATTGTCGAAGAGATCATTGAGGGCCGCATCAAGGTCAGCGTCACCAACCGCCGCAGGATCCATAATATATTGCAGCCCCAATCCTTGAACGATCGCCACCACCATGGAAGCAGCAGCTTCCTCACCGCCGACAATTCTTAAATTGGGCCAATGCCCCTCCTGTAAGATTGTGACAATCGTGCCCCGGAATTTTCGAAAGAGCGTGACATAGGCTTCCCGCCATCTGCCGCCGAGCGACATGGCATGGGCCCAGAAGGCAAAAAATACCACAAGCTCATCTTTGCGCCCGCCGACCAGAGACGATCCCAGCGATAATATGCGAGACATTTTCTCACGCGGCGTCAGACTGCTTTTTGCCACAGCCTGAATATTATTCATGGAGTTTTCAAATATCTCCTGCAAGAGCCGTTCAAGCAGGGCGTCTTTGGTGCGAAAATAATAGTGAATATTACCCTGGTTAATGCCGGCCCGGGCAGCCACGGCATGGGTTGTTGCCGCGGCAATGCCCTGCTCGACAACGCAGCGATAGGCGGCATGAATGATCTCGCCTTCTTTGCCTTCGAGACGGCTGCCAAACGGCAGAGCTTCAATTTCGCTGACTTGGTCAATTAACCTGGTCATTTGACCAAATTAGAGCCAGACAGCGAAAATGTCAAGTTTCCGCGCCACCTAAATCGAGCAGAAGACTTAATTAAATTTAGTAATCTTTAGAATTATCACCGTCTGCCGGCGTGATGAGATCTTCATCTATCGGCTCACCGCCAAGGCTGATGATCATTTGCCGGACTTCTTCGGCGACGGTTTCGAGTTCCTCCGTATCGGTGCCGCGCGAAATCAAGGTGCAGCCGAAATGACCGGCACGAAAAAACGGATAGCTGCCGATTTCAACATTTGGATGAGCATTTTGAATGTCGTTCAAAGGTTCGGCAACAGTACCTTCCGGCAGGTACGATGCGACCGCAATCGATTCCATTTTCGCCCCACCGGTAAGCGTCGATGCCAATTCGTCAAACATAGCCCGCATGATCGAAGGCACGCCGGCCATGACATAGACATTGCCCATCTGAAAACCGGGTGCTTTGCTGACCGGGTTATCAATCAGCGTTGAGCCAACCGGCACATCGGCCATTTTAAGCCGCGCTTCGTTGAGACGCTCGACCGGAATATAGGTCTCCAGCAAGGCCTTGGCTTCAGGGTTGCGGTAAATTTCAACGCCAAACGCCTTGGCGACACAGAGCGAGGTAATGTCATCATGGGTCGGGCCAATACCGCCCGTGGTAAAGACATAGGTGTATTTCGCCCTCGCCTCGTTGACGGCATTGATAATGACTTCTTCAACATCCGGAATGACCCGCGCCTCGGCCATGCGAATGCCCATATCGGTCAGCCGCTCGGCCAGCCAGCCGAGATTGGCGTCTTTGGTGCGGCCAGAGAGGACTTCGTTGCCGATAATCAGGCAACAAGCAGTGACGGTATCGGTATCAGACATAAAAACCCTGTCAGTCTTTTATTTTCGGTGGATAGAAATGGCGGAAATATTGCTGAAAGGCAAGACTAGATAGAGTTTAGCACCGCGCCCAATTCTTCGACAGTAGCGCAGATATGATCCGGTTCCGCCTGATCCCGCTCGGCGGCATCGCCGTAGCCATAATCCACCCAAATCGACGTTACGCCTACGGATTTGGCGGCAGCCATATCATGCACCCGGTCCCCGATCATCACGGTTTCTGCTGGGTTTAGTTCAAGCTCCGCAAATATATAGCGCAACAAATCCGCTTTAACTGCCCGGGTGCCATCCAATTCTGATCCATATACCCGTTCGAACCAATGGCTCAGGCCGAAGTGCTCAAGGATCGGATGAATATAAACATGCGGCTTTGTCGAGGCAATAAACTGGCGCCTACCCGCCGCTGCCTGCGCTGATAACAGTTCTTCGACGCCGTCATAGACATTATTTTCCAGAAGACCGACAGCGCCGAAGCGTTCGCGGTAAATCGTCACGGCAGTTTCAGCGTCATGATCACTGCCGCTCAAAAGTGTTTCAAATGAATCACGCAACGGTGGACCGATGAACCACAGTAGGTCGTCATCAGGTGGCACAGGTTGACCTAGCTCGGTGAGTGCATGCTGAACACAACGTATAATTCCCAGCTTTGGATCGGTTAGGGTGCCATCGAGATCGATCAGCAAGTTTTGGATCATTTAGAGGAAATCTCTGAGGATCGCCACCAGCGGTACATCGGCGGGTGGCATTGGGTAGTCACCAAAATTCTCAAGCCGCACCCATTTGAGCGCCTGGCCTTCTTTCGCCACGGGATTGCCTTTCCAGACCCGGCACAAATAAAGCGGCATCAAGAGATGAAAATCCTCGTAGGCATGTGAAGCGAAAGTCAGGGGTGCCAGGCAGCTCTCTGAAATATCGAGGCCAAGCTCTTCATGCAGTTCACGGATGAGTGCGGTTTCGGGCGTTTCGCTCTCTTCGACTTTGCCGCCCGGAAATTCCCACAGGCCTGCCATGCTTTTACCCTCGGGCCGTTGGGCCAATAAAATACGCCCATCGACATCGATCAGTGCAATAGCGGCAACAAGGATAACCGGCAGATCGGGCCGGGCTTCTCTGGCATCTGCCTCAAGGCAGCTGGGGTCAGGTCCGGTAATCGGCATTGATCGTGATGTATCCGTGAGTGAGGTCGCAGGTCCAAACCGTGGCGCTGCCCTGGCCGATACCGACATCAACCGCGATATTGATGTCCTGACCTTTCATATGCTCTGCCACTGGCGCTTCGTCATAGCCTTCGACAGCTTGGCCAGTGGCGGCAATCTCGACACCCCCCATAGAGATGCAGAGTTTGTCCCGATCAGCTTGCTCGCCGGATTTACCAACCGCCATGACAATCCGGCCCCAATTGGCGTCTTCGCCGGCAATGGCGGTTTTGACCAAAGGCGAGTTGGCGACAGCGAGGCCGATCTTCCGGGCAGCGGCATCATCGGCGGCCCCGGATACTTTAATTTCCACAAATTTAGTCGCACCCTCACCGTCCCGGACAACCTGGTGGGCAAGATCAAGCATAACTTCGTCCAGGGCTTGCCGGAAATCGCGGAGATGAGCATCACCGACAGCAGCCACCCATTCGTGTTCAGCTCGACCGGTGGCGAACAGCAGCACCGTATCACTGGTCGAGGTGTCGGAATCGACCGTAATCGAATTAAAGCTTTCATCCGCTGATTTAGCTAACAGCCGCTGCAATATATTTTGAGGTATTGCGGCATCGGTAAAAATAAAGGCCAGCATGGTCGCCATATCGGGCGCGATCATACCCGAACCTTTGGCAATGCCGCCGATGGTCACTTCCGTATCGCCAATCTTTACTTTTCTGAACGAGCCTTTCGGATAGGTATCCGTGGTGCAGATCGCCTCAGCTGCTGCCTGCCAATCTGTGCCTAATTTGCTATTAAGATCAGCCAAAGCATCGGTGATTTTTTCATCGGGCAAGGCCTCGCCAATTACACCGGTTGAGGCAATGAAGACGTCCTCCGGCAGACAGCCAACAACTTTTGCCGCCTCAGTCGCCGTGCGTTCGACCGAGGCCATACCAGCAACACCGTTAAAGGCATTTGCATTGCCTGAATTAACCACCAGCGCCTGCGCCTTGCCGTTACTGAGTGACTGTTTACACCAATCGATGGGTGCCGCGGCGGTTTGCGATTTTGTGAAGACGCCGGCCACCTCGGTGCCTTCGGCAAGCTCAACCAGCAGCACATCGAGTTTACCCGAATAGCGCACACCGCACGCCGCCGCCGCCAATTTAATGCCGGGGATTTCGGGCATGGCCGGGAAATTGGCCGGCGCCAAAGGTGATATATCAGTCATGGTATTTACTCTAAAAAAAAGGACACCAAATCGGCGCCCCTTTTAGACCTTTATTGCGTCTCTCGCTACATTTATTTCCCGTCCATGCCGAAAGTTTTGACATCGGCGGCTTTGCGGAGTTCGGCGACAACACCATCGGAAAGCTCTTTGGCGATACGTTCCCGTAGTTGAGCGCGGATTTCCTCAAAGCTCTTTGGCTTTTGCGAGCGCTTATCTTCGACTTTGATTATGTGCCAGCCAAACTGCGTTTTCACCGGCTTGGTGGTGAACAAACCAGGACGAGTACTGAAGGCAGCGGCGGAAAAAGCCGGCACCATTCGGCCAGCGGTAAAATAGCCGAGATCGCCACCAACCTTGCCGGATGGGCCCGTTGATACCGAGCGCGCCAGTTTGGCGAAATCCTCGCCTTTGTTGAGGCGGCCAATGACCTCCATCGCCTGTTCCCGGGTCTGCACCAGAATATGGCGGGCGCGCACTTCCTCGCCGACCGGGTTGTTTTTCACGTAAGTCTGATAGCTGTCTTTCAGGCGTTCTTCGGTTACCGCGCCAGCAACGCGCTTAGCCAGATATTCCTGATGCAATATTTGATCTTCAAGCCGCCGAATTTGCTTTGATATCTCGTCCTCTTTATCAAGCCCTTCTTTACGTGCAGCGGCGGCAACCAGCCGCGTGTTGACCAAATTATTGAGCAGAAAATTAAAAACCGTCGCCACCGGATACTGCTGAGCTTGCGGGGGCAGTTGGCGCCGCGCCCGCGAAATATCCGACATGTGAAATTCAAAGCCATTTACAATCGCCACCACGGGATCCGGATTTTTTTCCGCTGCCCGCGCATTTTCAACCAGCGCAAATACCAACCCTGCCGCTATGAAGAGCCCCCCTACCCGCACGCTAAACTTAAGTTTCCAGGCGAGTGTTGAGTAAATTTCAGTCATAAATTTTCCTTTCTAAAGGCGGCAAAAAATTGGTTTTGAGATTGGCCCTACTCTTAAACTGCCTGATCCTATCCTAAAACCCCTATTTTCCGCATCACACATTGCCGCGATGAGTTGACATTTATGCTCTAGAATTTAACCGCAGTCGTTGACAGAGGGGTGCCAGAGTTCTATCTCTGTGCTCCAGATTCGAAGTGGAATTTTAATACAAGTTTCCTGGGTTAAATTGAGATTTGCAATTCCCCGCCTCCGAACTATTTAAGTACTGAATTTATTGAGGAAATTGAATGTTTGACGCCATCGCCCGGCGCCTTTTTGGCTCAGCCAATGACCGCTATGTGCGTGGTCTAGGTTCTATTGTTGATCAGATTAATGCGCTCGAACCATCGATCGAAAATTTGAGCGACGAAGAATTGCGCGGACGTACTGATGAATTGAAAGCCCGTCTTGCTGATGGCGCTACACTTGATGACATTCTGCCGGAAGCTTTTGCGACCGTGCGCGAAGCCGGTAAACGCGCCCTCGGTGAACGCCCCTATGATGTTCAATTGGTCGGCGCGATTGTCCTTCACCGCGGCATGATTGCCGAGATGAAAACCGGTGAGGGTAAAACCCTGACCTCAACCATGGCGGTTTATCTCAACGCGCTTTCCGGTGACGGCGTTCACATCGTTACAGTTAATGATTATCTAGCCTCCCGCGATGCCGAGTGGATGGGCAAAATTTACAGCCTGCTCGGCCTGACCGTTGGCTGCGTTATCCCCAATCTTACTGAGGAAGAACGCACCGACGCCTATAATTGCGATATTACTTATGGCACCAACAGTGAATTCGGCTTTGATTATCTCCGCGATAATATGAAGTTCACCCTCGAAGATATGGTGCAGCGGCCCTTTAACTACGCCATCGTCGATGAGGTAGACTCGATCCTGATCGATGAAGCGCGCACACCGCTGATTATCTCCGGCGCTTCCGAAGACTCCTCAGAGCTTTATAACGCGATTGATAAATTCATCCCCAAACTCGTCGAAGCAGATTACGAGAAAGACGAAAAGGTTAAAGCGGTTACTCTGACCGATGCCGGTAACGAGCATATGGAAGAGTTGTTGCGGGACGCCGGTATGCTGACCGAAGGTACGCTTTACGAGTATACCAATATCAGTTTGGTGCATCATGTTAATCAGGCGCTCCGGGCCCATAAGCTTTTTGAGCTTGATACCGACTATATCGTGCATGAAGGCCAGGTCGTCATTATCGATGAATTCACCGGCCGCATGATGGAAGGCCGCCGGTTCTCGGAGGGTCTTCATCAGGCGCTTGAGGCCAAAGAAGGCGTCGAGGTTGAAAACGAAAACCAGACCCTCGCTTCGATTACCTATCAGAATTATTTCCGGATGTATCCAAAGCTCGCCGGCATGACCGGCACAGCCATGACTGAAGCCGGCGAATTCGAAGAAATTTACAAACTCGAATCGACCGAAATTCCGACCAATGAACCCTGCATTCGCGCGGATGAAGACGACGAGGTTTACCGCAGTGAGGCCGAGAAACATCAGGCCATCATAGCCATGGTCAAAGATTGCCAGACCCGGAACCAGCCGGTACTGGTCGGTACAGTGAGTATTGAAAAATCTGAAGAAATTGCGGCGCTCTTGAAAAAAGAGAAAATCAAACATCAGGTGTTGAACGCACGTTTCCACGAACAGGAAGCCCTCATCATTGCCCAGGCCGGCGCCCCTGGCTCGGTTACCATCGCTACCAATATGGCAGGCCGCGGTACGGATATTCAGCTTGGCGGTAATATCGATATGCTGCTCAATCAACAGCTCGAAGGCGAAGCTGATGAGGGCAAACGCTCAGAGATCGAAGCCCGCGTACGCCAGGAAGTACTTGATGGCAGAGAGGTCGTGGTCGCTGCAGGTGGTCTTTATATCATCGGCACTGAACGCCATGAAAGCCGCCGTATTGATAATCAACTGCGAGGCCGCTCCGGTCGCCAAGGTGATCCGGGCGGCTCAAAGTTTTATCTCTCGCTCGAAGATGATCTGATGCGGATTTTTGGCTCTGAGCGCATGGACGGCATGCTGCAAAAGCTCGGCCTCGAGGATGGTGAAGCGATTGTGCATCCCTGGATCAACAAAGCGCTCGAAAAAGCACAGCAAAAGGTTGAAGCCCGTAACTTTGATATTCGTAAGAATTTGCTCAAATTCGACGATGTCATGAATGACCAGCGAAAAGTCATTTACGAACAGCGCAAAGAATTGATGGGCAGCGAAGACGTCTCGGCAACCGTTACCGATATGCGCCATAACGTGGTTGAAAGCGTTGTCGCCCAATGCATTCCGGAAAAAGCTTATCAGGAACAATGGGACACAGCGGCCCTCCACGAAGAAGGCCTGCGTTTGTTCGGTCTCGATCTGCCGGTCGAAGACTGGGCTAAGGAAGAAGGCGTTGCTGATGAGCAAATTCTTGAGCGCATCAATGATGCCGCCAACCGGAAGATGGCTGAAAAAGCCGCCTCCTGGGGTCCCGAAGTCATGCGCGATGTTGAGAAAAACTTACTACTGCAAGTGCTCGACCAAGTATGGAAAGAACATCTGCTGGCGCTTGATCATCTTCGCCAAGGCATTGGGCTCCGTGCTTATGCGCAAAAGGATCCGCTTAACGAATATAAGGGAGAAGCCTTTGATATGTTCAACGGCATGCTCACCGAGCTCGACGAACGGATCACGATCATTCTTGCCCATATGGAACTGCAGCTCACCGATCCCAGTGAATTGGGATTACACGGCACCTCCGATACTTTTGAAATTACACAAGACACCGCTGGCTTCGGCTATGGTGACGAGTTGCTGGAGGGCGGAGAATACGAAGAAGGCGAATTTGGCGGCACCGGTTTAGAAGAAATGCCGGCTTCACCGGTAGTAGTGCGCGAAAGTGCCGACGTGATTGATCCCGAAGATCCTGCTACTTGGGGCAAAGTTGGCCGCAACGCCCCCTGCCCCTGCGATTCCGGTAAAAAATTCAAGCACTGCCACGGCGCGGTTTAGGCCGTGCCCACAGCTCGCACAATTTCTAACGTCTATGCCGGCATACCGGCAACCGATGGCGCCGGGGTTAAGCTGACCCGAATGATCGGCACACCTGAGCTTGATCAAGTTGATCCCTTTCTGATGCTGGACCGCATGGATACCGATGACCCGGATTCCTATATCGCCGGCTTTCCTGATCACCCGCACCGGGGATTTGAGACCGTCTCGATTATGCTCGAAGGGCAAATGCGGCACTGGGATTCGGTTGGCAATGAAGGTCTCTTAAAACCCGGCGATGTGCAATGGATGACTGCCGGGCGTGGCATCATCCATTCTGAAATTCCGGAAATGCTTGAGGGTTGGCTGCGCGGATTTCAGCTCTGGGTCAATCTCCCGGCTGAGCACAAAATGGTCGCGCCTAAGTATCAGGATATTCCGGCCGCACAAATTCCTGTCGTAACGCATGGAGGCATTTCAGTGCGGGTAATCCGCGGCACCTATGAAGATGTAACCGGACCAGCAGAGTCGCTCATGCCGGTGCGTGTTCTCGATGTCGATCTTGAAGCTGGAGCGGACTGGTCGATCTCACCTGAGGAAGGGCGCAATCTATTTCTTTGCATCCATGAAGGCTCGGTGACCTGCGACAGCCAGGAAGTACCTGCCCCCTCGATCATCACTTTTGCTGGTGACGGTGACGTTGAAGTTATAGCCGGAGATACTGGCACCAGTATTCTCTATTGCGAAGGCACGGCGCTAAACGAACCCATTGCCCGTTACGGCCCATTTGTCATGAATACTCATTCCGAGATCAGGCAGGCCGTCGATGATTACAACAATGGAAACTTAGCAACATGAATGATTTTGAAGAGCTCCCCCCCGTCAAAGATTTTGGCCCCGAAGCCAGCTTACGCCGCCGCCGAATGTGGGGTATTGGGTTAATGATTGTCGTCCTCAGTTTTCTTGGCGTCGTCATATTTATTCTTGGTGATGGCACAAATTGCATCGACGGCTGTATGAGTTTCGGCAGTGCGACCAATGAAGAGCCCCCGCTCTGGCTGTTACTGCTTGGCATCTGTGTTATTGTAGCGATTAGTGTAATTGCTCCGGTATTGGCCGACAAGCTACCGAAGATTGAAGAAAAAGAATAACAATTCTAAGTAGGCGGTCACCATCTATATTTCTTAAACCCGCACTTTGTAACGGTTAGAAGGAATCGCGAAACATATTGAAATAGATGCATTATAGTATTCTCTTGAACAAACCTATAAAATCACAAAATAAGAAAATAATGTGTGATTTGAATTGAGGGCCTAGTAACATTCGCGAGAACGGATGTTAATAGCGAAAGTATGAGAAAACTATTTGGGCTACTATTTTTTTTGCTGATTTTGAATTGGGAAGCGCCAGTTCAGTCTGGAGGGATTTCCAAGAACTTCCTCAATATGGGGATAATTGGCCTGACACCCTATGCGTATATAGATGATGCCGGCAGGGAGAAAGGGTATCTCGTTGAGATAACCAGGAAAATTAGAGCTGAAGTCAATTTGCCGGGTGACGACGAAATTCTTCCGCCCAAGCGGCTGACACGAGACCTCGACACCGGATCTATAGATTGCACGATTGTTGCTCGCGTGCCGTTCAGCGAACGCCGCTACGACATGCTCGCACCAATTGGCAAGGAAATAGAAACGGTTTTATTGCCCCGGGCCGGAATTAAAATAACCTCTTTCGACAACCTAAAAGATCTAAAAATTGCAATACCGCGTGGCATAAATTTAGATGAGCGGGTTAGCAAAAATAAATCGCTGGATATTCTTATTACCAATGGCTACCGGCAAAGCGCTTTGCTATTGCGCCGTCAAAGAGTTGACGCAATTTTAGGAGTTTGGGATAGCTATGTCTTTAATTTGCGCCAGATTGGCATGCGCCGCCAAGACATCGGCACTCGCTTTGTACTTAACAGAGCTCCCATTTGGTTGATGTGCCGCAGTGACTTTCAAAATCAAAACGTCAAAAATTTGCTGATCAAAGTTACCAATGAATTTCGAAATAAAGGTTCCTTCAAAAAGATTATCGCCAATTATTTAGGTCATCATGATTAGTCACTGATACAATTTCGATCTATATCTCACCAAATTTTTTTACCTAACTTCACCACCACATAAATAAGCACGAACGAGGATCAGATATTCGAATTAAAACAAACGTTTGATTAAATCATACGTTTAAGCTATATTGTGTTTAACGAGAGGAGCGAAAAATGCCCAAAGATGCCCCCTCAAACCGTGGCGATGAAACCCGCAATCAGTTGCTGGAAGCGGGGTTGCGGCTATTTTCCATTCATGGCTTTGAAAGTGTCTCAACCCGCCAACTCACCAAAGAATCCGGCGCTAATATCGCAGCCATCAATTATCATTTTGGCGGCAAGGAAGGGCTTTACCGGGCCGTGCTTGAGCAACTGGTGATCGATACCGAGCCCTATTTTGGCCCCGGCCTAGCCAAAATTCAGGACAGCATCTCAAAGTCCGCCAATGACCGAGAAAAACTTTTGCCAACGATCACCGGTCTTGTGACCAACCTCTTTCGCCTTTTTCTCGAAGACGAGTTTATGCGCTGGCGGGCACCGCTGGTGATGCGCGAATACGCCAACCCTTCTGAGAATTTTGATATTTTATATAGCGGCCGCATTGAGCCGCTGCACCAGACCGTCACCGCCATCGCTGCGGCGATTCTGCAAAAACCCATAGACGATGAAGAATGTATAATCCGAGCTCACGCCATCATCGGCCAGATCGTCGTATTCGGCATCGCCCGAGTGGTGTTATGGAAGCGTCTCAATTGGGACGGCTACTCGCCTGAGCGTGTCTCGATGATTACCGATATCGCCGCCCAGTCTGTTTTAAATTCCATTGGTCTCGGCTTGCAAGCAGGCCTACCTGATAAAGGAAATTAATCATGGCTATTGATAAGAAAAAGATTTTAAAACGCCTTTTGATCATTCCACCAATCGTCGCGGGTGTAGCGCTGATGGCCTATCAGGTTAATAACCGCCAAGCACCTCAGCACGATCCAATACAAGAAGTCGCCAAAAAAGTGCGGGTGATCTCGGTGCCGAAGTTGACGGTAGTGCCGCGTGCTCTTGGCTTCGGCAACGTAACTCCCGGCACTGTTTGGGAGGCGGTAGCGGAAGTAGCCGGTAAAATAGTTTTAATTCACCCGCAGCTGAAGGCAGGCGCCATACTGCCTAAAGATACCGTCATCTTAAAAATTGATCCGACCGACTACCAGCTTGCTCAGCAAAGTATTGAAGCCGACATCCGTGCGATCAACGCGCAGATTTCGGAGCTAAAAGCGCGGGAGAAAAATACTAAAGCGTCCCTTGCCATTGAGCGGCGCAGCCTGGCCCTCAACCAAAAAGACCTCAAACGTAAACAGGCTTTGCTGAAACGCCGTGCCGTCAGCCAGGCTGCGGTTGATCAGGAAGAACGCACCTTGCTCGCCCGCCGTCAAAGTATGCAAAGCCTCAGAAACAGCCTAAATCTCTTACCGGCCGAGGCTGAACGCTTAGATGCTCAACGCGCAACTTTGGAAATAAAGCTTAAGAATACCAAACTCGATTTGGCCCGGACAACCATCACCCTGCCTTTTGATGCCCGTATTGCTGAAGTTAACATTGAGCTGGCTCAATTCGCCGGTCAGGGCAAAACTCTCATGGTTGCCGACAGCATAGATGTCTCAGAAGTTTCGGCTCAGCTGCCGGTCGATAAAATGGCGCGGCTGCTGGATCGCTCGCGGTTGAAAAATTTTACGGTAACTTCGGCCTCCACCAATATTGAGCAAATCCTGGGCCTCAAGCCGATTGTGCGGCTGCGCAGCGCCAATCTCAATGTTTCCTGGCCGGGCCGCGTTGTCCGCGTAAGCGACCGCTTGGATCCGCGCACGCGAACCCTCGGCGTTATTGTCGCAGTCGACAATCCTTACAAATTATCAGCCGACAGCCACCGTCCACCATTGGCAAAAAACATGTATGTTGAAGTCGAGCTCCAAGGTGTGCCGCAAAAGGAAAAAATCGTAGTCCCTCGCTCAGCCCTCCATAATGGCCGAGTCTATGTTGTGGGCAAAGATAGTCGCCTGCAGATTAAATCCGTCGAAATTGCCTATACCCAGGGTAATTTGACAGTGCTGGCATCTGGGCTAAAAGCCAGCGAGCGTATTGTCGTCAGCGATCTCATCCCGGCGATCGATGGCATGTTGTTGAGCACCGTTGAGGATGCGTCGGTAGGCCAATCGCTTAGACAGGCCGCAATTGGCGAGGATCGTTTACAATGATCCGCTATTTCGCTGCACATCCCACAGCCGCCAATCTGCTGATGATTGGCTTGCTGCTGATCGGCGCTTTTTCCGCACAGACAGTTAAGCGCGAAACTTTCCCGGAAATTCCAGCCCGGGACGTTGAAGTTCTGGTCGTCTATCCGGGCGCCACTCCGGAAGAAGTCGAGGAAGCGATTTGCCAACGCATCGAAGATGCCGTCGAAAGTATCAAAAATATCGAAGAAACACGCTGTGATGCCCGTGAAAACCGCGGCTCGGCGACAGTGAAAATGGTTGAAGGCAAAAGCTTCGACGATTTTCTCAATGATATCAAAACAGAGGTGGAAGCGATTGACAATTTTCCCGATCAGGCTGAAGACCCGGTTATTCGCAAGCTCGGTCAGATAGATTTTGTTGCCTCGGTCGCAGTCACTGGGCCAATGGCCACACCCGATCTAAAGGCCTATGCAGAAATCCTCAAAGAAAGAATGCTGGCGGATGAAAACATCTCTCAGATTAAGATCAAAGGTTTTTCCGATCATCAAATTCGCATTGAAGTGCCCGCCCAAATTATGCGTCAATACGGACTAAGCGTCTCCGATATCGCCAATACCATCGCTCAGCAGAGCATCAATTTGCCCGCCGGCACGATTGAGACCGGGGCTAATGATGTGCTCGTCCGCTTTTCAGATGAGCGCCACAATCCTCTGGAATTTCAAGACCTTATCGTCGTTGGTGCAGCCTCGGGGGCGGAAGTAAGGCTCGGCACCATCGCTAAAATTACGGATTTATTTGAAAAAACCGAAGACCGCATCCTCTTCAATGGCAGACGCGCGGCAATCTTGGAAGTCTCCAAAACTAAAACCGAAGACACTTTGAACGTAATTGATGCAGTGAAGGCCTTCATCAAAACCGAAAAGCAGCGCGCGCCTCCTGGTGTTTCTTTTGATATCACCCGAGATATTTCCTCGATCGTCAGGGACCGTTTAAATCTTCTGGTAAAAAATGGTGCCCAGGGACTGTTCCTGGTTTTTATGACGCTGTGGCTATTTTTCAGTATCCGATTTTCCTTTTGGGTAGCGATGGGCTTTCCGGTTTCCTTCATGGGCACAATCGCCGTGATGTCACTGGCTGGTTTGTCATTTGACCTGATCACTATGGTTGGTTTGCTGATCGCAATCGGCTTGTTGGTTGATGATGCAATCGTCATTGCTGAAAACATCGCCGCCCATATGATCAAAGGCCTGGCTCCCCTACAAGCTGCCATCGAAGGCACCAAACAGGTTGCCCCTGGTGTCATCTCGTCCTTTTTGACCACCATTTGTGTATTCGGCTCACTTGCCTTTATTAAAGGAAATCTCGGCGCCATTCTCAAAATGATGCCGATCATTTTGATTGTCACACTCAGCGTTAGCTTGATTGAAGCGTTCCTCATTCTGCCCCATCACATCAAGACTTCGCTGGAGAAAAATCAGGGCAAACAGCCCAACATTATTCGCCTCAAGCTTGAGGCCGGGATTAATTGGCTGCGTGATCATGTTTTGTCGAATGTCGTAAGCTGGGCGATCAATTGGCGCTATTTTACGGCTGGTCTGGCCGTCATGATCTTTATCGCTTCGCTTAGCATGATGGCGGGCGGTAAGCTGAAGTTTCGGCCCTTCCCGGATATCGAGGGCGACGTTGTGCAGGCGCGTATTTTGTTGCCGCAAGGTACGCCACTTTCACGCACTACCGATGTCGTCGCGAAACTTACTGCCGCCATCGGCAAAATTAGTGACGAAGTTGCGCCCAAACAACCCCGTGGTCAGGCCTTGGTGAAAAGTATCAATATTGCCTTTAATACGAATATAGATGCTTATGAATCCGGTCCCCACATCGCCACCATTACTGTGGATTTGCTCGGCTCCGAAGAGCGCACATTAACGGTCGATGAAGTGTTGAACCGTTGGCGGCAGGAAACGGGTATTCTAACCGATGTCATCGCTCTTAAATATACCGAGCCCGCCATCGGTCCTGCCGGTCGCTCAATCGATGTCAGGCTCAAAGGTAAAGATTTAAACCATCTCAAAGCGGCGGCGATCGAGATGAAAAATTGGCTAGGCGCCTATCGGGGTGTGATCGATCTTTCCGATGACCTGCGCCCGGGCAAACCGGAAATTCAGCTGCGCCTCCGTGATGGCGCCACGGCGCTTGGCCTCAATGCGCAGATGATTGCCTCGCAACTCCGCTCGGCTCTTTTTGGTAAAACCGCCAGTGAAATTCAGGTGGGTAAAGAGTCATATGAAATTGATGTCCGCCTCGCCAAAGACGATAAGAACAGCCTGAGCGATCTTGAGTATTTCAGTGTCACTGCGCCCGGTGGTGAACAAATCCCGCTCGATTCCGTTGCCATTCTTGAAAGTGGGCGCGGTTATGCCCGCATCCACCGCATTGACCGCAAAAGAACGGTCAGTTTGCAAGGAAACGTAGATACAGATCTCGGCAATACGGGTGAAATCCTGGCAGATATGGCCAAAAATTATCTGCCTAAATTTGCCGAAAAATTTCCCGATATTGCGGTTTCGTATCACGGTGAAGTCAATGAAGGAGCAAAAACGCGAGGTTCGATATTTAGCGGCTTTGGCCTTGGGTTGATCGGCGTTTATTTATTGCTGAGTTTTCTATTCCGCAGCTATATCGAGCCGCTTATTGTCATGGTCGCCATCCCGATGGGATTGATAGGTGTCATTTGGGGGCACTACCTAATCGGCCTCGATATGACCATGCCAAGTATCGTCGGGTTTGCTTCTCTGGCCGGCGTGGTGGTCAACAATGCTATCTTGATGATGGAGTTTATCCGCATTCAGCGGCGGGCTGGTAATACCGCTGCCCAAGCGGCCCAACACGCCTCCCGGATGCGGTTTAGAGCTGTGCTCTTGACCTCGACAACGACAATCATGGGTTTGCTGCCGCTTTTAACGGAAACCAGCCTGCAAGCACAAGTGTTGATCCCCTTGGTCACCAGTCTGGCTTTCGGCTTGTTCGCGGCAACGCTCATGGTTTTGTTGTTAATGCCGGCACTCTACACAATTTTTGATGATTTCGGCTGGGCCCGATTGCCGGAAGAGGATGAAAATAAGGAAGCGGCAATTCAACCAGCTGAATAATTACCAAATTGTAATTTGACCTTCCAGTACCTTGAACCTTTAAAGATACAACACCAAATCGGTTATATAAGTTTTATTTTCAGATTGAGTAGGTATCCATGCATCGTAAAATTGTTCTGATGCTACTGGTCCTCACATTTGGACTGATGGCACTCCCGGCTTTTGCCAAACACCCTGTAAATGTAAATGACCAATCCCAATTAAAGCTGGGTAAAACGATATACCAGGAAAATTGCGCTGCTTGTCATGGCGCGAATCTACAAGGCCCCGAGAGCCCTGAAGATTTCGGTAAAAGAAAGCCGCCACGATTGGATGCCAAAGGGCATGGTTCGCATCATAGCGATCAAGTGCACTTCAAGCAGATTGATCTCGGCAGCCGGGATAAATCCGGCAAGCTCATTGAAGGGAGAATGCCCTCATTCCACGATATTTTAAAAGACACGGAAATCTGGGCCGTCATCAGTTATGTTAAAAGTCATTGGCCCCATAGTATGAGAATGAAGCAGATGCGGATGAGCCCCGGGCATGAGAAAATGCCAAATATGCCGGGCACGTCGCATCACCAGAAATCCAAAGGACACATGCACTAGCTAGCGGAGAGAGGGTAATGAAACGGTTAGTCACAGTTCTTATTTTACTGGCAATGGGCATTTGGATTGCCAACTCGCCGACTGTCGCAGGACAAATTGCCGAGGCCAGTTCACCCAATGTGCCAGCGAATTTTAAGCTCAACCAATTAATGTATGGGAAATTTTGCGCAAGTTGTCACGGAGTTGATCTCAAAGGCACCAAAAAAGGGCCGCCGTTTCTCCATCGGGTGTATCACCCGGGTCACCATGGTGATGGTTCCTTTTTCCTCGCTGCAAAAAGAGGAGTGCGCGCACATCATTGGAAATTTGGCAATATGCCGCCAGTGCCCGAAGCTAATGAAGGCATTATCGCCAGTATCGTGAAATATGTTCGTTATGTTCAAAAACAGGCTGGCCTGTTTTAGCCTCTTATTTGGGAGAGAATTATGAAAACCTTTGTCATTACCGCCTTCGTCATACTTGCGCTTACGGCATTTAGCAGTTTCGCGAACGAAAAAGCTAAAACCCCGTATGCCGGGCAGGAAAACCGGCAAATAAAGTCTCTTTCAGTGAAAGACGTGGACGATTTGCTCAATGGCCGGGGTTGGGGTCTCGCCAAAGCAGCTGAGCTGAACGGTATGCCCGGACCAGCTCATATATTAGAAATGGCGGACAAAATAAATCTAAATGACGATCAAAATGCCTCAATCACAACGCTTTTTAAGAGAATGAAGGCCAAGGCGATTAAATTCGGTACAAAGTTAGTGCAGCTTGAAAAAGAGCTCGATCAAATGTTCGCCAATAAAAGCGTTACCCAAGAAACACTTGTCAGCCAGCTTGAAAAAATTGCCAAAGTTAGAGGCAAGCTTCGGCAAGTGCATCTCGAAACCCATCTCAAAACACCCGCCATTTTAACGCGTCATCAGATTGTTACCTATAACCGGCTCAGAGGTTACACTGGTGGCGCAGATCATTCAGGCCATCACTAACCAGAATTGTGCAAATCAGTATTATTTGAGTGCTCACGGTAATTTTTTTTAATTTTCCCCTTTAAAATGATAAAAAAATAATCATATTATTTGTGTTAGAGAACGCATATTTGGCGAGTATGTTTTCACGCCTGGGTTAAACGTTTGCTCTATCGCAAAACTGAATAAAAAAATGTGAGAAACCAACAGGATAACGACTAGACGGCACATCATGACTGAAAATAGCGAAGAATTTTTTATCGGCATAATGATCCTCAAAGAAGGAAAATGGGCACCGGTAGCCAAATACCCTGAAAACTCTTTTGGCAGTGCTTTGATTAAGGCCGAGGAGCTAAACGGTATTAAAGAAAATGAGGGGGTAAAAATTATGAAACTCCCCACTTCCAAGTCTTCGGGAGCGGCGCCGAAAGAAATGTGGATTAGCCCGCATTTAGCAAATAAAGCCGAAGCTGCTGCAGCGGCAAAATTGAGCCAAGGTGTTAAGCAAACTCAGAAGAATTTCACGAGCGCTCACGAAGCGCGTAAAGCCTCGTTTCGCAAAAAATAAACTCTATTAGCTGTTATTTTGCCAGAGGATGGCTACGGCTAACGAGGTTTTTAAGCCGCTCTTCCAGCACATGAGTATAAATTTGCGTTGTCGAGATATCAGCGTGGCCCAATAGCTGCTGCAAGGTCCGTAAATCCGCCCCATGGGCCAGCATATGACTGGCAAAGGAATGGCGCAGCACATGTGGCGACACGCGTTTTGGCTCAAGCCCTGCCATCGCAGCCAAATCTTTTAACAGCATGGTAAAACCAGCCCGTGTCAGATGCCCTTCCTTTGCTTTGGACGGAAACAAATAATTAGACGGCGCCTCTTTTATCAAAAAGGCTGGCCGCAACTCCAAATAGGCGGCGATGGCGTCTCGCGCCGGATCGCTTAGCGGCACCATTCGTTCTTTACTGCCTTTACCTCGAACAATCACCGTTTGACCATCTCTGGAAATCGCCGCTAAAGGCAGGCCGACAAGCTCTGAAACCCTGAGGCCTGTGGCATAAAGCAATTCAACCAGCGCCGTAATGCGGGCACCGGTTGCTCCTTCTTGTTCATGGGCACTGGCGAGCAACTTATCGACTTCTCCCTCACTGAGATATTTCGGCAAGGCGCGTCCCGTTTTCGGCGCATCAATTCCCGCCGATGGATCATCATCCCGATAACGTTCAGCATAGAGAAATTGAAAAAATTGTTTCAGCACCGACAATTTGCGGGCATGTGTCGTCGCCGCCCGGCCACGCGATTTGAGTTGCGCCAGATAATCCTGAATATTTTTTGCCGCGGCCGCTTCAATATTGCGTTTCCGCCGCATCATAAAAACACCAAACTCACCAAGATCACGGCCATAGGCGGCAATTGTGTTGGCAGACGCACCACGCTCAGCGGCCATCATTTCCAGAAATATATCAACCTGCCGGGATGGCGGGGGCTTCGGTTGAGCTCGCTTTTTTCGCAACATAAAGAAAGTATAGCTGAGCTTGGTTAATCTTTGCTAACCATTCTATAAGCCATTAATGTGCTCTATTAGCCAACTAAATTGGAAAACTCCATGAATCGTGAAGATTGTCAGCGCTTAGATGATGAATGCGCTCTAAAACACACCCGAGACCGCTTCCAGCTGCCGGAAGATGCCCTCTATTTCGATGGCAATTCCTTAGGCGCGCTGCCGAAATCCACCAGTACCGATGTCACCAAAGCCATTGATGAAGAATGGGGTGAAGGCCTGATCAAAAGCTGGCTTGATGCCGATTGGTTTTTTCTATCGGCTCAGGCAGGCGATGCAATTGCACCACTGATCGGCGCCACGGTCGGTGAAGTCACGGTGTCAGACTCGACCTCAATCAATATATTTAAATTAGCTGCCGCTTTACTGCGCCAAAACAACGGACGCTCAAAAGTTATCACCGAGCGGGGTAATTTTCCGACCGACTCCTATATTTTGGAAGGCATTATTGATCTCTTAGATAAAGATCATGAGCTATTCCTCACCGAGCCCGAGGAAATTATGAATAGCATTGACGATCAGACGGCGCTGGTTTTGCTCACCCATACCAATTACCGTAGTGGCAGGATGCATGACATGGCTGCTATAACCGCCAAATGCAAAGCTCACAATGTACCAATCATTTGGGATCTGTGTCATTCCGCCGGTGCAGTGCCACTGGCTCTCAATGATTGGGGCGTCGATTATGCGATTGGCTGCACCTATAAATTTTTGAATAGCGGTCCCGGCGCACCAGCTTTCTCCTATGTCTCCAAAGCGGCAATTGAAAATTTTAAGCCAGTTGTCACCGGCTGGTTTAGCCACCGCAATCAGTTTGGCTTCGAGGATGGCTATCAAGCAGCCGAGTCGATCAACAAATGCCTGGTAGGCTCGCCACAGATATTGTCGCTGCGCGGCGTCCTCAATGGTATCAAGAGCTTTGAGGGCGTCAGCATGGTTGAACTCAGAGCAAAATCCATCGCCCTAGCTGATTCATTTATTGAATTGGCAGACGAGCGCTTGGCTAAATTCGGTTTAGAGCTGGCGAGCCCCAGGGAAGCCGCTAATCGCGGCAGTCAGGTGTCCTTTAATCACCCCGAGGCCTACGCGATTTGCAAAGCGCTGATCGATCGCAACGTCATACCGGATTTCCGTGAGCCGAATATTTTACGGTTTGGCATCACGCCGCTTTATATGCGCTATACAGATGTTTGGGACGTCGTCGAAATTCTTGAAGACATCATGACAAACTCTGCCTGGCAGAAATTTAAGTCTGCCGAAAAAGGCGCAGTAACGTAAAGGTATGAGCATGAGGATTGGCATTATTGGATATGGTTATATCGGACGCGCTATAGTCGAGCGGGTGCAAGATAGTGCGGGCCGCTTTGAGCTTGCCTTCATACACAACCGTAAAAAAGCAGCCTTGGCGGATATTGAGCCGTCATTACAGCTTGATGATCTGGCAAATGCAGCAGAGACCGCGCCTGATCTCATCGTCGAATGCGCCCATCCAAGCTTCAGCCAAAATTATGGTGAGGCTTTTTTGAAATACACCAATTACATGCCGCTATCGGTAACCGCATTGGCTGATGATGAATTGAGAGAGAGGCTCGAACGAACAGCACAGGAAAACGGCACTAAACTATATATCCCTGCCGGAGCGCTCATTGGCGGCGAAGCTCTGATTATGCGCGGAGATGAATGGCAGCGGGTTCGTATTACTTTTCGCAAACACCCCGACAACATCGATTTTTCAGAGAGCGATTACGATCCGGCTCAGATCAATGGCGAAACCGTGGTTTACGATGGCCCGGTTAGAGGTATTGCCCACCAATATCCGCGCAACGTCAATACGATGGTTACCTGTGCGCTGGTTTCGACCGGGCTAGATGCCTGTGAAGCCCGGCTTATTGCCGATCCGGCGCTTGATTGCGCGATTGCCGAAGTTGAAGCCTGGAGCAAAGATGGCAGCACCATCAGAACTGAAAAAAGCGCACCAATGGTCGGCGTTTCAGGCACTGAAATGGTGGATTCTACTTGGGCTTCAGTTCAACGTGCTGCCGGTGGGCTAATGAGCGGAGGCGAGCTGGTTTAGGTGTGTCATGCCTAACTAGTTTTCAAAAACTATTGGCTTTTCAATGATAGGTTTAGACCGGCTACAGATACACGTTGGTTTGAGTTAGAGTTGTGCACTGATTGTTGGCATTTTTGGTCGCTGATCTTCCAGGAAGTATTATTGAGCACAAAGCCACATGTCGCAACACGGAGACCTTTCCAGGATTTCATGCAAATTTTGGTGCCAACTGGCAGATGCTGACCGAAATATTGGCAGGTGCAGTTTGGGCCAGCTTGAACCAGCCCAGGCGCGGCCATCAAGCCAATACCGAAAATTATGACAGTTATTATCAAACCGATGCGAACCATCTGCTAATTATATATTATTTTAAGCTAATTTTCAAAAATGGCCGTTAGACCGGCGCGATTTAAAGCCCGGCAGCAACCGCGGCCTCAAGCGCCAGGGCCCGGGCTTCCTGGCCAAGCCCCACCATGCGCAAACTAGTCACAACTTGGCGCAGCACGGTAGGATTAACTTGGGTCGGACCGGCTTGGCCCAAAGCCAGCATCGCCAGCAATACGGTTTCGGCTTTTTTCACCTCGTCAGTCGCTTTATTAAGCGAACGCCACAGAGCTGATTGCGGCATCACGGTCGAAGATTGCGGTGGGCCATCCAGCAACGCCTCCCAGCGCCTGGCCGGCACTGGATCATCTTGGGCTTCCAGGAGATTAAAGAGCAACGTAGCGCGTTTATGGGCGAGCTCGATATCAACTGGTTTTTCCTCGCTGGTCGCCGTCTCGGCTTTCCACCAGCCATCAAGTTTGGTGGTGCTCCATTCTTCATCCGGGACATTGCCGGTGAGGCGCGCGAGAGGCATCAATTGATCGCGCAAACCAGCCGCCTTCTCGTCGATAATGCCGGTCGTCCGCAACACATTAAACCATATTGCGGCAGCTGGGCCATCTCCTGCAGCCAACAAGGCACGAGCAGCCTCGGGTGCAAACCAGACCAAATCCTGGGTCGGCTGAAATTCTTTTAAGATACGGTGGTAGACTCGCGCGGTCGATTGGAACAAACCACCTTCGCGTGCCAGTTTAAAGACCTGCGCCAAAATTTCAGCTTTGGCGGTGACGATGCTTTCAACCAAGGCCTTGCGATAGAGCAGCGCTCGGCTGAGCGCGGTGCGTTCGGCGCTCGCTTGCGACAAAGCATTATCGAGGGTTTGCTTGGTAAAGGTCACTCCCGCATAGAGCTGGCGCAAGACTTCTGTATCCAGCGCTCCCATGGCTTCGGCGCGTTCCGCCGCATCAATGCGCAAGGCCGGCTCGGCGTTGGGGCTGGTGGCAATGGTTTTGAGCACGGCCGGATTATTGGACGAGGTAACGTCTTTCGGCAATTTCGCTTTGGCCGCCCGGATCATCGAAAAATGAAGTGGCGCCGGATTGGTTAAACTGGCAATCTCAAATTTCTCAACACCAGTCAAAGCGTCAATCAAGCCAAAAAACACTTCATCTTTTTCACCGGTTTCACGCAGCAAATCAGCACCGAGCGTGGCTTTATCGTGCTCACCCGCCAGCGCCTGACAATAGATGAAGGCTTTTTGCCAATAGGGTGTATCAACATTGCGGATTTGTGACGCCACCAGCGGACAGGCCCGGGCGTTGTCATTGGAAAGAAACAACACATCGGTTTCACTCCGCAAAGGG
>CAZMHI010000058.1:0-31918 GCA_964566055.1 uncultured Rhodospirillaceae bacterium
GGCGGTACCGGTGCGCAGTGATCTAATGGCGGGGCTTGCTGATAATGGCGTGCGGCTACAGCGCGCCATGCACCGCTCGCTCGATGAACATGCCCGTGAAATAGAAGGGCTGTCTCGCGGCTTACCTGACCCAAGACGCCTGGCCGAAGAGGCGACCATGAGGCTTGATGAGCGTAGCGAGCGCCTGCTCAACGCCAAAGGTATTTATTTTGACGGGCTGGCTTCCGAGATTGCCCGGCTGGCTGGCGGACTGATTAGCCCGGCGCAGCAAATCCGCGCCAAGCAAAATGAACTGAGTGGCAGCGTGAGGGCCTGGCAGCGGGCGCTGGCAACATTTGTTGATCAAAAGTCTCACGATCTTGATCGAGCGGGTCTGATGCTTGAAGGGCTGTCGTTTCAGCGTGTGCTGGATCGGGGTTTTACGCTGGTCACTGATGATCAGGGGCAGCCTGTGCTGTCAGCCGACGCGACCGAGCCCGGTATGGCCATCGGCGTGCAGTTTAGGGATGGTGATATCGGCGCGGTGGTTTCAGAAGGTGGGGCAGCAAAACCTAAAAAGAAAAAACCGGCTAAAAAATCTTCAAAGAAACCTGCAAAAAAAACTGATGATGACGCACAGGGGTCACTGCTTTGACAAAGCGGTTCCTGCCATTTGTCGCGATTTTGCTGCTGTTCTGCCCACTTGCTCATGCCGGTGAACTAAAGCTTTCCGGCGAATTCTCTCAAGGCGGCTTGATTGTCGGCTGGGCGACGCCCGGATCCTCCATCTCCCTTGATGGCAAACGGATTAGCCAGGCCAAAACGGGAGATTTTTTACTGGGCTTTGCCCGCCTGGCCGCCCGCACCTCTCAGTTTAAAATAGTATTTGCCGATGGTTCGACGGAACAGCGCAAACTCACCATCAAGCAGCGAAAATATGATATTCAGCGCATCGATGGCCTGCCCAAACGCAAGGTGATGCCGAGTGCTGAAGATCTGGCCCGCATTAAAAAAGAAAGTGCGCTGATTAACCGGGCGCGCCAAACCAGAGTGGCCGAGCCCTTATTTACCGCCGGCTTTGCCGAGCCGTTAAGCGGCCGCATCAGTGGTGTCTATGGCTCGCAGCGCATTCTCAATGGCCAGAAACGGCGGCCCCATTACGGGCAGGATATTGCGGCGCCTCAGGGAACCAAAATTAAAGCCATTTCGGCGGGTGTTGTTGTTTTCGCGCATCCCGGTATGTTTTTTAACGGCAAGACGGTGATCATCAATCACGGCCTCGGCTTGCGCTCGACCTATATACATTTAAACGCCCTCGAGGTTAAAGCCGGCGAGCACATCACCAAGGGACAGATTATTGGTGAGGTTGGTATGACTGGCCGCGCCACCGGCCCACATCTTCATTGGGGTCTAACGCTGAACAAGACCCCGCTTGATCCCGCTCTAATAGTTAATTAGGTGCCTTTAATTAGGTGCCTGTCACTTAATTAACTATTTTGGTTGGTGTTCCTGCTCGTTAGGCCAGCGGTTATGTACCCACAGCCACTGTTCCGGGTGCTGCCTGATCCAGTCTCCAAGATAATCATTGACGGTGGTCATCAACGTTTCAATATCTTTTTGCTTGTCACCGCTATCCGGCAACTCAAGGGGTTTATGTAACGTAACCCGGAAATTGGCGCCACCGAGGCGCTCAACCTGGACAGGTATGACCTGGCAGCTGTACCGATAGGCTAATTGCGCCAGGGCCGGCGCGGTCATGGCATCCTGGCCCAAAAAAGGCACCGAGATCCCGTCGTTCATTTTTTGATCAACCAGCATGGCCAGATGATCACCCTTTTTAAGTGCGCGCAGGATATCTTTCGAACCTTCGGCACCTTTCGGAAACAATTCACTGCCCAAGGCTTCACGGCCCTTCTGCACCAAGCGGTCAAAAAACGGATTATTGGCGCGGCGGTAAACCAAATGGACGGTTAGACCGCGCTTGGTTCCGGCTAGAGGAGAGATTTCCCAATTGGCGATATGGCCGCTGAAAAACAGGGCCGGCCTGTCATCCTCTAATTTTTCAAAATAATCACCGCCGATAATTTCAACTCTGCTGTTTTCAAGGTAGGGATCAAACCTGGCGAGATGGGGGTGCTCACCGGCAGTGCGGCCAAGATTATCCCACATGCGGAGCACGATATCTTCAATTTGCGGAGCTGATAAATCGGGAAAGACCCGGCCAAGGCTTCGCCGCGCATTGTTGCTGACACGTAATTTTGGGCCGATTGTCCGGCCCATCCAGCCACCCAAGGCAGAAGACCAGTCCACCGGTAAGACGGCGAAAAAGGCGTTCAAGGCCCAAGCAAGGGCCGCCTCGGTGGGATGCGCAATGGTATTGCGAAACCAGTTTTTCATAAAATTAGATGCTCAAAACTTAAATGAACGGCTTAAGCAGACTGTCTAGCGCACTCGCATCGGTCCAGTCGAGCGTTACTGACACAATTTCCACATCTTTTTTTAAATCTGCCGGCAGCCGAACGTGGTCTTTGGCGGTCGTTACCAGTCTTGCCCCTTCCTGTTTGGCTGTTGCCAGCAGGATGTTGATCTCATTTTCGGTATAAGGATGATGATCGTCAAAGGCTTTGGCGCCGACAATATCGACACCGATTTCGAGCAGCGTATTAAAGAACTTCTTCGGTCGGCCGATGCCGGCAAAGGCGTATACCTTTTCATCTTTAAGCGCTGCCGCCGTGCGATCCGGTTTAAGCCGGGCGGTGAGGGTCTCAACCGGCGTTTGGTTGGAACTTCGAGCAATTTCCCTTAGAGCATCGTGTAATTTAAAGCGGTCTTCACCAATTATGACAACCGCCTGGGCACGGCTGAGTCCAACCGCCACTCCTTCGCGCAGTGGCCCTGCGGGGATCAAGCGACCATTACCGAAACCGGTCTCACCATCGATGACGATGATCGACAAATCTTTTTTGACAGCTGGATTCTGGAAACCATCATCCATGACGATAATTTCTGCCCCCGCGCCACAAGCAGCTTCAACCCCCGCTTGCCGGTCGGCGCAGATCCAAGCTGGCGCGATCTCGGCCAACAGAAGAGGTTCATCGCCGACATCATTGGTCGTTTGGTTCGCCAAGTCGACTTGCAGCGGTCCGGTGAGTGAGCCGCCATAACCGCGGCTGAGGAAATGAATGTTTTTGCCCTTGGACTTTAACGCTGCACCAATTGAAAGTGCCGTCGGCGTCTTACCCTGCCCGCCAGCCACCAGATTGCCGACACAGATGATTGGAACTGGCGCCTGCCAGGGCCGTGCACGATCTTGCCGAATGGCGCCACCAAGTCCGTATAGCCAGCCCGCCGGGGCCAGCAAGGCAGACAACAAAGAGCCTTTCTGGTTGTACCAAAATTCAGGCGGCTGCATTTTTGCCGTCCGATAGATATTGATCGAGAATCGTTTCAATCTCTTGAGCCACCCGTTCTGTGACCTGGGACTGAGAATCGACAAAAGCGATGCCTTGACGGATCATATGATCTCTTTTAGCCGCGTCCGTCAGCAATTGAGACACGGTAGCGGCAAGCTCTGCCGCATTGTTCACCTGCAAGGAACAGCCATCATGCAGCATCTGTTCGGACATCCATTGAAAGTTTGCCATGTGAGGACCGTGAATTACGGCGCATTCCAGGCGCAACGCTTCTAACGGATTTTGCCCCCCGAGGGGCACCAGGGATTTACCCATAAAAGCAATATCGCTGAGCCGGAAAAAAAGCCCCAACTCACCCATGGTATCGGCGATATAAATTCCGGTATCAGCGTTCAGCGACTCATTTTTACTGCGGAGCGCAATTTTAACATCCAGCCGCCGCAGCGCTTCGGCGATATCCTGGCCCCGTGCCGGGTGCCGCGGCACAATCACCGTCAGCAAATCAGAATAGGTGGTTTTTATCTGCTTATGAACTTCGGCGATAATTTCTTCTTCACCCGGATGGGTACTGGCGGCAAGCCAGCAAGTGCGCTCACCGATTATTTTATTGAGCGATGCCAGCTCCTGCTCATCAACCGGCAAAGCCGGTACAGCGAATTTCAAATTACCGAGATTCTTAGTATCGCGGGAGCCCAAAAGATCAAGCCGGTCCGTATCTTCCTGAGATTGCCCCAGGCAAAGCGTAAAGCCTTGCAACAGGGTCCTGATTAAACTGCGCGCCCGCTGCCAGCCGGCATAGGAATTCGGCGAGATGCGGCCATTGACCAGGACCATCGGGATGCCCCGCGATTGCGCTTCGGAAATCATGTTCGGCCAAAAATCACTCTCAGCCCAAAGCGAAATATCGGGCTGCCAATGATCCAAAAAACGGCGGACATAAGAGGGCCGGTCGACCGGGATATATTGATGAATGGCGCGCTCCGGCAACCGTTCCTGCATGAGTTTGGCTGACGTGACCGTGCCGGTGGTCATCAGCAGATGGCAATTGGGACGGTCGGCCAGTAATTTATCAATCAAGGGCAGCAGTGACAGGCTTTCACCGACGCTTGCCGCATGCAGCCAATAGAGCGGACCTTCCGGGCGCACTTTGTCTGTTTTACCTAAGCGTTCGCCATATCTTATGGGGTCTTCTTTGCCTCGGGCCTTGCGCTGGTTGAGGAAATAATGGATCAACGGTGCGCCTAAGATGGTCGTCAGGCGGTAAAGAGAAAGCATCATGAGCCGGCTTCCTCCGCATAAGGTGTCACCTGACCACAAAGATCATCTGCCTGTTTGGTCACAGCGGTCAGGGCATTCTCCAAATCAAGACGGCTGGCTTCGAGCGCCGCCTCATCGGCATCAGCCGGCAAAGTAATCGGTTCACCCCAGACAAATACTCCTTTCGAAAATGGTGTAGGCAGAATAAAGCGATCCCAGCTCGAAAACATTTTCCAGGAGCGCGCTGAATAGCTTAAGGGCAATATCGGCACACCAGCAAGTTTGGCCAGCGCAAGGGCGCCGGAGCTTGCTCGCATACGGGGACCTCTCGGCCCATCCGGTGTGATGCCGACATAACCGCCGTCTTTCAGGGTGCGCACCATGGCACGCAGCGCCTCACTGCCACCGCGCTTGGTTGAGCCTGCCAACGTCTCAAACCCTAACCGGTTGATGGTCTTGGCAATCAGTTGGCCATCAGCATGGCTCGAGATCAGCATTGAAAAGGAGGGCTGGTAGGGCCAGGCATAGGACATCATCATCAGGCGGCCATGCCAGAAGCAGGTGATAAAGGTTTTGCCCTCGGCCAAATATTTCTCCGGAATATCTTTGTTTTCAATCCGCCAGCTCCCGGTCGCATGAATGAAGCGGATGTAAAGACTGCCGAGCAGGCATGCGAATCTCCGTAAAATTTCATTGCGGGAAATGGCTTTCAGTAAAGCTGGTGTTGCCATGACCGGTTACGAGCCGCCCGCAGCTGCCTGCACGTCGTTTGCTGCCTGTTGTTGCTCGTCATCCCGGAATTGCAACTGATAGAGCCGGGCGTAAAGGCCATCTTTGGCAATCAGCTCAGCGTGTGAGCCGGACTCCACCAACCGTCCCTGGTCGATGACATGGATCAGATCGGCATCCATTACGGTTGACAATCGGTGGGCGATCACCAGGGTCGTCCGGCCTTGCATTAGTTTGGTCAGGGCGGATTGGACATGGCGTTCAGATTCCGTGTCCAAGGCCGAAGTCGCTTCATCCAATAACAAGATCGGTGCATTTTTGAGCATGGCCCGGGCAATCGCCAAGCGCTGGCGCTGGCCACCGGAGACCTTGGTGCCACGCTCACCGACATAGGTGTCATAGCCGTCCGGCATTTCCATAATGAAATTATGCGCAGCGGCATTCTTGGCCGCCTCAATGATTTCGTCTTCCGATGCCTCTGGCCGCCCATAAGCGATGTTGGCGCGGATGGTATCATCGAACAGCGTGATCTCCTGGCTGACCAAGGCCATTGAGCCGCGGAGACTTTCAAACGTCACCTCGCGCACATCTGTGCCGTCGATGGTGATCCGGCCATTATCAACATCGTAAAAGCGTGGGATCAGATTGAGTATGGTTGATTTACCGGCACCTGATGGGCCGACCAAGGCAACAGTCTTACCCGCCGGCACCTCGAAGTTCATAGCCGCCAGTGCGGCCTGATCGGTGACATAGGAAAAATGTACATCTTCCAGCTTCATACCGCCGCCATTGATTGTCAGCGCCTGAGCATCGGGTTTCTCTAAAATGGTTGGTTCGCGGTCGAGGAGTTCGAACAGTCGCTGCGCACCGGCGAGGCCTTGCTGTAAAGCTGCATTTAAGTTGGCAAGCCGTTTCATCGGCTCGTAAGCAAGCAATAGTGCGGTAATAAAAGAAAAGAATGAGCCCGGGTCCATGCTGTCGTGAATGACCCTAAAACCACCATAGGCGATCACCAAGGTGATGGCGATGCCGCCGAGAGTTTCCATAATTGGGCTGGCGATAGCCCTCACCCGGTCGGCTTTAAAATTTAAAGAGAACACCCGTTCAGCAATGGTGCGGACACGAGATTTTTCATATTCCTCCATACCATAGGATTTGACGACGCGGGCCCCTTGGAAGGTTTGCTCCAAGAGAGTGGTAAACTGGCCCATTTCTTCCTGGGTGTTGACCGTCACCTTGCGCATACGTTTGCCGAGCCGTGCAATCGGAATAACCGCGACGGGGAAAACGACAAAAGCAATGATGCCCAACTGCCAATCTTGCCAAAACATCACTCCAACCAAGCCAATGAGTGACAGGAAATCCTTACCAAATCCAACCAGTACATTGGAAACCGCAGCGCGCATCATATTAATGTCGACGGTAAAGCGGGAGATTAAATTGCCGGTTGGGTTGTCGTGAAAAAAGCCGAGTTCCATCCTCGTCAAATGGGCATAGAGCCGATGCTGAGTATCGGTAACAATTCGTTGGCCAACGAAACTCATGATTACGGCTTGCCCGTAATTAGCAAATCCCTTGATGGCGAAAGTGATAAAGACCGCACCAGATATCAGCCACAACATCTTTTCATTTTTTTCGATAAAGACATCGTTGATGACCGGTTCCATCAGCCAGGCGCTGGCTGCCGTAGCCGCTGCCACCAAGCCCATGCACAACAGCGCCAAAACAATCCAGCTGACATAGGGCCGGATGCTTTCCCGCGCCAAACGTGACATCAAGGCGGCTGTGGTGTTGCTTTGCGTTTTATCGCTCAAACTATTGAATTCCTTATAAATATGGCGGAATTAGGCCGCCGATATCTAATTTGCCGGAACATAGCACGGGAATTGATAAAAAGTCACTTAACAGCGGCAATTTAATGAAAATCGCCGGTAAATCTATTTTACCGAATATTACACCTATTTATTTGCTGCCGGAATGAATGTTGTTCTTTTAATAGCGTTCCGGCACTATCCCATTCTTGGAGATCGTAATTTAATGGCTAGGCGAGTATTAAAATGACTAAGAAGAAGAAAATAAATTTGCGCTCTAGCGCCTGGTTTTCAGGAACTTCAAAAGAAGTCGTGCTGCATCGGTCTTGGATGAGGAATCAAGGTGTTCCCGATGATGCCTTTGATGGCCGGCCTGTTATCGGAATTTGCAATACCTGGTCCGAATTGACGCCGTGCAATGCGCATCTGCGGGATTTAGCAGAACGTGTAAAGCGAGGCGTTTATGAGATGGGCGGCTATCCGGTGGAATTTCCGGTAACATCGCTCGGCGAATCTTCGTTACGTCCAACGGCCATGTTGTTCAGAAATCTGGTTAGCATGGATGTTGAGGAATCTATCCGGGGCAATCCAATCGATGGTGTGGTCCTTATGGTCGGATGTGACAAGACGACACCTTCCCTGGTTATGGGCGCTGCGAGTTGTGATCTGCCAACCATCGTCGTTTCAGGCGGCCCCATGCTTAACGGCAAATTCAGAGGTGATGATATTGGTTCGGGAACGGCAGTTTGGCAGTTTTCTGAAAATGTTAAGGCTGGCAGTATGAGCGTTGAGCAGTTTATGGAGGCCGAACAAGGTATGTCGAGATCACCCGGCCATTGCATGACAATGGGTACGGCATCTTCGATGGCCTGTATGGTTGAAGCTTTAGGTCTGGCTTTGCCGCACAATGGAACATATCCAGCCGTTGATGCCCGCCGGCGCGTGCTGGCTCAAATGTCAGGTCGGCGCATTGTCGAAATGGTCAATGCAGATGTACGAATGTCTCAGATCGTCCGCCGAGAAAATTTTGAAAATGCCATCGTCACCAACGCTGCAATAGGTGGTTCCAGCAATGCACTTATTCACCTATTGGCCATTGCTGGACGAATGGAACTCGATTTATCCCTCGACGACTGGGATATCCTTGGACGGGACGTGCCCACCATTTTAAATCTCCAACCTTCGGGTGAATTCTTAATGGAGGATTTTTGTTACGCCGGAGGTTTACCCGTGGTTCATCGCATGCTGGGTGAGGCAGGATTATTACGCAAGGACGCTGAAACTGTCACCGGGCAAAGTCTTTGGAATAATGTGAAGGATGCTGAAAATTATAACGAAGAAATTATAATGCCGATGGAGGCGCCGCTTGCGTCTAATGGCGGGCTCGTTGTCTTGCGAGGTAATTTAGCTCCTAATGGTGCCGTACTCAAACCGTCTGCAGCGTCTGAGCATTTGATGAAGCATCGTGGCCGAGCAGTCGTATTCGAGGATATTGAGGACTATCATGAAAAGATTGACGATCCCGATCTCGATGTTGATGAAAATTGCGTGCTCGTGCTGAAAAATTGTGGCCCAAAAGGTTATCCCGGCATGGCCGAAGTGGGAAATATGGGGCTTCCTCCCAAGCTGTTAAAGAAAGGCATCACCGACATGGTGCGTATTTCTGACGCGCGAATGAGTGGCACAGCCTATGGCACTGTGGTGTTGCATGTGTCACCCGAGGCAGCAATCGGCGGACCTCTCGCCCTAGTTGAAAACGGCGACATGATCGAACTTGACGTTGAGGCAAAATATTTGAATCTAGAAGTGTCAGAGGAAGAATTAGAACGCCGGCAGTCAAAGTGGACACCTGTTCCGCCGCCAATGGCTGGCGGCTATCAAAAACTATACTTCGACCATGTCCAGCAAGCCCACGAAGGAGCGGATTTGGATTTCCTGGTCGGCCGGCGCGGTGTCGAAGTTTTACGAGAATCCCATTAAAGATAACATGACAGCCAGCGCCAATAACCTAAATATCCTTCCAATAGATCACCATGATTCGACCCTTGTCGGGCGTGTACATCGCCCGGGTTTAGGTGCGTCCGTGATCGTTGTTCGAGACAATTACGTCTTTGATATTACGGATGCCGCACCAACACTTTCGGATCTATTTAATCAAAATGACCCACTTGGTTTGGTTCAATCAATAGAAGGCGAGAATGTTGGAGCACTGGATGCCTTAATTGCTTCTTCACTTGAAAGGCGTGACAACAACGAAGCTGCCTTTCTGTTGGCGCCCAGTGACCTGCAACCAATCAAGGCTTGTGGTGTCACCTTTGCCGCCAGCATGATCGAGCGCGTAATTGACGAACGTACCGGCGGTGACCCTGGCCAAGCTGACAAAATTCGTAAGGAGATGGTTACCGCCATCGGGGTCGACTTAAACAAAATAATACCCGGCAGTGACGCCGCACAAAAAGCCAAAGATGAGTTATTAAGCCGTGGATTGTGGTCGCAATATCTAGAGGTCGGCATTGGTCCAGATGCAGAGATATTCACGAAAGCCTCACCCATGGCATCGGTTGGCTACGGCGCCAAAGTTGGGCTGCATCCGATTTCCAAATGGAATAATCCGGAGCCCGAAATAGTTTTAGCGGCAAATGGCCAAGGTCAGGCCGTTGGCGCCACTTTGGGTAATGACGTCAATCTTCGTGACGTTGAAGGGCGTAGTGCATTGCTGCTCGGTAAAGCTAAGGATAACAACGCTTCATCAGCCATTGGGCCTTTTGTCCGTCTATTCGATGACAAATTTACGATGGCGGATATACGTAATGCCGTGGTGCATTTGAGAGTTGAAGGCGAAGACGGATTTGTACTCGACGGCACGAGTTCTATGGCGGAGATCAGTCGAGACCCCATTGATTTGATCCACCATGCCTACGGTGATCATCATCAATACCCTGACGGCTTCATGTTGTTTATGGGAACGCTATTTGCGCCTATCCAAGACCGGGATGTAAAAGGCAGCGGGTTCACTCACAAACTTGGCGACAAAGTTACAATCCAATCAGAAAAATTAGGTGCTTTAGTTAATCACGTTGCACTTAGCACTGAGATAGCTCCGTGGACATATGGTCTCAGCGCTCTGTTCCGTGACTTAGCCCGCCGGAACGACCGGCAATAAAATATAGCCCGCTCTCTCGGCATCAATATGAAGCGTTGTCATGCCGCCAAAGATATCTGCTGGCCGGTCACGCGGATCATTGTGCAGAAATGGCCCACAGCCTTTAAGCTCATTTTTGAAATTAGAGAGAAAGCCGCCGCTCTTGCCTTCATATTCATAATCATTGCCGCGCAAGGTCAGTCCGATCTGATAACCTGCCGGAACCACAATCGAGGTTGGCCAGATCTCAATATCGAGATCAACAGCTTCTCCCGGGATGAGCGGCCATTTCTCGTCATGGCTATGATAGGGGCGGTAGGGCTCGGAAAATGCCTCATCAAGTTTGCGGTGCGAGGCACGGAGCCAGCCTTGACCAATCGGCGTGTGGGGATCAATGGCGCCCTGGAAGACAACTTCCTCACCCTCTTCATTAAACACTCGAAGTACGGCAAAAATATCGGTGTCTTCGGTCGAAGATGAGACGCTGATTTTTAATGCTGAGGGCCCGGTGATCTCGGTTGCCTCGCTCAAGGGTCCACTCATGAAGGTGACACCTTCGCCTGTTGCCTCATAGCTGATGTCTTGGTTCGCGCTAGGCGCTGACGTTGTCAAAGTCATATTGCTCGCATCAAGATAAAACTCCGTCCATAGCGTGCGGGGGATCGGCCAATCTGCTTCGAAGCGTTCCTCAAAGCGATCCGGATGACGGACTTGAAGTTGAACATTGGGCTGTTCCGCCCAGCCATTGTCTTCGCCTTTTAAAAAATGATCGAAAAAGCGCTTTTGCAAGTTGACGCCGTAGTCGGTGTAAAACTCCGTCCAATGTTCAATGCCATGCACTTCGAGCCATTTATTTTCCGAAGCCGCCCGCACATAACCTTCAAAATTGCCGCGGGGGTGCAGCGCTTGTCCGCCCCAATTGGCCGCGGACAGCATCGGCGTTTTCACCTTTTCCCAGATCGGTGAGCGGGCTTTGTGGTAGTCGTCATCCAGCGGGTGCTCAAATATTTGATCACCAAAAGCGCAGCGCCCTGCCGCCAGCTCGTCCTCGGTCATGGTAACCTCACCACAGGCATTGTTGCCGGTGGCTGCACTTTTAGGGCCGTTATCGCCCAAGCCATATTGCACGGTCTTCACTTGCATATCGTACCAATTGTCCCAAAAGGTCGAGAGAATGCCCCCATGATGGGTCATGTCGCGATACCAATCGGCGGCCCCTTCCCAGATGCACATGGCGGCCAGATGGGGCGGCTGCAAAGTCGCCACATGCCATTGATTAATGCCGTAGTAGGAAATTCCGTTAAGCCCGATTTTACCGTTGGACCAGGATTGGGTGCCCGCCCATTCGATGCAGTCGTGCTGGTCTTTGGTTTCGCGCGGTGAAAAAGGATCAACGAAGCCCGGCGAGGCGCCACAGCCCCGGGAATCGATACGCAGGCAAATATAGCCGTCCGGCACCCATTTTTCAGGATCGGCCAGCTCCCAGGCCTGATAAAGATTGCTTGAGCCTGCCGTGACATCCGGATGCAGTTTCGCCATACGCTCCCAGGCGGAAGGATAACCTTCCTGAAACGACAGGCCTTTGGCATACGGACCGTAGGTTAAGATGACTGGATATTGGCCGTCCTCAATAGGGCGGAAGATGTCGGCGCGCAATACCAAGCCATCATCCATTTCGATCGGGAAATCCCAATCAATTTTCATGTTGTCGCGTATTTCAGATGTCATTTCCCCACTCCCCCAAACTGTATTATTTGAACCCTGAATTATTTCCCGGCCAAGGTCATACCCTCAATGCGCAATGTCGGGGCATCAATGCCGTAGCGGTATTCGAGATCATCGGCGGCGGTGAGATTCTTAAACATGTCTTTGAGATTGCCGGCGACCGTAATCTCGCTCACCGGATAGGCGAGCTCACCATTTTCAATCCAAAAACCAGCCGCACCCCGGCTGTAATCACCGGTCAGGCCATTAATGCCCATACCGATCAATTCAGTGACATAGAGCCCGCTTTCGATATCGCTCATCAGGTCAGCCGGTGATTGACTGCCGGGCTCGAGATACACATTGGTCGCCGAAGGTGAGGGCGGTGAGCCGGTGCCCCGCGAAGCATGACCGGTGGTTTCCAAGCCCAACTGCCGGGAAGAGCGCAGATCTAAAATCCAGGTGGTCAAAACACCATCCTCAATAATTTTGCGCTTTTGATTGGCAACCCCTTCACCATCAAACGGCTTGGAGCGGAGACCCCGGGCGCGATGGGGGTCGTCATAGATGGTCACACTCTCTGAAAATATCTGCTCGCCCATTTTGTCTTTTAAAAAACTGGTGTCCCTGGCAACTGACGAGCCATTGATGGCGCTTGCCAAATGCATGACGATACCGCGGGAAACCCGGGGATCATAGATCACTGGTACCTGTGCTGTTTCGGCTTTTTGCGGGTTCAAGCGTTTCACGGCTTTCTCGCCCGCACTTTGACCGACTTCTTCCGGGCTCATGAGATCGTCAGCATAAACGGCGCCGGTGTAATCGTAATCCCGCTCCATGCCGGTGCCTTCCCCGGCCAAGACGGATGCGCTTAATGAATAGTGTGAGCCTGAATAGGTTTGGGCAAAGCCGTTGGTGGCGGCAACTGAGACAGTTGCCCGGCCCCAGCCTGCCTCAGCACCTTCAGAATTGGTGATGCCATCAATGGCCCGGGCCGTTTCTTCGGCGCGGTTGGCCCAATCAACCAAAGTCTCAGCTGTTGGTTCATTTGGATCGCAACTATCAACATCAACGATTTCGGTTGCCAGCTGATCAGGCTCGGCCAAACCGCAATAGGGGTCTTCCGGGACGGATTTCGCCATAGCGACGACCCGCTCAACCAGCTCGTCCAAGGCATCCGGATTGATATCCGAAGACGAAACAATAGCCTGACGCTTACCAACCAGCGCTCTCAGCCCGATATCAGCGCTTTCTGAACGCTCCAGCTTTTCCGGATTGCCGAGCCGTTGAGCAACCGCCAAAGACTGGCTTTCTATATGCACGGCGTCTGCCGCATCGGCGCCTTTGGCTTTGGCCTTGGCGAGCAAATCTTCGAGCAAATTGAGCATGTTTGAGCTATCGGTCATTCACTATATTCCCATTATTATTTCCAGATGGACTTGCCTTCTCCGGGCAGTCCGAGTTTGTCCCACATGTCAGTGACCTTCTCAATCACTTCATCCGTCATGCGGATTTTAACGCCCCAATCGCGCTTGGTTTCGGGCGGCAGTTTGTTGGTCGCGTCCATGCCGATCTTGCCACCGAGGCTCGGTTCGGGCGAGGCGAAATCGAGATAATCAATCGGCGTACCCTCGATCATAGTGATATCCCGCACCGGGTCCATGCGGGTCGAGATCGCCCAGATGACATCCTCCCATTTACGCACGTCAATATCGTCATCAACGACAATGACAAATTTGGTGTAGAGAAACTGCCGGAGATAAGACCAGACCCCCATCATGATCCGCTTGGCATGGCCGGGATAGGCTTTCTTGATCGAAACCACGGCGACCCGGTAGGAGCAGCCTTCCGGCGGCAGCCAGAAATCAACGACTTCCGGGAATTGCTGGATGAACAATGGAATGAAGAGCTCGTTCAAGGCTTCACCCATCACCGAAGGTTCATCCGGTGGCCGGCCGGTAAAGGTCGAGAGATAGATCGGGTCCTGCCGCATCGTTATAGCGCTGATGGTGAAGACCGGGAATTTCTCGACCGCATTGTAATAGCCGGTGTGATCGCCGTAGGGCCCTTCATCCTGATAATCATCCAACGAGACATGGCCTTCGAGCACGATCTCCGCCTGAGCCGGTACTTTGAGCGGCACGGTTTTGCAATCAACTAATTCAACTTTTTGATTTCTTAGCAGACCCGCAAACTGATATTCCGACATGCTATCCGGCACTGGCGCCACAGCCGCCAAAATCGTTCCGGGATCAGCACCGATCACCACAGCCACCGGCATCGGCTCAGTCTGCTGAGCAAAGTGTTGCGCCCCGCCCCGGTGTTTGAGCCAGCGCATCAGCGTGGTGTTTTTACCCGTGACTTGCATACGGTAGATGCCGAGATTGAAATTATCGGCTTTGCCATCGCCACCGCCTTGGGTCACCACCAGCGGCCAGGTGATGAGCGGCGCCGGTTCATCCGGCCAGCAGGTCTGGATCGGTAATTTGGCGAGATCAATCTCATCGCCTTCCAGTACAATCTCCTGGCAAGGCGCGGTGGAAACAGTTTTCGGCTTCATTGCCATGGCGGATTTGACCATCGGCAACATGCCAATGGCTTCCTTCCAGCCGCCGGGTGGTTCGGGCTGGCGCATGAAAGCCAGGGTTTCGCCGAGCTCACGTAAAGTTTCGGGTTCGCGCTCCATGCCCCAGGCAACGCGCTCAACAGTGCCGAATAAATTGACCAGTACCGGCTGGTCGTATTTTTCGCCATTTTCCCGCACCACGTTCTCAAACAGCACGGCCGGGCCGCCTTCAGCCAGCAAGCGCGTTTGAATCTCGGTCATTTCCAGGATCGGCGAAACCGGCTCCGAAACCCGCTGTAAGCGGCCTTCAGCCTCAAGTTTGGCGATAAACTCCCGTAAATCCTGATAGGCCATAAACCTCTGCTTTCGACCGAATTATTGGCCAGTTATACCTATGGGATAGGTGCCGGAGGTCAAGTCAAAGATTGTTGCGCGCGAATATCCAGATATGCCTCATTATGGCTATGGGTTTAAGAATATTGCGCTAAGGCGCAACGACCGATACCCTGTTGATTACATGCACTATTTTGCGCCCGATAGGGAGCAGCCGCAAAATACGCCAAGGTTTAAACCAGGTAGGACAGAGGCACAGAGCCATGAGTACCGATAACAGCACGGACAATTCCTCACCAGAGAACTCTGCTGAGGAGGCGGATCATGGGAATGAATACCGCCGCTTGATTGAACTCGGCATCGCCTTATCGGCGGAGCTCGATCACAACAAGCTGATGGAAAACATACTGCTGGCGGCAAAGGAGTTCTGCAACGCCGACGCCGGTACGCTCTATCTGATGAGCGATACGGAAGAGCTGTGCTTCCAGATTATCCGTAATGATTCTCTCAATATTGCCCTTGGCGGCACCACCGGGAAAAGCATCGATTTCCCAGCCGTTAAAATATTTGATGATGAGGGTCAGCCTAATCTCAACAATGTCTCCGCCGCCGCTGCCGTTACCGGCAAAACCATTAACATCCGGGATGCCTATGCTTCCAACCGCTATGATTTCTCCGGCACCAAAAAATTCGATGAGTCGACCGGTTACCACTCCCAATCATTTTTGACTGTGCCGCTTAAAAATCATGAAGGCGACGTGATCGGCGTGCTGCAACTGCTCAACGCGCAAGATAAAGATACCGGCGAGGTTCAGCATTTCTCCGAAGACATCGAACCGCTGATTGAGGCTTTGGCCTCACAGGCCGCGGTCTCGCTCAACAATCAAATGCTGCTGCAGGCGCAAAAAGAACTTTTGGATGCCTTTATCGAGCTGATTGCCGGCGCCATTGACGCCAAATCAGCCTATACCGGCGGCCATTGTCAACGGGTACCCGAACTTACCAATATGCTGGCAAGAGCAGCGTGTGAGTCGGATGATCCGCGCTTCAAGGATTTCGATCTCACCGAAGAAGAATGGTACGAATTGCACATCGCAGGCTGGCTGCATGATTGCGGCAAGGTGACAACGCCGGAATATGTCGTCGATAAAGCCACCAAGCTCGAAACCATTTATGACCGTATTCACGAAGTCCGCATGCGCTTTGAAGTTCTTAAACGCGATGCCGAGATTGAAATGCTCAAAGGCATCATTGATGACGGTGACATCACTGAACTCGGCAAGGTCTATGAGCAGCGCATCCAGCAATTGGATGACGACTTCGCCTTCATCGGCGAATGCAATGTCGGCGGTGAGTTCATGGCCGAGGAAAAAGTCGAGCGCATGCAAGGCATCGCCAAGGAAACCTGGACCCGCACGCTCTCAGACCGCATCGGCATTTCCTATGAAGAAGCCAAACGCAAAGAGCGCGAAGAAGAACCCGCTTTGCCGGTGGTCGAGAAACTGCTCGATGACCGCTACGACCACATTATTATCCGTGAAGGCCATGATTTGATGCCGCCCGACAATAAATGGGGCTTCTCGATGGAAGTGCCGGAACATAAATTTAATTTGGGCGAGGTTTATAATCTCAGTATCGGCCGGGGCACGTTGACCGAAGAAGACCGCTACAAGATTAACGATCACATTGTGCAGACCATAATCATGCTGGAAGCCCTGCCGTTTCCAAAACACCTCAAGCGCGTGCCGGAATATGCCGGCGGGCACCATGAACAAATGGAAGGAGGCGGTTATCCGCGCGGCCTCAAAAGGGAAGATATGTCGATCCCGGCCCGCATCATGGCCATCGCTGACATCTTTGAAGCCCTCACCGCCGCCGACCGGCCCTATAAGGCGCCGAAGAAACTTTCTGAATCGGTTAAGATAATGGGCTTCATGAAAAAGGATGCCCATATCGATGACGATCTGTTTGAGCTGTTCCTGACCTCCGGCGTGCACAAAGAATACGCCGAAAAATTCCTCCTGCCCGAGCAACTGGACGAGGTCGATATCTCGGAGTATGTGGGTGGGTAAAGCCACGAAAGGAATAAAGGCTTCCAGAATTATGGGGACATGTACTTGTTACGTGTCCCCATAATTCCCTGGGTCACAGATTTTTTAAAAGCTCACAAAAGATGCTCAGGAACTGGCATCTGTTCACTCGCATGGTCCCAGGCATGGGCAGCAATGCGCCATTCACCCTCATTCTTGACCAGGAGATAGCCGCTCACGTCATGATTCACTTCCGTCTCGTTCTCCAGCATTTCGGATGCAGCAAGGACTACTGCCACGTTGCCAAAGATGAGGGATTGCATTCCCAGCGTTTGCTCTTCGAAGGAATGTAGCGAACCCTGAGCCACGTCATTCATGCGATCAATGAAAGCATTTAAAGATTTTGCCTGTACCGGTCGCGCTGCCGGATAAAGTGACGCACTGGGCAGAAAATCAGATGCAAAGGCGGGCCAATCCGCCTGAGTGCTCGGTGTCCATTTAAGCCCCTGGAAATGATCACCAATAAGGGACCGAATTGCCTTTTCATCGCTGGTATCTTCGTGATTATTCATATCAAAACCTCCAAATAATTAGGGGCGGTAGGCTTCTCTTAGCTCCCTTTCTCTTTGTGCATGCTTCACCTTTCATCTCAAACATTAAGTGTATCCCAAATTGCGTCAATTTCGAAATCTACCGCCAGAATTTTCAACTTTCCTGGTAGCGAGCGCCCCATAATTTCGAACCGCATTTGAAATTTGTGCTGGGGTCAGGACCTGCGGTGCCATAAGGTGGCGCCATGCAGGATCAATCCAGCGACCCGACACCAGCCACACCGGTCCCGGCGGCGACCGTCATGTTACTCCGCGATGGTGCGGAGGGCCTTGAAGTCTTCATGGTCACCCGCCATCCGGCGATGTGGTTTTCATCCGCTTTGGTCTTTCCGGGCGGCAAGTTGGACCCCTCAGATACCGAGCCCGTGCTGATCGAACACTGCCACGGCGCAGAAGGCCTGACCGCCGATGAGGCAGCGCTGCGTATTTGTGCGATCCGTGAAACCTTCGAAGAATCGGGCATCCTGCTGGCCCGCGATGGAGACAGCGGTGACTTGGTGAACGATGTCCGCGGCGCTCAATTGGAGCAGCGCTACCGGGCCCGGATTCATGCCAGCGAGATCACCTTATTGGAAATGGCAGAGACCGAGAATCTGACCCTGGCTATCGATCTCCTGGTGCCGTTCGCCCATTGGATCACGCCTAAAGAGTTCCCACGCCGCTTTGACACCCACTTTTTTCTGGCCCCGGCGCCGGCTGGTCAAACGGCCTCCCACGACGGCCATGAAGCGGCAGAGTCAATCTGGATCCGCCCCGCCCAGGCTATCGCCGAAGCTGAGGCCGGTGAGCACGCCCTGATGCTGGTAACCCGGGTTAATCTGGAAAAGGCCGGGCGCAGCCGCACCACCGAGGAAGCCCTGGACGCCGCCCGGGACGCCACCATCGTTACCGTCGACCCGCCGGTGGATATTTCTGAGGACGGCGTAGTTTATTACCTGCCCGAAGAGGCTGATTACGGCCTGACCGAGGGTTTCGAACCCAAGCTTTTTCCGTCGAACGACAAGGGACGGGCAATCTGAATATCAGGGCCCTGATCTTGGCTTAGTCCAAGGTCACGACAATTTTTCCGCGCGCCCGGCCGGCTTCCACGAAGCGGTGGGCATCGGCAATTTCGGCTAACGGAAAGGTCTTATTGACCTGCGGGATGAGCACTTTTTCCCCAACCAATCTGGCAACCTCGGCGAGACCGCCGGCGATGTCGCTAACGTCAGCCACCGCCATGGTGACGCCGTATTGGCTGGATAAATCTTCAATAGGAGCCGCGTTAATGCAAATCAAACGGCCGCCTTTTTTTAAAACCTCGTAAGAGCGCCGATGCACCTCGCCGCCCATGGTATCGAATACAACGTCCATATTACTCAGCTCGTCAGTAAAATCCTGGATATCATAGGCCACCACCTGTTCAGCGCCGAGGGATTTGACGTAATCAGCGTTCGCCGCACTGCAGGTCGCAGCCACCCGGGCGCCCTGGTGGCGAGCAATTTGCACCGCCATACCGCCAACGCCACCGGCGCCGCCATGAATCAGCACGTCTTTGTCCTTGAGACTCCCGGCGTATTGTTCACTGAGAGTGATCCAGGCGGTAACCGCGGCTAAGGGATAGGCGGCGGCCTCGGCAAAGCTTAAATGGGCAGGCTTTGGCGCTGTCAAATCCGCCGGAAGGGCGATCTGTTCAGCTGTAGCGCTGGCGCCCCTCGGCACCATGAAAGAAACTTCATCACCAATTTCAACCCCGCTCACCTCGGGACCGAGTTCCGAGATAACACCGGCGCCGTCGCGCCCAATACCGGCCGGAAATTCCACGGGGAAAAATTTGGCCATCATGCCGGTGCGGATTTTCCAATCAATTGGATTAACACTCACCGCCCGGACATCTATTTTAACCTGACCGGCGGCCACTTCGGGTGCGGGAATATCGGCCAGCTGGAGCACATCCGCGGACCCGTACTCCGAATATTGAACGGCTTTCATAATTAAATCACCTTTCGTAAATGATCAGTCGAGCGGCGGCAGGTCGCCGTATAATTCTTTGAACTCAATTTCCGAGGGATGCTCAATCAACGGCGTAATCGAAATATCCATCCAGGGATGCATGGGCAGCGACTGCAATGAGTCGTGCAGCTCTTCCAAACTGTCGACATCCCAGATTGAAAAATTAGCGCGCTTGCCGACGATGCGGAAAAGACGGCGCATCTTTCCCGCCTTAATAAATTCATGGCCGCGCGCGTTCTCGGCCTTGCCAATTTCATTAAGCTTTTCTGCTGGCCAATCTCCCGGCAGCTTCACTTCTATTTGAACCATAAATCGCACCGCAGCGCCTCCCCTGTTAAATTAATGACGACGAGCATTGTCGCGGCAAAAACCCGGAGCTGCAAGACTTGGAACGACGGCTTTCAGCAGAGGTCTTTCGGTTCTTTGAGGTGAATCCCCTACAAAATAAACTTAGAGAGATCGCCGCCCTTAACCAGGTCACCGACCCGTTCTTGCACCAGCGCAGCATCGATGACCACGGTTTCGCCGCCGCGGTCGGTTGCCGTGAAGCTGATTTCTTCGAGCAACTTTTCCATCACCGTATGCAGTCGGCGGGCACCGATGTTTTCGACCACCGAGTTAATTTCGGCGGCAAGTTTGGCAAGCTCTTGGACCGCCTCATCGGTAAAATCCAAAGTCACTTCTTCGGTGCCCATCAAGGCGACATATTGCTTGATCAGGCTGGCTTCCGGCTCGGTCAGGATGCGGACAAAGTCTTCTTCGGTCAGCGCCCTAAGCTCAACCCGGATCGGCAGACGGCCCTGGAGTTCGGGCAAAAGGTCAGCGGGCTTGGCCAAGTGAAAAGCGCCGGAAGCGATAAACAGAATATGATCGGTTTTAAGCGTGCCGTATTTGGTCGTCACCGTGGTGCCTTCGATCAAGGGTAAGAGATCGCGCTGCACGCCTTCACGGCTGACATCGCCGCCTCTGGCATCGGAGCGGGCAGTGATTTTGTCAATCTCGTCCAAAAAAACGATGCCGTTATTTTCGACCTGGTCGGCGGCTTCCTTGATGACCAGATCTTCATCCAGCAGCTTGTCGCTTTCCTCATCCATCAGAATCTCATAGGAGTCCGAGACACTCATGCGTTTCGGTGTGGTCTGCTGGCCAAAGGCTTTACCCATCATATCACCGATATTGAGCATACCCATCTGGGCACCTGGCATGCCCGGAATATCGAAAGTCGGCATACCGCCGACATTGGACTCCACGACTTCAATTTCGATTTCTTTATCGTCAAGCTCACCTTCCCGCAGCATTTTGCGAAACTTCTGGCGGGTATCCTGGGAAGCGGTATCGCCAACCAAGGCATCCAGCACCCGTTCTTCGGCGAGGATTTCAGCCTTGGCGATCACTTGCTTGCGGAGACGTTCCCGGCATTCATGGATGGCGGTTTCCATCAGATCACGCACGATCGACTCGACATCGCGGCCGACATAACCAACCTCGGTAAATTTGGTGGCCTCGATTTTGATAAAAGGCGCTTGGGCCAGCTTGGCGAGGCGGCGGGCGATTTCGGTTTTACCGACACCGGTCGGGCCCATCATTAAAATGTTTTTTGGCAAGACTTCTTCGCGGAGATCATCATCCAATTGCTGCCGCCGCCAGCGGTTTCTCAAGGCTACCGCGACGGCGCGCTTGGCATCGTTTTGGCCGATGATATAGCGGTCGAGCTCGGAGACAATTTCACGCGGTGAGAAACTCGAGGTAGCCGGTTTCTTGCTCGCCGGTTTTGTGGCTTCGGTTGCTTCAGTATCAGTTAGAGGTACGCTAGACATTTTTTATCATTTCGCTTCAAGTTTTTCGATGACGACATTTTCATTGGTATAGACGCAGATACCGGCGGCGATTTCCATGGCTTTGCGGGCAATATCTTCGGCGCTCATATCTTCGCGGTCGGCGAGGGCGCGGGCGGCAGACAAAGCATAATTACCGCCGGAGCCGATGCCGATCAAACCGTCCTCCGGCTCCAGCACATCACCGGTACCTGAGACAATCAACGAGACTTTTTCATCCGCCACCGCCATCATCGCTTCGAGGCGCCGTAAATAGCGGTCGGTCCGCCAGTCCTTGGCAAGCTCAACACAGGCGCGGGTCAACTGGCCGGGATGTTGATCGAGCTTGGCTTCAAGCCGCTCAAACAGCGTAAACGCATCAGCGGTCGCGCCGGCAAATCCAGTGATTACGGTATCATTGTGGAGGCGGCGCACTTTCATCGCATTGGCTTTAACGACGGTATCCCCCATCGAGACCTGGCCATCGCCGGCGACCACGACATCGCTGCCTTTACGGACGCAAAGAATTGTCGTCGCGTGCCAGTTGGGGTAGGCGCTGTCCTGATTACTTAAGTCGGCCATAGTTCTTAACCTTTTCGGGATTCAATCTGTTAGGGGGATGTAGTTTCTAATTGGCGTGCAGTCAATGACTCTGGGACCCTGGTAACGGAGACTTGGTCAAGAAATTTACTATTTATTGTAAAAATCTAGCTAAAATCCTTTGTTCCTGTTACAAGAGCGCGACTTTATTTAAGGAAATCAATGGGAGTTGGTAAAATGAGCACTTCAGCCAGCCAAAAAGACCGTTTGGCCAGCGTTGAGCGCAACACGAAAGAAACGCAGATTAGTGTCACCGTCAATCTCGATGGCACTGGTGTGTACAATGTTTCAACCGGGATCGGTTTTCTTGATCACATGTTGGAGCAACTGTCCCGTCACAGCTTGATGGATCTTGACGTCAAAGCCGCGGGCGATACCCACATTGATTTTCACCACACCACTGAAGACACCGGCATTGCGATCGGCGAGGCGGTTAAAGAAGCACTCGGCGACCGGGCGGGCATTACGCGTTTTGGCGTTGCTCACTGTCCCTTGGATGAAGCCTTGACCCGCGCCGTGGTTGATTGTTCGAATCGGCCCAGTTTAACTTGGAAGGTCGGTTTCTCACGGCCAAAACTCGGTGATTTTGATACTGAGCTGTTCCGTGAATGGTTTCAGGCCTTTGCGCAATCGGCTGGACTGACGCTGCATATCGAGAACTTTTATGGTGAAAACAATCACCATATTATTGAATCGAGTTATAAAGCGCTGGCCCGCGCCCTTCGTCAGGCCATTACGATTGACGAACGGGCAGCTGACTCCGTGCCATCGACCAAAGGCACTTTGTCAGACAATAATTAGAAGCCTCAAGCTATGCGTATTTATACTCTCCATCAGCCGTCAAAAAGCCAGGACGCGGCAGCCGAAGTGGTGCCAGTTAAAGAAGGCTTCAGCTGGCCCGGTTTTTTCTTTTCGGTGATTTGGGCATTGTGGCACCGCCTGTGGTTTTGGGCCATCGGTTTTGCTGTTGCCAGTATTGTGCTCGGGCTCATTATGAAAAGCCTTGGCGGCAATGAGTTTGTGCAATCGACGGCGTCCCTGGCCCTGGCTTTAATCATTGGCTGGACGGCCAATGATCTCCGCCGCCGCAAATTGACCAAGCAGGGCTTCGAAGAACGCGCCGTGATGATAGCGAATAATAAAGAAACCGCCATCGCCCGTTATATAATGGCCCAACCTGCTGCTCCAGCCACGGGCTTTAAAAACCGTGCCGGGGGTCCCTGGTGATGCAGAAGACTGTGATTATCGACTACGGTTCCGGCAATTTGCGTTCGGCGGCCAAAGCCTTTGAACATGCGAGTGTGGAAGAAGTACAGGTGACCAATGATCCGGCGGCGCTTAAAGATGCCAGCCATATTGTGCTGCCGGGCGTCGGCGCTTATGCAGATTGTAAGGCCGGGCTTGAAGCTGTACCGGGCATGATCGAGGCACTTGAAGATGAGGTAATCAATCAGCAAAAACCTTTTCTTGGAATTTGTGTTGGTATGCAATTGATGGCGACGCGCGGGCGTGAACATGGGGAGACAGCTGGTTTTGATTGGATCAAAGGCGAGGTGGTTGAGATCGAGCCCACCGACGTTACCTTAAAAATCCCTCACATGGGCTGGAACGCGCTTGAGTTTGATAAAGCTGCGCATCCAGTGCTGCAGGGCTTTGAGGCCGGTATGCACGCTTATTTTGTCCACTCTTATCATTTTGCCGCAGCCAGTGCGGAAAACGTTTTGGCCAGCGTTGACTATGGCGGCAAGGTGACGGCGATGGTGGGCAAGGACAATATGATTGGCACGCAGTTTCACCCCGAAAAGAGCCAGAAATTTGGTTTGGCCTTTATTGAGAACTTTCTGAAGTGGGATGGAGAATTGTCATGAGTATGATTTTTTTTCCGGCCATTGATCTCAAAGACGGCCAATGCGTGCGCCTGCTCAGGGGCGAGATGGATCAGGCGACCGTGTTTGGTGACGATCCGGCGGCACAAGCCCTGGTATTTCAAGAAGCCGGCTGTACCTGGCTGCATGTGGTTGACCTCAACGGCGCCTTTGCCGGGGAGCCAATCAATGGCGCTGCCATCGATGGCATTCTTGAAGCCACCAACATGAAAGTGGAGCTTGGTGGCGGCATCCGTGATCTGACAACTATTGAAACCTGGCTAGAAAAAGGCATCACCCGGGTGATTTTGGGTACAGTTGCCTTGAAAGACCCGGAGCTTGTCCGCGAGGCCTGCCGGAAATTCCCGGATCAAGTGGCCGTCGGCATTGACGCCAAGGGCGGCTTTGTGGCGGTTGAGGGCTGGGCTGAAGTTTCTGAAATCACGGCCCTTGATCTGGCGCGTAAATTTGAAGACGCTGGTGTCGCCGCAATTATCTACACCGATATTGACCGGGATGGCCTGATGACCGGCCCCAATACCGAGGCCACCGTCGACCTCGCTCAGGCGATTTCCATTCCGGTGATTGCCTCAGGCGGAGTGTCCTCGATGGCGGATTTGCAGGCGCTGAAGGACGCGGGCGGAGATTTGCTCGAAGGCGCGATCTCGGGCCGGGCAATCTATGACGGCGCCATTGATCCGGCTGCCGCTGTGGCGCTTCTGCAAGGGGACAGCAATGCTTAAGACCCGTATCATCCCCTGTCTCGATGTTGATAAAGGCCGCGTCGTAAAAGGCGTTAACTTCGTTGATTTGGTAGACGCCGGTGATCCGGTTGAGCAAGCCAAAGTCTATGATGCCGCCGGTGCCGATGAACTGACCTTTTTAGATATCACCGCCAGCCATGAAGACCGCGACACCATCTTTGATGTGGTCGCGCGGACGGCGGAACACTGCTTTATGCCGGTGACAGTCGGCGGCGGGGTCAGGACAATTGATGACATTAGAAAACTATTGCTGGCTGGGGCTGATAAAGTCTCGATTAATTCGGCGGCGATAAAAAACCCTGAATTTGTCCGCGAAGCCGCTCTTAAATTCGGCAGTCAATGCATCGTGGTTTCGGTCGATGCCAAGCGTAATGGTGACCGCTTTGAGCTATTTACCCATGGCGGGCGCAAGGAAACCGGCATCGAAGCCATCTCTTGGGCTGAACGCATGGCCGAATACGGCGCCGGTGAAATTCTGCTGACTTCAATGGACCGGGACGGTACTCAATCAGGCTTTAATATTGAGCTGACCCGGGCTGTTGCCGATGCGGTGACGGTGCCGGTGATTGCCTCGGGCGGCGTCGGCACGCTCGATCATATGGTGGAAGGGGTGATCGAGGGTCATGCCAGTGCGGTGTTAGCGGCCTCGATTTTTCACTTCGGGACCTATAGTATCCAGGAAACCAAGGCTTACATGCAGGCTGCCGGTGTGCCGGTACGGATGGACTGAAGACATGAGTGACACTAACAGCGATATTTTGGAACGCCTTTATGCGGTGATTGAAAGCCGCCAGGGCGCTGATGCGTCTTCTTCCTATACGGCCAAACTGTTTGATGCCGGCATGCCGGAAATCACCCGTAAAGTTGGCGAAGAAGCTGTTGAGACCATTACGGCGGCGCTCAGCGGTGAAGGCGATGTCACGGCGGAAAGTGCGGATTTGCTCTATCACTTGCTGGTGCTCTGGGCAGAGGCCGGCATCAAGCCGGAAGATGTCTGGGCAGAACTCGCCAGACGCGAAGGCACTTCCGGGATTGATGAGAAGAACTCGAGAGGAAAATAAAGTGGCTTACGACAACGATAATATTTTTGCCAAGATTTTACGGGGAGAGATTCCTTGCACTAAAGTCTATGAAGATGATCACAATCTGGCTTTTGAAGATATCAATCCTCAAGCCCCAATCCATGTCCTGGTGATCCCTAAGGGCGCCTATATTTCAATGGATGATTTTACGGCTTCTGCCGGTGATGCCGAGATCGCCGGTTTTTTCCGCGCCGTCGGCAATGTCGCCCGGCAATTGGAGCTGGCTTCCCCCGGCTACCGTATTCTCGCCAATATCGGCGATGATGGTATGCAGGAAGTCCCACACCTCCATGTTCATATCTTTGGCGGCAAAAAACTCGGGCCGATGCTGAAAACGGACGCCTAAAGCCGTTAACCACTCTCTAACTTCTCTTTTGTACATATGTCTTTCAACGGCAAAATCGGCTATACTAATAGCCGGTACGAAAGTGGTGATATGGCAGACGATGATATTCTAGACGCCCTGCAGGAATCCGAGGCCGCCGAAGCGGAAGAGCCCAAAACCATCGGTGAAGCCCTAGGTGCGACCGATGATGCCGCCGTGATGGATGTTGATATTGATATTGTTGCCGTCCTTGGCACGGCAGAGCTTAAAGTCAGCCAAATTCTCCAACTGGGCCGTGGTGCGGTTGTTGAGCTTGAACGCCTGATCGGTGAGCCGGTCGATGTCCGGGCCGAGCGCCAATTGGTGGCGCGCGGTGAAGTTGTTGTGGTTGAAGATAAACTCGCTATCCAGCTCACCGAAGTGATCCGTCACACCGGACCTGACGATTAATTTTTTTTCCGGACAATACCGTCTACCAAACACGCGTTATCTGACGACCTTTCGTACCAGCACCAAATTATCAAGGACCAGGTTTGGCGACCAGATGAACTGGGCATTGGCGCGTGAATTATCAAATATTTCGGTGAAATTTGTATAAGACCGTTTGTTGTCCACACCAACTGTGTCGTTGCTAAAGGTTGTTGCCGGCGGCCAACTGCTGTCGTCGAATTCCACTGTTGCCCATTTGGCGGAGATGGGCCAATGAGCGGCGAAAAGTCCGTTACCGTTGCGCCGGTCGGCCGATGAACAAGCCCGGCTGTCACGTAATCCTCCAGTTATTTTGAGGCAGCCTTTATTGTCTAGCGGAGCAATGTAGTAGGTCTGCGCCCGCCATGTTTTGTCCGTAACCGCCAAGGTTTTACCGCCTGCATCTTTGATCACTGCAACGAAGCCGCCATCACCCGGGTGATGGGAAGAGCCGCGGCCGGATTCGGTGCCAATCCCCAAACTCTCTTCCCAGTCGACCAGCATCGCGGCAATGGTAAAAGGCCGCTGGGCCGTAAACCTGATGATATTGCTGTTGAACGGCGTGAACGGCACCGGGTCGACGCCCAACAATTTGCCGTTCACAAAAAACTCGAAATAATTATCAGCAAAAAGGTAAGCCGTGAAAACTTCCGTGCCTCCTGCCTGGGTTCGTACCGGAATGGTGTTGAGATCAATTTCACCCGGCCCTGAATATTCCTTGCCTCCGCACCCATTAAAGAGATCATCAGCAAATAAAGATTTGTCATAATGCACCGGGGCGGGAACCGTCCAGGTGCTGCCATTGCTGGCGGTAACTTCACCAACGGCGCTCGGGCGCGACCGCCAGCCGCCGCATTCGACCAGCCCGGTTTTTAAGATACGCGCCTTGCCCTGGCTGAATATTGGCTGGTCATCGGCAGACACGTTGCCGGTTCCAAAAATTGTCAGGCAGGCCACTAAAGCCGTCAAAGCCAGTCGAAAACCACCCATATATCGCTCCCATGAATTAGCATTTAAGATGTCCGCTTGTAACCTAACGTAAAGGAGCCGCTATTCCGTCAGTTATTTGTCAGATGATTTAAACTTTTACCATTTGCCGCCCGGGCACAACGCGCCGGTAGGCCAAAGCCTCGGCAATATGAACGCGGCCAATCTCTTCATAGCCGTCAAGATCAGCCAAGGTGCGGGCAACCCGTAAAATGCGGTGATAGCCCCGGGCAGTCAGGCGCATTTTCTCGGTCGCCTCAGTTAGCAGCGCCCGGCCTGCTTTTACCGGGGCGGCGATTTCTTCCAATAGATTACCATCGGCCTCGGCATTGGTCCGAAGCTCAGCGTTGCCGTTTTCTAGGAACCGCTGACGTTGAATTTGCCGCGCCCGGGTAACCCGTTTGGCAATCGCTGCCGAATTCTCGGAATTTGCCGGTTTGGAGAGATCAGCCGCACTGACCGCCGGCACTTCAACGTGAAGATCAATGCGGTCGAACATGGGGCCGGATATCTTTGACTGATAGTCGACACCGCATTTGGGTGCCCGGTTACAGGTCGCGGCGTCATCGTTGAGCGGATCACCGAGATAGCCGCAGCGGCAAGGGTTCATCGCCGCGATCAATTGAAAGCGGGCCGGATAAGTCACATGTGCATTGGCCCGGGCAATTGAGGTTTGCCCGGTTTCCAAAGGCTGGCGCAAGGCTTCCAGGGCAGCACGCTGAAATTCTGGCAATTCATCCAAAAACAACACACCATGATGGGCCAGAGAAATTTCACCGGGCTTAACCCGCAAACCGCCGCCCACCAGGCTCGGCATCGAAGCCGAATGATGAGGATCGCGATAGGGCCGGGTTTTTAAGAGCTCGCCGGTTTTAAGCTCCCCCGCAACGCTGTGGATCATGCTTACGGATAACGCTTCCGACGGATCGAGTGGTGGCAGAATGCCCGGTAAGCGGCTCGCCAACATTGATTTGCCGGAGCCGGGCGGGCCGATCATCAGCATGTTGTGGCCGCCGGCCGCCGCCACTTCAAGCGCCCGGATAGCGCTTTCTTGGCCTTTGATGTCGGCGATATCGGGGTAGCTAACATCGTCATCATTGAGCTTGGGCTCCGGGCTCGGCAGCACCAGGGAACCCTTGAAATGATTGATCAGGCTGAGCAGGGAGCCCGGCGCCAGCACTTGAATATCGCCGGCCCAGGCCGCCTCGCCGCCCTGGCTGTCCGGGCAGATCAGACCAAGCCCTGCCGAGCTCGCGTGAATGGCAGCCGGCAAAACCCCGGCGACCGGTGAAATCGTGCCGTCTAAGGCGAGTTCACCCAGAGCAACAAAGTTTTGAAAATCATCGGGGGAGATTACGCCCATGATCGCCAGCAAACCAATGGCGATGGGCAGATCAAAATGGCTGCCTTCCTTGGCGAGATCGGCGGGTGACAAATTGACGGTGATGCGTTTCGGCGGCAAGGCGAGACCAATGGCGCTGAGCACTGCCCGTACCCGCTCCCGGCTTTCGGCTACCGCTTTATCGGGCAAGCCGACCACCGAAAAGGTCGGGTAGCCCGACGTCATGTGAACTTGGACATCGACCGCCAGAACGTCGATCCCCAGAAAAGCAACTGTGTTGATGCGTGCAACCATGCGGGGGTTATGGCGGGGCCAGAGGCGGTTTTTCCAAAAATTTAAAAGGATTTGTTCAGAAATTTATGTAATTGATGGAGTGATTTATTAAGGAGTTCTTCTGTGTCCCGTCAATTCGCCGTCGTTACTACGTTTAATGAGCTAGGCCTCGCCCAATATGGTGAGCGGTTTTTAGCGGCTTTTGACCGGCATTGGCCGGCAGAGGTCACGCTCTATGCCTATCACGAAGGCAAGCGCCCAGACTTCCAGAGCGATAGAATTGTATATCTTGATCTTGAAGTGAGCTGCCCTGACCTTGTGGCTTTTAAGACGCGCCACCAGGATGATGCCAAAACCCAAGGCACGCTTGAGGATGGTGATTACGGTTATCGCATGGACGCGGTGCGCTTTGCTCATAAAGTATTTGCGCTGACCCATTGCGGCTTGGCAATCGAGGCTGATGTGTTGTTCTGGCTTGATGCGGATAGCGTGACTTTTGCCGACATACCACTTTCCTTGCTGGATCAAGTTATGCCGGAAGGGGCCTATACCAGCTATCTCGGCCGGCCTCATACCTATTCCGAATGCGGTTTTGTCGGCTATGCGCTCGGCCATCCCCGCCATCGGGAGTTCATGGAGTTTTGGCGCCAGCTCTATCTCGATGACAGTTTATTTGAGCTGCCAGAATGGCATGATTCCTTCGTCTATGATGTGATCCGCAAAACCTTTGAAGACAAATTGCCGCATTTCAAAACGCACAATATCGCTGCCGAGGATTCACCCTCAGACCATCCCTTTATCAACTCCGTGCTCGGCCAATATATGGATCACCTCAAAGGTGACGACCGTAAAGAACAAGGTAAATCCTTTGGCGATGATCTGCTGCAGGAACGTAATGAAGAGTATTGGCGGGAAGATTAATCTGCTGACGGTGTAGCGGCAGTAAGACCCTCCCCACCCTAACCCTCCCCCGCCCAATAAATTGGGGAGGGAGGAGACTATTGTTGCAACGCATTCGCATCAATTTCCTCCCCCTTGATGGGGGAGGATTAAGGTGGGGGTGCGGATTAATGCACCAAATAGAATGCAAAAACCCTTCCCAATGCCCACAGCCCTCGCTAGCATATAATTTTCAGACTTCTAGCGAGATATCATGCCTTGTGAGTATCATTATGAACGACCTAAGCCCCACGAAGAATTGAATTCGGGATGTCAGTTTAATTTTCCTGAAAGTATGATTTATGAAGTAGATGCTAAATATTGGTGCCCTCTTCATTTGCCGGTTGCTAAAAAGGAAGTGCGGGAGGCATCACCAAATGGTCAAAAACAATATCAAACACCGCTCCATCAAATTACTAAAAGGCTAAGAAACATAATTAAGCAGGGTCAGAGCAATGTTATAGATCTATCTGGAATCGTATTTTATGAATACTTTGATTTTGGCGATTTAGCAGCAGGACAGAAAGATTTCAATTCAATAATTATATCAAATGCCCATTTTAGCAATGGCGTATCTATTAGTAATTGTAAATTTGGCGGCACAAGTTTTTTTGATAATATTGTTTCGAATAATAGGTTTGATATCGCTGGTTCAAGATTTGGCAGCGCCGTTTTTTTCTCTGATTGTATAATTGAAGATTATTTTAATGGCCGAGGTGCCATCTTTGAAGCTTTTTCGGACTTTCGAAATAGCAAGTTTAAATCTTGCGATTTTGGGTTCGCTGATTTTCAGTCGCCTGTGCGATTTGAAAATATGAAAGTTGAAGGACATGCAAGTTTTTTGAATGCGAAGATAAAACTGAGAGCTAGTTTTATTAAAGTTAAAATTCTAGGAACTGCTGTTTTTGACTTGGATCTTAATCAAATTTCGGATTCGACAAGTATGAGGCAATTTGAATTTGGGCGTCTAATTTTTGATTATTCACAGTTTTTAGGCGAAGTTAGTTTTAAAAATAGAATTTTTTCTAATACGACTTCTTTCGAATTTTCCCAATTTTCAATAGCTCCATATTTTCACAAAAGTACGCTGCATTCAGATACTCACTTTTTGACTGCAATCTTCAAGGATTGTTCATCAAAATCTGCTGTTTCATCATACCGCACTCTCAAACTTGCCATGGAGGGGCATCGGGCGCGGGCGGAGGAGGCGATGTTTTATGCTTTGGAGCAGGAAAGCATCCGCAATCAGCCGGATACCCCTTTTGCCGTTAAGCTGTTTTCGCTGCTTTATCAGTGGGGCTCGGATTATGGCCGTAATTTTGTCGCGCCATTTGCCTGGCTGATCTATTTTGGTCTTTATTTTTCTTTTATGTATTCAATGTCAGGTGAAGCCAAGCCCGAAGCGCTGTCGTTCACGGTGCAGCAATATGTGCGCCCGTTCCTGGTCTGGGGAGAGGCTAACGTCAGCGTCTGGATCAAGCTGCTCGCCAGTGTGCAGTCGCTGATGGGTTTGGGATTGGGAACTTTATTTGTCTTGGCCGTGCGGCGGCGTTTCCGTATGGGCTAGCATTTATCCGCACCCCCACCTTACTCCTCCCCCATCAAGGGGGAGGAAAATGTTTGTTGCGCTTTCTATTTAATTAGAATATTTCCGCAAAATTTTCGTCACCCCTTCATTCCGGAAAGGTGATCTTGTAATCTTCGGGCAGGCCGAGCCAGGTCATGGCCCGGCGGACATCCCGAAAAGGGTGGCGCTCGGATACTTTGATATTAAGTCTTTCAACCACCGACCATTGGTGGATGGTTTTAAAATCTTGAGCATTGCTGACAACCCAAGCCACTTTGCGCCGGGTCCCGAGGTCTTCATCAGCCTGACCTAAAACTTCTTTTGA
>CAZMHI010000059.1:0-31655 GCA_964566055.1 uncultured Rhodospirillaceae bacterium
CAATTCACCCTATATATCGACAACTTCGCCGGAGCGTTTGGCATAGCGGACTTTCCGTCCATCATCCAAAGTCTTGTATCCGACGCGTGTTGCATTGCTGTCTTTTGGATCGACGTGAGCAAGATTCGAAATATGAATTGTCGATTCTTTTTCAACGATACCACCGGCACCGGCTTGCGAAGGAGCTGTGTGGCGTTTCACCATATTGACACCTTGAACAATGGCGCGCTGATCCTCCGGGATCATTTTCAGGATTTCACCTGTCTTGCCCTTGTCTTTACCGGCCAGAACGATCACCCGATCGCCCTTTTTAACTTTAAACTTAGTCGCCATTAGAGAACCTCCGGAGCAAGAGAAATAATTTTCATGAATTTTTTCCCCCGCAGCTCGCGCGTTACCGGGCCAAAAATACGGGTCCCGACCGGCTCATTTTGTTGACTGATCAAAACAGCTGCATTGCTGTCGAACCGGATAGCGCTGCCATCGTTACGGCGAATTTCTTTCCGGGTCCGGACAACTACAGCCCGGTGCATCTCACCTTTCTTCACGCGACCGCGCGGAATGGCTTCTTTAACAGAGACAACAATAACGTCGCCTACAGAGGCCGTCCGGCGCTTGGACCCGCCAAGAACCTTGATGCACTGCACCCGTCTCGCGCCAGAGTTATCGGCGACATCCAGGTTGGTTTGCATCTGGATCATATTACTTTTCCTTTACTCATTCACCACGGGCGGATTATTCCGCCGCGGTGATTACTTCCCACGTTTTGCGTTTCGAAATCGGCCGGCATTCTTGAATCTGAACAACATCACCTTCTTTGCAGGCATTGCCTTCATCATGGGCCACATATTTTTTCGAACGCCGAATAAACTTTTTGTAGAGCGGATGCTGAGTGCGTCGCTCGACATTGACGACGACCGTCTTGTCCATTTTGTCGCTTACCACGACACCTTGCATAATTCGCTTAGGCATCAACTAACTCCTTAAGATGCGCTTTCGCGCTTTTTCTCATTCAAAATCGTTTTAACCCGCGCCAAATCACGGCGAACTTCGCGTACCCGGGCGGTATTTTCCAACTGGCCGGAAGCTGCTTGGAAACGCAGATTGAATGCTTCTTTGCTCAAATCGTTGAGTTGATCGTTCAACTCATCGACAGTTTTTGCACGTACGTCTTCAGCTTTCATCGGCTTAACTTCCTGTTCCAAGACGTTTAACAAACTTTGTATTGATCGGCAGTTTAGCCGCCGCCAATTCAAAGGCCCGGCGGGCAATATCTTCCGGCACACCATCCAGCTCAAACATAACGCGGCCCGGTTTAATCCTGGCAACCCAAAATTCCGGGTTACCTTTACCTTTACCTTGGCGAACCTCAGCGGGTTTTTGCGACACTGGAACATCCGGGAATACGCGGATCCAGACACGGCCGGCACGTTTCATGTGCCGGGTCATGGCACGACGGGCAGCCTCAATTTGACGCGCTGTGATACGTGCCGGTGCCATCGCTTTTAAGCCATAGGCACCAAAATTAAGATCCGTGCCGCCTTTAGCATTGCCGTGAATGCGCCCTTTGTGGGCCTTCCGGTATTTTGTGCGTTTTGGTTGCAACATTGCTTTAGACTTTCTTACTCAAAAAATTCAATTAACGGGATGGCTGCTGTGCTTCAGCTTTTTTATCCTGCGCCATCGGATCATGGGCGAGAATTTCGCCTTTATAGACCCAGACTTTAACGCCGCAGATGCCATACGTTGTTTTGGCGCGGGCCACACCATAATCAATGTCGGCACGCAAGGTATGAAGTGGCACTTGGCCTTCGCGGTACCATTCCGTACGGGCAATTTCAGCACCGCCCAAACGGCCGGCGCAATTGATCCGGATGCCTTCGGCGCCAAGACGAATAGCAGACTGCACAGCGCGTTTCATGGCGCGGCGGAACGCAATCCGGCGTTCGAGCTGCTGGGCAATATTTTCGGCAATCAAGGTCGCATCAATTTCGGGTTTCCGAATTTCAACGATGTTCAAACTAACATCACCGCCGGTCCGCTCTGAAAGTGCTTTACGGAGCGTTTCAATATCAGCGCCTTTTTTACCGATAACCACACCGGGACGAGCCGTATGGATCGTGATGCGTGCACGTTTGGCAGGACGTTCAATGATAATTTTGCTGAGACCAGCCTGTTTCAGGCGATCCTGCAAAAATTCACGAATTGCCAAATCCTCATGCAACTGATCTGCATAATTGCCGGCTTCAGCATACCACCGGGAATCCCAGGTGCGGTTGATGCCTAAGCGAAAGCCGATCGGGTTTACTTTTTGACCCATTACGCAGTCTCCTCACGTTCACGAACAACGATGGTCAAGTTGCTGAACGGTTTAAAAATTCTGCCAGTACGGCCACGAGCCCGTGGACGCCAGCGTTTCATAACAAAAGCGCGACCGGCACTAGCTTCGGCAACATACAGCCGGTCGATATCGAGCTGCTGGTTGTTCTCCGCATTGGCAATAGCCGATTGCAGTACCTTTTTAACCTCACCGGCAATCCGGCGGGTCGAAAATGTCAAATCGTTGAGTGCCGCTTCACAGGATTTTCCGCGAATGCTCTCGGCGACCAGATTAATCTTTTGCGGTGAGGTCCGGATCATTTTGCCGTATGCCATGGCTTCATTGTCGGCAAACCGGCGGGCTGCTGCTTTTTTGCCCATGACTATTCCCTACTCACTTTTTTATCGGCCGTATGACCGAGATATGTCCGCGTCGGGGAAAACTCACCCATCTTGTGGCCAACCATATTTTCGGTAATCAAAACCGGGATAAATTTCCGGCCGTTATAAACACCGAAGGTCAAGCCAACAAATTGCGGTAATACAGTCGAACGACGAGACCAGGTTTTGATCACTTCATTACGACCCGATGCACGCGATGCTTCCGCTTTCTTAAGCAGATAGGAATCGACGAACGGTCCTTTCCATACAGAACGAGCCACGGTTCCTCCTTAACGTTTCCGACGGCGGATAATCAGCCGATCGGTTTTCTTGTTGTTACGTGTACGTTTACCCTTGGTCGGTTTACCCCATGGCGTTACCGGATGACGGCCACCAGAGGTCCGGCCTTCACCACCACCATGCGGGTGATCGACCGGGTTCATCGCCACGCCGCGAACGGCCGGACGTTTACCCAACCAGCGTTTACGGCCAGCTTTACCAAGTTTGATATTCGCTTTATCAGCATTGGAAACCGCCCCGATAGTCGCCATGCATTCAGCGCGAACAATCCGGATTTCACCAGAGTTCATGCGCAGCTGGGCATAGCCTTGGTCTTTACCAATCAACTGAACATAGGTGCCGGCAGAACGGGCAACTTGGGCGCCGCCGCCAACTTTAAGCTCTACATTGTGAATAATCGTGCCGACCGGAATGTTTTCCATCGGCAGAGCATTGCCCGGTTTGATATCAACTTTCTCGCCGGAAATAACCGTATCACCAGGCTGCAAACGCTGCGGCGCGATGATGTAGGCTTTTTCACCATCTTCATAGGTGATCAAAGCAATAAAGGCGCTCCGGTTGGGATCGTGTTCAATCCGCTCAACCGTGGCCGGCACATCAAATTTCCGCCGCTTGAAATCGATGACGCGATAGCGGCGCTTATGCCCGCCACCCCGACGACGCGCCGTGATACGTCCTTTGTTATTCCGACCGCCTTTACTGGACAAACCTTCGGTCAGGCTTTTTTCCGGCTTCCCTTTCCACAAATCGGAACGGTCAATCAGAACCAGATTACGGCGTGACGGAGAAGTCGGCTTATAATTTCTAAGCGCCATCTCTATACTCCCGTCGTGATATCAATGGAATCACCATCCACTAAGGTCACAATTGCTTTCTTAAAATCAGAACGTTTACCGAGATGTCCCCGGAAACGTTTCACTTTACCTTTTTGCACGATCGTATTGACCGCCGTTACTTTGACCTCGAACAGACCTTCAACGGCGGCTCTAATCTCCGGCTTAGTGGCATCAAGCGGCACTTTAAAGCTCACTTGATTATGCTCAGAGATAATTGTTGTTTTCTCCGTGATGATCGGCGAGCGGATCAATTCATACATCCGTTCTTTGCTCAAACTCACATTTTTACCAAGATGACTGTGCTTGCTCATTTGAGGCGCTCCACCAATTTCTCGACCGCATCCTTGGTTAGAACCAAAGTGTCACGGCGGAGAATGTCATAAACATTGGCACCTTGCTGAGGCAGCACATCGATACCTTTAATATTGCGCGCAGCCAGACCAAAATTTTGATCAACTTCGGCGCCGTCAATAATCAATGCCGAGTCCCAACCCAATTTCTTAACCTGCTTGGCGAGATCGCCGGTTTTGGCTGACTTGGATTTAGCTTCGCTCAAAACAATCAATTTACCGTCTGCCTGCTTTGCTGAAAGAGCCGTGCGCAGAGCAAGCGCCCGAACTTTCCGCGGCATTTTAATAGCATGCGAACGAACGAGCGGACCAAAAGCAACACCACCACCACGCATATGAGGGGATTTTTTATCACCCTGGCGAGCACGGCCCGTACCTTTCTGATTGAACGGCTTGGCGGTCGAGCCGGTAACTTCAGCCCGCTGTTTGGTCTTGTGATTACCAGACCGCCGTTTGGCGAGCTGCCAGTTAACCATCCGCGACAAAATGTCGGGCCGGGACGGCGCACCGAAGACGGCCTCATCGAGATCGATGTCGCCCACCTTCTTGTTAGATATATCTATAACCGGACACTTCATTGGTCTTAGTCCTTACTTTCCGCATCATCATCGGATGCGTCTGCGTTATCTTCAGCAGGAGTTGCTTCCTCTGCCGGAGCTTCTTCTTGAGCTTCTACAGCCTCTTCAACTACTTCTTCCGGAGCTGCCTCTTCAGCAACTTCTTCAACCGGGGCTTCTTCTGCTTCGGGAACTGCGCCACCTCTAATTCCTGCCGGCATCGGCACATCTTCTGGCAACGGTTTTTTCAGCGCGTCACTCAGCAAAACATATCCGCCTTTGGAGCCAGGCACTGAGCCTTTAACTAAAATAAGGCCACGATCAGCATCTGTTGAAACAATTTCAAGGCTTTGCGTCGTCACTTGAGCATCGCCCATGTGACCTGCCATTTTTTTGCCTTTGAAGACTTTACCCGGGTCCTGACACTGACCAGTTGAACCGTGTGCACGGTGAGAGATCGAAACACCGTGTGAGGCGCGTAAACCCGCAAAGCCATGGCGCTTCATCGCACCGGCAAAGCCTTTACCTTGCGAAGTGCCAACCGCATCAACGTACTGACCGGCGACAAAGTGATCGGCGGTTAATTCAGTACCGACATCAATCAGGGCGTCGTCAGATACGCGAAATTCAACAACTTGGCTTTTGGGCTCAACTTTCGACTTGGCAAAGTGTCCACGCATCGGTTTAGAGACGTTTTTAACTTTGGCTTCGCCAACGCCGAGCTGCACAGCAGTGTAGCCATCTTTTTCCTGGGTCCGCTGAGCGACAACCTGACAGTTGTCCAATTTTAGGACCGTAACCGGAATGTGCTGACCATTTTCTGCAAAATGGGCACTCATCCCGAGTTTTTGAGCTATAAGACCGGTTCTCATGGTTTCATCCACCTAGAGTTTGATCTCAACATCGACGCCGGACGCAAGGTCCAGTTTCATCAATGCATCAACCGTTTCTGGCGTGGGGTCGAGAATGTCGAGTACCCGTTTGTGGGTCCGAATTTCGAACTGTTCACGCGATTTTTTATCAATGTGCGGCGAGCGCAACACGGTGTATTTTTCAATCTTGGTAGGCAGCGGGATCGGCCCCCGAACTTGCGCACCCGTCCGCTTGGCGGTGTTCACAATTTCTGTAGTCGAGCTGTCCAGCACTCGATGATCGAACGCTTTAAGCCTAATACGTATATTTTGACTGTCTACCATAATCTAAATCCAAATCTTCCCAAAACTACTTTGGTATAAAATGCTAACGGCGCCTCTTCATGAAGCGCCGTATGGCATTAAATCTTAATCAACAATACTGGCGACAACACCAGCACCAACGGTCCGGCCGCCTTCGCGAATGGCAAAGCGCAAGCCCTGGTCCATCGCAATCGGTGTGATCAACTCAACGGTCATCGAGATGTTATCACCCGGCATTACCATTTCCGTGCCGTCCGGCAATTCAACCGTACCGGTCACATCGGTGGTCCGGAAGTAAAACTGCGGCCGGTAATTGCCAAAGAACGGGGTATGACGGCCACCTTCTTCCTTGGTCAGGATATAAGCCTCACAGGTGAACTTCTTATGCGGCGTGATCGAACCCGGCTTGGCCACAACCTGGCCACGCTCAACTTCTTCACGCTTGGTGCCGCGTAACAGCACGCCGACATTGTCACCCGCTTCACCCTGGTCCAGCAATTTGCGGAACATCTCAACACCGGTACAGGTCGTCGTCTGGGTTTCTTTAATGCCGACGATCTCAATCTCGTCGCCGACATTAACCACACCGCTTTCAATCCGGCCCGTGACCACCGTACCCCGGCCTGAGATCGAGAAAACATCCTCAATCGGCATCAGGAAAGGCTGGTCAACCGGACGGTCCGGCTGCGGGATGTACTCATCAACCGCCGCCATCAGTTTCATGATGCTGTCTTTACCGGTGGCTTCATCGCCATCTTCAAGGGCCGCCAAGGCAGAGCCCGTGACAATCGGAATATCGTCACCGGGGAACTCATAAGAAGACAGCAATTCGCGGACTTCCATTTCAACCAGTTCCAAAAGCTCTTCGTCGTCAACCTGGTCGACTTTGTTGAGATACACCACCAGAGCCGGCACACCAACCTGGCGGGCCAGCAAAATGTGTTCGCGGGTTTGCGGCATCGGGCCATCAGCAGCACTTACCACCAAAATCGCGCCATCCATCTGGGCCGCGCCGGTGATCATGTTCTTGACATAATCCGCATGGCCCGGGCAATCGACATGGGCGTAGTGGCGGTTATCCGTCTCATATTCAACATGGGCCGTTGAAATCGTAATTCCGCGTTCGCGTTCTTCCGGCGCCTTATCAATATCAGCGTAATCGGTAAACTCAGCGCCACCGCTTTCGGCCAGCGTCTTGGTGATCGCCGCCGTTAGCGTCGTCTTGCCATGGTCAACGTGACCAATCGTGCCAACATTACAATGCGGTTTTGTCCGCTCAAACTTTTCCTTCGACATGTCTCTTACTCCGACGTATTGGAACTATCCAAAATTAAAATTCAAATTAACCCGCTAAGCGTTCCCGAACTTCCTCGGAAACCGCCTGCGGCAGTTCTGCATAATGATCAAAATGCATGGTGAATTGCGCCCGGCCCTGTGACATGGAACGCAAAGTATTTACATAACCAAACATGTTTGCCAGCGGCACCATGCAGGAGATAACCCGTGCATTACCACGCTGATCCATCGAGCCAACATTGCCACGACGGGAATTTAAATCACCGATGATGTCACCCATATATTCTTCCGGGGTCACAACTTCGACTTTCATGACCGGCTCCAGCAAGCAGGGCTTAGCTTTCATCACGCCTTCGCGGAAGGCCGCGCGGGCAGCGATTTCAAAAGCCATTACTGAGGAGTCAACATCATGGGAAGCGCCGTCATAAAGCTCGGCTTTAAGGTCAGTCACTGGGAAGCCGGAAAGTGGTCCAGTTTCAAGCGCGCTCTTCAAACCTTTTTCAACACCCGGGATATATTCTTTCGGCACGTTGCCACCCACGACTTTACTGGTGAATTCATAGCCTGATCCAGGTGGTAGCGGCTCAAATTTGATTTTGATACGGGCAAACTGACCAGCACCACCAGATTGTTTCTTATGGGTGTAATCAATGTCTGTCGCTGCTCTAATCGTTTCGCGGTAAGCCACCTGCGGCTGACCAATATTCGCTTCGACGCTAAATTCACGCTTCATGCGGTCGACAATAATATCGAGGTGAAGTTCGCCCATACCTTTAATAATGGTCTGGCCGCTTTCCTCATCACTAGCAACCCGGAAAGACGGATCTTCAGCCGCCAAACGGCCCAAAGCCTGTCCCATTTTTTCCTGGTCGGCTTTGGTTTTTGGCTCAACCGCAATTTCAATAACCGGATCCGGGAATTCCATCCGCTCCAAAATCACCTGATCGTCCGGCGAACACAGCGTGTCACCAGTTGTGGTGTCTTTGAGGCCAGCCAGCGCAATAATATCACCTGCCCGCGCTTCTTTAATGTCTTCCCTGGAATTAGAGTGCATCATCAGCATACGGCCAACGCGCTCGCGTTTATTTTTAACGGTATTTTGGAGGTAAGAACCGGATTCAAGCACTCCAGAATAAATACGCACAAAAGTCAAAGAACCAACGAAAGGATCGTTCATAATTTTAAAGGCAAGCGCTGAAAAGGCTTCATCGTCTGAATTATGACGTTCAATTTCCTCATCGCTGCCAGCTTTAACGCCTTTGATCGCTTCAACGTCAGTCGGACTTGGCAGAAAATCAACCACAGCATCAAGTAACGGCTGCACGCCTTTATTTTTAAAGGCAGAGCCTAAGAGAACCGGTACAAATGCCGCGCCCAAGGTTCCACTGCGGATACATTTTTTGAGGGTTTCTTCGTCTGGCTCGTTGCCTTCGAGGTAGGCTTCCATGGCATCGTCATCTTGCTCGACGGCCAATTCAACAAGCTTTTCACGATACTCGGCAGCTTCTTCCGCACGATCTTCCGGGATGTCGCTGTAAACGAATTCAGCACCAAGATCTTCATTTTTCCAGGTGATCGCCTGCATTTTAATAAGGTCGATAACACCGGCGAAGTCGCTTTCGGCGCCGATTGGCAATTGGGTGACCAACGGTGTCGCACCCAAGCGGTCAACAATCATATCAACGCAGCGATAAAAATCTGCGCCTGTCCGGTCCATTTTGTTGACAAAACAGATGCGCGGCACTTCGTATTTGTCAGCCTGACGCCATACTGTTTCAGATTGCGGTTCAACACCGGCAACACTGTCAAAAACAGCAACCGCGCCATCAAGGACGCGGAGTGAGCGTTCAACTTCAATTGTGAAGTCGACGTGGCCAGGGGTATCAATGATATTAATGAGGTGATCGTTCCATTCGCAGGTCGTCGCCGCAGAGGTAATGGTAATGCCGCGCTCTTGTTCCTGCTCCATCCAGTCCATGGTGGCGTTACCATCATGCACTTCACCGATTTTGTAGGATTTACCAGTATAATAGAGAATACGTTCGGTGGTGGTTGTTTTACCGGCGTCAATATGGGCCATAATGCCGATATTGCGGTAACGATCGAGGGAAATTTTACGTGCCATTGTTCTTCTTCTTTCTTCCGTAATCCCGACTACCAGCGATAATGCGAGAAGGCTTTATTCGCTTCTGCCATCTTATGGGTGTCTTCGCGTTTCTTTACAGCCGCGCCACGATTGTTAGCGGCATCCAAAAGCTCACCCGAGAGACGTTCCACCATGGTATTTTCCGAACGGCTGCGGGAAAGATCGATAATCCAGCGGAGCGCCAAGGCTTGAGCGCGGTCATTGCGCACTTCAACAGGCACCTGATAGGTCGCACCACCAACCCGGCGGGAGCGCACTTCAACTTGCGGCTTCACATTCGTCAAAGCTTCGTGGAACAAAGCCACCGGATCTGAGCCGGCTTTCTTTTCAATATCGTCAAAAGCGCCATAAACAATCCGCTCGGCGACGGATTTCTTACCATCAAGCATAAGGCGGTTCATGAGGCGCGTGATAACCAGATCACCGAATTTCGGATCGGGAAGAACCTGGCGTTTTTCTGCGGCGTGGCGTCGTGACATCCTGCTAAATCCTCACTATTTCGGCCGTTTGGCGCCGTATTTTGAACGGCGTTGGCGACGATCTTCGACGCCTTGAGTATCCAAGGTGCCACGAATGACGTGATAACGAACGCCCGGCAAATCTTTCACCCGGCCACCGCGGATCAAGACCACGCTGTGCTCCTGAAGGTTATGACCTTCACCCGGAATGTAAGAAGTAACCTCAAAACCGTTGGTCAATCGAACACGGGCAACTTTACGCAAAGCTGAGTTCGGTTTCTTTGGCGTCGTCGTATAAACACGAGTACATACGCCGCGTTTCTGCGGGCATGCTTCCATAGCCGGAACTTTATTTCGTTTTATCGGCGCTTTACGCGGCTTTCTGATCAATTGGTTGACTGTCGGCATGAGCCTCTTCAACTCCTTAAAACTAACAACAGCACGACATTCATATGACGTGCAACAAACCCGCTCAAGAGCGATTGCCTGTTTGCTCTCAGCGGACGATTTTTCCAGGCCCATAAAAATCCTGAGAAACTCAGGGGTATCGGGCAATATGTATCTCAAATTCTTAGGGATAATCTGCGTCTAGGCGGAACACCTACCACCAGCAATCCCTGGGAAGACGCGGAATATAAGGGGGCTTGGCTACGGCGTCAAGCGAAGAAATGCGGTTTTTTAGCCCATTTATGCATTGCAGCTGTGATTTTTTGCTCAAAAATCAATTTTGCTATGATTTTCAGTAATTTACCGATAGATACACGGCCTAAAATTAATGCGCGCGAACCATTTCGGACAAATTCATTGTAAGCTGTGGATAAGTCAGCGAATCGCGAGACATTAAACCAAATTAATTTCCGTTTAAAACAATCTCACCAATAAATATATGCGAGAAATGTTGTGCGGTTTCATCTAAATATAAGAGTATAACATGTTAAATAATATTAAATAATTAACCAATACTTTTAGGTGTAATAAGTAATAAACATATATACTCAAAAATAATTAAAATATAATTATTGAAAAAATCAAACATATCCCCATTTTAAAAATTAACTAATACTTTAAATATCCATATTTCTGATATGGATAAGGGCAATACTTATACTTTACTTTAAATATCAAAGTAAAAGTAAAGGATTTGCTTGAGGTAACTTAGATCAATTTATTATGAGGAAGTATCATCATGAAATTCTCAAATCTAAAAACGAAACCAAAAATATTAATTGGTATTTGTTCTCCTTTAGTCCTTCTCATTTTACTGGGTGGGATTAGTGTCTTTAATATAAGCTCCATTGTCTCCACCAATGAGCGGGTCGAGCACACCCAAAATGTCCTTGGCAAAGCAGCAGATATCATCGGCTCTGCCGTTGACATGGAAACCGGCATGCGTGGCTATCTGCTGGCCGGCAAGGAAGGTTTTCTTGATCCCTATAACAATGGCGAGAAACAAACCTATGCTCGCATCAAAGAACTTCAGGGCATCGTTAGTGATAACCCCAAACAAGTAGAACGCTTGGGCGATGTTGAAAAAGTTCTCCGTGAATGGCAATCCAAAGTAACCGAACCAACAATAGCGCTGCGCCGTGATATTGGCGATGCCGCTACCATGAATGATATGGCCAAGCTGGTCGGTGAAGCACGCGGTAAGAAATTTTTTGATAAATTCCGCGAACAAATTGGCACTTTCATTGAACGCGAAACCGTACTTTTAAAGAAACGCCACGCCGAATTCGAGGAAGCACAAGAAGACGGGGCTAAAAACTTTAAAGTGGTAAGCAATACAGTCGGCTGGGTCAATCACACCCACGAAGTACTGGCTAAAGCGGCTCATATTCTGGCAGATGCAGTCGATATGGAAACCGGCATGCGCGGATTCTTACTCGCGGGTCAGGAAGAGTTCTTGGATCCGTATAAATCGGGTCAGAAAATGTTTTTCAAAGAAATCAAAGAATTGCAACAGACGGTGAGTGATAACCCGCCGCAGGTTGCCCGTCTTAAAAAAGCTGAAAAACTTATCAGAGATTGGAACAACCAGGTCACTGAACCGGCCATCTCTTTGCGCCGTAAAGTGCGGAATGGTCAAGGGAGCCTCAAAGATATTGAAAATTTGGTTGCTCAGAAGAAAGGTAAGAAATTCTTTGATGCTTTCCGAGGTGTCATTGCTGAATTTTCAAAAATTGAAGCTGATCTGATGCACAAGCGTCAGGAAACAATGAAAGTTGCCGAAAAGAAAGTAAACCATGACTTAGATGTTATGAAAACCAACGAAGGTTGGGTGTCTCATACGTATCGAGTTATTGGTCAGGCTAACGATATTTTGGCTGCGGGAGTAGATATGGAAACCGGGATGCGTGGTTATCTCCTGGCGGGTCAGGACGGTTTTCTGGCACCTTACAATGAAGGATCAAAAAAATTCCATGCGCAGATTGCTGATTTAAGCAAAACCGTTAGCGATAATCCGGCTCAAGTCAAATTACTCCAGGAAACTGAAGCCAATATTGATGGATGGTTAAAGGACGTTACCGAACCGACGATCGCACTTCGCCGCAAAATTGGCAGCGCCAGAACCATGGATGACATGGCCGATTTGATCGGTGAAGCACGCGGTAAAAAGTTTTTCGATGGTTTCCGCAAGCTCATGGCTGATTTTTCTAATGAGGAAATCGGTCTGATGGAAATCCGCCGGGAAGCCAATGTTTCGACGATTAATTCAACTTTCGTCATCATCGCTTTGACACTCGGCCTTGGTCTGTTGATCGGTCTCGGTCTCGCTTGGTTTATTGGCAACGGTATTGCCAATCCGATCAAGAAAATGACGGATGCCATGGCGGAATTGGCCAGCGGTAACAACGATGCTGATGTTCCCGGTTTGGAAAATAAAGACGAAGTCGGTGACATGGCCCAGGCTGTTCAGGTCTTCAAAGAAAACGCGATCGAAAACAAAAAACTCGCGGAAGAAACCGAGAAGGCGCGTGAAGAACAGGCCAAGCGTGAAGAAGAAGACCGCAAAGCCGAAGCCCAGCGGTTGGAAGACGAGCGTGCGCGTGAAAAGGCCGATCAGGAAGCTGAAGCCGAACGGCAACGCCTTGAAGCTGAAGCCGAAGCTCAAAAAGCTGAAGCAGAGCGCAAAGCTGAAAAGCAGAAAGCTGAAGAGCAGGCAGAAGCCGCCCGCAAAGACTCGGAACGCGCTGCCAAAATCGGTGAACTCACAAAAGCATTCGAAGGAAGTGTCACTCGAGTTCTTGGTTCTGTCGGCAATGCGGTTGGAGATTTGGGTCAAACTTCAACAACCCTTAGCTCCACGGCTGACGAAACCAATCAGCAAGCAACAGCTGTTGCTACTGCGGCTGAACAAGCTTCAGCCAATGTGCAGACAGTATCAGCCGCGGCCGAGGAACTGTCAGCGTCAATTTCTGAGATTTCCACCCAGGTTAATCAGTCGTCGAAAATTTCCAATGAGGCGGTTAACCAGGCTCAGAAAACCAACGAAGAGGTCAAAGGATTGGCGGAAGCAGCCAATAAGATCGGTGAAGTTGTCGAACTCATCAACGACATCGCCAGTCAGACCAATTTGTTGGCGCTGAACGCCACCATTGAAGCTGCCCGGGCTGGTGAGGCCGGTAAAGGTTTTGCCGTCGTGGCGTCTGAAGTTGGCAATCTGGCAACGCAAACTGCCAAGGCGACTGAAGAAATCTCCGGGCAAATCTCCGGTATTCAAACAGCCACCGGTCAGTCAGCGGAATCGATCCAGGCGATCACCGAGACCATTGAAGAAATCAATGAAATCGCCGCGACCATCGCCTCCGCTGTAGAGGAACAAGGTGCTTCGACGCAGGAAATTGCCCGCAACGTTGAGCAGGCGGCAACCGGCACCCAAGAAGTCACTAGCAATATCAGTCAAGTTTCGACGGCTGCCAATGATACAGGTGCTGCTGCGACCCAAATGGAAGGGGCCGTTAAAACACTTGACGGCGAAGCTGACGAACTGCGTGGTGAAGTGGAGAATTTCCTTAAGGAAATTCAAAGCGTTTAAATTTCTGAGACCTTAAACTTTCAAGGAGCGGGATTTGGTCCCGCTCCTTTTTTTATAAAAAAAAGCCCCGCTGATTTTCACCAGCAGGGCTTTTTGACATTATTATATGTCGAAGAGTTATTCGCCGGCTTCAGCGACTACTTCTTCGCCACCTTCAGCGCCACTGGCATCTTCAATGGCCGGCGTATCACCGAGATCACCCGCGAGTTCTTCGTCACGATCTGCCGCCACTTGTCGGAAGTTGTTCATGACAGAACCCGTACCAGCCGGGATCAAACGACCGACGATCACGTTCTCTTTGAGACCGATCAGATTATCCCGCTTACCGGAAACAGCAGCCTCGGTGAGCACCCGGGTAGTTTCCTGGAACGACGCCGCTGAAATAAAGGACGAAGTTTGCAGACTGGCTTTAGTGATACCCTGGAGCATCGCATTGCCTGTTGCAATCTTACCTTTGTTGGCTTTGGTGCGCTCATTTTCGTTTTCGAATTCGATACGATCAATGAGTTCACCAACCAGGTACGTCGTATCGCCGCCATCGGTAACTTCAATTTTCTGCAGCATCTGACGAACAATCACCTCGATATGCTTGTCATCAATCCGCACACCTTGCAGACGATAGACATCTTGGATTTCGTCGATCAGGTAGTTTGCCAAAGCCTCTACACCCATCACTTTTAGGATGTCATGCGGCACCGGATTACCATCCATCAAGGCATCACCACGTTCAACGTAGTCGCCTTCCTGAACGCTGATGTGTTTGCCTTTTGGAATCATATATTCCATCGGCTCTTCATCTTTATCGTCAGGCACCACGACAATGCGCCGCTTGTTTTTGTAATCCTTACCAAATTCGATGCGGCCTTCGTTTTCACTGATGATCGCATGGTCTTTCGGAATACGGGCTTCGAAAAGTTCCGCCACCCGTGGCAGACCACCGGTAATATCACGGGTTTTCGAACCCTCGCGAGGAATACGCGCAAGCACGTCACCAGCATTCACTTTCTGGCCGTTTTCAACCGACAAAATAGCGTCCACTGACATGAAGTAGCGGGCTTCAAGACCATTACCAAGTGTCAGCACTTTGTCTTTAGCGTCACGCAAGGTGACCCGCGGACGGAGATCGGCAGCTTTCGGCTGCTGTTTCCAATCGACAACAACTCGGCTCGAAATACCGGTTGCCTCATCGACGACTTCCCGCATCGTCACGCCTTCTTCAAGGTCGACGTAGTTCGCGATACCTTCTTTCTCGGTAATGATCGGCAAAGTGTACGGATCCCATTCAGCGAGTTTTTCACCACGCTTAACTTTCGCCTTATCCTTCACCAGCAGCTTTGCACCGTAAGGAATACGGTGACGTGCCCGCTCGCGATCTTTATCGTCGATCAACAGTATTTCGGCGTTACGTGTCATCACGATATTAACCTTGGCACTGTTTTTAACGACGTTGCAGTTAACCAGCTTAACTTTGGAATCTGCATTGGCTTCAATCGCTGATTGTTCAGCGCCACGTTGCGCTGCGCCACCAATATGGAAGGTCCGCATGGTAAGCTGGGTACCCGGCTCACCAATTGATTGGGCGGCAATCACGCCTACCGCTTCACCCATATTCACCGGCGTACCTCGTGCCAAGTCACGGCCATAACAGGCGCCACAGACACCTGATTTGGTTTCACAAGTGAGAACCGAACGAACCCGAACGGATTCAATTTCCGCCGCATCAAGTGCTTCAACCGCAACTTCGTCAAGCAATGTGTTTTTCTTGATCATCACTTTGTTGGTTTCAGGATCAATCACATCCTCAGCTACTGTCCGGCCAAGAATTCGATCACCCAAGGTGACAATCACATCACCGCCTTCAATCACGGCGTTGACAGTAATGCTGTCTTTGGTGCCGCAATCGACTTCGTTAATGATGCAATCTTGCGCCACGTCAACCAGACGGCGGGTCAGATAACCTGAGTTAGCCGTTTTAAGCGCGGTATCAGCCAAACCTTTACGGGCACCGTGAGTTGAGTTGAAATACTCAAGCACCGATAGGCCCTCTTTAAAGTTTGAGATGATCGGCGTCTCAATGATCTCACCGGAAGGTTTAGCCATCAGGCCACGCATACCAGCCAGCTGTTTCATCTGAGCCGCTGAACCACGTGCACCGGAATCAGCCATCATATAAACCGAGTTAACCGGCTTACCGGTTTCGATTTTTTGGATTTCGTCCATCATCGCATCGGCGACAAGATCAGTACAACGCGACCAGGCGTCGACCGCTTTGTTATATTTCTCACCTTGTGTGATCAGACCGTCGAGATATTGACGCTCATAAGATTCAACCAGCTGTTCGGTTTCATCAACCAGTTTGACTTTCGAATCCGGGACAACGAGATCATCTTTACCGAAAGAAATACCTGAAACACAGGCGTTGCGGAAACCAAGACCCATGATCCGGTCAGCAAATATAACCGTCTCTTTCTGACCACAGTGACGATAAACCTCGTCGATGACAAAAGAGATGTCTTTCTTGGTCAACAGACGGTTGACCAAATCAAACGGTATCTTTGGATGACGCGGCAGTAGTTCCGCCAACAGCATCCGGCCAGGTGTAGATTCAACTCGCAAGGTTACCGGCTTGCCATCTTCATCCACCGTTTCATAACGTGTGGTGATTTTGGCCTGCAGACTAACCGCACCTTCGTTTAATGCATGTTCGATCTCTTCGCCATCGACCAGCATCATGCCCTCGCCTTTCTCGCCTTCGCGTTCCATGGTCATATAATAAAGACCAAGCACGATATCCTGCGACGGCACGATGATCGGCTTACCATTGGCTGGGCTGAGAATGTTGTTGGTCGACATCATCAGCACGCGGGCTTCAAGCTGAGCTTCCAGAGACAGCGGCACATGAACCGCCATTTGGTCACCGTCAAAGTCAGCGTTAAACGCCGTACAAACCAATGGATGAAGCTGAATGGCTTTACCTTCGATCAGCACCGGCTCAAACGCCTGGATACCCAGACGGTGAAGTGTCGGCGCCCGGTTCAACATAACCGGATGCTCGCGGATAACTTCTTCAAGAATATCCCACACTTCGGGACGTTCCTTCTCGACCATGCGCTTAGCGGCTTTAATTGTTGTCGCCATGGCGTATTTTTCAAGCCTCGAGTAAACAAAAGGCTTAAACAGCTCGAGCGCCATCTTCTTCGGCAGTCCGCATTGATGGAGCATCAGTTCCGGTCCCACCACGATTACCGAACGGCCGGAATAGTCGACGCGTTTACCCAGCAAGTTCTGGCGGAAACGGCCTTGCTTACCTTTGAGCATATCCGACAAAGATTTAAGCGGACGTTTGTTGGCACCGGTAATGGCGCGGCCACGACGGCCGTTATCAAACAGCGCATCAACCGATTCCTGCAGCATCCGCTTTTCATTACGGACAATAATTTCAGGAGCGCGCAACTCGATCAGACGCTTCAAACGATTATTCCGGTTAATCACCCGGCGATAAAGATCGTTCAAATCGGAAGTCGCGAAGCGGCCGCCATCCAGTGGCACCAAGGGGCGCAGTTCCGGAGGAATAACCGGCACCACTTCCAGGATCATCCATTCCGGACGAGCACCTGAATTGATAAAGGCTTCAACCAGTTTGAGGCGCTTGACGAATTTTTTGCGTTTAGCTTCGGAATTGGTTTCTTTTAACTCAACCCGCAAGTGTTCGAGCTCTTCTTCGAGGTCGATTTCCTTGAGCATTTCGCGGATCGCTTCGGCACCGATACCGGCCTGGAAACTATCCTCGCCATATTCGTCAACTGCATCCTGATATTCTTCTTCGGTCAGCAATTGTTTTTCGGCCAATGGCGTCAAGCCGGGCTCAGAGACCACGTAGTTTTCGAAATACAGCACGCGCTCCAAATCTTTAAGCGTCATATCCAGCATCAAACCGGTGCGCGACGGCAGCGATTTCATAAACCAGATATGAGCCGCCGGAGCAGCCAGTTCGATGTGACCCATGCGGTCACGTCGAACTTTTGTAAGCGTTACTTCGACACCGCATTTTTCGCAAACGATGCCTTTGTATTTCATGCGTTTATATTTTCCGCACAAGCATTCGTAATCCTTGATCGGGCCAAAGATACGCGCGCAGAAAAGTCCGTCCCGTTCAGGTTTGAAGGTCCGGTAGTTGATGGTTTCCGGCTTCTTAATTTCACCAAAAGACCAGGAGCGGATACGTTCCGGGCTGGCGATACTGATCATAATTTGATCGAAGCGTTGAGTTCCTTGAGCAGGTTCAAAAATCCGCATTAACTCATTCATTGATATTCTCCTTTAAAACCGTTGTTACCGAGAGTGACTTAGAAGCTGCGCTGTTTCAGCTCGACATTTAAGCCGAGTGAATGCAGTTCTTTAACCAACACGTTGAAGCTTTCTGGAATTCCAGCTTCAAACGAGTCGTCACCCCGGACAACGGCTTCGTAGACTTTGGTTCTACCTGAGACATCGTCCGATTTTACAGTCAGCATTTCTTGCAAGGTATAGGCAGCGCCGTACGCTTCAAGCGCCCACACTTCCATTTCACCAAAGCGCTGACCACCGAATTGCGCTTTACCACCCAGCGGCTGCTGTGTGACAAGACTGTATGGTCCAATTGAACGGGCATGGATTTTATCATCGACCAAGTGATGGAGCTTCAAGATATAAATGTAGCCAACCGTCACATCGCGATCGAAATACTCACCCGTCCGGCCGTCAAACAACTTGACCTGACCGGAATTATTAACACCGGCTTTTTCAAGTGCTTCGTTGATATCGACCTCATGGGCGCCATCAAAAACCGGCGTCGCTATTGGCACGCCACCTTTGACATTGTTGGCAAGTTCGATAACAGCGTCATCTTCCATGCTGGAAATGTCTTCCTTATAGGTGTCGTCGCCATAAACAAATTTAAGTTTATCGCGCAGCTCCTTCATGGTGCCATCGCCATGGTTCATGGCTTCAAGCGTGTCACCGACCTGCTGACCGAGGCCGGCACAAGCCCAACCCAAATGGGTTTCGAGGATCTGCCCGACATTCATACGAGACGGCACACCCAGCGGGTTCAACACAATATCAACCGAAGTGCCATCTTCGAGAGCCGGCATATCTTCGACCGGCATGATACGTGAGATCACACCCTTGTTGCCGTGACGACCGGCCATTTTATCACCCGGCTGCAATTTACGTTTCACAGCCACGAAGACTTTAACCAATTTCATGACGCCAGGCGGCAGTTCATCCCCACGTTCGAGCTTATCGACTTTATCTTCGAAACGGCTTTGGAATTCACCAACACCTTCTTCAAGCTGCTTTTTCAAGCCTTCGATTTCGGTCATCGTCTTGTCAGTGCCGATAACAATCTGCAGCATCTGACCGGCGGTAAGTTTCTCAAGAATTTCTTCAGTAACTTTAGTGCCGACGGTAAGGCCCTTCGGACCACTGACAACCTTTTTGTTTAAAAGACGTTCGCGAATGCGGTTGTGGAAACTACGCTCCAAAATCGCAATCTCGTCATCCCTATCTTTGGCGAGACGTTCAATCTCAGCACGCTCAATAGCCAAAGCACGTTCGTCTTTATCAACGCCGCGGCGAGAGAAGACACGAACTTCAACAACAGTACCGGCAACACCCGGCGGCAGACGCAGTGACGTATCACGAACGTCTGAGGCTTTTTCACCAAAGATCGCGCGTAATAGTTTTTCCTCCGGCGTCATGGGCGATTCACCTTTTGGTGTCACTTTACCGACCAGAATATCATTCGGCTGAACTTCGGCACCGATATAAACGATACCCGCCTCATCCATATTCTTGAGCGCTTCTTCACCCACGTTCGGAATATCCCGCGTGATCTCTTCCTGACCCAGCTTGGTATCCCGCGCCATCACTTCAAATTCTTCGATGTGAATGGAGGTAAAGACATCCTCGCGAACAATCCGTTCCGAAATCAGGATTGAATCTTCGAAGTTGTAACCATTCCACGGCATGAAAGCGACGAGGACGTTACGGCCCAAGGCCAGTTCACCGATTTCCGTAGAGGGTCCATCGGCAATGATATCACCCGGTTCAACCCGGTCACCCACCTTCACCAGCGGCCGCTGGTTAATGCAGGTATTTTGGTTTGAACGCTGGAATTTCTGCAAGGTGTAAATATCAACACCCGGGGCAGATTTATTATCGGCGTCTTCATCGGCATGAATAACGATACGCGTACCGTCGATCTGATCGACCGTACCCGAACGTTTGACGATGATCGTCGCCCCAGAATCCCGGGCCACGGTTTCTTCCATACCAGTACCGACAAGAGGAGCCTCGGCACGGATCAACGGCACGGCCTGACGTTGCATGTTCGAGCCCATCAAGGCGCGGTTGGCGTCATCGTTTTCAAGGAATGGAATCAGCGCCGCCGCAACAGACACCAGCTGTTTTGGCGAGACATCGATCAGATCAACTTCATCTGATGGCACCATCAGCACGTCACCGGCCTGACGGCAGGTGATCAAATCGTGCTCAAATTTTCCAGCTTTATCAAGCGCTTCATTGGCCTGAGCAATCGTGTAGCGGCCTTCATCCATGGCGGACAAATAAACCACATCACTGCTTACTTTACCTTTGCTCACTTTTCGGTAAGGGCTTTCGATAAAGCCGTATTGATTGACCCTGGCATAGGTCGCCAGACTGTTGATCAAGCCAATGTTCGGACCTTCCGGTGTTTCAATCGGGCAAATCCGGCCATAGTGGGTCGGATGCACGTCACGCACTTCAAAGCCGGCACGCTCGCGGGTCAGACCACCTGGTCCAAGCGCCGAAAGGCGGCGTTTGTGAGTGATTTCCGACAGCGGGTTGGTTTGATCCATAAATTGGCTTAACTGAGAGGAGCCAAAGAATTCACGCACCGCAGCAGCAGCCGGCTTGGCGTTGATCAAATCATGCGGCATGACGGTATCAATATCGACTGAGCTCATGCGTTCGCGGATTGCCCGCTCCATACGTAAGAGACCAATACGGTATTGGTTTTCCATCAACTCACCAACCGAGCGAACCCGGCGGTTACCGAGGTGATCAATATCGTCGATATCACCGCGGCCGTTTTTCAGTTCGACCAGGATTTTAACGACTTCCATGATGTCTTCACGGCGCAAGACGCGAACTGTATCATCAGTTTCCTGCTCCAGGCGGGAATTCATTTTCACCCGGCCAACGGCAGAAAGGTCATAGCGATCAGCATCAAAGAACAAGCCTTGGAACAAGGTATCTGCTGTTTCAATGATCGGCGGCTCACCCGGGCGCATAACCCGGTAGATATCGATCAAGGCTTTTTCCCGGTTGGAGTTTTTATCGGCAGCCAATGTATTGCGGATATAGGGACCAACATTGACGTGATCGATTGCCAAGGTTGGAATTTCCGAAATCTTAGCCGTATCTAATTCTTCTAGAATTTCTTCGGTGATTTCGTCACCGGCTTCGAGATATACCAGACCTGTCTTCATATCGACAATGTCTTCGGCAGCAAATCGGCCAAGAATTTCTTCTGGCGGTGCGATGTAATCGGTGATGCCTTTTTTATCAAGCTCACGCAGCACCCGCGGCGTTAATTTCGTACCCGCTTCAACAGCGACCCGGCCTGATTTGGCGTTGAGCAAATCATAATCGAGTTTCAAGCCACGCAAAGCTTCGGCATCGAGGGGTATCTGCCAGCCTTTTTTGGCCCGAATGTAATCGACCGTATCATAGAAGAACTTCAACACTTCTTCCGGCGTCATGCCTTCGGCTTCAAGCGGGTCAAGCGTCTCGCCTTTGGCTGCGAGTTTTTTACGCTTCGCATCAGTTGCCGCGTTATCAAGACCCAGCAACATTGTGGTTACAGGTAATTTACGGCGGCGATCGATACGCACATAGACTAAATCTTTAGCGTCGAACTCAAAATCGAGCCAGGAGCCGCGGTAAGGAATAACCCGGGCGGCAAACAGGAATTTACCTGAAGAGTGGGTTTTGCCTTTATCGTGATCAAAGAACACACCCGGCGAACGGTGCATTTGAGAAACGATGACACGCTCGGTGCCATTTACCACAAAGGTACCGTTGTTAGTCATCAAGGGCATCTCACCCATATAGACGACCTGCTCTTTAATATCGCGAACAGAGCGGGCTTCGGTTTCTTCGTCGATATCCCAAACCACCAGACGGAGAGTAACCTTCAACGGTGCGGCATAAGTCATGCCCCGTTGCTGACACTCTTCAACATCATATTTAGGATCTTCGAATTCGTAGTCAACGAACTCGAGCGTTCCCCGTTCGGAGAAATCCTTAATCGGGAAAACTGATTTAAATACTTCCTGGAGGCCCGTATCGGTGCGGTCTTCTTTAGCGACCTCACGTTGCAGGAAACTCTCATAGGAATTTTTCTGAACCTCGATCAGGTTCGGCATGGGCGTAACTGTTGGGATACGACCATAAGATTTACGTACGCGTTTACGACCAGTAAAAGTGCGATTAGCCATTGCAGCCCCTCGTAGCTAAAATTCAACTACGTCCCGAACTTCTTCCAATCGCCGCATTGGGCGAAGAACCGGACACCGCCTCCACCGGACAATCCAGCAGAGAAGCGAAAAGGCATACGTGCTCTTTTATTGAGCAGGTAATGCCGGAACTGCACATCCACTATCTCGGTCGCGGCAGGACCCATCCGTGGCAGATGTGTATTCTATATGTTCGATATCAGGCAGCTGATCTAATAATCGAGCCGCCTAACATCGCGGATAACGCTGCCGACACATATATATAGTGTCGGCAGATAAACTTTATTTAAGTTCGATAGTAGCGCCAGCTTCTTCAAGCTTGCCTTTGATTTCTTCTGCTTCTTCCTTAGTGGCGTCTTCTTTGACGGCAGCAGGTGCAGATTCGACCAAGTCTTTAGCTTCTTTCAAGCCGAGGCCCGTGATGGCACGAACTTCTTTAATGACGTTGATCTTTTTGTCACCAATAGCAGCAAGAACGACTTCAAAGGTGTCCTTCTCAGCCGCTGCTTCACCGCCGGCATCGCCAGCCGGGCCAGCCGCAACTGCAACAGGTGCAGCGGCAGAAACGCCCCATTTTTCTTCTAACATTGTGCTCAACTCAGCCGCTTCAATAACGGTCAAAGCTGAGAGGTCTTCAGCAATTTTCTCTAAATCAGCCATAATAATTTCTCCTTTGGCTCAAACTGTTGTTACTTAAAGCCGCTAAGCAGCCTCGTCGCCTTTCGCTCCGTAGGCGCCAATCACACGGGCAACCTGGCCGGCCGGTGCTTGAAGCACACCAGCGATCCGGGTTGCTGGAGTTGAGATCATGCCAACAAGCTTGCCGCGCAGCTCGTCCAGGGACGGCAGTTTGGCTAAGTTTTTGACACCATCAACATCCAGTGATTGCCCGTTGAAGACACCACCCAAGATAACCAATTTTTCATTGTCCTTAGAGTAGTTAACGGCCGTTTTCGCTGCCGCCACCGGATCGGTGGAATAAGCGAGAGCGGTTGGACCCGTCATCAAATCTGTAAGGGATTCAAAATCAGTATCTTGCAGGGCGAGACGCGTAAGGCGATTCTTAGTGACCTTAAAGTTGGCGCCTGCTTCACGCATACGGCTCCGAAGGTCGGTCATTTCCGGCATTGTCATCCCAATATAATGAGTGACAACGACCATCTCCGACTCTTCGAACGTTTGCTTCAGCGAGGCAACCTGTGCTTCTTTAGCTGTTCGGTCCACGAATCGTCTCCGTGTTTGCATAATTTGGAAAGTTAAATTTCCCTATCATGCGGTTACGTTTAGCTTCTGGATAATATCCAAAAACCGGTTCGCCCTATCCAAGTCGTCAGTTTGAGCCATCCTCGATCAACTCGTGATCGGAAAATGTCTCATCACCATCTATGCAGGCTTACTCTTATTATGCCGCCTCACTAAAAAAGTTTGGCAACACCTGCAGTCTCGGACAGGTCGGAGAAGTTGATGCTATCGCCCTCTCCTATTTCTGCTCCTTCCGGAGAAACAGCAGAAAATTCTTTGTTCATCTGGCCTGAATTATCAGGTTAGACTTGAAGTATCTAATCTCACGCCAGGACCCATGGTTGAGGTCAATGTCGCACGTTTAAGATAGGTACCTTTGGCACCCGTTGGTTTCGCCTTAACGATGGCGCCCACAAACGCGTTTACATTTTCAACCAGAGCTTCCTGAGAGAAACTTGTTTTGCCGACGCCGGCATGAATGATACCGGCTTTCTCGACTCTAAATTCTATTTCGCCGCCTTTGACGGATTTAATCGCCTCAGCAACATTCGGTGTCACCGTACCCAATTTTGGGTTCGGCATCAGACCTTTGGGGCCCAACACCTTACCGAGCTTACCAACCACCGCCATCATATCCGGCGTGGCAATGCAGCGATCAAACTCAACTTCGCCCTTTTGAACTTTTTCAGCGAGATCATCACCGCCGACAAATTCAGCACCGGCTGCTTTAGCTTCCTCGGCTTTGTCTTCCTTGGCGAACACCGCGACGGTTACAGTTTTACCCGTACCGTTCGGCAATGACACGACACCCCGAACCATTTGGTCAGCATGGCGCGGATCGACACCCAAGTTGATGGCAACTTCGACAGTTTCATCAAACTTTGTTTTCTTTGAATCCAAAATAATTTTAACCGCATCAGAAACACCATGATCAACTGATTTATCAAATGATTCATAGGCGCTGTTCAAGCGTTTACCACGACCAGCCATGTTACTGACCCTCCACGGTGATGCCCATTGAACGCGCGGAGCCGGCTAAAATTTTGCAGGCAGCTTCAACATCATTGGCGTTTAAGTCTTCTTTTTTGTGCTCAGCGATTTCACGTAATTGAGCCATTGTCACTGAGCCAACCAATTCAAGACCCGGGGTTTCAGACCCTTTTTCCAAACGAGCTGCTTTCTTAATATAGTAGCTCGCCGGCGCTGACTTGGATGTAAACGTAAAAGACTTATCCGCATAGACCGTGATTTTCACTGGGATGGGCATGCCCGGCTCCAGATTTTGGGTCGATGCGTTAAAGGCTTTGCAGAACTCCATAATATTCAAACCAGCTTGACCTAAAGCCGGACCGACGGGCGGCGATGGATTAGCCTGACCAGCCGGGATATGAAGCTTAATGTAGCTATCAATCTTTTTTGCCATTTCATACCTCAGTTCTTAAAAGTTTATTGGCACTCACACGGCGTAAGAACCAACTGGGTTGCGCGGTACGGCTATGGCGAGCCTCCCGCACGGGTTTAGCAGCAAAATCTGCTGCGAATTCCTAAAGTTTTTCGACCTGTGAATATTCCAACTCAACAGGCGTCGAGCGGCCAAAGATCGATACCGAAACTTTCAGCCGGGCTTTATCTTCATCAACGTCTTCAACCAAACCATTAAAGGATGCAAACGGACCGTCGCTCACCCGGACCTGCTCACCAACGTCAAAAGTAATAGACGGTTTGGGACGTTCAATTCCTTCTTCTACCTGATGGATGATCCGATTTGCTTCCGCTTCACTGATCGGCGTTGGCCGGCCACGGGAACCTAAAAAGCCGGTAACCTTTGGCGTATTCATCACCAAATGCCAGCTTTCGTCGGACATATCCATATTAACCAGGACATAGCCTGGGAAAAATTTACGTTCGGCGTTTACCTTTTCGCCGCGCCGCATCTCAACTACTTCTTCCATCGGTACTAAGACTTGTTCGATCTCATCAGAGAGATGGGATTGACGAGCCTGTTCTTCAATAGAATCAGCAACTTTTCGTTCAAAGCCTGAGTAAACGTGAATAACGTACCAGCGGTGAGCCATTTTTGTGTTAGCTCCCCAATCCAAATATCAATTTCACGCCACCAGACAGGATCTGATCGACAACGAAGAAGAACAGCGCGGCAATAATAACCATGACAAATACCATGCCGGTAGAAATCATCGTCTCTTTGCGCGTTGGCCAGGTCACCTTGGAGGTTTCCTGACGCACTTGCTGCAAAAACTGCATAGGACTTTGTTTGGCCATTCTTCTTACTTAATTCCGTTTCACTTTAAGTTGGCAGGGGCAGCAGGGTTCGAACCCGCGACCTGCGGTTTTGGAGACCGCCGCTCTACCAACTGAGCTATACCCCTAATTCTTTAATCAACAATACTGGCGACAACACCAGCACCAACGGTCCGGCCGCCTTCGCGAATGGCAAAGCGCAAGCCCTGGTCCATCGCAATCGGTGTGATCAACTCAACGGTCATCGAGATGTTATCACCCGGCATTACCATTTCCGTGCCGTCCGGCAATTCAACCGTACCGGTCACATCGGTGGTCCGGAAGTAAAACTGCGGCCGGTAATTGCCAAAGAACGGGGTATGACGGCCACCTTCTTCCTTGGTCAGGATATAAGCCTCACAGGTGAACTTCTTATGCGGCGTGATCGAACCCGGCTTGGCCACAACCTGGCCACGCTCAACTTCTTCACGCTTGGTGCCGCGTAACAGCACGCCGACATTGTCACCCGCTTCACCCTGGTCCAGCAATTTGCGGAACATCTCAACACCGGTACAGGTCGTCGTCTGGGTTTCTTTAATGCCGACGATCTCAATCTCGTCGCCGACATTAACCACACCGCTTTCAATCCGGCCCGTGACCACCGTACCCCGGCCTGAGATCGAGAAAACATCCTCAATCGGCATCAGGAAAGGCTGGTCAACCGGACGGTCCGGCTGCGGGATGTACTCATCAACCGCCGCCATCAGTTTCATGATGCTGTCTTTACCGGTGGCTTCATCGCCATCTTCAAGGGCCGCCAAGGCAGAGCCCGTGACAATCGGAATATCGTCACCGGGGAACTCATAAGAAGACAGCAATTCGCGGACTTCCATTTCAACCAGTTCCAAAAGCTCTTCGTCGTCAACCTGGTCGACTTTGTTGAGATACACCACCAGAGCCGGCACACCAACCTGGCGGGCCAGCAAAATGTGTTCGCGGGTTTGCGGCATCGGGCCATCAGCAGCACTTACCACCAAAATCGCGCCATCCATCTGGGCCGCGCCGGTGATCATGTTCTTGACATAATCCGCATGGCCCGGGCAATCGACATGGGCGTAGTGGCGGTTATCCGTCTCATATTCAACATGGGCCGTTGAAATCGTAATTCCGCGTTCGCGTTCTTCCGGCGCCTTATCAATATCAGCGTAATCGGTAAACTCAGCGCCACCGCTTTCGGCCAGCGTCTTGGTGATCGCCGCCGTTAGCGTCGTCTTGCCATGGTCAACGTGACCAATCGTGCCAACATTACAATGCGGTTTTGTCCGCTCAAACTTTTCCTTCGACATGTCTCTTACTCTATCCCTGATGCGGTATAAAATTACCGACGTTTAAATCCAAAATTCAAAAACAAATCTTACAAACTTCACCCATTTAATTTGGATGGAGCGGGTGAAGGGAATCGAACCCTCGTCGTAAGCTTGGAAGGCTTCTGCTCTACCATTGAGCTACACCCGCCCAGATCTCAAACTACAACTCAAAACTTTGTCCAAAATGGTGGAGGGAGTTGGATTCGAACCAACGTAGACGTACGTCAACGGGTTTACAGCCCGTCCCCTTTAGCCACTCGGGCACCCCTCCATCAAAGCGCCCTTCAAATACCGGATCAGTACTTAATAAGAGCCAAAAAACCGCCGTCTCATTGGACATTTAAAACGGCAGCAGTTAGTCCGGGCGTTCTATCGTTAATTTTCAAACACTTGTCAACACAAAAGGCGCAAAAAACCGCGCCCGATCATTCTTTTTTCAGAATTTCGGCAACGAGGTCTGTTGCGGACCCAAAACTTGCGTTAGTTTACGCTCAACCATGACAAAACGCAAGAAATCCCCCAAGTCAAAATCAAGAGATTCATCGGCTCAAAAATCAGGCCGCAATCCTGATCGCCAAATCCGTTCCAAAATCTCTCCATCGGGAGGTGGACGTTTGTGGCTATATGGCAACCATGCCGTCGAGGCGGCTTTGGCAAATCCGCGGCGCAGAAAATTCCGGCTGCTTGTAAACCAAGACTGGAAAGCAGGTTTTGAGGCGGGCGACGCCGATATTGAACCTGAATTTTTACCCCGCCACGAAATTGAACGCCAATTGCCGCCGGGGGCCGTACACCAGGGTCTCGCCCTGCAAGTTGCTCCGCTCGAGGACAGCGACATTGAAACCATCTGCCGCGATGCTAACGAGAAAGCCGTTGTAGTCATCCTCGATCAAGTTACCGATCCCCGGAATATTGGCGCCATCATGCGCTCAGCCACGGCGTTTGGTGCGGCAGCGATCATTGTGCCGGACAAACATACGCCGGAAGCTACCGCGGTTCTTGCCAAAGCGGCTTCAGGCGCTCTGGATCGGCTGCCAATGGCGCGAGTGACCAATCTTGCCCGTGCACTTGGACAGTTAAAAGAAGCCGGTTTTTGGACAGTTGGTTTAGACACCGATGCCCCGCAAACATTGGCGGAGGCTAATTTGAGCGGCAAGCTCGCCATTATAATGGGTGCCGAAGGCAAAGGTCTGCGCCGGCTGACAGCTGAGAACTGCGATTTTCTGGTTAAAATTCCGATTGATCCCGGTGCGGACAGTCTAAATGTATCCGCTGCTGCCGCCATCACGCTCTATGAGATCGCCCGGAATTACTGAAATTCCAAATATTCTTCAATAATAAAGAATAAATTGGCAGGTAGGGTGGAAATCACCCAATAGAATCCTCATATAATGATGAGAATTACTATCAAACTTGTTTCAATTTGAAATTTTGGGATAAACGCCTAAAAACGCCAACCATAGCCGAAAGAAATGTCCCAAAACTTAGATCCACAATATAAAAGTCTATTCGATAATGCCGTTGAGGCAATAATTACGATTGATTCCCAGGGTATTATCCAATCAGCCAATAACGCAACACGAAAGCTTTTCGGTTGGCCGGTTAAACAATTGCTAGGTAGCGATGTAAAAATGTTGATGTCTACTGACCAGGCAATCACGCACAATGACTTCGTCAAAAACTACCTTAAGACCGGCAAAAAGAAAGTTATTGGGTTCGGCAGGGAAGTAGACGGGCAAAAAAAAGACGGCTCCATCATACCGATTCATTTATCTGTAAGTGAATTTGAAGTTGATGGTGAGAAATATTTCACCGGTATTATCCGTGATCTCAGTGATCAAAAAAGGACGGAACGGGAGCTAAAGAGAACAGCCACGATTAATGCGCTGCTTCATCAGACGGCTGAATCCGCTAATGCAGCGACGTCGGTTGGCAGCGCAATCGAGGCCTGCCTAAAAGAGGTTTGCCTTCAATTGGGTTGGCATATTGGACTGGCTTGGTTCCCTGACAAAAATAATCCTGCAATTTTAAAGCCATCAAAATATTCCTATTTTGCCAAACCAAGAAAATATAACAGCTACAAAAAACAGGCGTATGAAACGAGTTATCGTGTTAATGAAAAAATCACAGGCAAGACTTTCAGCGACGCCAAGGTTCAATGGCATCACATTGCCAATTTAAAAAGTGCGCGGGTTAAAATTGCTCTGGAAGTGGGCCTAAAGACACTCATCGTGACTCCGGTTATGAAAGGCCGGAAAGTTGCCGCTGTCCTTGAATTCACAACCGAAGAAGACATCAAGCCAGACAAACAACTCCTCCAGGCTTTCAAACAGATCAGCACACAGATTGGCCGGGTCATCGAACGCCAGGAGTTCACCCAACAACTGGAACAAAGCGAGGCACGGTTTAGAGATTTTGCTGATTCATCGGCGGACCGCTTTTGGGAATCCGATGAAAATCACCGCTTCACCTCCATGTCGTCAGCGCCAGAAGCCGGGAGCGAACGCCTGGCCAGCAATTATATGCTCGGCAAAACCCGCTGGGAACTGGATACCGAAAATCCCAATAGTAAATTTTGGCAGGCGCACAAAGCCGATATGGATGCCCACAAGGCATTTTATAATTTCCATTACTACCGGACTTTTTCAGATGGCAGAAAAACCTATCTCCGCGCTACCGGCGTGCCGATTTTTGACGATGATGGTGAGTTTACCGGATACCGCGGCACCAACTACAATGAAACCAATGACGTAATTGCTGAGCAGCGTGCAGCGGAAACTCAGCGCCGGCTGATGGAATCGATGGAACGGCTCAACGCCGGTTTTATATTGTGGGACTCTGACAACCGGTTTGTGGGCTGCAATTCGATCTACCGCAACCTGCATGGTGAGGCGTCCCGAAGCCTTAAACCTGGTGATCGCTTGGAGGATTATTTACGCCGGCGATTTGATATGGGGTTCACCACTTTATCAGCGGATCAGGCCGAGGAATGGCTAGCTAGACGAATGGCGGAAATTAATAAGTCGGAATCTGAATATGAGAATCTGGCCAGTGACGGCAGATGGTATCTGGTTCAGAAGCGGCACCTGGATGACGGTTATTATGTAATATTTCAATTCGACATTACTGATCAAAAACTTAGCGAAACAAAATTGCAAACCGCGCTCGAGCAGGCCGAAGTGGCGAATCGTTCAAAATCCGATTTTCTCGCCAATATGAGCCATGAATTGCGCACTCCCCTCAACGCTATCATTGGCTTTTCCAATGCGCTCCAGAATAGGATTTTCGGTGCGTTCGCCAATGACAAACAGGGGGAATATATCGATGCCATCCACGAGTCCGGTCAACATTTACTTGGCTTAATCAGCGATATTTTGGATGTCTCAGCCATTGAAGCTGGCAAGCTTGAACTTCACGAGGAACGCATCGATCTTACCGCCTTATCCAGCGAAGCAATTCGCATGATTCATCGCCGGGCACTTCAACAGCAAAACATTGTCGTTAATAAAATTGACCAGAAATTGCCGAATATTTGGGGAGATAACCTGCGGCTAAAACAGATTCTCGTTAATGTCTTATCGAACGCCGTCAAATTTACGCCCGGCGGCGGCAAGATTACTCTTAACGCCCGGGTCGTAAAAAGCGGCGACCTCCGCATTTCGGTTAAAGATACTGGCTTGGGCATGAGCGGCGAAGAAATCGAGATCGCCCTCACCCGTTTTGGTAAAGTCGGCTCACCGGTAATAAATAAAGAAGGTACCGGGTTAGGCATTCCGTTGGCGCGCGGTCTTATCGAGGCCCATGGCGGTAAACTCGAAATCCGCAGCAGGCCCGGCCGAGGCACCACGGTTATTGTGGTGGTGCCGAAAGATCGGGTCATGACGATGTCCAGGAAGAAACAGAAGGCGCTAAAATAGGTAAGATTTAGCATTTTCGGGCTTGCGAAAGGCTGGCCTCACGCGCTATACGATGCGCCCTACTCAAGCCACCCAAGATGCCGGCTTAGCTCAGTTGGTAGAGCGACTGATTTGTAATCAGTAGGTCGCGGGTTCAACTCCTGCAGCCGGCACCATTTAATTAATTGAAATTAAATAATTATTTTTAATACTGCCATTACTAAGGTGATGCCAATATCATTCAGGGTAACGTCTCGGGTAACATTTGGCGCGTTTTCAGGTGGTTTTGATAGAAAGTACGTCCAAACCCCAATTTGCCGCTATGGGACGCTTAAAACCTCTTGTGTAGGTAATCTCACAGCGAAATATGTGTGCAGTTTTGGTGCGGCAATTAATGTCCGCTTTACCACCGAAAGCGGACTCATTTAGCTCAATCTCGGAATGTCCGCTCCTGACCCATATGTATGGACCGACTGCGGTTTGCAAGTGAGATTTTGCTGGATATCGGAAGTCGC
>CAZMHI010000060.1:0-27889 GCA_964566055.1 uncultured Rhodospirillaceae bacterium
TTTTTTTGGTCTCGACCATCATTTTCCATTCTTCTTTGGTAAAGCCGTCATCCATAAAAACATCGATCTGTGGAATGGCATTAAAGGCTATCGGTTTGGTGAAGTTTTCCTGAAATTTGTATTCAGGTTCGTTCATGTAGATGCCTTTGGTCTGGTTAAACAGCTCATCCATGGCTGATTTACCGGCGCCGGAAACCGATTGGTAGGTCGAAACGACCACCCGCCGGATACCCGCCAGATCGTGTAAAGGTTTCAACGCCACCACCAATTGAATGGTCGAGCAATTCGGATTAGCGATAATATTTTTATTGCGAAACTCGCCGATTGCCTGGGGGTTCACTTCCGGCACCACCAAGGGCACTTCCGGATCCATCCGGAAGTGTGAAGTATTGTCGATGATCACGGCTCCAGCCGCTGCCGCGCGGGGCGCATACTCAGCAGATACTTTGGCGCCAGGGCTTGAGAGCACGATATCGGTGCCTTCAAAATCAAAGGCGGCCAGATCGTGCACTTTCAGCACGTCATCCTCACCGTACGAGACTTCCATACCGACTGAGCGAGATGACGCCACGGCAGTGACATCCTCAGCCGGCACTTCGCGCTCCGACAGGATGTTCATAATTTCCCGTCCAACATTGCCGGTCGCGCCGACAACTGCATATTTGTAACCCATTTTAAATCTCCATTTGCCCCAGATATAAAGAAGGAGCGTTATTCACGCCCCCTCTTTTCGTGATACCCATTCAGGGGGCAATTATTTAAGCCGCTAGTTTGTCGAGTTCCTTAGTGATCGCATCACCCATGGCCTCTGTAGAGACCTGGGTCTTGCCGTCACCCATGATGTCACCTGTGCGCAAACCCTGATCGAGCACGTTCTGAACCGCCTGATCAACCAGATCGGCATCTTCAAACATGTCGAAGGAATAGCGCAGCAACATTGAGAAGCTGAGAATTTGCGCCAAAGGATTGGCAATACCCTGGCCGGCAATATCCGGTGCCGAGCCATGTACCGGCTCATAAAGCGCAGCCTGGCGGCCACTTTCATCCGGCGCACCGAGCGAGGCTGAGGGCAGCATACCCAGCGAGCCTGTCAACATGGCGGCACAATCCGACAAAATGTCACCAAACATATTCGTTGTTACGATGACGTCGAACTGCTTCGGATTGCGCACCAGTTGCATGGCAGCATTATCGACATACATATGGCTGAGCTCGATGTCGGGATATTCCTCACCGATCTTGGTCATTTCTTCCCGCCACATCACCGTTGTTTCCAAGACATTGGCTTTGTCGATCGAGCAAACCCGCTTGTTGCGCTTAGCCGCCAATTCCATCGCCACCCGGCCGATGCGGTGAATCTCCGGCGTCGTATAGGTCAACGTGTTAAAGCCTTTGCGATTGCCGTCGCCGAGATCTTCGACGCCGCGCGGCTCACCGAAATAGATGCCACCGGTCAGCTCGCGGATGATCATAATGTCCAAACCTTTGACGATGTCGAGCTTCAAGGTGGAAGCATCCGCCAAAGCGTCAAATACCAAGGCCGGACGCAGATTGGCAAACAAGCCAAGCTCTTTCCGGATGCCCAACAAGCCGCGCTCAGGCTGAACTTCAAAGGGCAGAACTTCCCATTTTGGTCCACCGACGGCACCCATCAAAACAGCATCAGAACCATGCGCTGCTTCTAGAGTTTCTTCGGGCAAAGGTACACCGGTCTCATCAATGGCGGCGCCACCGATGAGTCCTTCGGTAATATCAAAGCTTACCGAACGGCGCTGATCCATCCAATCGATAACCCGGCGAACCTGGGTCATGATTTCGGGGCCGATGCCGTCACCCGGCAGGAACAATAATTTTTTATTAGCTGGCACTTAATTTCTCACTTTACAATTTAAATTTCTTACCAAGGTTGAGCGGCTTGCAGGCGCTCTTCATAGTCATCAATCTTGTCGTTCTTCTGCATTGTCAGGCCGATATCATCGAGGCCGTTCAGCAGGCAATGCTTTTTAAAGGCATCTATCTCGAACTTGATCACACCGCCGTCGGGTCCGGTAATTTCCTGGGCTTCCAGGTCAACCGACACCGTCGCATTGGCGCCGCGCTCGGCATCATCCATCAACTTGGCCATATCTTCCGGCGGCAATTTAATCAACAACATGCCGTTCTTAAAGCTGTTGTTATAAAAAATATCGGCAAAACTCGGCGCGATGACACATTTAATACCAAAATCCATCAACGCCCAGGGCGCATGTTCGCGTGACGAGCCGCAACCGAAATTTTCGCCCGTAACCAAAATCTCAGCATCTTTATAAGCCGGCTGATTAAGCACGAAATCTTCTCGCTCACTGCCATCTTCGTTAAAGCGCAGCGTGCTGAAGAGATCAGCGCCGAGACCGGTGCGTATGATCGTTTTCAAAAACCGCGCCGGGATGATCATGTCGGTATCAACATTGATCAACGGCAGAGGAGCGGCCACAGAGGTGAGTTTTTCAAATTTATCCATAATGCGTTTCCTCTTCCTTAATCCAAATCGCTGACATCGGCCAGATGACCGGTAATCGCAGCGGCTGCAGCCATGGCCGGACTAACCAGATGCGTGCGGCCACCTGGGCCTTGACGGCCTTCAAAGTTTCTATTCGACGTTGAAGCCGAACGTTCACCCGGAGCCAATTTATCGGCATTCATGGCCAGGCACATCGAGCAACCGGCTTCCCGCCATTCAAAACCAGCTTCGATAAAGATTTTATCAAGGCCTTCTCGTTCGGCGAGTTCCTTAATCAAACCCGAACCGGGCACGACCAGAGCGCGCACGCCTTCAGCGACTTTGCGGCCTTTGGCAACCTCTGCAGCGGCCCGCATGTCTTCCAGACGGCTATTGGTGCAAGAGCCAATGAAAGCCGTATCGATTTTGATGTCTTTCATCGGCGTGCCGGCTTCAAGCCCCATATATTCGAGCGAACGCTGCATCTTATTGCGCCGGAATTCATCCGGTTCATCCGCGGGGTTCGGCACATTACCATCTATCGTCGTGACGTCTTCCGGCGAGGTGCCCCAGGTCACTTGCGGTTTGATATCAGCAACATCCATGACAATCTCTTCATCGAAGACAGCGCCGTCATCGGTTTTGAGCGTCTTCCAATACTCAACTGCCATTTCCCAAGCACCACCTTTCGGCGATTTCGGGCGGCCTTTGAGATATTCGAAAGTTGTCTCATCGGGCGCAAACAAGCCAACCCGCGCACCGCCTTCGATAGTCATGTTACAAACCGTCATGCGGCCTTCCATTGAGAGAGACTGAAAAGCTTCGCCGGTGAACTCAATTGCTGCACCGGTACCACCTGCCGTGCCGATTTTTCCAATCACCGCCAAGATGAGGTCCTTGGCAGTAAGGCTTGCCGGTAAGGCACCATTAATGGTGACCCGCATATTGCGGCATTTTGTCAGCAATAAAGTTTGCGTCGCAAGTGTATGCTCAACTTCTGAAGTGCCGATACCAAAAGCCATTGAGCCGAAAGCGCCGTGGGTTGCGGTGTGAGAATCACCGCAAACCAAAGTCGTACCCGGCAAAGTAAAGCCCTGTTCCGGCCCGACAACATGGCAAATGCCTTGGCGGATATCGTCCATCGAATAAAGCTCAATACCAAAATCAGCACAGTTTTTTTCAAGCGCTTCGACTTGAACGCGCGATTCTTCGTCGTCGATGCCGGCACTACGATCCGTCGTCGGCACGTTGTGATCAGCAACAGCCAAGGTTTTTTCAGCCCGCCTTACTTTCCGGCCACTATTGCGCAATCCTTCAAAGGCTTGCGGCGACGTCACCTCGTGGACGAGATGGCGGTCGATATAGACCAGACAGGTTCCATCATCTTGTTCTTCGACAATATGGGCGTCCCAGATTTTGTCATAAAGAGTCGTTGCTTTGCTCATCAGAGTTGGCTCACTTAATTTATTTGGATCAATAACACGCGGCAGCAGAGCGACCGAAATTAATCTTCGGTCTTTTCTTCCACCTGCTCTTCAACCTGCTCCTCAACAGCTTCTTCAACTGTTTCCTCTGGAGCTTCTTCGGCATCCGCCTTAGCAGATTTCTTCGGCGCATTAGCTTTGGCGGCTTCTTTTTCCGCTTGAGCTGATTGGCGTTCTTCAGCTGAAAGTTTCGCCGCATAGCCGTCCGTACGCTCAGCGATACGAGCGCGTTTACCTTGACGGCCACGCAGGTAGTAAAGCTTCGCCCGGCGGACATCACCACGGCGGATAACTTCGACGCTGTCAACATTTGGCGAATAAAGCGGAAACACGCGCTCAACGCCTTCACCGTAAGAAATCTTACGTACCGTAAAGGACGAGTGAAGTCCGTCATTTTTGCGCGCTATACAAACGCCTTCATAAGCCTGAATACGCTCGCGCGTACCTTCGACAACTTTCACACTAACCTTAATGGTATCACCGGGTGCAAAATCCGGCACCTCTTTATCGGCCGTTAATTTAGCAATTTGCTCGGCCTCTAATTCTTGCAATATATTCATCATCTTATCCTCAACTTAAGTGTTCTAATTTTCAAATTCAGTGTTTGCTGGTAGACACAGAGTCTTTGGCGACATATTTCTGCCAAAGATCAGGCCGTCTCTCAGCCGTAATTTTTTCTGCCTCAGCCTGTCGCCAAGCCCGTACATTTTCATGGTGACCGGATAGCAGAACCTCCGGCACCTCCTGGCCGCCCCATTCGCGGGGGCGGGTATAATGGGGATATTCCAATAATCCCCCTTCAAAACTTTCTTCCTCGGGCGAGCACTCACTGCCCAAAACACCTGGTAACAAGCGCACACAGGCATCAATTAATGTCAGGGCTGCCGGCTCACCGCCGGAAAGGACAAAATCGCCAAGACTGATTTCCTCCATATCCCAAGCTTCAATCACCCGGTCATCAATACCTTCATAGCGGCCACAGAGCAAAATGACACCTGACATGCTAGCTAATTCTTTAACCCGTTCTTGCGCCAGCGGTTTGCCCCGTGGCGTCAAATAAATGATCGGACGACTGGCAGACTTGGAGTCTTGATCAGCCACCGATTTAAGCGCCGCGTCAATGACATCAGCCCGCATCACCATACCGGCGCCGCCACCAAAGGGCGTGTCGTCAACGGTCTGATGTTTATCTGCGGCAAAATCTCGAATATCTACCGTATCAATTGTCCAGACACCATCATCCAACGCCTTGCCGGCAAGTGACTGGCCGAGCGATCCCGGAAACATTTCCGGAAACAACGTCATCACCGTCGCCTGCCATGCCTGATTGGCGGCTGCGCCTGTTGATGCGTTATCCTGTGATCCACTACTTACCATTACTTTTCTTCTTCAACTTCCTCATCAGCGTGGCCTTTATCCGCATAAACTTCAGTGGGCGGATTAACCACAATACGTCCGTTTTCGAGATCGATTTCCGGCACTACGTCCCGGGACATTAAAAACATCTCTGTTCCACCGTCTTTCAATTCGACCTCCATCACTTCTCCGGCACCGTAATTATCTACCAAACTTACGGTGCCCATTTCGCTGCCATCTACGTATACTACCGCCAAACCGATTAGGTCCGAATAGTAGAACTCGTCTTCGTCCAACACCGGCAATTTATCCCGGGACACATAAAGCTCGGTCCCTTGAACTGCCTCGGCTGCGTTTCGGTCGTCTACTCCGCTTAATTCAGCAACCAATCCTTTTTGGTTACTACTGACAATGCGGATCTCAAAACTCTGCTCACCGCTTTTATCCGTCACCGGTCCGTAGGCTGCGACATCTTGGGGCTCTGCGGTAAAGCTTTTAATCTTTACGTCCCCTTTGAGGCCATGCGGCCCGGTCACGACGCCGACGCAAATGCGGTTCCTATCAAGCGGCTTGTCCGAAGACTGTGTCATAAATATTAGCCGTCTTTATTTTCCTCCCCATCAGATTTCTCTGCTACTTCTTCTGCTGGCGCTTCTTCGGCAGGGGCTTCTTCAGCCGGGGCTTCCTCGGCAGGAGCTTCTTCAGCGGGGGCCTCTTCTGCAGAAGCTTCTTCAGCCGGTGCTTCCTCGGCAGGAGCTTCTTCAGCGGGAGCTTCTTCAGCCGGCGCTTCCTCTGGTGCTGCCTCTTCCGCTGGCGCTTCCTCTGCTGCTGCCTCTTCTGCTGGCGCTTCAGCCTCTGCCTCAGCTGCCGCTTCGGCTTCAGCTTCGGTCGGTGCAGCAGCCGCTGCTTCTGCTTCTTGAGCTGCCGCCTCTTGAGCCGCTTTCTGAGCTTCTTCTTTCTCGCGCATCTTCTCTAAGGTTTTCTCACGCGGCAAATGCTGTTTGGTTTGCTCTGCCCGCACCGGTGTTTCGATAATATTCGCATCACCCAGAAAACGCGCGACACGATCCGTCGGCAAGGCGCCATTGGATAGCCAGTGTTTGATGCGCTCCTCTTTGAGAACGATACGTTCCGGATGGTCTTTGGCGACCATTGGATTATAGGTTCCTAGACGTTCAATATACCGGCCATCTCGGGGACTACGCGAGTCCGCGACGACAATGCGGTAAAATGGACGTTTTTTTGCGCCACCGCGCGATAAACGAATTTTAGTTGCCATTGATTTACTTTCCTCTTGCTAATCTCTCTTTTGAGCAACCCTGCTCAAAAGCCAATTTGGTTAATTTCAATATTTAAACTCAAAATGTCATACTTTAGAATTTCATACCGGGTGGCGGCATCATGCCAGCCATGCCTTTTTTACCCATCTTCTTCATCATTGAACTCATCTGCTGATATTGTTTCAGCAGACGGTTGACGTCTTGAACGCTGGTCCCCGAGCCCGCAGCAATGCGTTTCCGGCGTTTAGCGTTCAGTAATTTCGGATTTCGCCGTTCTGTCGGTGTCATTGACAGGATGATCGCCTCCTGGCGGGCAATCATACGGTCATCAATATTGGCATCGGCGATCTGCTTTTTCATTTTGCCAACACCCGGCAGCATGCCCATCAGGCCGCCGAGATCACCCATTTTTTTCACTTGCGACAATTGTTCTTGCAAATCCTCCAAGGTGAATTGCCCTTTCATCGCCCGCTTGGCAACTTTTTCGGCTTTCTCCTGGTCGACAACTTCAGCGGCTTTTTCGACCAGACCGACGACGTCTCCCATGCCGAGGATACGTCCGGCAATGCGTTCCGCCTGGAAGCTTTCCAGCGCCTCAAGTTTTTCACCGACACCCATGAGCTTAATCGGACAGCCCGTTACGGAACGCATCGACAGCGCCGCACCGCCACGAGCATCACCGTCAACCCGGGTCAGCACAATGCCGGTAATACCGATTTTCTCATTAAACTCTTTGGCGACATTAACCGCATCCTGACCAGACATTGCGTCCGCCACCAAAAGTGTTTCAGCAGGTGCTACGGTGTTACGGATTTCTGCAACTTCGCTCATCAGCGCCTGGTCAATCGCTAAACGGCCTGCGGTATCAAGAATAACCACATCAAAGCCTTCACGGCGGCCGGTATCCATGGCGCGCTTGGCAATGCCGACCGGCTGCTCACCAAAAACCGAGGCCAGACTTTCCACTTCGGCTTGCTTGGCAAGCTGCGCCAATTGTTCTTGCGCAGCCGGACGGGCCACGTCGAGCCCGGCGACCAATACTTTTTTGCGGTCCCGGTTTTTGAGCCGCAAAGCTAATTTGCCTGTCGTTGTGGTTTTACCGGAACCCTGCAAACCAACCATCAAAATTGGTACCGGCGCCGCCGCAGCCAGGTTTATTTCTGCATCTTCAGGACCCAGCATTTCGATCAGATGATCATTAACCACTTTGACGACCATCTGGCCGGGCGTGACACTTTTTAAAACTTCATGGCCGACAGCTTCTTCTTTAACGCCATCGATAAATTCTTTGACGACCGGCAGGGCGACATCGGCTTCCAGCAAAGCAACACGAATTTCGCGCATGGCTTCAGAAACGTCAGACTCGCTGAGCGCGCCTCGTTTCTTCAAGCGATCAAATATATCGCCAAATTTATCGCTTAAACCGTCAAACAAAATTCATACCTTATCAAACAAGCAAAAAACGCCAGTGCGCGAAACTCGCGGACTGGCGGCGCCCCCTCACCAACCCAAATTTAATCATGGATGGATAATTCAATTGGAGACGTCACAAAGATAGTTTTCTTCGTAAGGGCGCGGACTTTATGGCGGGGTGCCTGGTAAGTCAAGCCTCCAATCGATTCTCTATTTTGACCAAAAATTCATTTTAGAAAATTAAAACTGCAAATTTACTGATTGGATACTTTCAATTTTTTTTTGCTAAGGCGTAACCTAATTATAATATTGGGCAAATTTACATTCTGAATAAATATGATGCCCACAAATACCAACAAATTTGACCAGTATTCTTACATAATATTATATGCATATCTACTTGCATGTAACTTAAATAAAACTATATTTTTTGTAAGTTTAATTATCAAAACGTGATCTGATGTGCAGGTTTACATCAATATCTCTTCGGTTTGTACTTATTTGTTTTGTTTTTTAGAATAATTAAATAGTAAAGTAGGCTTTTTCAAATTGATGTAAAGAAATCAATCGATTAAATCTAATTGTCATATTATAGTGCTCCCGAGGGAGAGTAAATTATGCGAAGAAGAAGAACTATTAAAGATGACGGTCCAGATCCAATTGATAAATATGTTGGCTCGCGAGTTCGCGCTCGGCGTGTAGGATTAAGAATTAGCCAAACCAAACTTGGTGAAGCCATCGGAGTTACGTTTCAACAAGTACAAAAATATGAAAACGGTACCAATCGGATAGGTGCTAGTAATTTGTATAAAATTTCAAAGACGCTCGGTGTCGATGTATCTTTTTTCTTTGAAGGTGTTGAAAATCTTGATGAATCCGAGATTATTAATTTGGATTTGTCGGATATTCCCCAAGTACCCTTCGAAGAAGACCCAATGTCTTCGCGTGAGGCCATTGAATTGATGCACAATTATTACCGTGTTTCTGACGAAGATGTTCGCAAAAGATTGTCTCAGTTCGTCAAAACTTTAGCTCAAAGTTCCAATTAATTCGATTTGTTGTCTGAAGCAGATTCCTTTCTGCTTCCCCCAAAATACAATCTATTATTGTTATTTTTTCACTTTTTGTGATCATTGGTCGTGATATATCGTTGCTAGCAAGTAGAAATATATTACATTCTATAGGTGTATTTTTTCAAGTTAAAAATAACGCCTAATAGGTTCAATAGAATGTAGATCGAAAGTGACCGGAAGTGAGATTATGATGATGGAGCAAACATCCGGCGACCATCCGGAGAATGAACCAAAAAATCGCGTTCGCAAATATGATTTTCTTAATCCACTAATCGGCCACCGCCTTCGTATACTGCGGCAGGAAAAGGACATTTCCCGTAGTCGAGTCGCCAAACAAATCAACAAAACGTCTAAACAATTGGCGGCGATAGAAAGCGGAAAAGAAGATTTGACAGCGCAAAATATTTACAAATTGTGTTCATTCTTTGCTGTTGAAGCCAATTACTTTTTCATTGATCTCGCCGAAATAAATAACGGCAATGGTGAGTTGGCGATTAACGCGCACCAAGCCAAGGAATTGCGCCGGCTGTTTGATTCATATCTTAATCTGCCCAATCGCGACATGCAGAAATCTCTCGTCCAACTCGCGGAATCTGTTGCCTTAGCAGATATGTAAAGCTCCTTTCGTAGAATTGGCCTTTTGCCGGGATCGTATCGCCTTGCTAAGATAGGTCATGAACTATTCCACTATCGAACAACATCTCAAGCAATACAGTCTGCGCTGTTGCGGTGGTTTTCATCCGACCTCAGATGACCAACGTGACGTTGACGCGTTAAGAGATTTTCAAACCGCTGTTATCGTGGGTAATGCCGGCAATCACACCAGCTTCAATTTCTGGCAAGCCTTTGAAATAAAGCGAGAGAAAGTTAAGAACCCGCTGGAAAACTGGACCCGCCAAACATTGACAAAAATTGCCAAAGACTTAGAGGCTGCGGTAATTTTCCCCTTTGATGGACCACCCTATATTCCCATTTTGACTTGGGCACAAAAAGCCGAGGCTGTCTTCCCCTCTCCCTTTGGGCCACTTATCCACCCTCAGTATGGACTGTGGCACGCCTATCGAGGGGTTTTACTATTTGAAGATAATATTGAGCTGCCATCGCTTGGAACCCAAACTTCGCCCTGCCAAAATTGTGCCGAGCAGCCCTGTATTTCAACCTGTCCGGTTGAGGCTATTGCAGACGAAGAATTCCCCGATAACTTTGATATCAAGGCTTGTACTGGGTTTATGGCGTCGGCCAAAGGAAAAGTATGTTTACAAGATGGTTGTTTGGCACGCCGCGCCTGCCCCATTGGCCAGGAACATATCTACGAGCCGGCTCAGGCAGAATTTCATCTGACGGCATTTCTTGAAATCTTTGGGCCAAAATCCGATTAAGACACTAAATCGGGTGGACTTCTGTCCCTATCAGTTCTATATCGCCCCTATGACCGCATTGAAATTTATAAAAATGCATGGCCTCGGCAATGACTTTGTCATATTGGACGGGCGCAGCACGCCACTGGAACTAAACGCGGCCCAAACACTGGCGATAGCAGATCGCCGGCGTGGAATCGGCTGCGACCAATTGATCCTGCTTGAGGAAACCGAAAGTAGTACAGATATTAGGATGCGTATCCGCAATGCGGATGGCGGTGAAGTTGAAGCCTGTGGTAATGCCGCCCGCTGTGTCGGCCAGTTAATACTCGATGAAAAAGGCGCCGATCAGGCTAAGATTGAAACCCTGGGCGGCGAATTGACGGCGACTCGCGCGAGCACCGGCATCACCGTCGATATGGGTCCGGCTTATCTTGAATGGCAGGATATTCCTCTGGCGAGCGAGGTGGATACACTTGCCCTTAACATGCATGAAGGGCCTTTGAGCAACCCAGTTGCCGTTGGCATGGGCAATCCTCATGCGGTGTTTTTTGTTCCCGACGCCGAGGCGATTGATCTCGGAATTGTCGGGCCACCGCTTGAACACCATGGGCTATATCCTAACCGGACAAATGTCGAAGCAGCCCAGATCATTTCCCGCAATAAAATTCGCCTGCGCGTTTGGGAACGTGGTGTCGGCGAAACTGAGGCCTGTGGTTCCGGCGCCTGCGCGGCCTTGGTCGCCGCTTCCCGGCGCGATCTCACCGACCGAAAAGCCAGCGTTGAACTAAACGGCGGCACTTTGGAGATCGAATGGCGTGATGACAATCATGTGCTAATGACCGGGCCAACTGAATTGAGTTTTACCGGCACTTGGGTATTGTCATGAGCAATTCACCCAAAGTAGTCACCCTGGGCTGCCGCCTCAACGCCTTTGAGTCAGAAGTTATGCGCGCACAGGCCAAACAAGCCGGCTTAGGTGATGCAGTCATTTTCAATACTTGTGCGGTAACGTCCGAGGCTGAACGTCAAGCCCGCCAGCAAATTAGAAAGCTGCGGCGTGAAAATCCGGACACCCGCATCATTGTTTCAGGCTGTGCGGCGCAAATCTCCCCGGAAATTTTTGCCGCCATGCCGGAAGTTGATCAGGTATTGGGCAATGAGGAAAAGCTCAAGGCTGAAAGTTATCTACCGGAAGACTCACCTGAAAAGATTATAGTCTCGGACATCATGCAGGCGACCGAGATCGCTGGACATCTAATCAGCGGGTTTGAATCGCGTTCGCGCGCCTTCGTACAAATCCAACAAGGCTGCGACCATCGCTGCACCTTCTGTATCATTCCGTTTGGCCGCGGCAACAGCCGATCCGTGCCCATCGACCATATTGTTGAGCAAGTAAAACAGCTCACCAGCCAAGGCTATCAGGAAGTCGTGTTCACCGGCGTTGATATCTCCTCCTACGGTGGGGATTTACCGAGCAGCCCCAGTCTCGGGCAAATGACACGAAGCTTGCTAGCCGCTGTGCCCGAAGTACAACGGCTGCGGCTGAGCTCGCTCGACCCTGCCGTGATAGACCGTGAGCTGATCGATTTAATCGCAACCGAGCCGCGCCTGATGCCGCATCTGCATTTGAGTGTACAAGCCGGCAGCGATCTGATTTTAAAACGTATGAAACGCCGCCATAACCGTCAGGACGTCATTGATCTTTGCGTGCGTATTCGTAAATCACGTCCCGACGTGGTTTTTGGTGCAGACCTTATCACCGGCTTTCCCACTGAAAGTGAAGCGATGTTTGAAGAAACATTACGTCTGGTCGATGAGGCCGGTCTGACCTATCTGCATGTTTTTCCTTATTCACCCCGCCCTGATACGCCGGCTGCCGAGATGCCTCAGATTGAAGATAAAATCCGCAAAGCCAGGGCTGCAAAACTCCGCCGCAAAGGCGAAGAAACAACGGCAGCTTATTTCGAGAAGTTGCCGGGTCAAACTGCTAAAGTTCTGGTCGAACGTAACAGCCAGGGCTACACCGAAACGTATGCCCCGGTGCGATTAGATACGGAATATGAACAAGGCGCGATTGTCTCAGCTTTGATTACCGGCGCTTCACCCGATGGCCTGATTGCGGAATTAACTCGATAATGAATAACACTCCAAAATCCGGCTGGCTGTCCCGCCTCAAAGCCGGCCTTAGCCGTTCCTCTTCCGCCCTCACTCAAGGCATCAACGATCTCTTTACCAAGCGCAAACTAGATGATGCGGCGCTTGAAGAATTAGAGGAAATTCTAATCACTTCGGATTTGGGTGTGGCAACGGCGGCTGGTTTAACGCAGAAAATTGCTACTGGGCGATTTGACCAGGAGGTTACCTCGGAAGAGATCCGGGGTGCTTTGGCTGCAGAAATTACCGTGATATTAGAACCGGTTGCGATTCCACTTGAACCTGATGCCAGTCATTGCCCGCACGTTATTCTCGTCTGCGGCGTCAATGGCGTCGGCAAGACAACAACCATTGGCAAGTTGGCGCAAACCTATGTCCAAACTGGCAAAAAAGTTGTGCTGGCTGCTGGGGATACCTTCCGTGCCGCAGCAATTGAGCAACTCCAGATTTGGGGTGAACGCACCGCGTGTCCCGTAATCGCAACAGAGCTTGGTAAGGATGCTGCAGGTCTGGCTTTCGATGCGCTGCAGCAAGCCAAAGCCATGAACGCCGATATATTATTGATCGATACGGCGGGCCGGCTGCAAAATAAAAGTGAGCTGATGGATGAGCTTGAAAAGATTGTCCGGGTGATCCGGAAAATTGATGACACGGCGCCCCATAGCTGCTTGCTGGTGCTCGATGCAACAACCGGTCAGAACGCACATTCACAAGTTGAAATATTTTCTGAAATGATTGATGTCACCGGCCTGATCGTCACCAAACTCGATGGCTCATCCAAAGGCGGCGTACTGGTTTCATTAGCGGAGAAGTTCGGCCTGCCGGTGCATGCTGTCGGTGTTGGTGAACAGGCTGAGGATCTGCGTCCCTTTAAAGCTCAAGATTTCGCTGATTCCCTGCTTGGCCTCGAGAGCTAAAAGTTAATTTTTTCAAAGGTGCCTGGCACCTTTTATTTTGTTAACTTTTTCTAGACGCGGATGTTGAGATAAAAGCCGCGCGGCACATCGTCGCGCAACGGTTTATCGGCATCTAAAGTCTGATTGAGTTTATCGAGGGCACGGCGGAACGCCGGCTCATCCATCGGCTTGGTAATCCGCGCCTGCCGGTCAACTTCTTTTGAGGCTTCATATCCAGAAAGGGCTTGCTGGCGAAACTGCCCTGAATGTTTCAGAGGCTGGACCGCCGCACCCACCATTTTCACATCATCACTCATTTGATTTCTTATATCTGGTGATTGTTTGTTGTCTTTTCACGCAGCGGCATCATGCCAAGAAAACATTTGAAAAGAGTTAACGAAATTAGATGGCAGGACGATTCTCAATAATTCAGCCAAAATAATTTTGCGCTGGCGGTCCTAATCAGGCTAACATGAGACAAATCACTGGTTTTAAGACAATAATACCAAGAACTTACCTGAATTTAAATTAGGTACACCACGAGGAAACACCATGGCTGAAGACGAACCGGCATTGCCGTCTAATCCGAACGCGCCCGCAATTGGGAACAACTCAAGCCGGGATTTGGCGCAGGAAGTCTCACCGGTCATCAAAGGTGATCCTTCGCGTGATGATCCATCACATCACTCCTTTATGGGCTCGTCACGTTTTGCCACGCGTCATTCTCTGTTTACCATTTTAGCTCTGCTGGCGATTGGCGGGATGGCCGCCTTATTTTTTCATGCGGATCAATTACTGACGAAATCTCTTGATCAAGTTCGCACGGCAAGTCATCTGGCCAGCCTGGTTTCCCGGATTGAATCAGCGGCACTGTCACTAAATAGCGACAGCCAGAACTTTATTTTAAATCGTGATTTACGCTATGCCGAAAATTATCAAAAACGTTCGGAAGCACTGGCCCGCGACCTTAAACTATTAATGGATGACCCTGCTGCCACTGACGCTCAAAAAATGGCAACAACATTAAATGACGGAGTCGCCCAACATGCCGGACAATTCACCAACATTGTTAAAATCAATACTTTGTTGGGATTTGATGTCGAAGGCGGCCTCGCCGGCAACGCCAAAGCTTCCTTCACCGCGCTTGAAAAGCGCCTTGATCAATTGGGCTCTCAATTAAAAGACAGTGGCGCCCGGGAAGGGCTCGGCACTATCAAGGCGGCTGAATTACAAATGGCGCAAAGCCCAACCAGCAAAACCCTGCAACAGGTCCAGATTGACATTGGCTTGTTTAATAAAACTCTCGTGGCTTCGGCATTAAGCGATGCTGAAAAGAAAACCGTATTGGCGATGCTGCAAAGTCACCGCAGCGATATCACCCAACTCGGTCGCACCCGAATTACGCTGGCCAGGGAAATAACCCGGCTGGGTGAAATCAATACTTATATGGCACCGAGTCTTGATACCCTTATTAATTATTCCGGTAATTTTTCCCTCCTGGCGCGCCAGGAAAGCAAAACCACCCAGGACTTTATCCGCAAAATACTGGCTGGCGGCGGCGGGGGTATATTGCTTGTTCTGAGTTTCTTCGGACTGATCTTGATGCGCAGTATTTCTAAACCAACATCACGTATTTCTGAGGTGGCGCTTGAGCTCGCTCATGGCAATGTCAGCGCACCAATCCCCTATCTCGGCAACTATGATGAGGCCGGCGAAATTGCCAATGCTTTAGCCATCTTCCGGGAGAATATGCTGCAAGCTGATCGCCTGCGTAAAGATCTCGAAGTTGCCCTCAATCAGCAATCCGACCAAATCGTGGTACCACCTCTGGCAGAAACAACGGAGGAAGCGCTGGAAGAGTTTAAAGCGGAAATCAGGGAAGAGATCAGAGAAGATATGGCTGATAAAGTTGATACGCCGGGCCGGGACCTCATTCCAAACGCTCACAATTTACCGGCAGAGACGGAATTCCAAAGTGGTGAAGATGATGCCATTGATGAAACTGCTGAACTTCAATCGCCGATCGGCAAAAGCGCGATTACGTCAATTAGCCAGCAGGTGACCGAGACCAGCAAAACTGCGTCAATCGCCGCTGAAGATGCTGAGCGCACGGAAACCATGGTATTGGGCCTTGATGAAGCGGTTGAGAAAATTGAGGATATTGAAATCCTCATGGTCGGCATCAGCGATCAGATGAGTTTGCTGTCTGTTCAAACTGCTCTGCTTGATGATGCAAGTGATGCTGAGAACCTCATCCACCTAGATGAAAAACGCGGCAAGAAGAAAAGCGGGGCCAAAACCACTTCGGGGCAATCGGTTGGTGACCGCATTGATACTATCCAAGGCGGCACCAAACGGGCGATTAAGGCAACGCAATCAATTGGCCGCACCATCAATGCCGTCAATGAAACGGCTAAGGAATTCGCTGCCATCGCCTCCAAGGAAGCACTTGATGCCGCTAATGATTTGCTCCGTCAGTCGGAGGATTTGCGGGAAATGCTCGATAATCTATTGGGTAAAGTAGATACCAGTGGAAACCAGTCAAAGGCGAAAGAGTAACAGCAGCCATTAAAAAACGGCTTATTCTCCCTCAATTTCCCACATCAGATTGGTGAAACCGTTGGTAATCGGATAGCGGCGGTCACGGCCAAATGCCCGGGATGAAATTTTGACACCCGGCGGTGCCTGACGGCGTTTGTATTCAGCCCGGTCTAGCATATGCCAGACCCGGCGCACCACTGCCGGATCATGACCCTTGGCGACAATATCAACCACTGCCCGTTCACCTTCAATCAGGCTCATCAAAATATCATCAAGCACATCATAAGGCGGTAAACTATCCTCATCGAACTGATCAGGCTTGAGCTCGGCCGATGGTTTTTTGGTAATCACCCGCTCGGGTATAGCACGGCCATCTGGGCCTAAGAAACCGGCAACGAAATTTTCGTTACGCCAGTGAGAGACATTAAAGACAGTTGTCTTATAGACGTCTTTCAAAACCGAATAGCCGCCACACATATCGCCGTAAAGCGTGGCATAGCCAACAGACATTTCAGATTTATTGCCAGTCGTGAGCGGCATATAGCCAAGCTTATTTGAGATTGCCATAACAATAAGACCACGCGCCCGGGCCTGAATATTTTCTTCGGTCGTATCTGCTTCAGTGTCGCCGAAAACCGGTGCCAGCATGCCTTCAAAGGCTTTCATGGCATCCAGGATCGGTACGGTATCGTAGGCAATACCCAAAATTCCTGCCTGCTCGGCAGCATCATCGAGGCTGTCTTGAGAGGTATACGGCGACGGCATCATGACACAGTGAACTTTATCAGCGCCAATTGCATCAACAGCGACAGCAGCGGAGAGACCGGAATCAATGCCGCCGGACAACCCCAGTATGACGCCTGGGAAACGGTTTTTCGTGACATAATCGCGCAATCCCAAAACCATTGCCTGATAAATGGCAGCCAGCATCTGCTCGGTTTTTTCCCGCTCGGCCTCGACTTCTCCCGGCGCACAGACCCAGCCCTGATCTGATTTCGACCAATGCGTTGTCAGCTGAGCCGTGCTGAAAGTGGGCATTTGTACTTGCAGCTCACGATCCGCCGAGAGCACAAAAGAGCCACCGTCGAAAACCAGTTCATCTTGACCGCCAACCAAATTCACATAGGCCATAGGCAGTCCGGATTCAGAAATCCGCGCTACGGCCAAATTCAGGCGCTGATCCGGTTTATCAACTTCGAAAGGTGAACCATTGATAACTACCAGGATTTCCGCACCGGATTCATCGAGGCATTCCGTGACGTCTGGCTCCCACATGTCTTCACAAATCATGACCCCAAGCCGCACACCATTAAACGACATTGGTCCCGGGACAGGGCCGCGATCAAATACCCGGTCCTCATCAAATACCCCATAAGTCGGCAGCAGGTGTTTATAACGGATGGTCGCAATTTCGCCCTGATCAAGCAGCATGACAGCATTGTACAATTTGCCGTCCTCCCGCCAGGGCGCGCCAATAATCAGCGCCGGACCTCCATCGTCGGTTTCGTTTGCCAAAGCTGTTATTTTTTCTTCCACCCGATCCAGAAAAGCGGGTTTAAGCACCAAATCCTCGGGCGGATAGCCGCTGACGGTTAACTCGCCGGCAACCACCAAATCCGATTTATCAGCCGCTGCTTTGGCGCGAGCTGCACGAATAAGCTCAATATTGCCATCGACATCACCGACAATCGGATTGATTTGCGCGAGCGTAATTTTAAGGTCTGTGGTCATCCGCATTTCCAGAAATAAATAAGAATTCACTGCCAACCGGTTGGAATACCAACAAATTGGCGCGTAAGCATTAGAGGACGCCTATAACCCAGTCAATACATGTCGAGAAAAGTCAGCAACGACTTCGAGACAATGGTCTAGTAATCTAAGGGATAAATCGCTATGAAAGAAATATGGCGGATGAATCTCCAAAAAGCGGGCAGGTTATTGAGCAGGTCGTTTGGATGGGATCAGACATTGATCGCACCGAGCGGACGGCGGATTCCGATGAGCCGCCGTCACCGACCCCGGCGCCGGTTCAACCGGAAGTCCAGCCACCACAGGAGGCAGAGCCTGAGCCATCACCGGTTAATGGCGTTGCTGCAAAAGACCAAAGCCGAGCACTTGCTCAAACCGTTATTTCCACTTTCACCGACCGCTTGAAAGCGGAAGCAGAAAAACGGGGCGGTTATTTGACGGTTGGCGATATCGATCAATTGTCCCGGGAGTTTGACCGCAAAAGAGAAGCGCTTGAAATTGTTTTCCAGCAAAGCTTCGAACAATATGTCCAGATCCGCGAACGCGCCGCTTTCGATCACTCCCGCAAATTCCCGTTTGATCGGGTCATCGTCAATACTTTTGCTACTCTGTTTAGCCAGAGTACCATTGAGAAAGATGGTGCCGCTGCTGTCACCCGTCGGGTTTTACCAGGCTTCTTTATTGCCTTGGATAAAATGATTGGCCCGGATGCGATGGAAGAATATCAGGCACGCTGTCGTATCATAGTCAATCGCCTCAGCAAGGGTGAAGAAAGTGCACTGGATTGGTTGACTCTCTATGCCGATCCGGAGGCCAAAAAGGTCTGCTTTGATGCCTTGGTAACATTTGCACCCTATTTTGAAGATATGAAAAAGCGCGCCGAATGGTTTTTGCCATTGGTTAATAATAATCTCTCTGCCGACGAAGACTGGGAGCTTAATGAAAGCGGCTTTAAGAATCTGGTAGGGAAAATGTTTGCTGATCTTGCTGACGAATTAGCCGATCCCGAAACGCGGACAATTCTTGAGGAAACCTATAGCGGTGTCACATGTTTTGAACTCGATCGTGTGTTCGAAAAAATGGCCAAAGAATAAATCCTTAGCAGTTGGCCTTGATTTAAATCATATCGATGTAACTCGTTGTAATTAAATAAAATTCGTCTCAATTACTAAAAAACTCAAGTAACGCTTGAGATGTTTCCTTCGGCGTTTCTTCTGCGAGGAAATGCCCACAAGGCAAGGCTGCGCCACTAACAATTTCACATTTTTCCTGCCAGGTATCGAGTACATCATAGCACTGCCCCATGGCGCCTTTTTCGCCCCATAGAACAAGCGTTGGACATTTAACTTTGTGGCCGGCGTCCCGGTCAACACGATCAAGTTCAAGGTCAATGGAGGCTGCCGCCCGATAATCTTCACAAGAGGCATGTATCGTTTCAGGATTGGAAAAGCAGCGAATGTATTCCGCCATCGCCTCGTCAGTGAAACAATCACCGGCTGACCAGTGACCGGTTTTTTTACGCAAATAATATTCCGGGTCAGCACCGATCAAGCGTTCCGGCAGATCATAATCCTGAATTAAAAAATACCAATGATAGTAACTTGAAGCGATTTTTTGATCAGCAGTTTCATAGAGTGTTAAAGTCGGCACAATATCCAACAGCACGAGTTTGGTAATTTTATCCTGATGGTCGAGGGTCATGCGGTGAGCGGTCCTGGCGCCCCGGTCATGACCGGCGACGGCAAATTCTTCAAAGCCCAATTGCTGCATCACCTGAACCTGGTCAGCGGCCATGGCGCGAAAGGAATAAGGGGCATGGTCCGGCGTGGTTTCAGGTTTAGAGGAATCGCCATAGCCTCGGAGATCGGTCGCAACCACGGTAAAATGCTCGGCCAGACGCGGGGCAATTTTATGCCACATGACATGGGATTGCGGATAACCGTGCAGCAGAAGCAAGGGCGGACCATCGCCACCCACAAGGGTGCGGATAACAGCCCCATCGGTTTCAATATCGGACTGCCGGAAACCCTCAAACATCATTTAATGAGCCTAATTGCCGCCTCTAATTTCCGCCGACCACCTGTTTCATGACGGTCGCTTTATTGCTGATGCGTTCTTCTTTCAAGCGATCAGCAAAAGCAAAAGCCAGTTCCAGCGCCTGACGGCCATTCAACCTTGGATCACAATGGGTGTGATAGCGGCTCGACAAATCTGCTTCGGTAATCGCCTGGGCGCCACCGACGCATTCGGTGACATCCTGACCGGTCAGCTCGAAATGGACGCCGCCGGGATGAGTGCCTTCGCCATTGTGAACCGCGAAGAAGCCCTCGACTTCGCGAATAATTTGATCGAAATGGCGTGTCTTATAGCCCGAACTCGCTTTAACGGTATTGCCGTGCATCGGATCACAGGACCAGACAACGCTCCGCCCTTCGGCTTTTACTTTTCGCACCAGGGCCGGCAAGGCATCCTCAACTTTATCCGCGCCCATGCGGGAAATCAGCGTCAATCGTCCGGGCTCATTTTCCGGATTGAGACGATCAATAAGCTCAATCAGATAATCGGGTTCCGTCGTCGGCCCAATTTTTGCGCCAATCGGATTGGCAATACCACTGAGAAACTCGAGATGGGCATTATCCAATTGCCGGGTGCGCTCTCCAACCCAGAGCATATGGGCGGAGGTGTCGTACCATTCGCCGGTCAGCGAATCGATTCTGGTCATTGCTTCTTCATAGCGCAGCAGCAGGGCTTCATGCGAGGTATAAAAATCTGTTTCCTTCAACTGCGGAGCCGTCTCGGAGGTTAAGCCACAAGCGGCCATAAAATTGAGTGATTCATCTAGGCGCTCCGCCATATCCTTATAACGCTCACCAATCGCATCATCGGCGACAAAGCCCATATTCCACTGATGAACGCGATGGAGATCGGCAAAACCGCCTTGGGCAAAAGCCCGCAAAAGATTGAGAGTTGAGGCCGATTGATTATAGGCCCGCACCATTCGTTCTGGATCGGGCACCCGCTTCTCATCAGTAAAATCAATGCCGTTAATAATATCGCCGCGATAACTTGGCAATTCGACGCCATCTATGGTTTCGGTATCGCCGGAACGCGGTTTGGCGAATTGACCTGCCAAACGGCCAACCTTAACCACCGGACAAGATGCTCCGAAAGTAAGCACGACAGCCATTTGCAACAATACCCGGAAGGTATCCCGAATATTGTCAGGATGAAATTCCCGGAAACTTTCAGCACAATCGCCACCTTGCAGTAAAAATGCTTCACCTTCGGCAACTTTCGCCAATTGGCGTTTTAGCACTCGCGCTTCACCGGCAAAAACCAAGGGCGGATAACCCGATAGTGTTTGCTCAACTTCTTCGAGTTTTGCCTGGTCCGGATATTCCGGCACCTGCAAAATCGGTTTTCCCCGCCAGCTATCTGGCGACCATTTGTTTGCCATTATTTTTACTCTATATTCCCAGGTCTAGATTATGTTTTTAAAGTGGCGCACTCTATACGCCCAAACGGACTTAAATTCCAGTAAAAAGGCATACTAGTCATATGCGGTGTGAGATCGCGCTGGTGATAAATGGTTAATTAAGTGACAGTCACTTAATTAATTCTCAAAAATAAAAATCTGGCCGTTGAATAGCTTTGAATAATCTCCGGCCCCTTGACATTTCTATATATCTAGATATATAGTTATTTATGACTGAAAATCTCCATCAGGTTGATGCCGCAAATAGCCTGGCGGCCTTGGGTAATGTGACCCGGCTCCATTTATTTCGTTTTTTGGTGCAGGCAGGCCGTGACGGCAGTAATATTGGCGCCATTCAAGCGCATTTGGCTGTGCCGGGCTCAACGCTGCATCACCATATCGCCAAGCTGGTCAAAGTCGGCTTGATCGCCCAGGAAAAAAAGGGCCGTGAAATTATCTGCCGGGCCAATTATGACCGCATGGATAGCTTGTTGTCCTTCGTCACGGAAAATTGCTGCCGGGGTCATGAAGAACTAACTAAAATGGAATCTGCTTAAGATGAACCAGCTCGTCGCCGCTTTGCAAAACGTTTCTCCGACCTCGTTCAAAAAGAACCAGGACTGGGACTGGGTGCTGGTCGTTGCCCTGCCCCTGGCGCTATTCGTTTTTTCAAAAGAGCAGGCAAGCGAGACCATCCTCTTTGCCTTAAATAATTTCACTGAGATATTGCCTTACCTGGCGCTCGCCGTCGGCACAGTGGCCTACGTCAAAGCGAGTGGCGGCGAAACGGTAATTGGCGGTGTCTTTAGTGGTAATCTTGCGGTCATGATCCTGTTGGCAGCCGTCTTTGGCGCTGTATCGCCTTTTTGTTCCTGCGGTGTTATCCCGCTGATCGCCGCCTTGCTTGCTGTTGGTGTGCCCTTGGCGGCCGTGATGGCGTTTTGGCTAACATCGCCGCTCATGGACCCTTCGATGTTTCTGCTAACCGTAAGTATTTTAGGTGCGCAATTTGCCATGGCTAAAACGATAGCAGCCATCGGTGTCGGCATATTAGGTGGCGCAATCATTTATCTGGTGCAGCGCTTCGGGCTTTTTGAAGACCCGCTTAAAACCGCGCCGGGATCAATTTGCGGTGCTTCCGCCTATACATCCGGCGGCAATGTTAACTGGCGGTTTTGGCAAGAAAGTGAACGCCGGGAAGTATTCAAGAACGAAGCTGTGGCCAATTTTATCTTCCTCGCCAAATGGCTGACCCTGGCCTTTATGCTGGAAAACTTAATGCTCACCTACGTGCCGGGAGAGATGATCGCCAATCTGGTTGGCGGCACCGGCATCATACCGATCGTTATTGCCGCACTGGTCGGCGTGCCAGCCTACCTCAATGGCTTTGCCGCCCTGCCCTTGGTCGGCGGTTTGATTGAGCAAGGTATGAACCCGGCAGCCGGTATGGCCTTTATGATTGGCGGCGGCATCAGCTGTATCCCTGCCGCCATCGCCGTCTACGCACTGGTTAAAAAACCGGTCTTCATTAGCTATCTCGCCATCGCCATCATTGGCGCGATGTTGTCAGGTTTGGGCTACGCGGCTTTTTTGAAGTTAGCGGCGTAATGCCGCTCATTCAGCCTCTGGCCGCTTCGAACGCATGGTAACGAACTCTTCGGCTGAAGACGGATGAATACCGGTCGTGGCATCGAACTGTGCTTTGGTCGCCCCACACTTCATGGCAATCGCCACCCCTTGGATGATTTCCGGCGCATCTAGCCCCATCATATGACAGCCGATGACTTTGTCGGTTTTGGGCTCGACAATGAGCTTCATCACCGAGCGCTCGTCACGTCCGGACAAGGTATGCACCAATGGCTTAAAATTGGAATCATAGATATCAATCGCCCCATACTCCGCCCGGGCTTGTTCTTCGGTGAGGCCAACCGTGGCAATCGGCGGCGTCGAAAAGACGGCCGACGGTACATTTGAGTAATCGGTGGTCCGGCTATCTTTGTTGAACAACATATCAGCCAGAGCGTGGCCTTCCTGAATGGCGACAGGTGTCAGCTGAATGCGATCCGTGACATCACCAACCGCGTAAATATGAGATTGTGACGTGCGGTTCAGCTCATCAACAATGATCGAGCCATTACCACGCAACTCAACACCGGCAGCTTCGAGGCCGAGGCTATCTGTATTAGCGCGGCGTCCGGTCGCATACATAACGCAATCGGTTTCCAAAATCTCATCATTGCCTAGACGCAGGCTCAGCGTGTCACCCTGTTTTTCGATACTTTCAACCACGGCTTCGGCGAGGATTTTAATGCCGCGCTTTTCCATTTCCTCGAACAACGAGGTCCGCATATCAATATCAAAACCGCGTAGAATATTATCGGCCCGGATAATCTCCGTCACCTCGACACCGAGGCTCGAGAAAATGCCCGCAAACTCAACAGCGATATAGCCGCCGCCGACGATTACCATGCGCTTTGGCAAAGCTGGTAACTCCAGCGCTTCATTAGAGGTAATGACGTGTTCAATGCCTGGAATATCCGGCATGGTCGGCCAGCCGCCAACAGCAATGAGTATATTTTCAGCTGTTAAACGCTCACCGGCAACTTCAACTGTATGATCATCAACCAGCACGCCACGGCCCTCTTTGAGATCAACGTTATTGTCCCGCAAGATGCGGAGATAGATGCCGTTCAAGCGGTCGAGCTCAGTATTTTTATTGGCGATCAGCTTGGCCCAATCATGGCTTGCCCCTTCGATGGTCCAGCCATAATTAACCGCATCCTCCATGTAATCCGCATAATGGGCGCCATATATCAGCAGTTTTTTCGGAATACAGCCTCTCAGCACGCAAGTGCCGCCAACCCGGTCTTCTTCACAGATCGCAACTTTCGCGCCGTAGCCACCCGCCAGCCTGGAAGCACGAACACCGCCGGACCCGGCCCCGATCGTGATCAGGTCATAATCATAATTCGACATCTAAATTGAGTTCCTAGCTAAGTCTTTGATCAGATTTTAACGGAGTATAGCGGGCGATCTCAGACATGTAACTACCTTCAATCTTCAATTATCTGGCATTTTTTTTAAACTATCCTGATTGACCTTCCAGTCACTGGAAGCGCTAGAATGAAATTAAATCATGACTCTAAACTTAAAAAATATACTCGTCGTTAGCGGCGCTATAATTGTTGTCACCTTTGGCGCCTATCTGATGACCGCCACCGGTGGCAGTGGTATCGCCGATGCGGATAATCCTGGGCAAGTCGCCCTTGGCAAAACTATCTATGCGGAACAATGCGCGTCTTGCCACGGAGCTAATCTTGAAGGCCAGAAAAATTGGCGCAAGCCACTGCCGGAAGGCGGCCTGCCGGCGCCACCGCATGATCAAAGCGGCCACACCTGGCACCATCCAGATAAGTTGTTGTTCGATTACACCCAGCGCGGCGGCCAGGCAATCGCACCCAATGGCTTCAAAAGCAATATGCCGGGATTTGGCAAAGCTTTCGGTGGCTCATTGAGCGATGCGGAAATTTGGGCCGTTCTCGCCTTTATCAAAAGCACCTGGCCGGGCAATATTCAATCACGCCAAGCCCAGCTCAATAGGCAGGCGGATCGGCGTTAAAAATATCACCCAATGGAGGATTAATTACCGGCGAAATCTCGAAACCCGGCTTGGACAGCCAATTTTGGTCATTAAATATCTTGGATAGGCGACCAAAGTTGTGCCTGATGTTAGACCATAATCCAAATCAATCACCTGATTGGATTTAACAGCCTTAATCACGGCTTTGAGCAAATCCGGTTTTATTTTATCAAAATCAGTTTTGTTATTGGCGGATACATTTATCGGATGTTTCGCCAATGAACTCGCAATAGCGCGTTTTGCATTTCGCGAATTGCGGCAAATCACACTGACATTTGCCGTCTCCGTTAAGATCAGGTTTAGGTTCAATGAAAGTTTTGTGCGAACCTTTTTATCACCAGAATTTGCCGGCACCGACATCGAAAGGTATTCAAGGTTAAGCACGTCTGCCCGTTGATATTTGGTTGGGCTATTATCCGGGCGGGTTAAATATACATAGGCACCCCCGCCAATAATTAAAAATAGGCCAACACCACCTGCGATTAAGTATTTTATCATCGATTTAAAATTTCTTTTTTAATTAAATAATAATTTTCTCCCTTATACCGAGAAGATTACAATCAATAAAAAATAAATTCAACAGCCTTGATAGAGGTTCGCAGCTTGGCGGATTTCCAGCCTTTTTCCGCATAGCGAAATAACTCCTCCTAAGTTATTGAATACCCTTGGAATTATTCAGCACCTTCTGATGTAATATCGCTCAAAGAGGGAGGATTCTACCGTGAGCCTTTTGAGCAAATCCAACCGGCCTATGCATCTCGGGCCTTACCCATTGGAAAAAATTAAAAAAGTAGACCAGCCGACCACGCTCATTATTGATGAAGAAGTAAAGCGCATCCCCAAACGCGCCGATGGCTTTGAGCGCGCTAGGCTGGGTGATTACGGCTCGCACCAAAAGAAACGTCGTGAACGATCAGGAGGTGCACGGGGCTCGGGCAATATGCGGCCGGCGCCAATGATGGGCGCTATTCGCGATACTTTGCTTTATCTCTCGAAAAGGCAAGACGGCGACGTTGCGCCGGAAACAGCGCCCATTCCGGATGACCCCGAAATCCTCGCTCACAATATAAAATCGCTATGTTACTTCTTAAAAGCTGATCAGGTCGGCATTTGTGAAGCCAAGCCCTACACCTGGTATTCCCATCAAAAGGACGGCACGCCGATTGAGCCATACCATAATAACGCCATCGTTATTCTGATCGATCATGGCTATGGCAATGCCGATGGCGCCGGTGGCGATGATTGGGCGCCGGGACCGATGCTGTCCTACATGCGGGGTGTTGAGATCTGCAACATTGTCGCCTCCTATATCCGCAATTTAGGCTTTTCAGCACGGGCGCATTCATCCGTGGATAGCGACGTCATGCAGACACCGCTGGTGTTGCTGTCAGGCTTGGGCGAGATGAGCCGCATCGGTGAACTGGTGCTAAATCCGTTTTTAGGCCCACGCTTCAAATGCGCCGTCATCACTACTGATATGGAGCTTGCACCTGACAAGCCGATTGATTTCGGGCTCCAGGATTTCTGTGAAAAATGCCAGAAATGTGCGCGCGAATGCCCGGTTAGCGCCATCCCGTATGGGCCGAAGGTTATGTATAACGGCTATGAGACCTGGAAACAGGATGTTGCCAATTGCACTAGCTACCGGGTGACCAATAGCGGCGGCTCCGGCTGTGGACGCTGTCTGGTGGTTTGCCCGTGGAATAAGTCCGATCTGGTGAGCCACCGCCTAGCCCGTTGGGCAGCGATCCACCTGCCCTGGTCCCGGCGCGCCCTGATCAAGCTCGACGACCTGCTGGGTTTCGGCAACCGTAATCCGGTTAAAAAGTGGTGGTTTGATCTATCGGTCGAGGACGGCAAGGTGATCAAAGCCAAAAAAACTAACAACCGTGACATCAATCCTGAAAAGAAAAAGCCGGCCAAACACCGGGTCGCCCTTTATACGCCGGAGATGCTGCCGGCGCACGACAATCAGGATGTCTTTCCCTATGACCGCGCCGCCGGTTTCGAAGCAGCTGAGAACATGGAATCACCGGAGGATGCAAGGCAACGGGTTGGGAAGTAGGGAGGAGAAAAATAATCTCAAATTGTTATGACTGATCAAGTATCGATTCCAGGAATTTCCTGAGATCCCGAAGTAAAGCATCGACGGCATGATTGCCGCCTACTTTAACGGATCCTTTTTTGCCGCAAGTCTCAAAAGCCAAACGCCGCTCAGCCCGATTAAGCAGATAACCGGAAGCGGCATCGTAATCGGTTCCATCGGCGCGCAGAGCGAGATCACAGCCGTCATAGCTGTAGGCATTTGGAACATCGCGGATGCCATCGCGCCACGAATCGAAGGCGTGGTAGGCGCCCTCAAAGAGTGAAATGCCCCAATCCCGTCCGCGCAATTTCATTTTTTCAACTTGCTTGATGCAGGGTGCGGGCGGCGTCCAGTTGTCCTTCTTACCGGCAAAGATATGAACGGGGCTCGAGCTGACTTGATCATCTTCGATGGTGACGCAAATCGGATAGAGAAGGGCATAGCCAGCAAAATCCAAGTCACCGGCCACTTTCTTACGGATCGGAGTCCAGGCTGCGTAGAGCGCTGCTATCGCTCCTTTACTGCTGCCCATAATCGTGACTTTCTTAGCATCGATATCCGAACGACTGGCGAGATATTTTAGAGCCCTTAGTGCGTCGATTGCCATCATCGCCGCCGTCACCTCGGTCTGACTGCCAACGGTCGAGCTAACGTCCCGGCCCCCAAAACTGTCGACCTGCAAAGTCACGAAGCCGAGCTCTCGGGCCAGTTCTAAATATTTTTCATGCCGGTACAGCCGCCCGCCGGACCCATGCATGAATATAAAGGCCGGCATAACATCTTTGGTTTTCTTAGGGTGGACTAAGTCGGCTTCCAACGAAATATCGTATTTCGGGTTATCTTCGGACAGCAGGTTATTCATCTGTAAATAGCCGGCCTACTTAATGGAAACATCATCGATT
>CAZMHI010000060.1:27899-29526 GCA_964566055.1 uncultured Rhodospirillaceae bacterium
GCCAGCAACCATTTCACTATTAACGCTGATTTATAGTTCATAATCATTAAAATACATTTGTGGCTCAAATTGTCTAATTTCGATGCTTCTCGAGACTTCTACGCCGTCCGGTTTTACCTCGTTCAGGAGCAAATCGAGCAACCGTTGGCCAAGTTCCATTCGCAAGGATTCGCTACGTCCCGGAGAAAAGCTAACTTCAACGTGCACCATTCCCCGATCTCTCTCACGGCCGACGAGAAAATGGTCAAGCTCGATTGAACGGCTCTTGATCCTGTCAGTTTCGAAACTCTCGACGTTCCCAAGTATTTGATGTAGGGCGCCTAACAGTCGCTTGAAATCAACGGATTGCGTTAAATTGCTCGAATACTCAAGTACAATGTGCGGCACCTTCAATCTCCCTCTATAAGCATTGATGGGTACTTTCATTATGACAGATAAATTGAAATTTTAGCATGCGCATTGAAAACAGTTTGCACGTTAATTTTTTAGTATCAGTAGGCAAACATATTAAAAACTTTGCAATCAAAAGTGCAACTCAATGCTACGGTTTGGAAGATTCTAAATTCGCTTCAGCGCGATGGCCGCCTTTCTTTCGATGAGTTGTCACGGCAGGTTAGATTGACACTTCCTGCCCTGGCCCCGGCGCGTGCTTATCGAGCTTAATGAACTGCTGGGCTTCGGCAACCGCAATCCGGTGAAGAAGGGGGGGGGGTAGATTAAAATACCTTATTGCCACAAAATTTATTTTATGGCGCAAATATATCAAAAAAAATACTTCAATCGCACTTTTATGCATAAAATGGTACTTTTATGCATAATATGGTGCTCAAGGCTCTTGAAAAAATAAAATCCTCCCTAATCTAAATAGTGATTAACTAACGCTATAGTAGTTATCAAACGTTGTTGCCATAAGGGGAGGAGGTTCTTTTGAGCTCTCTAAAAGCAAATGAATACCTCAATAAAGATAGAAGACGTAGATCCGGCTCTAGGTTTTCATGGGAAACGTTAGAAGATACGCTAGAGTTTTCTTCTGATTTTGCCTGCGTATGCAATAATGGAATAATTTCCCACGTCAATTTAGGCGGTTTAAAATTATTGGCAGCCGACAATAAAGATTTAATTGTTGGCCGAAATTTTACCGACTTCCTCGCACCGGATTATATTTTTTTGGGCCAGGAACTAATTTCTCAAACCCTGGAGGAGACTGAATCCGTACCAGTAAAATTGATGGATTTGGCAGGAAATAAAATCGTTGCCGAATTGTCTGCTCAATGGGCTCGAGAATTAGGTGATAAAACGGTTATTATCAAGGCCCATGACATTTCAAAAAGGATTCATTTGTTTGAAGATATTCGCCGTGGTGAAGATCGTTTTCAAACCATGGTCGAAAATTCCATGAACATGATGTGTACGATAAAAAACGGCAATATTGTGTTTATTAACAAACCAGGTATTGAATTGCTGGGGGTAAAAAATTCAACCCATATATTGGGACAGAATATTAAGAAGTTTTTCCATTCTGACTATCACGATATATTGGATAAAACGCTAAATGAGTGGGTCGATGAGCGGTCTGTAATGCCAGCCATATTGCAGGGTGAAGATGGCACCACGCTCGAGACTAATA
>CAZMHI010000060.1:29536-30489 GCA_964566055.1 uncultured Rhodospirillaceae bacterium
AAAGGACCGGAAAGTTATCTCTTAGAAGTTGCCGATATTTCTGAACACAGAAAATCCGTAATGGCAGTCTTGGAGGCTCATGATAAATTGGAATTTCGGGTAATTGAACGCACCCGACTGCTCAGTGAAGAAATTGAGGAGCGAAAATTTATCGAAGCCAGCCTAGTTGATGCCAATGAGAAGGCTGAGGCCGCCAATCAAGCGAAATCTGCTTTTTTAGCTAACATGAGTCACGAATTACGAACACCGCTAAACGCCATTATTGGATTTTCAGAAGCACTTAAACATAATGTATTTGGCGATTTAGCTAACCTCCAGCAGGAAGAATATGTTGGCCACATTCAAGAATCCGGCATTCATCTGTTACAGTTAATAAATGACATTTTGGATTTGTCGACGATTGAATCCGGAAAATTAAATTTATTTAAGAGTGAAGTTCATTTAAATTTATTAATGGAAAGCGTAAATATTATCATTGAAACCCGGGCGATAGAGAAAAATCTTGATATAAATCTCAATGTTTCAGACGATTTACCTCCACTGAATGCCGATGAGCTACGAATTAAGCAAATTTTGGTAAATTTGCTGTCAAACTCGATCAAATTTACTCCGCTAGGAGGGACAATTACAGTCAATTGCAAACAAAACGCCAATCAAAGAATCCAAATTTCGGTAGCTGATACAGGAATTGGTATGGATAAAAAAGGCGTAGAATTGGCCTTATCGAAATTTGGTCAAGTTAATCAAGATGATCCGAAGGAAACTCCTGGGACGGGGCTTGGAATTCCATTAGTCAAAGAACTTGTTGAGGCCCATCAAGGCACTTTGGATATTTCGAGTAAACTTGGAGAAGGTACTATTGTAACAATGGAATTCCCCCTTTGACCTCTACTCCACCGTCACCGACTTAGCTAAATTCCGGGGCTGGTCAACGTCGGTGCCTTTGGCAACTG
>CAZMHI010000061.1:0-29939 GCA_964566055.1 uncultured Rhodospirillaceae bacterium
CACTTGCGAATTTACTTCCGCGAGTTGTTGAGAGCTGACCGTACTCGAGTTGCCTTGCGCAGCCGCCGCTTTGGCCCGATAGCGCTCAACCAACTTCTCAGCGTCCAAAACGCGTGCACGTAAATCAATTATTCGAGAATTCAACCATTTATTGGCGCGCTGTGAGGCATCTGACTTTGCATCTAATTGGCTTTCCAAATATTGCTCGCTGAGGCTGTTGGCAACATCGGCAGCAAGTTTCGGGCTTTCAGAGGTAAAGGCAATATCAATAACCAATGAACGGCCAACCGTATTGACTTGAAGACGGCCCAAAACACTGTCAATCGCCTGCTCTTTCAGCGCTCTTTTACTTAGCTTCTGAATGCCGGCATTTGCATCGATAGCGATTTCACCAGACGTAGGATTCCGGCCAGAATTTTTAAAGCTGTCAGGAATTTTACTTAAGGGTGGCACCAATTTCGGGTTGCCTGCTGCCACGTCCTTTTTCGCCAAAACAAAGGTCCACAAAGATTCCGCCAGACCGGAATCACCGAGATTGAAACTATCGAGAAGGCCAATGCTTTTGCGCGCCAGCTGCACCAATAAATCTTCTTCAGCAGGTTCAGGCGTGAGGTCCGATAATCCAGATTCAGACTGTGCTGATTTATCCTTAGCCGATGAAAAACGTTCCATGATCGCCCGGTAAGCACTAACCAGTTGGGCTAAGATGCTATCGTCGTCAGTTAGCGGTTGGCTGCTTTTGATTGAGGCAAAGGCACCGGGCCGATCAAGGTGAAGTTTTTCAACGACGCGTTTGATAAGTTTACGGGACCGAATGACTTCAACTTCGGTTTGCACTATTGCCGCATCAAGGTTCATGTTTGAGAGGACATCATCAACGTCCACTACCTGAAGTTTGCGGCTGTTAATCATCACTGAGGCTGAGGCGGTGTAGCGTGGTATAAGCTGCTGAACAATCAGGACGGTTAGCGACATAACAACAATAAAGCTGAAAAGTATCAATAATTTGCCGCGCCAAAGGGTATTGAAAAAGGCCCGAATTGAAATGTCTTCAGGGCGCTGGCGCGGCCTATCATTTTCAGCAAATAAGACGCGGCGGTCTGCAGACTCCCGCCGATTTTCCACGCGGCGCTCCAAGCCTTCAAACTTACCCGTATAGACGCGCCGGTCGCTTTCATTGCGACGGAGGTCTTTTCGTCTATCGAGATTAAATTGAGTGACAGCCATGGCTAAATTATTTGGTCCAAACAAGTAAAATTAGAGCTGATGAGCACCTAATTAAATTAGAAAAATCGTTCTTTGATGGTGATGATATCGCCCGGTAGAATAGTTGTCTCCGCCGTTGCTTTTTGTTCCCGGCCGGATGAATCGCTGGCGCGTTTGATAAAGATATCATCCTTATCCGCTCGGTAAGTATATCCGCCCGCCATTGCAACCGCGTTCAAAACTGAAATTCCAGCAACGTAAGGGTAGTTTCCCGGTTTTTTAATTTCTCCCAGGATATAAAACGGCCGGTAATTCAAAACTTCTACAGTAACCTGGGGCGATTTCAGATATTTACGTAGCTTCTCGCTGATTTTTGTTTCCAGAACTGGTACCGTCGCATTGCGGGCACCGACTTTACCGATCAGCGGTATTGATATGTTTCCTGAGCCATCAAGTTCAAAATTACCCGAGAGTTCTTTTTCGCCGAAAACTGTTATTCTCAACTTATCACCAGAGCCAAGTTTATACTCGGCCTGCTCATTTTGAGCGACGGCAATCGCCGGCCGGTTTAAGGCGACCACGACAGTAAAGACGAATAAAAATCCTATTAATAGTTTTGGCATCATTTTTCTTGGTTAAATGTTGATCTTAGCTAACTCAATTCTTCCAGTTCGGTTATTTATTAAATGGGCATAAACCGCATTTTTTCAACAGTCTTATTGGCATCCGGGATAATTCAGGCACTGCCAATTTATTGTTTTAAATCAAAATTGCAGACCCAGTTTAAACATTGTTTTGAACTCCGAGTATTCGCCGGTATCTTGACTGGAATCTTTGCGCAAATAATCAAGTTCAAAACCGGCATAGTAATTTCGGTTTAACAGATACTTCGTTTCAAATTTGCCGGTCTTTGTTTTATCTTCTTTGGTGCCGCCATTCGATTTATCTATTACATAGGTTCCTGATAACGAAACAATAAAATTTCTCAATAATTCGTGATCGGCGCCGAGACTAAATTTAGTGTTCAAGGTGCTTGAAGCATCAGGCGAAGTCGTTTCTTTGATGCCACGCTCTATACCGCCTGTGAAAGTCGTCAAAGGCGTTGTGTTCCAAGTGATATCAGCACCTAGGGAGGCTTCATTAACATCATCGAAATTAGAATTCTCATAAAACTGCCAAAGATAACCGCCAGAAACTTCGCCTTTTATCAGCGATGTAATATCGATTTCGGTACCAAAGGAAAGATCATATCCGGTGGCATCCCGATTTATACCGTCATCGTCAAAGGCATCATTGTAGTCGATAACATTGTATTTCAATTGAGTGAAAACGGTGTATTCAGGTGAGGTGTCCAGGCCAATTCTGATCGAAGATTCATATTCAGACTGGTCCCGATCATCATGATTGATGGTTGATCCTGATACTGAAGTGACATCGTTAAAGTCTGAAACGGTAATACCAGATTTCAAATCCAAATTTATCTTGGCCAGTTTGTAAGACAAGCCGACGCCGCCCTTGGTTTTAAGCGTCTCACCCGGTTCTTTGCCATCGGCTTCGTCCGGATCGCCGCGCTGTTCATGGCCGGCGTCAATGGAGCCATTAAAATTGAATTTGAGCGCGCGAGTGGCATCAATTTTAAGGTCAAAGTTAGCACCTAAATCTTCATAATCCTCCGTCGAATTGGACAAATACCGTCCGATTTCGGCGGAGAGGCCTGCCTTGAAGGTGTGGCTGCTGGCATCTGATTTTATATCCAATGTCGGAACAACGATGGTTATAAAATCATCGTCTGCATTATCGTCCTTGGCGTAGACATTCGAAGTATAAGTTTCCTTGAGCTCAACTTTGGGAAAGATTTGGAAAGCTCCCATACGCCCGCCAATGGCATCAAACTCGGGCCGGGGGCGGCCTTTAACCGGTCCCGTCGGGGTGGCCTCTTGGGCTTGTGCAGAGTTCTCACTCAACGGAGGAAAGGAAAAATTAATCAATAAAATCAATAATATAGATATTACACTAGCCAGCGCAGAAAGAAACCGCAGGAGCGGTTTTCCGGCCAATAGTGACGGTTTTGCCTGTCGATGTTGCATCTTGTTTTTGCTGCCAGCACTTACCTAATAAATACAATAAAGTTAATATTGGGAGGCGGCTTGTTAAATCCAAGGTTTTAATGCCGTATTTTGTGTAACGGCAGGTAAAGAATTGTGAAGTAATTCAACCCTTTATGGGGCCACGTTCAGAACAGGGGCCAAATCTAGAAAAATTGCTCAATGGCGGCGAGGCGATTTTTAGAGCGCTTGAAATTTTGTACCCTGATACTTCGTATCAGCTGGGGCTGACCGAGAGTTCCAGTTCAGGCTCTTCAGATATAGCGATTTCTTCATCAAGCGTTTGTTCAATTATCGCCGGATCAACCGTCGCAGCAAGTTCAGCGTCGACTTCCGTTGATTCTTCTTCGGCGGCTTCGGTAATTGCCTCTTGCGCACCTTCGGCAACAATTTCAACAACTGCTGTTTCATCAATATCCGATGTACTGGACGCTTCGGTAACACCGGCGAGAACGCCTTGGGTTGAAGCCGTCACCAGTTCTGCCGCCTGTTCAGAATCACCATCGCTGGCGGCAATGGCGCCACTGACAGCGCCGGAGGTCGTTGCCTGCAGCAATTCAGCGGCATCGTCTGAGCCTTCGGCTACTTCTAACACCGCCTCGACCGATGCTGCGGCAATTTCCTTGACGAGACTGGCGGAATCGTCCGTCGTTTCAGCGGCGACTTCTACGGCTGTGGCGACGATGTCCGTCACCATATCTGCACCGCCTTCATCGCCAGCCGAGTTTTCAACTGCTGACTCGACAGCGGAAGATACAATATCTTTAACCAAATCCTGAGATTCCGTAGCGTCTCCGCCCGAACTGGTCGCGACTTCAACCGCGGCCGAGACGATGTCGGTGACCAAATCAGCACTGCCGCCGCCGCTATCTGCGGGGGCGCTTTCAACTGCCGTTTTAACCGCGACGGAAACGATATCTTTGACGAGATCCTGTGCCGCATCTCCACCGCCACCCGAGTCAGTCGCCGATTCAACCGCTGCTGCGACGATGTCTTTTACCAGATCACCGCCACCACCACCGCTATCGCTGGCAATGACTGTTTTAACGGCGGTTGCGACCATAACCTGAACTAAATCTTGAGAACTGCTACCGCCCTGGTCCGAGATTTTAGACACGACTTCTGAGACCAGCGCGCTGGCGATATCGGGATTTTTGGCAATGGCTTCTTCCATCATCAGCTGGGCCAATTCCGGATTCGATTCAGATTGTGAGGCAATTAAAGCCGCCAGCTCTTCCGGGCTAAGTGATGAAAGATCAATCTTCTTCTTTTTACCGGTTGATAAAGAAGGAGAACTTGATTTCGCTGAGGACCCAGATGAACTTTGCGCAAAAGCCGCTGAATGACCGGCGAGCAGGCCGCCAATTAGAAAAAGTCCGGTCAAAATACGCAATAATTTCATAAATCACCAAAGGAATGATCTGACGCGAAAAATAATTTCGGCAACGATCATATCAATTTCAATTATACTATAAATTTGGGTATTCTTAGCTGAATTTCAATAGATATTGGGCCGTCGAGCATCACTATCTTGAGAATATCACGCTATAATCAACCTAGGGCAGTTTTAAGCTATGGTTTGGCGACGCTGACGTAGAAATAAACGCTGGAAATTACCGTAAAATGCACCACTTATAGAGCATTAAGGTGATCTTATAGAATACCATTATGTTTCGCTGGGAAAATTTTGGAGGAAAGTGCGTTTAATATCCCGCCAGTGCAAAAATAAGATGGCTGGATAAACGCAGCATGTAGTCGAAATGCATTTACTTCACGCTCTTTTTTCTTATCGAGGGCGCATGGACAGGCCCGCGCTGTGGCTGAAAACTTTATTTCCGTCAGCGCTGTTGAGTCTGTTGATAAGTTTGCTGCCGGCCGATATGAATTTTCGCGTGGTTGCTGCCTTTACCGGGCAGTGCTTGGTCTTTTGGATTCTCACAGCAGGTTTTGCCAAGCGATTGCATGACCGTGATCATGCAGGTTCCTTTCAATTATTGTTCGTATTACCGGTTATTGGCCTTTACTTCTCTTGGCAAATTTTCGGAAATCATCCCTGGATAGCAGCTTGGGGGTTTGCCGCTGGGGTAATTGGCGTCTGGATTTTTGTCGAAGCTGGTTTTATTCGTGGCAGTTTGGGTCACAACAGATTTGGTGAAGATCCCATGCTTTACCGCACCAGCAGAGGGCGCAATGATATAAAATGGGAACCAAAAGCTGATGACGAGATATCGGATGACGCCATATCAGATGACAGGAGGCCGGAACAGATTGATCCGGCATCAAACACACCTTCTCCTCAAAAGACCCTGGCAGAACCGGACAGTTCAAACAGCGGATCTGAAACCAGATCGCCGGAGACTTTGTTAGATGACTGGCTGACAAATGATGAGCCAGAGATTATCAGGTCTACAGCCTCCACTTTTGCTCATTTTAACGAGCAGGAAACCGAAGAAAGAAATCGCCCCGACCCGACCCGGCAGGCTAAATTGACACCCGCTCAACCGGCGCTGCCGAAATTTAAAATTAGCAAGTCCCCTGAGCCGCCGCCAACAATGCCGCAATCAATACCTGATCTTGATGTTGAAGCGACTCCCGGTCCTGGCGGTAACCTGGATAAGAAGCCTGAAATCCCTGATATGGCGACGGCGGCGCTTAAGCCGGCCACGGACCGGAGCCAGCTCAGCGAGGCGGACAACTATCCTGAAACAGACCGTTTTCTGGTCAAACTACGGGATCATGCCACTGATAAACCGGCTCATCTTCACTACCTTCAAACTGTAGCGCAACAGGGCGATAACTGGGCCAAAATGGAAGTCGCGGCAAGTTGGCTATCCTCCGAAAATATCACCCAGACTCAAGCCGATCAGGCAATCGGCTATTTGCGCGACATAGCTGACGCGCGGCAAAGTTATCTCGGCGTGGAAAATGAAGCCTGTTATTTTTTAGGCGAAATTTACCGGATTGGTCTGCGTTTTGTCCGACCAAATGAAGATTTAAGCCAGAAATATTACATCCGGGCCGTGGCGCTCGGCCACAAAGACGCGGCGAGTGCCCTGGCATCACTTATCTCGAATTCCAATTTTGACGATATTAATTCAATCGCTCACCGCTTACTTGAGACGGCGGTGTCAGACAATGAAACGGCTTCAGCATTACTGCAATTGATTGATATCGATTGGAGCATTACCTATTTTGACAGCCTGCCGATCTTCCTGCGCTCGATGGTGGATCAAGGTAACGCAATGGCGGCTAAACATTTAGGCCGTCTCATGCTTGAGCAAGGTGAGGTCGAACAGGGGGCACATATATTAGCCCGGGCTGACCAAATTGATACGCCAACCATTGATAAAATTATGTCTGTTGTAAACAATGGCAGTGCTGAGGACGAAGTGGTTAACAAATTGATTTCGCTTATTCAGAAACAAGCTGATCAAGGCAATTCCTATGCCCATTATCAAATGGCGCTCGCCTATAACCATGGTCTCGGCGTGCCACAAGATGATCTTATGGCCTATGTTCATATTAACGTTACTGCCGCTCATGTTTATGGCCGTGAACGTGATGAACTCGTTGATTTGCGTGACCGGATAAAAGAAACATTGAGTAGTGCAGATATTTCGCGAGCCAACGAGATACTGCGTCTGAGATATAAAATCTGATACTTTGTAAATTCTTCACACCTCCCTGCCAGCCCCAATTGACGGTTTGTAACCGTTATTGATAAGTCGCTGAAAAATATTGAAACATTAAACCGTTTGAAAAGGTCTGTGCCGTTGGCCAAATCTAATTCTAGTTTATGAAATAATTAGATTTATGGAGTGGTAAATGAATGATCTGAGGCATGGGTTGCGGTTTAAAACGCCACGTCAAGCTAACGTGTTCGAAAATTGGCTGAATGAAAATTGTGCCGGTGCTTCAAAATTGGTGGTAGAGGATTTCTCAATCCAGGGCGTGGATAAAAAACTCGCAGTTTTTTTCGAGAAACAATTAGATATGCAGGCTTACAACACGCTGTAACCATTAATGTGATTAATTTGTTTAACTTTAACAATAGAGCAAAGTACTGAGTAAAGAGGATTGTTAGTGAGCATTTCACAAAATTTAGACGTTAAGCCGGACCTTAGTCAGTTCCATGTTAAAGTTGCAGGCGACAAAGTCGAAAGAAAACTGGTTTCCCTAACCGCAACAAACGCAGTTATCGGCGGCCTCAGCAAAAATATTAAAATTGGTGATATAATTAAATTTGCTTTTTATGTCACGCTTCTGGAAAAAAATGTCCCCGTCTATATCAAAGGCAACGCCATTAAACGGGACGGTGATGAGGTTACGATTGAATACGATGCGCCGGTAAAGTCGTGGCCGAAGATCTTACAGGCTCTAGACGTTACCTCTTAAAAATATCTAATCCGCTTTTCAGGAAGCGATGCGGGGTCACCCGGTTTTCACTGAGTAACCACCGCATCATTCTTTGCGAGCTTTAACTGTCCCGCCAGCTAAGTTTGCCTTCCCATTTTTCTAATGTCTTGGCGACAATTTCAGGATCATTGACGAGACGCGGTGCTTCTTCACCCCAGAACTCGTACTCTTCGTTGCATAGCGTGGCGTCGATGCCCATCTGGGTCTGCCAGCCTTTTTCACGTAAAGATACGGCTGGGTCGAGCCATTGGCCGGCCCGGCGCGGGCTTATGGTGACGTCGCGATCAGCGCGGACATGGGTCGATAATGCCCAATGGACATCGGTGTAGTCCCAAATATCGACGTTTTTATCGACCACGATAACATGTTTGTAGCGTGAATAAGTGCCGCCCCAAACCGCATCCATAACCTGCTGCGGATGACCCGGAAACAACTTGTCGATTTTGACGATGGCTTCAAAGCAGACGTTGCAGCGCATGTCGAGTACGCCCGGCACCAGGCTCTTAACCGTCTTAAAGGCTTCGGCTTGAGAAGATTTGCCGTTGACCAAGGTGCTGTCCGAGGGTTCCCACTGTTCCCGCGCACCGAGGAAGATCGGTTTTTTGCGGTGAGTGACGCGCCGCACCTCGAAGACAGGGTTGGAGCGGGCCTCACCGTAAAATCCGGTGTACTCGCCAAAGCCGCCTTCAATTTCCCGGTGATGGGGTTTGATGACGCCTTCAAAAACGAATTCACTGGTTGCCGGAACCGGGATTCCATCGGCGCCACTGGCCACCATGTCGATGGCCTCCCCGCGCAATGCACCACCAATATGAAATTCATCAATGCCCGGAGGTGTACGGGTTGCACCCATGATGAAGACGACAGGATCGTAACCCGTCACAACTGCCATCGGCATTTCCTCATCCATATTTTCATATTCCATATAGTGCTGGCGGCCGTGAGTATACTCCGGTGCGCCCCAGCCAAGAGTATTTTTGGATAGTGTGTGCATCCGGTAAATGCCGGCATTTAGGACCCCATCATCGCGGCCCCGGGTGATGGAAATACCCAGGGTACCTGGAAACTCGCCGGCGTCATATTGATGCCAAACCGTGTTGCAGATTTTATGCAGGTCAATGTCATCGCCTTCGATAACCTCTTCCTGGCAGGGTCCGCTATCGACCATGCGCGGAGGAATGAATTCCTCAGTGCGTCTGATCCATTCCTCGTTGTAATCGCTCCATTTGTCGATACCGAGGGAAAGCAGGTAGCGTTCATCCGTGCCTAAGAGATTGGTCACCATGGGATAATCAGCACCCTTAATATTTTCGAACAAGATCGCCGGCCCACGGTCTTGCAGACCGATTCGGGTGAGGCCGTTAATCTCCCAGGTTGGATCAACCTCTTCACTGATGCGGACAAGTTCGCCGCGTTCTTCGAGGGCATCCATAAATTCCCTCATATCGTACCAATTTGCTTTACCCATTGTTTTACTTCCTCCTGTTTGAATCGCTGGAGCGGGGGATGCTGCTGATTCAGTTGCATTGATATCGCTGGTTTCGATGCGTTGACGAAAATTTTCGGCGAATTCTTCGCCCAGACTTTTGGCCTTTTTTTTCATCACGCCGAGACCGAATTTTCCAAGCCGGCCGGTGATCGAAACCTCCGAACTATAGTAAACTTCCGTGCCGTCGCTTGACGGCGATAATCTCAAAATATTGTGGGCCGTAACCTTGCTGGCTTTCGAGCCTTCTTCGCCTCGGGTTACCGACAAGACTTCAGAGGGTGGTGTTTCCTTAGTTACTTCAACTTCAAAATTAAAGGCGGCCTTGATCGGGCCGACGGCAACTTTAACCTTGGCTTTGTATTTATCTGAGCCGACAACCTCAATGTCGCTGAGGCCCGGCACACAAGGCCCGACTTCTTCCGGATCGGTAATAAACCGCCAGACAGTTTCCGGTGATTCCGGCACATTGAATGTTTCTTCAATTTTCATTTCAACCCTGTGAAACTCAGATTCTATTAACTGCTCTGATTTTCTAACCTTTGGTAACCATATATTTGGAGTGGCCAACGTTGACAGAGTAAGAAATTTCTGTCAATAAAGAATGACGTTCTTTTATGAAAAAATGCGGTTTTGATCAATATATGAAACCGTTAATAATAATTGGAGCCGGAAAAATCCGGCTTGCTGTTTGACAGGTAACGGTAGAACATATCGATCCGCTGTCGATACAGTAGGGAGGCAAACAGATGACCGAAGCCGGGTATTTTGAACCCGTTTCCGTTGACGAAGTAGTTGCGTTACTGGCTGCCGATGAAGATGCTAAATGCGTCGCCGGTGGCGCCAGTCTCGTGGCAATGTTGAATGCTCGTCTGGTGGAGCCGTCGCAACTGATCAGTTTGCGCCAAGTCGAAGAACTTAGAAAAATTGAAATGGACGAAGACGGCTGGCTGCAGATTGGCGCCTTGGTCCGCCATTGTGATGTCGCTACTACCGAGCTCGCCGAAGGCAATCAAGTGCTGAGCCAGGCTGCCGGGTTGATTGCCAATCCGGTGATCCGCGATATGGGCACAATCGGCGGCTCAGTTGGCCATTTTGATCCAGCTGCCGACTATCCGGTTGCCTTGTCAGCTCTCAGTGCTGAGATAGAAATCGCCGGCGCAACCGGACGCCGCCGCATTCCGGCAAGTGAATTTTTCGTTGATTGGTATGAGACGGCGCTGGAGCCGGGTGATCTGATCACCAATATTTGCCTGCCGCCACCACCGGCTGGCAGCACGGGTGTTTATGAAAAGCTCGCCAAGGTCAAAGGCGATATGGGCATCGCCATGGTCGCTGTTGTTATGGCGATGGACAGTGATGCGGTCAGTCATTTAGCTGTCAGCGTTGGCGGCTGCGGCCCGACACCGATCCGGCTGCCCGAGGCAGAACAAGCTTTGATCGGCACCAGTTTAGACGATGCTGCCATTCAAAATCTTGGCGACCAACTATCCGAGGCCAGTGATCCAGTCGATGACGTCCGGTCCTCGGCGGCCTACCGTAAAATCTTAATTCCGCGTCTGGTTGCCCAGGCAATTAGTGTGGCGATCGGCCAAGCCAAATCAAATTTGGGAGACGGCTCTTGAGTTCAGGCAAAACCATATCCCTCAATCTCAACGGTGAGGTTCGAGAGGCCCAAGCCGGTCCCACAACTACGCTGCTTGAAGTCATCCGCGATCAGTTGGGACTGACCGGCGCTAAAAAAGGCTGCAACCAAGGGGTCTGTGGCGCTTGCACGGTACTGATGGATGGCAAACTGGCGCGCGCCTGCTTATCACTGGCGGTCAATAGTGTCGGCCGGGAAATAACCACCAATGAAGGTTTGACCGATGACGGTGAACCTTCACCGCTGCAGCAGTCCTTTATTGACAATGGCGCTGTCCAGTGCGGTTTCTGCACCTCCGGCATGATCGTGACCTCCCATGCGTTGCTGCAGGACAATCCGAGCCCGAGCGTTGACGAGGTTCGCGAAGGCTTGTCGGGCAATGTCTGCCGCTGTTCCGGCTATAAGAAAATCATCGACGCAGTCCGCAACGTGGCGGGGGGCTGAGCCATGGCAGCTGATAAAACCACCAATGAAATGTATCAAGTCGGCAAAACCATTCCCAAGGTTGATGCCAAGGAAAAAGTACTGGGCCGGGCGCAATATATTGCTGATCTTACCCGGCCGAACATGCTGTTTGGCGCCATGCTGCAAAGCCCCTACGCCCACGCCAGGATACTTTCTTATGATGCGTCAGAGGCTGAAAAAGTTCCGGGCGTTGTCTGCGTGCTCACCGGTGATGATTTTGAAGATCATAAAATGGGACCGTTCATCAAAGATGAAGGCGCTATCGCCAAAGGCAAAGTCCGCTATATGGGTGAGCCGGTCGCCTGTGTCGCCGCCGAGGATGAAGCAACCGCCCGTGCTGCTGCTCTTTTAATCGATGTCGAATATGAAGAACTACCGGCGATACTTTCACCGGAAGCAGCTCTTGAAGAGGGCGCCGCCGTGATCCACGAAGAACTCCAAGATTACTTCAAAGTTTTCGAAGCCATTGCTGAAAACAATTTAATGTCTTTTACGGAGATTGCCCAAGGTGATGTTGATAAAGCCTGGGATGAATGCGACCTAATTGTCGAAAACGATTACGAGACCCAGGCGCAAAATCATCTGTCGTTGGAGCCCTGCGGCGCTCTGGCCGAGGTTGAACCGGATGGCCTCATTAATTTGTGGTCGGCCAATCAGTCGGTCTTCCGGGTGCAGGCCAATGTCTGCGAATGTTTAGGCCTGCCGATGTCACGGCTGCGTTCCATGACGCCCAAAGTCGGCGCCGGCTTTGGCAACAAAATGGAAGCTCATATCCAACCGCTCTGTGTCGCGCTGGCAATGGCAACCAAGCGGCCGGTCAAAATGATCCTGTCCCGGGAAGAGGATTTTGAAACCGTCCGCGCCCGCCACCCCTTTAATATCCGCTGTAAAACCGGAGTCAAAAACGACGGCACCTTTGTCGCCCGGGAAGTAGAGCTGCTTTTAGACGGCGGCGCTTTCGCAGATGATAGCCCCGGTGTGCTGGGTAACGCTGCCCTGATGTCGATGGGCCCGTATCATTTCCCCAACGCCAAGGCCTTCGGTAAGGTCGCCTATACCAATCATTTGCGTTTTGCCGCCTTCCGCGGTTTCGGCAATCCCCAGGTGACATTTGCCGGTGAAGCCCAAATCGATGAGATCGCCGATAAACTTGGCATCGACCCTATCGAGTTGCGTATTAAAAACGTCTTAGCCCAGGGCCAGCAATGGTTCGGCGGGCAAAAAGTAGATTCAAACGGTATGCAGGAATGCCTGGAAAAAGTCCGGGCCAGCTCCGATTGGGATAACCGGCGCAAAAATTCCGGTGGCAACGGTATCGGCGTTTCAGCGGCGGGTCATATCAGCGGCTTGTTGGCGACCGGTGCGATTGTCCGCATGCTCGAAGATGGCACTTTTGTGCTCAATACCGGGGCGACCGATATCGGTCAGGGATCCGACACTGTCTTGACGCAGATTTGTGCCGAAACCCTGCAGATCCCCATCGATCGAATTCGCACCGCCGCACCCGATACGGATGCCTCACCCTATAATTGGGGCACCACGGCAAGCCGGGTGACCTATACGACAGGCCGGTCTGTCGTCGGCGCTGCTAAAGATGCAGTGCGACAGATTAAAGACTACGCCGCAATAGTGCTGGAAAGCTCCGCCGATGAACTGGAGCTCCGTGAAGGCGGCATGGTCGGCATCAAAGGCGCCAATAAAGAGGTTTCCTTTTTCGAAATTGCGGCGATGACCCATTGGGGTGTCGGTGGACCGATTGTCGGCTCGCATACGCTGGTGTTTGATCAGCCGACCATTGATCCCAAACGCGCTGTGGCGAGAGGCTTGCCTTTCACCAATATCGGTGTGTTCACTTTTGCTGCCATGGTCTCCGAAGTGGCGATTGACCAAGTTACCGGCAAGGCTTCAGCCGAAGGTGCTTGGTATGCAGTTGATGTCGGTCAGGCGATCAATCCGGGTCTGGTTGAAGGCCAGGTTGATGGTGGTTATGCCCAAGGCCTCGGCTATGCCTTGTTCGAGGAAATGGTCTGGGATGATGGCCGCCTCGCTAATCCGACCCTGATGGATTACAAGGCCCCCGGCACAGCGGAAGTCCCGTATAACATTGATACGACAATTGTCGAGCATCCGGAACCGGATGGTCCCTTTGGCGCTAAAGGCGTTGGTGAGATCACTTTGGTGACGGTGCCGGCTTCAATTTGTAACGCGATCACCCATGCGAGCGGAATGAGGCTGCGCCAGCTGCCATTGTCGCCAGAACGGGTACTCAATGGATTAATTGAGAACGAAAAAACTTAATAAAATAAAACAATAAATTTAACAGGAGGAACACTAAAATGTTGAAACGTTTACTAACTGCATCCCTTGCCCTTATTGGGATGTTTGGATTACTGGGGCCCGTGCAAGCGGCTGACACGGTAAAAATTGGCTTTTCGATTCCTAAAACCGGCCTGTTTGCACCGGCTGGGCCTTCACAATTAAATGCCTATTTGGTCTGGCAGAAAATGGTCAACGATAAAGGTGGCCTGGATATTGGTGGCAAGGGCCGCCGTAAAATTGAATTTGTCCAATATGATGACAAATCTGATCCGGCCCAGGCGGTTAAAATTTATGAAAAACTGATCACCAGCGACAAAGTTGATCTGGTTATGGCCCCTTGGGGCACGCAACACCACTTCGCCATTGCGCCGGTGGTAGAGCGCCACAAATTTCCACTGATCGGTAACACGGCGGCTTCGGTTGCGCTGCGTAAAGTGAAGCCAGGCTATCTCTGGTTTACGACGCCGATGATGCCGGACAATCTGGCCAAAGAAATGACGGCTATGCTGAAATCCCGCGGCGTTAAGTCCGTGGCGATTATGTATAATTTGCTGCAATTCGCTTCTGAAAACATTCAGTTCCTGAAACCAGCTCTGGCCAAAGCCGGCATTGCGGTAAAATTCGAAGCTAAATATCCGCCGGACATTAAAGACATGACCGGTATGTTGACCAAAATTAAGGGCGCAAATCCCGATGCGGTTTTGGTCCATTCATATCCTGGCGATTCTATTCTTTATATGAACCAGGCGCGGGAAGTCGGCATCAATGCCAAAACCCAATATGTCATGGTCGGCCCGGCTATCGGTTTTTTCCGGGGCATGTTTAAAAGCAATCTGGACGGCATCGTTACCATGGCTGCCTGGACTCCGGGCTTGAAAAACACCACGGGCTCACAAGAGTTCTATAATGCTTACAAGGCAATGTTCAAAGGCCATGAGCCGGATTATCTCGATTCAGTTGAGGTATTTGTCTCAGCGCAGATTTTGGAACAGGCTATTGCTAAGGTAGGCTTGAACCGTGAGAAAATTCGCCAAGCTGTTAATTCCATGACCTTTGATACGATCTACGGCAAAATTAAATTTAACGGCGTGCAAAATAGCGTCACGCCGGCCGGTTTTGCCCAAATCCAAAAAGGTAAAATTGAAGTTGTTTGGCCAAAGCAACGGGCAACCTCTGCGGTTGTCGATAAAGGCGCTTGGGCTAAATAGGCGTTGTCATCTATAGTTTGGGTTTCCTGCGATTGCGGGAAACCCATTCTTTTTGGCTTTAAGTAGAGGTGGCATCTTAGCCTTGGATATTCTGCTTTCACCTCAATTGCTGGCAGCTGCCCTTATTACCGGGGTGCTCTATGCTTTAATATCACTGGGTCTCAATCTGATATACGGCACCATGCGGTTGCTGAACGTGGCCCATGGCGATCTGGTGATGATCGGCGCCTATATCGCCTTTATCGTTTTTTCTCTTTTCAATGTCGGCCCGCTGATCTCCATGGTTGGCGCGGCTATAATCTGTGGCGGCCTGGGCTGGCTGGCCTATAAAAGCATTTTCCAGAACCTGCTCTCCAACAGTGAAATTCTGGCCCGGCTGGAAGAAAATTCACTGCTGTTGTTCTTCGGCATTTCTGTCGTCGTGCAAAATCTGGTCATCCTGTTTTTTACCGCTGACCGGCAGGGCTATGAATATCTGAGCGCGATTGTTGAGATCGGCGACGTGCGGTTAACCGGAGCGCGACTGGCGGTGCTGATTGTCGGCTCACTGATTTCCATCGCCGCGGTCTTATATCTGCGTTTCAGCCTATTTGGTCTGGCGATGAATGCGTTGATCCAAAATCGGGATGCCAGCGCCGTCGTCGGCATAAACGTTGACCGGGTGCAGATGTTCAGCCTGATTATTGGCTTTGGCATCACGGGACTGGCCGGTGCCTTGATCAGTGTGTTGGAGCCGATCACACCGGTAATGGGCTTCCCCTATACTATGTCGGCCTTCGTGGTGATTATTTTGGGCGGCCTCGGTAATCTCTGGGGCGGTTTTCTGGCTGGCCTGCTGCTGGGTTTTCTGGAAATATTTGGCGTTGCCGTCACCGGGCCTGAATGGCGTTCGGTTTTGGTCTACGGCATTTTTATCGGCATTTTAATTTTCCGTCCGCAAGGATTGCTCGGGCGCGGCAGGGTCGCCCGATGAGCAACAATTTGAGATTAATCGGCATAGCAGCCGTTATCATCATATTTGCCGGCCTTTCCGGCACTGCCAGCGAATATATGCTGGGCATCGGCTTTACATTATTTATGTATATCGCCTTGGCCCAAAGCTGGGTCATTCTATCTGGTATGACAGGCTATATCTCGCTCGGCCATGTCGTCTTTTTCGGCTCGGGTGCGTATGTATTTGTGTTGCTGTGGGGTCTGGTTCCGGTCTGGTTCGGTGTTGTTTTATCAGGCCTAGTGGTTGGCATCGGTGCACTCATTATCGGTTATCCGGTGTTGCGGGTGCGGGGCCCATATTTTGTAATTCTGTCCTTTGGTCTGGCCGAGCTGGTGAAAAACCTAGTGCTGATCAATGAAGCGCGGATGTATATGTCCTTGCGCCCGGTGTTTGGCGCCCCGCCTTTAGCAGATTTATATATTGCCATGCTGGTGCTGGCGGTGGTGGCGACCGGGCTGACTTTCTGGATCCGGCGCTCCCGCTTTGGCGCCGGGCTGCGTTCAATCAGAGAAGACGAAGGGGCAGCCGAAACCATTGGCGTGCCCGTAGCGCGCCTCAAGCTGGCGGCTTTTGCGTTATCCGGCATTATTCCGGCCATGGTCGGCGCGATTTTTATTATGCGCTCTGGTATTTTTCAGCCCGGCGACGCCTTCAACCCAATCGTTTCCTTTACCATTGTAACGATGGCGATAATTGGCGGCAGCGATGATGCGCCGGGGCCTTTACTGGGTGTCGCCTTCCTGGTGATTCTGCAGGAATTGTTGTGGGCGAATTGGCCGGAAGTTTACATGATTATTCTGGGTGTTTTGCTGATCGGGTTTGTGCTCTTTGCCCCCAGCGGCATTTTCGGCTGGCTCTCGGCAAAATCTTCAAGGAGCGAAAAAAATGCTGCTTGAGATCAATGACGTCAGCAAATCCTTTGGTGGTTTGGTTGCCTTGCAAGATATCAATTTCACGGTTGAAGACAGTGAGACGCTCGGCATCATGGGCGCCAATGGAGCTGGTAAGACAACGCTGTTCAGTTTGATCGCCGGCCATGCCAAGCCCAGCCAGGGCAAGATCATACTTGCCGGCCAGCAGATCGACGGCATGAGGCCGGATCAAATCAGTGCGCTGGGTGTGGCTCGAACCTATCAGATCGTACGGCCTTTCCGGGGTTTGACGGTGCTGGAAAATGTTGCTGCCGGCGCGCTTTACGGCTCGTATCAGGAAAAATCGATGAGCCAGGCAAACCAGAGGGCGCATGAAATATTGGTCGATGTCGGACTTGATGATCGGGCTGGTCAGCTTGCCGGCAGCCTGACATTGGCCGGTTTCAAGCGCCTTGAATTGGCGAAAGCCTTGGCCACCGGTCCGAAACTTTTGATGCTGGATGAGGTCATGGCTGGTCTGACGCCGAGCGAAGTGAATGAAGCCATCAGCATCATCGAAAATTGTAAGCAGAAATATGATTTTACCCTTATTGTCATTGAGCATGTGATGAAGGCCTTGATGCGTATGTGTGAGCGTATCGTCGTCATTCATCATGGGGAAATGATCGCTGTCGGCGCACCCGACCAAATCGCTCAGGATGAGGCCGTCATCCAGGCTTACTTGGGGGCGGAAAAATGAGTAAAGCTCTGCTTCAAGTCACTGATCTAAGTGCGGCTTATGGCCAGGTCTACGCCTTAAGGGATTTCTCCTGTGAGATCGAAGAAGGCAAGATCACGGCGCTGGTTGGCAGTAATGGCGCCGGTAAGACGACCTTTCTCCGCAGCCTGTCGGGCTTGCTGCCGGCGAAAAAGGGCAGGGTGGATTTTGCCGGCGGTGATATTACCCATGAGCCGAGCGATCTGCGGGTCGAAGCCGGCCTCGCCATGGTGCCGGAAGGACGGCTGATTTTTCCCACTTTTACGGTAGAGCAAAACTTAAAAATTGGCGCCATTTCAAAACGCGCCCGGGATGATCTGGCTGAAGGTCTGGAAAACGCTTATGCGTTGTTCCCCAAACTCGAACAGCGGCGGCATCAGCTGGGCGGCACTTTATCGGGTGGTGAACAGCAAATGCTGGCCGTGGCGCGTGGCCTGATGGCCCGCCCGCGTCTGTTGATGCTTGATGAACCGACCCTTGGCTTGGCGCCGCTTATCGCTGAGGCCATTTTTGAAATGATCGTGCAGCTGAAAGAAACCGGTCTGACGTTGCTGATTGTCGAGCAGGACGTAAACCGGACTCTGCAAATCGCCGATTACGCCTACGTGCTTGAAAACGGTTCCGGCGTCATGGCCGGGGCGGCTCGGGACATCTTGGCAGACCCCAAAGTCCGCGAGAGTTATCTCGGTATTTGAATTGCGGTCAAAGCGACATCTGCGCCAGTGCTGCTTTGACAATGGCGCTGTCTGCCTCGCCAAATAAATTACCGACATCAAAGTGATTTTTGTTTTCAATTTTCAACATTTGGCAGTCATTGCCTGCTGCTTGCCAAGCGGTGCCAAAGGCTTCCCCTTGCCGCTGAAACTCGGCCAGTTCGCCATCGCCCCAGCAGACAAATATTGATGGCCCGCCTTTTGGGATATGCTTTAAGGGATTGTTTCGGTCAGCGGCGGCCTCGTCGAGATTGAGATATTCATTTCGAGCACTTAAGTGCACCGGTTCCAGATCATACGGACCGCTCGCCAGGACCGCTCCCTTGATCACATTTTCCGGCAATCCTGACGTTTTGCGCCAGCCATCCGCCAGGATCGTTGCAGAGAGGTGAGCGCCTGAAGACACGCCGGATACATATATGCGGTCCTGATCGCCATTAAATGACCCGGCATTTTGCCAAATCCATTTGATCGCACTACGGACCTGCCCGACGATGCTGTCCAAACTATATTCAGGCGCCAAGCCAAATTCCAAAGCGATAAAGATCGCACCGGCATCGACAAAAGGCGGGGCGTGATAGGAAACAAGTTCTTTGCTTACCCGGCGCCAGGCGCCGCCATGGATATGAACATGAATGGGTGCACGCTCTTGCTTACTGGGAAAAATATCCAGGCGTTCAGCTTTATCCGGACCGTAAGCGACGTCCAATTCGCAGTCTAGTTTTTCCCGCGCCTCAGAACTTGCTGTGGTCCAATGCTCCATATAAGGCGACAAATCGGGTACCAACGTTGCTTGATTATATTGGGCGTCTAATTCTGCTTGGCTGTAGTTCAAGTAAATCACTATTTTTTAGCCTCCAATTTCTGCCGTTTGCGCAACATTTTCTCGGCCAGTTTAGGCGCCGTGCCCGGCTTGCTCCAGGGGCAGACGGCAAGACAAATGGCGCAGCTTTTATTCTCATTGAAATAATAAATGCATTTGTCGAAATCCGTATACCATTTGGTGTCGCCCCGGACCAATTGCTTGTCATCGATGATGGCCTCCGGCGGACAGGCCTTGATGCAGATTTGGCAGCTTTGACAAAAATCTTCAGCGCCAAAATCTACAGGGGCATCCGGGATCAGCGGCAAATCAGTCATAATGCCGGCCAGGCGGAAGTTTGAGCCATAGTCCCGGCTGATCATGGAGCCGTGTTTGCCCAATTGACCGATGCCGGCTTGGATGGCTGCTGGGATCAACAACACCGGCCCCGAGGCTGGTCCGCAATGGGGATGCGCATCCCAGCCCCGTTCTCTGATCCAGCCCGCAACTTCCTTAGCGATTTTGGCGCCCCGGCTATATTGCGCCATGGTCTCAACCGACGTGGTGATGCTCGGCGCTTGAGCCAGCTTGTCGAAATCCATTTTCATGGCGACAATAATAATGTTCTGGTAGCTGAGATCGCTATTCTCAAACAGCCATTCGGGCTGCATTTTGGCGATACCCACCAATTCAGCGCTGGCCTCCAGAGCTACTTTTTTAACCTCTGCCGTCCACTCTTCGGCACTTGCCTGTTTTTTGTCGGCAGCAATATCGGGCAGGGGCAGAGCATCTATTTCATAAGCCCGGCGTCTGGCCTCGGCGGCTCGCTCGCTATTATTTTGCGAGTAAAACCAGAGCTGCATTTTACCATGGGCAATCGTCTCAGGATCGTGCCAATAGACGCGGGTCGGCTGCCGGTGGGCGGTTTCACCGACGCCGTTGATTTCCCGACCGGTAATATCGGGTGTTAATTTCAGCTGTTCCGGGTTCGGCTGGAAAGATTGCTTTGGCGGCATAATATCCTGCTCTTACGATGAAGTATTAGCGGGTTCCGAGTCAAAAATCATATTGCACAACATATCGATGATGGCATCGACCCGGCGCGATGGCCCGTTGAGCGCATAGTTAATAACAAAGCCGTCATGTGCCATGAACAGAAAGTGGGTCATAATATTATCGCTAAGACCCTCTTTAAAGGAATCCGGTATAGCATCGCGGATGATCCCTGAGATTTTTTCTTCTGATCGCAGCAGCAAATCCCGCGAATAATTTTCATCTGATTTCCGGGTAACAATTGCCTGCATGAAATTGTTGGAAAAACAATTGGTGTCAGCGGGTAGATCGCTGAAAAGATATTTAAGCAGATAACGCATTCTTTCTTTAGGCACTTCGATTTTTGCCGTTTCTTCGGCGACAAAATCAATCCGCTCATCGAGCCAGGGTTCATAAATCGCAAATAAAACATCGAGCTTGGAATCGTAGTAGTTATATATATTCGACATCGTCACCGAGGCGTTACGGGATATATCCGCCAGCGTCGTGTTAGAATAACCCTGCTCAGTAAAAAGCTCGGTTGCACTTTCCAAGATTGCATCGCGCACTGATGTTTTTTTTACTTGGGCCATTCGGCACCTGCTCATAGTATATTAGTTAAAGCTAAACGGAATCTAGCTGTTGACTTTTTCATTAGTAATAGAGAATACTATTCTTTATTGATCAAGGTCTACAATAAAAAAACATTGGTACTAATGATCTGGGAGAGGATTTTTTGGCCCCTAACGAGGAACTGCTAACCGTACGTAATATGTCTAAGCGGTTTTACGGCACGCAGGCATTGGATGACGTGTCGATCTCGTTTCATGCGGGCAAAGTCCATGCCTTGATCGGTGAAAATGGCGCTGGTAAATCTACTTTAATTAAAATACTTGGCGGTGTTCATAAGCCTGATAGCGGCGTGGCGGAAATCGCCGGACAGGTTTTGGAGTTTGCCGGGCCGAGTGACGCCTTGGCGGCCGGTATCGTGGTTATCCCACAGGAAATGCGGGTGGTTATGGCCCAGACCGTGGCCGAAAATGTCCTGCTCGGAAAACTGCCATCAAAAAAAGTATTTGGTTTGGTGCCGGCCATCGACCGCCGCCGGATGAGAGAGTTGACCGGTGAGCTCTTAGGCAGCTTTGATCTGGACGTTGATCCGGAAGTAACCTTGGATCGCTTAAGCTTTGCCGAACGTCAATTAATCATGATCGCGCGCGCTCTCAACCATGATGCCCGCCTGCTGATATTGGATGAGCCGACAGCGGCTTTAGAAACCAGGGAGGTTGAGCGGCTGTTTGATTTTATCAATCGCCTTAAATCTCATGATGTGGCTATCGTATTTATCTCGCACCGGCTGGATGAAGTGGAAAAAATAGCTGATGAGGGCACGCGCCTCAGGGATGGCCGGGTGGTGGAACACTCGGCAGAGGGTGTGCCGGACCGGGCTGAGATGACCCAATTAATGACCGGTCGGGATATTGAAGAGCTCCACCATTCGGAGTTCAGGGAAAAAAGCGAGCCGCTGCTGGAAATTGACCATCGCGGGAACGGCTCAGACCAAACGGAAAATGTGACTGTACGCTCTGGTGAAATACTCGGTCTTGCCGGCCTTTTGGGTGGCGGCATGACAGAATTTCTCGACCATTTGTTTGGCGCCGGTGATGAGGTGACGAGAATGAAGATTAAGGGTAAAGACGTCGCCCTTAAATCACCTCAAGATGCCATTAAATCAGGCATCGGCTTGGTGCCGAGCGAGCGCAGCCAGGGTCTGATCTTTGGCCTCACTGTGCGGGAGAATATTGTGCTGCCGAATATTGATAAATTCAGCAAAAACGGCACCCTGTCCCGTAAAGCCATCGACGACTTTGTCGTCGGGTTGATTGATGCGTTGGATATCAGGCCCAATGATCCCCACAAAGAAGTACGGGAATTGTCAGGTGGCAATCAGCAGAAAGTAATTTTCGCCCGCTGGCTGGCTGGACATGCTGATCTCTTATTACTCGATGAGCCGACCCATGGCATCGATGTTGGCGCCAAGGCCTTGGTTCATAAATTGATGAATGATTTTGCTGATGACGGTAATGGTATTGTGTTTGCCTCTTCCGAAATGACGGAAGTGTTGTCGATTTCAGATACTGTGATGGCGATGCGGGCGGGTGAGTTTGTCGGGCGCTATTCGCGCGACGGAGAATATAATGAACGCGCCCTCAGGGACGCCTTAGGAGGATAAGAATGCAGGAGACTCGGGACATCGCCGGGAAATCCGCCGAAATACCAAGCAGTGGAATTTCGGAATGGTTGAGCGCCAAACGCAATTTGTTGTGGGGTCAAATGCCGTTGGTGGCGTTGATCGTGCTGTGTCTCATCGCTTCTTTATTATCCGACAAATTCCTCTCGCCAATCAATATAAACAATGTGCTGATGCAAGGCGCTGTTTTGACAGTGATCGCGATTGGTATGACATTTGTTATTATCGGCGGTGGTTTTGACCTCTCGGTCGGTTCAGTCGTGGCGGTCTCGGGTATTGCCGCCTCCTGGGTGATGCTTGAAACCAATGTGGTGCTGGGCGTTAGCGCTGGTATTGCGGTTGGGGCCTTCGTCGGTTTGGTGAACGGTTTTATCGTTACCAAGCTGGATGTGAACCCTTTTATCGCCACCTTAGGCACCATGGTGCTTGTCCGCGGTCTGGCTTTTGTGGTTACCGAAGGCCAGCCGGTAATGGGTGACGAAGGTCTGCCGGATATATTTACCGATTTTGCCATTGAGCGTTTTTTAAATGTGCCGTTTCTGGTCTGGCTGCCGATCTTGGTCTTAATCGTGTTTTCCTGGCTGCTTCATTACACTGCCTATGGTGTGCGGGTGTTTGCCACCGGCGGTAATGCTGAAGCTGCCTATTTGGCCGGTGTTTCCGTCAAGCGGATTAAAACCTCAACCTATGTCTGGTGTGGAACCTTGGCAGGAGTGGGTGGTGTGATGCTGGCCTCAAGGCTGCAATCGGGCCAGCCGACCGCCGGTGGTTTCTATGAACTGACGACGATTGCCGCTGTAGTGCTGGGCGGCGCCTCGCTCTATGGCGGGGAAGGGAAGCTTTATAAAAGCGTCATCGGCGTCTTTATTATGATAGTATTGGCCAATGCCTTGAATTTGGCCAATGTGCCATCACACTGGCAACAGGTGGCCATTGGTGTCGTGATCGTTGCCGCAGCCGCTGCTGACCGGTGGCGCCGCCGTTAATTGTAATTACCATGAGAAGATTGTTTTAAAATTGAATCTCAACCCCTAGGGAGGATAGTAAAATGAAGAAGTTTATATTTGGATTAATCGGTTTAGCATTCCTTGTCGGCAGTTCGACATCGGTTGATGCCAAAACCATCGGTGTGGCATTGGCTTCGGATACAAATCCGTTCTACATCGCCATGCTGAAAGGCATTAAAAAGCAAGCCAAAGCCCGCGGCTTTGATATCAGCGTCGTCAATGCCGAAGAAGATCTGGCAAAACAATTGAACGGCATCAATGATCTGATCGCCAAAGGCGTTGACGGTATTCTGATTTCGCCAATTGACGCCAAAGCGCTGTGCAGCGCCTTTGATAAAGCCAAAAAGGCCGGTATCCCAATGATGTCAATCGCTCGTGGGTCTGCCTGCAAAAGTCAGCTTTTGCATGTTTCCATGGACGAAGTAAAAATTGGCGGCGAAATCGCTGCCTGGACCGCTAAGGCAATCGGTAATAAAGGTGAAGTCGCCATGCTGGCTGGTCCCGCTGGTGCACAAGCTTTTATCAATGTCGCCAAAGGCTACACCGCTGAAATGGCCAAACATCCGGGTATTAAAATTGTCTTCCGCCGTGAACTACTATTAACCCGTGAACTGGGCTTGAAAAATGGTGAAGATGCCTTAGTTGCTTTCCCCAATCTGAAAGCTATTTACGGCGCCAACGATGAGCTCGGCATGGGCGCTGCCCAGGCTGTTATCGCTGCCGGCAAAAAAGGCAAAATCGTCGTTACCGGCATGAACGGCATTCCACCGGCACGGGTCGCTGTCCGCAAAGGAAATATGGGCCTAACGGTTGCCCTGAACCCGGTTGCCTGGGGCACGCTCGGCGCTAACACCATGGCCGACAAATTGTCTGGTAAGAGTTTTGGTAAAAAAGTTCATGTTCGCCATCTCTTAGTCGACAAAAACAACGTGCATATTTTCTTTAAAAAGAAAAAATAGCCGATGATTTAATAGTGTTACCAAATCCGGCGGTCTTAGTGCCGCCGGTTTTTTTACCGTTTGCAGGATTGCTATCGAATGACAAACGGAGGCATCGGAGACAGCGTTCTCCGCAAAGAAGATTTTAAGTTTCTCACGGGACGTGGACGATTTGTTGCTGACATCGCGCTGTCCGGTGTGCAGCACGCCTTTATCCTGCGCTCACCATTCCCCCATGCTGTCATAAAAAATATAAATTCAGACCAAGCGATGCATAGCCCAGGTGTCGCCGCTATCTTTACCGGTGCGGATATGGCCGCAGACGGCATCGGCCCCATGCTCTGTATGTGGCCCGTCACCTCAGCCGATGGCAAGCCGATGGCGGAACCACCCCGCTGGGCACTGGCCCGGGAGAAAGTGCGCCATGTCGGAGAAGCGGTCGCGGTGGTTATCGCCGAGACTCTTGAGCAGGCGATGGATGCTGCAGAGCTAATCGAAATTGACTACGAAGAACTGCCGGTTGTTGTGAGTGCGCTAGCCGCTCAGCAATCCGGGCAGTCACTACTTCACGAGGACGCCTCAGATAACCGCTGCTTTGTATTTCAGCGGGGCGATGAAAGTCTAGCTGAACAGGCTTTCTCAGAAGCGGCGCACATCGTCGAGGTGGATATTTTTAATAACCGCCTAACCGGGGCAGCGCTTGAACCCCGGAATGTGATCAGTGAGTTTGATGTGGCTGGTCAAAGCCTGACCCTGCATTCCTCCACCCAAGCCCCTCATCACATCCGCTTTCTGGTGGCCGAACAACTCGGCATGAACCAAGGGGACATCCGCGTGATTTCCCCCGATGTCGGCGGCGGCTTCGGTTATAAGGGCAAGCACTATCCGGAAGAAACGATTATCGCCTGGGCAAGCCGGAAGCTTGGCGGCTCGGTCCGCTGGACAGCCAGCCGGAGCGAGAGCTTTACTTGTGACCTGCAAAGCCGGGATCATCACACCAGGGCCAAGCTGGCGCTTGATGCGGACGGTAAATTTATTGGCTTGCGGGTCGATACTTTGGCGAATTTGGGCGCTTATGTATCAACTTTCGGGGCGGCAATTCCAAGCGCCATCTATAGCGGTTTATTGGCCGGTATTTACGCCACCCCGGCGATTTTTATTGAAGTCACTGGTGTTTTTACCAATACCGCGCCGACCGATGCCTATCGAGGGGCAGGCCGGCCCGAAGCGTGTCTGGTGCTGGAGCGGCTGGCCGATAAAGCTGCTCGGGTGATGGGCATGGACCGGGCAGATATCCGGCGGCTTAATATGATCCAGCCGGAGCAAATGCCTTTTCAAACTTCAATAGGGCCGACTTATGATAGTGGCGATTTCCCAAATATTTTGGCGCTGGCGCAAAAAAGCTCCGGCTTTAGAAAACTGGAATTATCCGGCTCATCTGCAACATCACCTGGATTATTGCGGGGTGTTGGCGTCGCTTGTTTTGTCGAATCTTCCGGCGTTGCCCCGTCGCGGCTGGCCGGAGCTATGGGAGCCCGGGCGGGATTTTACGAATCGGCGCAAATCCGGGTCGATCAAAGCGGCGGCATTAAAGCCTATCTAGGCACCCATAATCATGGCCAGGGTCATGCCACCACCTTCGCCCAGATCATTTCCGACCGGTTGGGTGTACCCTTGGCGGAGATCGACATTATCGAAGGCGATACGGGAAGAACTCCGATTGGTACCGGGACCTTTGGCTCCCGCTCCATCGCTGTCGGCGGCTCGGCGCTGGACAAAGCGACCGGGAAAATAATCGAAAAAAGCAAACGGCTGGCGGCGCATTTGCTCGAAACCTCGGTCAGCGATATCGAGCATGATCAAGGCACCTACCGCGTGACCGGTACCGATAAGAAATTATTGTTCAGCGAAATCTCGAAGGCTGCTTATTCGGCGCATAATTACCCGCCGGAGGATTTCGAGCCGGGGCTGGATGAGACCGCCTTTTATGATCCTGAGAATTTCGCCTATAGCAATGGGGTTCACATCTGTGAAGTTGAGGTCGATCCGGAAACTGGGAAAATCCATCTGCAGGGATATTGGGTCGTTGATGATATCGGCACGGTCATTAATCCGGTGATTGTCGAAGGCCAAATTCATGGAGGTCTGGCGCAGGGGCTCGGCCAAGTGTTGATGGAAGACGCCACTTACGACCCAGAGAGTGGTCAGCTGTTAGCGGGATCGTTCTTGGATTATGCCATACCGCGGGCGGCTGATTTGCCGCATTTTAAGTCGGAGTTTGATCAAAGCCAGCCCTGCACCCACAATCCGCTGGGCGCCAAAGGCTGCGGTGAATCAGGTGCTATTGGCGCGCCAGCCGTGGTGGTGAGCGCTGTCTTGGATGCATTGGAAGGTTTAGGTGTCGAGGATTTGGATATGCCACTGACCCCGGAAAATGTCTGGTCGGCAATAAACAGCGCGCCGAAATCAAATTCGCGCTAATATAGGATTACGCAAGAGGAGGAGAGACTCATGGATGATAATACAAAATTGGCTGAAGAAAATCGTGATGCAGAATTGGTCGCCACTTTTGAGGATGCTGATTTTCATCCGGTGTGGGACAGATTTATGGCTATTACACCGGTGGCTCCCGCCGCCAATGATAGCAGCCATATCTGGCGCTGGCAGGACATTAAGCCGCTGACCGAGAAAGCCATTTCAGATGTGCCCATGGAGCACGCCGAACGCCGGGCGATGATTATGAGCAATCCGGATTTTGGTGGTGCGACGGTGACGACTTCTAATTTAATCGGTGCTTTCACCATGCTGAAGCCCGGTGACCGTGCACCCATGCACCGGCACACATTTGCCGCCATTAGATATGCCTCCCAATGCGAAGGGGCGTTGACCATCGTCAATGGCCGCCGCTGTGAAATGCATGAAGGCGATCTCGTGTTAACGCCATCGATGTGCTGGCATGGGCATATCAATGAAGGGGACCAAAACACGGTTTGGTTCGATGCTGCCGATTTGCCGCTGATTGGCGGCTGGGATGCCAACTTTTTTGAACCGGGTGAGGATGGCAATACCGATGACGATGATATTTGGAAAGTCAGCCCAGGTGATGAAAATGTCTGGGCCGGTGGTGGTCTCTCGCCCTTAGACTATCAACACGATGAAGTACATTCGCCGAAATTCAGATATGCCGGTGATGTTACTAAGGCGACCTTGGATGCCATGGAGGCACGGTCCGATGGTGTAAAAATTCTCCGCTACACCAACCCGATGACCGGTGGCCCGGTGATGATGACCATGGATCTTTATAAAATGCGGCTCACCGGCGCTGACGGCACCAAACCAAGACGGGCGACCTATAATGTGATTTGCCTGGTCACCGAAGGCCAGGGCAGCTCGACCATTGGCGATAAAACTTTTGAGTGGAGCAAGCATGATGTCTTCACCATTCCCCATTGGACTTGGGCATCGCACCAAGCCATTGGCGGCGAGGCTGAATTTTTCATGGTGACCGACCGGGCAGCCCTGGAAAACCTCGGAATTGTGCGGATTGAAGAGCAAGAATAAGAATTAATATTTTGCCCTAACTGGCCGTTGACATGCAGTTTCATTCTGCTACTATCCTAAAAAAGAATGACGTTCTCTTTTAGGTTATGGGAGGTTTTAGGCCAAAATGAGCGATAAACAATGGGTGGTCGGTACCGACATCGGCGGCACATTTACGGATGTTATTTGCATCAATATGGAAACCGGCGAGCAACGGCTCGGCAAGGTGGCCTCGACGCCACCAACATTTTTTGATGGCGTGATCAATGGCTTGAAGCGGGCCGGAATATCCGGTGACGAAGTGTTGTCGTTCCGCCATGGTGCCACGGTTTCAACTAATGCCATCTTGGAACGCAAAGGCGTTCAGACGGCTCTTATCACCACGGAAGGTTTCCGCGATGTCTTAGGCGGTGGCCGGGCCGAACGAATTTCCGCTTTTGAGTTGGATTGGGATCCACCCGAGCTGATTATCCCTCGGCGCAACGTAATGCCTGTGCGTGAACGCGTTGGTCCTTATGGCGATGTGATCACCGAAATTAATGAAGAAGACGTGCTAACAGCGGCGCGGAAATGTAAAAAGCGTGGTATCGAATCGATCGCTGTCGTCTATATGGATTCCTTTATGAATCCAGTGCATGAAATACGTACCCGCGAAATTCTGGAGAAAGAGCTGCCCGATGTGGACGTCACTTTGAGCCACGAAGTGCTGCCCCAGATGCTGGAATTTGAGCGCACCTGTACGACCGTGCTGAACGCCTATATTTCACCGATTTTGAAAAATTATCTCGGTGGTCTGGCCAAGCGCCTCAAAGAGGATTGGGGCTATGATGGCCCGCTGCTGATCACCACCTCCGGCGGTGGTGTTATTGGTATGGATGAAGCAGTGAAGTTTCCTGCTAAAACCTTCCATTCGTCACCGGTCTCCGGTGCCGTGGGTATGGCGGGCTATATTGGTTCATTAGCTGATTATGACAATGTCATTGCCTTTGAGACCGGCGGCACAACCAATAACGTGTCGATGATTTATCAAGGGTCTCCGGCCATTACCCACGAATGGAAAATTCTGTGGAATGTGCCGTGCTGCCTGCCTTCGGTGGATACGGTTTATATCGGCTCCGGCGGTGGCAGTATCAGCTGGGTTGATAACGGCGGTATTCTCAATGTTGGTCCGCAAAGTATGGGTGCGGTGCCGGGACCGGCTTGTTATGGACAAGGCGGTGATGAAGCCACCAACACCGATAGCCAGATTGTCTTAGGCCGGATTGATCCGGAATATTTCCTCGGCGGTGAAATGAAGGTCGATGGCGACTTGTCGTTTAAAGCTGTTAAAGAAAAAGTTGGTGACCACTATGATTGGAGTGTCCAGGAAGCCGCTGCCAACACCTATATGGTGGCGCTCAGCGCTTTGATGATGGCGATGCGGATCCAAACTGTTTCCAGAGGCTGGGACCCGCGTGAATTTGCCATCGTGCCTTATGGCGGTGGTGGCGCCTTATACGCCTGTGACCTGGCGCGTGAGATCGGCTCAACCACGGTCGTGGTGCCGCCCCTGCCGGGCTACGCTTCGGCCTTCGGCGCCATTCGCGTTGATGTGAAGCATGAATTCACGACGCCTATTCATCAAACCGAAGAAGAGCTGGATTTTGATGAACTCAATGCGGAGGTGCAGAAACTTGTCGATAAGTCGCACACGATTCTGGCCAAAGAGGGCATTGAACCAGACATGATCTCGGTCGAGCGTTTTGTCGATGTTAAATACTTCTCGCAAAGCCGCTTCTTCACGGTCGATATGCCGGATGGTGAACTAAAAGACTTGAAAGGTATTACGAAGAATTTCATGGACGACATGGAAGCTGAGTATGGTTATAGCCTGCCGGATGGTTACGCTCCTGTAGAAGTTGTTAATTTGCGGGTTGTCGCCAAAGGTGAAATTATCAAACCTGATTTACCAGAAATCGAAAAAGGTGGTAAGCTGGCCACCAAGGCAACCCGTCAGGTTTGGTTTAAGGATCATGATTTCCTTGAAGCAGATATTTATGAACGTGGTGAATTGCCACCGGGTGCCGAATTTGACGGGCCGGCGATTATTGAACAGCCGGATACCACAACGGTGATGCCACCAGGTACCCATTGCAAGGTTGATAAATACGGCAATCTTGTCATTAAAGTAGATCAATAGGAGG
>CAZMHI010000062.1:0-28032 GCA_964566055.1 uncultured Rhodospirillaceae bacterium
TGCCACCGCCGTTACCATCGTTTCCACCGCCATTTCCGCCGCCGTTGCCGCCGCCGCTGTTTCCTTGGCCACCAGCACTTGCATGCCCGGGTGCAGAACCTTGTCCGGAATTACCACCAGAATTTCCGCCCGGACCCTTGCCGCCGGATTTTTCGCCAGGACCTTCGTCCCGAGAATTTCCTTTACCACCATTCTCGCCGGATTTGCCTTTGCCCTGATCGCCGCTTCGGCCACTGCCACGACTTGAGCGGCCAACATTCACACCACTACCAGGATTGGACGTGACGCTGGCGGTTTGCCCTTTGGTGACGTCGGCACTGGCTGCGCCACTTGCCGCGGCGACACCGACGGTACCTTCGCTAACGCTGACACTGGCACCATTACCGCTGACACTGACACCAAAGGTCGTGCCTTTGACGCCTGCGAGCAAATATGGTGTTTCAACTTCAAAAGCGCGGTCAGGAGATTTATCGACCTTGAACAAAATGCTGCCGATCGTCTGCATGATGCGGGTGATGTTGCCGGGTGTGGTCACGGCTGGCGTAATTTTAGATGGTGTGCTGGCGTTTTCAGGTATCGAAAATTCGGTCTTTGCGGCGATCGCCATGCGATCTTTGCCGTGCGTCAATAACGCCCAGCCCGTGGGGCCTGTTTTAATCGATGAGGTAGGACCGATAACAAGGCCCGGAGTCAAAGGCTGCCAAATTTTTTCGAGGGTAATTTTAACCGAGGCATCGCCGGATGCTTCTTCAACCGTCCATTCATTGGGGTCGGCAACTTCCTTCTGCGCCTCTTTTGGATTTATATCCGCGATCTCGGGAGAGTTTGTCGCGGCAGGTAAAATCAACTCAATTTTGTTGCGGTCGTCACTTTGCACACTTCCGGTCATCATCCAGGCGGTGAGGCCAAGGACAAACGCTGCCATCAGTCGAGTTGATTTAATCAGGTTTAGCATGCCTAGGTCCGCGCCTTGTGCCACTCAACAGCTTCATCATCGATTTTTTCAATTTGCTTTTTTTCTAAAAATGAAGCGACAAACGTCAAATTATGTTCGGTGCCGGGCTGACCATTCAAAGCAGCCAGACTAATCCAGAAATAGGCCAGTTCGGCGTCTTGTTCGATACCCTGGCCTTTGAAGTACATGATGCCGATGGCATTTTGTGCCGGCGCATAATTCTGCCGGGCTGCGGCAAGAAACAGTGCTGCGGCTGCCTCGAAATCTTGTTCAACTCCGTGTCCAATTTTGTACATTTGGCCGAGGTTATTTTGCGCCTCGGCCATATTATTTTCTGCGGCCTGAGCGAAAAAACCAGCCGCTATTTTGTAGTTTTTCTTGAAACCCTTGCCATTGTCAAAATAGTTTCCCAAGTTCAGTTGCGCACCGCCGTGACCCTGAGCTGCGGCTTTCAGATACCAATTTGCACTGATTTTATAATCCTGTTTAACACCAAGACCTTTTTCGTACAGCCAGCCGATGCCGTGTTGGGCGTTTCGTACACCGGCCTTGGCAGCAGGCAACCATTTTTTGAGAGCGGCTTCATAGTCGGATTTTTGGAAAGATGTCAGTCCGGCAGTAAATCTAGGGTCAGTTGAAGCGCATGCCGTTAAGGCAAGCAGACAAAACGCAATTGTTTTTTGTTTCCAATTTCCCATTGCCGCCCAGCCGCGTCCTGTGAACTATGTTATTAAGGAACTGAAAAATTTAACAATTTTAAGTAATGAATTAGATTCTGATGTACACTTAACTCTAGTATATAGGAAGCAGCATCTCTAATAAAGTATAATTGCTCCGCACAAACTAAGGGATATCACCTACATTTTATGTTCAAACTATACTATGAAATTAATTCAACATTGAACATTTCATTTCAATAATGAAATTAAATTAACTTGTATAAAAATTCAATAACTGCTGATTTAAGCCAAATTTTAAATTGGCACATCACTTGCTACAAAAAATAAAAATCGGTGCGCATAATAGGGAGGCGTTGCCAAAGTGACTAATTTTAAATTGGATAATGCTAGACGTTTGTCAGATGTTTTCAGACAGCGCGCGTTATCAATGCGAACGACGAACTAATCTTTAAATATCGAGGATGAAAAAATGAGTGAAAAAGATTTAACCAGCTTGCGCGGTGCCTTGGATTGGCTGCGTGAAGAAGGAGATTTGATCGAGACTGACAAAGAAGTCGATCCCGATCTAGAAATCACTGGCCTGCAGAAACATATGGATGGCGGTCCGCCTATTTTATTCGAAAATGTCAAAGGTAAGCCGCACGCCCGTGCTGTCACTAATTTGTTCTCGGATATCGGCATAATTGAAAAAATGTTCAATTGGGATGGCCCGGTTGATCGTACCAAGAAGCTTGCTCATGCCTTGACCCATCCTTTAGCGCCGGTCGAAATTTCGCAAGACGAAGCGCCGGTGCAAGAACACGTCATTACTGACGATCTCGATGTTAATAATTGGATTACCGCCATACGCCACACGGCACTTGAAACTGAGCTGACCATCGGTTCGGGTATTTCCTGCGTGATTGGGGACTATTTCGATGGCGGCAGTCACATCGGCTATAACCGGATGAACTTCCGCTGGGGCGATACCGGCACCTTCCAAATCTCACCGGGCTCGCACATGTGGCAGATCATGACAGCAAATTATCATGATGATAAGCCAATCCCGCTTACCATGTGCTTTGGCGTACCGCCGGCATGTACGCTCCTCGCTGGTGGCGGCTTCGACTATGTCATTCTGCCCAAAGGCTGCGATGAGATTGGTATGGCCGGTGCGGTGCAGGGCAGCCCGATCCGTCTGGTGAAATGTCAGACCATTGATGCCATGACCTTGGCCGATGCGGAATATGTGCTCGAAGGCTATCTCCATCCGCGCGACAAGCGCTACGAAACCAAAGAGGCCGAAGATCTGGGTGTGCAGGGTAAGACCTTCTTCCATCCAGAATGGGCCGGCTATATGGGTAAAGCCTATAAAGCGCCGACTTTCCACGTCACCGCAATTACCATGCGGAAACCCGAAAGCAAACCGGTTATCTTCCCGCTCGGCGTTCATACTTCGGATGATGCCAATATCGATACGACGGTACGTGAATCGGCTATTTTCGAGCTCTGCGACCGTTTGCAGCCCGGCATTATCCAAGACGTTCATATCCCTTACAGCATGACCGATTGGGGCGGCTGTATCATTCAGGTGAAAAAGCGTAACCAGATTGAAGAGGGCTGGCAGCGTAACTTCCTATCCGCAATTCTGTCCTGCTCACAGGGCATGCGGTTGGCGATTGCCGTCAGTCAGGATGTCGATATTTATTCGATGGATGACATCATGTGGAACTTGACAACCCGGGTTAATCCGCAAACCGATATTCTCAATCCGCATCCGGGAGGCATTGGCCAGACCTTCATGCCGGCGGAACGCATGACAGCAGGAAGTGCGGCCTGGACCGCTTCAAACACCAAATTTGAAGGTGGTATGGGCATCGATGCCACGGTACCGTTTGGCTTTGAGCAGGACTTCCATCGTCCTGTTTATCCGGTAGATAGGGTCAAGATGGAAGACTTCCTGACAGATGAACAAATCAAACATGCCCAAAGTTATATGCATGGTTGGGTTCACTCATTGGCGCGGACTGGCCGGTAAATTTATCATTGCGGGGCGGCGTGCAGTAACACGTCGTCCCACTTCGATAATCGAAACATGGATATGAATGTCAGTATAAATAATCGTTTTCAGGAGTGGCTGCGCCGTCACGCAGAGGTTAATCCTGAAAAGGAATTTATTTATAGCATCGACCAGGAAAAATCGGTCACCTTTGGTGAAGCCGATATGGTGTGCCGTCAGATCGGGCAGTTCCTCAAGCAGCGCGGCTTTGTCGCCAATGATCGCATCGCTCTGATGTCGAACAATTCAATCGAACATCTGCTCACCTATATCGGTGTTATGGCCTATGGCGCGACGGCCTGTACCATTCATGTCGAAATGAATGCCCTCTATATCGATGATATTATGACGACGGTTAAACCCCGTATTATTTTGTTTGAGGAAGGTGCAGGGCTTGATCTTTCATCTATCGACGATATTGAGAAACTGCCGCTCGGCCAAATTGGAGAGGTGGCGGCAAATACATTCTTTGGCGCCGTATCTGAAATGGCGGCCGAAACCATCGAGATACCGGTGAACCTGTCGGAAGATATCGCCTCAATATTCTATACTTCCGGCACATCATCCAAGCCGAAAGGCGTGATGTGTAATTTCAGCGACCTGTTCGATAATACCGCTGCGGTTGTCGAAGGATTTGATTTGAGCTCGGACGACAGAATATTGGATTTCCGTTCGTTTAATTGGATGTCGGCGCAGGTGTTGAGCGCACTGGCGCCTTTGTCCGTTGGCGCAACATTGCTGCTAGCACGCAAATTTTCATCGAGCCGTTTTTTTAGCTGGGTCAAAGAATATAAAGCGACACTAACGGCCGGCAATCCGACGACGATTAATATGCTGATCAATCGGCCGTCCGAAATCAGTGCTGCCGACATACCCCATCTCCGCTACATCATCTCCAGTTCCGCACCTTTGTTGGTTCAGGATTGGCAAAAATTTGAGGCGCTTTATGAAGTTAAAGTCTGCCAAGGATATGGCGCCAGTGAAGTCGGCTGGATTGCCGCTAGTAATGAAAATTGCCGCAAACGAGGTTCTGTCGGCAAACCATTAGCTTATCAGAATTTGACAATTGTTGATGACGATGGAAAATCGCTGCCCGTGTTAGATATCGGCTACATTGAATTAGGACCGAGTAATGAAACCGAGTTTAAATATCTTGGTGCTGATGGCGAAAAGCTAATTTCTGCCAAAGGCCGCGTTAAGACCGGCGATATGGGGTATTACGATGAAGAGGGCTATCTCTTTATCTCAGGCCGGCAGAAAGATCTTATCATCCGGGGAGGGGTGAACATATCGCCGTCCGAGATCGAGAATGTCATTTTGAAACTACCTGGCATAACAGAAGTGGCGGCTTTTGGCGTTGCGGATGAAATATATGGTGAGGCGGTCGTGGTTGTTGTTACGCTTCAGGATCAAAGCACTTTATCGCCAGAAGATGTAATCAACCATTGCCAGAAGAACCTATCTCAGGTCAAAATACCCGAACGGGTAAATATCATCGATAATCTGCCCAAAACGGATCGTGGAAAGCTGGACAGAAAGAGTCTCAAAGAACTCTGGTCATAATATCAATTAAATAAATTATTTATATTTAACAAACAGGAGAGGCTACGTTATGAAACATTCTAAAATACTTTTAAGTACAGCACTTGCCGGCATTTTGGTCGCTGGTATAGCAACCGAAAGTCAGGCACAGAAATACAATCTCACCCTCAGCGGCGCGAGCCCAGGCGGCCTGTGGTCGCGTATCGGCGGCGGCGTTGATGCGGCGATTGCCAAAGCCTATCCCGGCTCTACCGTGAGCTATCAGACGTCTTCCGGAGGCCTTGCTAATGTACCATTGGTTTCTCGTGGTAAAGTTCCGATGGGATTAACAACCGACGGTGAGTTGAACGCGATTGTGAAAGGTTACCAAGGCAGAAAAGGCGTTACCAATACCCGCGTGTTATTCCGGGTCTATACGCCAGCCTCACGCTTCCAGCAGAGCTTCTTTGCCGTAGCTGGTTCCTTTGCCGGGAAGCATGGCATTAAAACATTTGCAGATATTGTTAAAAAGAAACTGCCGATCCGTATTGCTATCAACCGGCGCGGCAATTTTGACGCTGATGTAGGCGAAGTGGCATTGAATTTATTGGGTGCCTCCAAAGCCAATATTAAATCCTGGGGCGGGCAGGTTGTTCATGCAGCTTCCAAAGAAATTGTTTCTTTGATTTCGGATCGCCGGCTTGATGTTGTCAATTTTGGTATTTCTTATAATCATCCACGCGTTCGCGAGATTGCCAAAACTGCCGCACCGGTATTGCTGAGCTATGGTGAAGGCATTGCTGCCCGGATCGCTAAGCAATTTGGTGGCGAAGTTTGCCGGGTTAAACCAGGTGAATATAAATGGACGCCAAATGGGGCGGTTTCTGTATGCATGGGCGCGGTTGTTGTCGCCAATGCCAATATGGATGCCAAGCTGGCGTATAACATCACCAAAGCCATGGTCGAGCAGATTGAGACTTTCAAAAACAAATCTCACCGTTTGATCAAAAAGACAGCAACCACTGCGGTTTTGGCTCAAGCTAGTAATGCACCGCATCATCCAGGTTCGCTCAAATACTTTAAAGAAAAAGGTTTGAAATAGCCGGATCGTTAAACTTCGACAGAAAGACGTGCGGGCTCGTCCCGCATGTCTTTTCTGTTGGTAATAAATCATGAATTTAGCAGCATTTTTATCCTTAAAAACCTGGTTCTCCGTGGGTGCCCGGCGGCGCCCCGAGGGCATCTATGATTGGATATTTACGCCCTTCGCCGTGGCGGTGGGAGCCTATGTTATTATCGCGGCGACCATCGTTATCATCGCACCCTGGACTTTGACCGTTCTGTTCTTTTCTGGCGTGGGCGCTTTGGCGTTTCTGACAACGGGTGCGTTTGAAGATTCAAAAATTGAAAAACCTTCGATCATCGATATGGGGCTTGCTTTGGCGTGTATTGCTGTCGGCGTTTATTTCGCCATTCAAGCACCGACAATTCTTAATCGAATTGTGCTGTTAGATGAGCTTACTCAATTAGATGTCATATTTGGTACGATTGTTTTTATCATTACGCTCGAGATTACGCGGCGGACCACCGGGCTAGGGCTGACTGCTCTGGTTGTCATCTTTGCGGTTTATAATTTGTGGGGCCACAATCTAAGTGGTGTGCTCCAGCACGGCAAAATTGACTATCTGCATTTTATTGAAATTACGGTCTTTACCACGGATGGCATTTTTGGTCTGCCGTTAAGAGTAGCGGCGACCTATGCTTTCATGTTTGTGATGTTTGGCACCATCCTCCATGCCTGTGGTGGCGGAGATTTCTTTTTTAATTTTGCTGCCGCGATCAGTGGCAAGCGGCCAGGCGGGCCAGCCAAGGTCGCCGTTATTTCATCCGGCATGTACGGTATGTTGTCCGGCAGTCCGACCTCAGACGTAGTAACCACCGGTTCCATTACGATCCCGATTATGAAACGGCTCGGCTACCGGGGCGCTCATGCCGGCGCTATCGAGGTGGCTGCCTCGACCGGGGGCAGTCTGGTGCCGCCCGTGTTAGGGACGGCTGCTTTTTTAATGGTGGATTTCGCCGGCGTTGAATATCGTCAAATTGCGATAGCGGCCTTTTTGCCGGCGATTCTCTATTATGTTTCGATTTATGCCCAAGTGCATTATTCATCCTTACGCCTGGGTTTCGGTCGTCTTGATGATAGCCTCATACCTTCGATGCGGGAGACCATGAAGGGCGGCGGCTTGTTTGTTGTGCCCTTGATTATCCTGACAGGCGCGCTGCTGATCGGCTTTACGCCGACGATGGTCGGTATTATGGGGACCGTCGCGGTGTTCGCAGTTTCGTTGTTTAAAGCCAGTTCACGGATCGGACCGATAGCGCTGGCCAAAGTCCTTAGTGAAACCTGCTATCGTATGGTGCCGGTCGCCGGCGCCTGCGCAGCTGCCGGCCTGATCATGGGCGGTATTACGATGACCGGTCTGGTCGGAAAGATTTCTCACCTGGTAAACGCAATTACCGACCAACAGACCTTCCTGACGCTCATGGTTACAGCTGCGGTGACAGTTGTTCTGGGTCTCGGTATGCCGACTCCTGCAGCCTACATTATCGCCGCTTCCTTGATGTCGCCGATTTTGACCGATATCGGCGTGCCCGTTTTAACCGCCAATATGTTCGTGCTCTATTATGCAGTGATGTCAGCAATTACGCCGCCGGTGGCAGTGGCAGCCTATGCAGCTTCATCGATCGCCGAGGACAATCCATTATTAATCGCCGTGATAGCAGTGAAGTTTGCACTGGCTGCCTTTATCGTGCCGTTTGCCTTTATCTACGGCCCTGAGCTTTTGATGATCGGCCCCTGGCATGTGATCGCTATTTCTCTCGTTACCGCGATTGTTGGCTTAATCTTAATAGCGGCTGCACTGGAATCCTATTTTCAGGATCATTTGGCCTTATGGGAGCGCTTGGTGCTCGGGCTTGCTGGATTTGGCTTGGTGGTGCCAAATTTATATACAGCAGGGGCTTCGATAGTACTGCTCGCGCTCTATCTCGTGCCGCGTTATATCCGCCAAAAATCAAAAGTTTGAATTGTAACCCAAAAACTTAACCGCTAAGCTCACTTTTCAATTTTGAAAAGGTTTAGCTATGGCGGAAAATCCTATCAGTCTTGAAATGATCTATCAGGCGCTGCCGTTTATCGCGCGCACAACCGGCGGCGTGGCGCAAGTCACCGATGCATCCGGTCTCTGCCTCTATGCAGTGGGTCCTGATGGAGAGCGGCGGGAAAATCTTGAAGGTCTGATCAATGAATTTTGCCGTCAGACGGCTGGGGAAGCCAAGCCAGCTGGAGCAGGTGAAGGTGATAGCGATAACGATGTCCGGCGGGAAAGTTTTGCCCTGCCGCTGGGTGACTATGTGATCTCGGCCAGCAATGAAGACCGCGCTGATCGTCAAAGTGAACTATTCGAAACTCTCAAGGAAACCTTGCCGCTGATTGCCTCCGTGGCGGAAGGGGAAGCGATCCTGTTCGATAAAGCAGGTAAGCGCATGCTGACGGCTAATCCAAAATCGGTGGAGCCGGAAAAGGGTGACGGCAGTATATCTGATAGTTGCCTCAAGGTGATGCAGACCAACCGGCCGGATATTGGGCAGTCGCGCACGGTCGCCGAGGCAACAGCGGTGCGTATTCCAATCTGCTCTGCATTTGGTTTCGGTTTTAACAATTCGGTGTCAGTCCGTAAACGGCGTGATCTTCTTGAACAGGTCCGCCGCAATCGCAGTGCCAAATACACCTGGGAGGATATCGTCTCCAAAGGCACCCGGCTCAAAGTATCACTGGAGCAAGCCCAAAGCGCAGCAGAGACCCAGTCTTCCGTCGTCATCCTGGGTGAAAGCGGCACCGGCAAGGAGCTTTTCGCTCAGGCCATTCACAATGCTTCGAAACGCGCCGATAAGCCTTTTATGGCCATTAACTGCGCAGCACTGCCGGAAAATTTAGTTGAGAGCACCTTCTTCGGTTATGCCGAAGGCTCTTTTACCGGCGCCAAAAAAAGTGGCCAGGCCGGGCTGTTTGAAGAGGCCGATGGCGGCACCTTGTTGTTGGACGAAATCAGTGAAATGCCGCTGGAACTGCAAGCCAAACTGTTGCGCGTCTTGCAGGAAAATGAAATCACCCGCATTGGCTCGAGCAAGCCGGTGCCGGTCGATGTGCGAATTATTTGTACCTGCAATCGCGATCTTGCCAAATGTGTCGAGGAGGGCAGCTTCCGCGCCGATCTGTTTTACCGCTTGAACGTTATTGATATATTCCTGCCGCCCTTGCGCGAAGGAAAAGGCGATATCCCTTCATTGGTGACTTCAATTTTGCGCAATATCTCGGTGCAGGAAGACCGGCCCAATTTACAAATTGATCAATGGGCGATGGATTTATTGTTGAACTACGATTGGCCGGGCAATGTCCGTGAACTAAATAATACGCTGGAGCGCGCCGTCAGTCTGGCTGATCGCGAGACCATTCAGCCGGAACATCTATCCGCCCGCATTCGCGGTAATTTAGCACTCCCAGAAGATATTTCAGAAACCCGTTCACGCTCTAAAAAGGGCCGGGCCAAGAAACTAAAATCGAGCCTCGCTGAGGCTGGACACAATTTGATCTTGGAGACGCTTGAGCGAAATAACGGCAATCGCACAAAAACCGCCAAAGAGCTTGGCATCAGTGTGACGACATTGTGGCGGCGTCTGCAGGAAGTTAAAAACTCAGCGGTCGTGAATTAAGGAAACTACAATGCCCCAGCCATCTCTACCTCCCCATCGTATTGAAACCTGCCTGCCTGAAAAGCGTGAACCCGGCATGATGGTTTTTAACGTGCGGCCCGGTGGTGCTGCGGACCAAGCCGGCGGGCTAGGCTGGTTGCTCGGCATGGACCAGGCCGGTGAGTTTCCGCTTAATTTGCAATTTGATACGGCAACACAAGATGTGAGGTCGCTGCCCAACGGCAATTTACTGTTCTCCCAGACTGCTGCCGGGTTGATACTTGAAGTGACGCGGGCAGGGGAGCCGGTGCGCCAATGGCATATCGCTGGTAAGTGGCGGGATAAAACACCACCGGCGGGCAGCATTGAAATTGATGTCGAGCTAACTCACCATACGATCAATTTTTTTCCGGACGGGCACTTGCTATTGCTCTCTGCCGAGATGCGGGAGTTTCCAGATTGGCCTGATAGTGACAGCGACCCCGAGGCATCAAAAGGCACAGCCAAAGTTGTTGGCGATGTCATTCTCGAAGTATCTCCTGAAGGTGAAATCCTAAACCGTTGGCCCATGCTGGATCTGCTTGATCCCTATCGTTTGTGTTATGGCAGTTGCTCACCGTATTGGCAGCGCCGTGGATTTGCCGAAAGTAATGATTGGTGCCACACCAATGCGGTGACCTATGATGCCCGGGATGATTCCATCATCGCCTCGCTGCGCACTCAGGATTGCCTGATTAAATTTGACCGTAGCTCGGGTGAGCTCAAGTGGATACTCGGCGATCATGGCAATTGGCAACAACCCTGGGCGGATAAATTGCTCCAACCCGTAGGTTATGTAGAGTGGCAATATCACCAGCATGATTGTTCGGTGACACCCGACGGCACCATACTCTGTTTTGATAACGGCAATTTCCGGGCGACACCGTTTGGTGAAAAAATGACCGACGAAGAAAGCTATAGCCGGGTGGTGGAATTTGCCATCGATGAAGATGCCCTGACGGTCGAACAGGTCTGGGCCTATGGCAAAGACCCGGGGGAGCGGCTTTTTACGTGCTATCAAGGCGGTGCTTACCGGCTGCCTGAAACAGGTAATACTTTTATGACTTTTGGCGGCACCTGCACCATTGATGGCCAGCCGTCATCTGACATCGGTAACGCCTTTGCCCAAGCCCGGCTGATCGAAGTTACGCCGGATAAAGAAATTGTTTTTGACATGTGGATTGATGGCAGCGCGGAAGCAGAGCCGCTGCCGTTGTCTTCGTTTCGGGCGGAGCATGTGCCTGAACTATAGAATTATTTATTATACTGCTCGCGGATCATTTTATGGGCGGTGGAAATTTCATCGGTCGATAACAAATCTTTTAAATCTTCGCGCAATCTCACCAGTTCATCTCGCTCGCGGCCATGCACCTGAGCGCAGGCCATATTGATATACATATAAGCCAGCACATCATCCTGCGGCCGGCCGATGCCTTGGTTGTAGGTAAAAGCAATTTGGTGTTGAGCATAGGCGTTGCCTTGATCGGCATGTTGCTGCAGGAGATCGACGAGAGCGTTAAGGGTACTATCCTGACCACGTCCGCCTTGCACGACGCTCATGATCTTATCGATAATATAGTGATCCAACTCATCGGCTCGGCCCAGAACTCTTAAAGCCATATCCAAATTATCGTTGTCCAAGGCTATGCGCCCAAGATATTTCGCAGCAATTCCGTTACCTTGATCGACCAGGGATTTCAGAATATTCGGCATACTCTCAAGGTAGGTAATACTCCAGTCAAATTCGATAAGATGCAGCAGGGCAGCAGCGCTCTCGCGGTCTTTCAGCGCGTTGACAATAATCGGCTGGATTAGATTGAAAGATTTTGTCTGGTCCTCGTCGTACTCCAAGGCATCGGCGATTTGGCGGGCCAGGCTGCGTTGCGCCCCGACATGGCCCAGCGATGCTGCCCGGACATAATATTTAGCGCTCAAATCCTCATTGGGACGGGTAAAGCGCATGCCGATGCGATAAATTTCACCAAGAAAATAAGCCGCTTCCGTCTCGGCGCCGAGAAAACTTTCATGGGCATCGGCAACATCACGTAAATAGATCATCGCTAATTCCGTATTTTCTATGGAGGTGGTACTGTCACTTAGCCAAGTCGCCGCAATTTCCAGCTTGGACCAGGAATTTCCGGCTTCGGCGCCGTCTGCCAAATAAAGCGCATGGGCCGGATCGGAGGTTGCCCGCTCGCGCAAATCTTCCAAAAAACGTTCGGTTTCATAAATTGATTTCTGATCATCAACTTCAACGCGTTTTTTCGGCTGGACCGGAGCGTCTTGTTGTGCGACTGGTGCCGGCTCTGGCTCGGTCATGGGTGCTGGCGTCGGCTCCGGTTCCATCAATGGCTCGGGCTTTGGTTTTGGCTTTTTAAGCGCCGTTTTCTTGACCGGTAGATTGGCTTCGTCTTCGCCATTCAACCAGCCTTTAAGATTGGCAGATGTTGTTTCGTTATCCATATCCGGTTGAGGGTCAAAAACTTCAGGTGCCTCAAATTCAGGTGGAGAAACTTCAGGCTCAGAGGGAACGGTAGGTGCGGGTTCTTCGTCGATTTCCGGCGGCGCTGTATCAGCTACCCTGGCATAGGAGATAGGATCGTCGCCATATCGATTGAGCCCCAAGGTGCCGGCCATGAAACAGGTTTCAACTAAAATCCAGAGACCGAGCAGGGCTGTGACCATCGCTGCGGCGGCCAACCATACCTGGCCACTATAAAAAGATGACAAAATATACAGAGCGATGGCCGGCACGATAAAAATCGCCTGCAAGCCGCCAAACCGGCCCCGGTCATGCAGGCGCTTGGTGACGCCGGCGGTGGCAAGCCAGAACACAAGGAAAAAACCAATGAAGGGAACCCAGCCGCCAATGGTATAGCGTTCCGGCAGGCCATAAACAGCCGCCGATAATACCATTGCCGGCAACAGATAATAGAGCCAAAACCTCCGGCGGCTTATCCTGCCCTTATAGAGAATTAATTTTTTAAAGTTCGACATTATCGCCTTAGCGTCCGCGTTAACCATCAAATTTTTTGCGTAATCTGGAATTTTAGAACTATCTCATTGAAAAAGTGTAAAAATTGGTGCACTCCACCTCTCAACAGATTTATTTGCTTAGACCGAATAGGAGTTAGTAGGAAATGGACGTAAAAGGACATGCCGCGATAGTCACCGGTGGCGCATCAGGATTGGGTGCCGCAACGGCGCGTATGCTGGCGGAAAAAGGTGCTAAAGTCGCGATTTTTGATCTCAATGAGGAGCTTGGCAATGCGGTCGCCGAGGAGACAGGTGGTGTTTTTGCCTCTTGTGATGTTGGTGATGAAGCCAGTGTTCAGGCTGCCATAGACAGCGCTAAAGACGCTCATGGAGCCGCCCGGTTATTGGTCAACTGTGCCGGTATCGGTTTTGCTTCGCGTGTTGTCGGCCGCAAAGGAGCTCATGATTATGATCTGTTTACGAAAGTGATTACGGTAAATTTGATCGGTACCTTTAATGTCATTCGTTTATTTGGCGTTGATGCAACGCAACTTGATCCGCTGGAAGACAATGAACGCGGTGCGATTATTAACACAGCCTCGGTCGCAGCCTTTGATGGTCAAATTGGCCAGGCCGCGTATGCGGCTTCAAAAGGCGGTATTCATAGTATGACCCTGCCGATTGCCCGTGAATTTGCCGACCGTGGTGTGCGGATCTGCACCATTGCACCCGGTATTTTGAAAACACCTCTGATGGATATTCTGCCGGAAGAAGTACAGCAGTCGCTCGGTGACAGTATTCCGTTCCCGCGCCGGCTCGGACACGCTGAGGAATATGCCTCGCTGGCACTGCATATTTTTGAAAACAGCTATCTGAATGGTGAGACCATCCGCCTCGATGGCGCTATCCGCATGGCGGCTAAATAAAGAAGGAAATAAAATCATGTCGATATCCGCGCAAATCCCTTATGGAGCGTATTGGAGCACACCGAACGTCAAGTGGCAGGGCTCCTTTCAACATTTACATGCTATTGAATTTGCCGCCCATGTTGCCAAAGAGGAGCTGGCGAAACGGGATATTGACCCGACATCCTTCGATTATGGGGTGCTGGGTTTAACCGTTAATCAGCGCCAATCCTTTAATGGCTTACCCTGGTTTACCAATATGATCGGCGCACCGGAAGTTGGCGGTCCGATGATTAATCAGGTCTGCGCCACCGGCGTTCGCAGTGTAGAAAATGCGACCATGGAAATTGAAGGCGGCATGTCGGAACTTGCCTTGGTTGCTACTTGTGACCGGACGTCAAACGGACCGCAGCTCTATTATCCTGAACCAGGCGGCATTGGCGGTACTGGCAAACATGAAAATCAGTTGCTGGATAATATGGGTGATGATCCGTTCGGTCATCATTCGATGCTGCAAACGGCGGAGAATGTCGCGGCGCGTCATGGGATTTCAACCGATGAGCAGCACGATGTTGCGGCGCGGCGAGGTGAGCAATATCAGGATGCCGTGAAGGATGATTCAGCATTCTTAAAACGTTTCATGACCTTGCCATTCGATGTGCCTGCTAAGAATTTCAAAAAGACGGTTGGCACGCTTGAAGGCGATGAAGGCGTCTATCCGCCTAATCGCGAAAAACTGGATAATTTAAAGCCAGTGCTCGAAGGTGGTACGGTTACTTTTGGCGGCCAAACTCATCCGGCAGACGGCAGCGCCTGCATGGTCGTCACGACGCCGGACCGGGCTAAGGAATTAAGCCAGGATAAAAACATCAAAGTCCACCTCAGAGGTTTCGGTCAAGCCCGGGCTGAGCTCGGCTATATGCCCGAAGCGCCCCTGCCGGCCGCTGAAAATGCGCTCAACATGGCAGGCTGGAAGCTGGATTATGTCGATGCCATCAAAACCCACAATCCCTTCGCCGTGAACGACTGCTATTTCGCCAAGGCTTCCGGTTATGACGTCAACAAGATGAACAATTACGGCTGCACCTTGGTTTGGGGACATACCCAGGCAGCAATGGGCACCCGCGGTATCATCGAGCTGATTGAAGAACTCGCCATCCGGGGCGGTGGTAAAGGTGTCTTTACCGGCTGCGCTGCCGGTGACACTGGCATGGCCGTCGCCGTTGAAGTGACTGATTCGTAAACACTTTTCTGGCATCGCCTATTCAGTCACGGCATCACCGAATTGACCTTCGTCAAGGTGTCACCCGGCACGTTTCTTAATGTTGGGGCGATACTCTTGGGGAAGGGCACTTTGCATGGTTAAAAAAATACCAAGCGAAATCGAAACTGATATCTTAATCATCGGCGGCGGCATTGCCGGCATTTTTGCTGCGGTGACCGCCCGGCAAAAAGGTTTCGAAGTAACGCTGGTCGACAAAGGCTCACCGGGTAATTCCGGCTCGACGCCCTTCGCTGATACGTTCTGCGTTTTTGATGAAGAGCTTGGCCATCAGCGTCAGGATTGGATTGATACGGTCAGTTTCAATGGCGAGTATCTCAACAATCGCGCCTGGCTCGAAAAAATGATGGATCACTCGAAAGAGCGCTTCCAGGACCTCAAAGATTGGGGCGTACTGGATGATCCGAAATTTGGACTGGTGCTCAGAAAGCATGTCATTCGCAGCAAAACCAAGGTGATCGAGCGCGTCATGATGACGACGTTGCTGCAAATTGAAGGGCGCGTTGTTGGCGCTGCCGGATTTGCACTGGATGACGGTAAACCGCTAACCATCACAGCCAAATCAACGATCATGTGCGCCGGGGCAGGCGGCTTTAAGCCGGTCGGATTTCCCATCCGCTCGCTTACTCACGATGGTGATGCCATGGCCTATCGGGCCGGGGCTGAGATTACTGGCAAAGAATGGATTGATGCTCATGGCACGCCAGCTCAAAATCCGGCTGCTGGTCGCAAGCAATTTGATATGACCTCTCATGGCATCTTCATGACCGGTCAGCCCAAGCATGGCGCTAGGGCGCTAAATATCGATAAAGAAATTAAAGTTCATCAAGGAGAGCTGCCACCTCTGGCTGGACCGCCGCCTTATGCTTTTGGTGCACTGCCGGATGGCACCCAAGCACCGCCGCCACCCGATATGGAATTTGAGAAGCGAACCATGGTGGGCGGTTCTTCAGCAGGTCTCGCTGTGCATAAGGCTGAAGGTATTTTCCCGCAAGACAACACCTGTGCTTCCAACGTTCCTGGTCTTTATGCAGCGGGCGATGCTCTCGGTTCGATGCTCTGCGGAACGCTCTATGCCGGGATCGGCTTCTCGTTTAGTGGCTCTTCTGTACAAGGGGTGTGCGCCGGTGAGGAAGCGTCGGATTATGCCGCGACAGCTGAACTGGTGCCGGTGTCAAAAATAGATACCAAGTCCGTTCAGCAAACCATGTTTGAGCCCTTGGAACGTGAGACCGCCATCACGCCAGCTTGGGTGACCCAGATTATGCAGAGTGCCGTCATTCCGTATTACGTGCTTTATGTCAAAGAGCAAAGCCGGCTGGAAGCGGCGCTGACCAATATTGAATTTATGCGTGATCATTTGGCGCCGAAGATGATTGCTGGTAATCCGCATGAGTTGAGGCAGGTCCACGAGACTGTAAACATGCTGCTCAATGCTGAGATGAAACTGCGCGCTTCGCTATTCCGCACCGAAAGCCGGGGTACCCATTACCGGGAGGACTATCCCGCCCGTGACGACGAAGACTGGCTGGCCTGGATCAAAATCAGGTCGGGTGAGGAGGGCATGGAACTCATCAAACATCCGATCCCGGAAGAGTGGCATCCCGATAAGAGTGTGCCGTATGAAGATCGTTATCCGGCGCGCTTTCCGGGCGAGCTTGAGTTCAAGACCAAACAGGCGGCGGAGTAGGGGCGGCATGGCGATTGAAAAAATAGAAAATTGCAATGGCTGCCAGCTCTGCGTGCTTGTTTGCCCAACCGATGTTATCCGCATGGACACCAAATCCAACACAGCTCAAATCGTTTATCCGGATGATTGCCAGATTTGCTATCTGTGTGAGCTCTATTGTCAGGAAAATGCTATTACCATCACTCAGCAAAAAGCAGGCGAGCTCACCTTGGGTTGGGGCGCTTAGCCTTTTACCGAAACTAAAGTCGAGGGTCCACCCGGTGCCGGTGTACCGGCAAGGCCGCCGCGGTCCAGCACTTTATCCAAGCCGCCATTTTTCTCTATCAAGGCTGCCTGATCGGCGAGGGCTTCGGCGTTGACCGCTTCCGGATCGAGCATATTACGTAAATGCTTTTCGTATTTAGCAAGGATTTCGCTAAATTCCGGATTATCTGCGAGGTTGTTCATTTCTTCCGGATCACTGTCGAGATCATATAGCTCTGGTTCAAAGCCAACATAATGAATGTATTTGTAACGACCGTCCCGCAGCATAAAGGCGCCGGACGTCGCCGCCGCACCGTGGTACTCGCTGAAAACAATGCGCTCGTTATCGTCTTCAGCGGTGGCGGTATCGAATAAAGATCTGCCGGGAAGATTGTCAGGAACATCAACGCCGACACCATCTAAAATTGTTGGGAAGACATCTGCTAAAGATACCGGCGTTTCCACAATTTTACCTTCAGGCACATCTGGGCCAGCGAGCAACATCGGTACACCGACGGATTCCTCATACATCACAGATTTTCCCCAAAGACCTCGGGCACCGAGATTTTCACCGTGATCGCTGATATAGGCGATATTGGTATTGTCCGTGAAGCCATTGTCCTCGAGGCTCGTCAGCACATTACCAATCAGTTCATCGACAAAGGTGCAGAGCCCAAGGTAACAGGCAATCGCGAGTTTGCGGTGTTCATCATCTTTAAAATACTGATCGAAGGTATAGCACTTATTAAAAGCCTGCCACCAAGGATGATCGGCTAGCTCCGGGTTGGCTTGTTTGATGTCAGGAATATCGTCCAGCGGATAGAGGTCGAGATATTCCTGCGGCACAATCAGCGGGAAATGCGGCGCGATGAATGAGACGAACAGCACAAAGGGTTCTTCGCCAGAGTAATCATCAAGCCACTCGCAAGCGCGAGCTGAAATATCCCGGTCATAAGCTGTGTACTCAGTTTCACCGGGGCCAACTTGTTCGGAATAGCGCCGGCTTTGCGGGCGGGCGGGCAGGTCCGGCCGGATCGAGCCCATCAGATCACCAACCCCGTTGGCGATGTGCATGGGGATTATTTGCTCATCAAAGCCGGTTGGGTCATCTTCGAAGCGGTAATGCAGTTTGCCTACCGTTGTGACCGGCACGCCGGCTTCCTGCAAATGATGTCCCCAGCTTGGCACCGAGCCATCATAGGCGATGGCGTTATCCCAGCAGCCGATCTTATGAACATATTGACCGGTCGCCAGACTGGCCCGGGCGGCCACGCAGATCGGCGAATTGGTATAGCCCTTGGTGAAACGCGTGCCGTTATTGGCCAAGCGATCGAGGTTCGGCGTTTTAACCAATGGGTGGCCGTAACAGCCGAGAAAGTCGCGGCTGTGCTGATCAGCCATCAAGATAAGGAGATTTTTACCCATCTCAGGTCAAGCCTGGCCACCAGGTTGCTTTTGGAAACGGCACATAGAACAGATGTAGAAAGATAAGATAAGCCACAATACAGGCACCCAGAGGCACAACGAACGCTAGTCTTATATTTCGGCGTGTTTTTTCAATCGTCAAATAATTCGATGTCAATGCCAACATAAGAAAGGTTGCCAGCCAGAAACCGAGACCGGTCATGACGAACATATAAACCAGTACAATCAGGAAGAACACGAGCACATCCCGATATTTTACCCGGTTTTCCTGGGCAAATTGAAGGATGTCCGGCGCACGATTTATGACACCAGCGAAAAGAACGCGAAGGACGAGAACCGTGGCAATTCCCAATAATAGGTAAATTGCCAACACTGGAAAAATCCAGTTCTTTACGTCGTCTCCGGCACCGTTAAGGAAGAAGCCACCGATCGCAAATAACACCAGAGCGGTGATGATGTCTTTGTCCATTAACTTTTGCACGTTACCGTCCTCTCAAGAATAAACATTGGCATTTACGCACTCTCCTCAATTGGAATGTTTTCGCGTTTTTTCGCCTTTTCCTTCCTATGGCTCCATACAGCCACGACAAGAGAGAAGATGGTCATTGCAATCAGAATATAATTAATTGTACCGGTGAAAAATATCTGTCCGATTGACGATGCATCGGAGATATACAAAGCCTGAACAAGTGACGGTTCGATGATCGGACCCAAAATCAAACCGAGGCCTATTGGGCCAGGATGGAAGCCGAGTGGCCTGATCAGGAAAACAAACACGCCAATGCCGAGCATGATGTAGACATCGAAAACATTGTTGCGGATCGCATAGGCGCCGATCACGGCTAAGAACATTATCAATGGTGCCAGTAGCCGCAAAGGAATGCGAATGATACGAACCAGAACAGGCGCAAATAGGCTGCCAAGGATAAAGGTCACAACGCCTGCAATCATGAGCGACCAGCCGAAGGCGAAGACAAGCGTTCCATCCGTTTGAAAGAGTTCCGGGCCTGGGGTCAAGCCACGTAACATCAATGCACCGGCAATAACGGCTGCCGGCGACGAACCTGGAACGCCGAGCGTCACCAAGGGCACCATCGACGCGGGTGCTGCGGCATTATTAGCGATCTCCGACGCTGTCACACCGCGCAGATCGCCTTTGCCAAATTTGCTGTTGTCTTTGCTCCACCGCACGGCTTCACTGTATGAAACCAAGGCGGCGACGACGCTGCCTGCACCGGGCAGCACACCAATGAAGCTGCCGATCACACCTGATCTGATCACATGTATTGGATGCGCCAGCACCTTTTTCATGGTTTGAAAGGCCACGCCAGGTTTGCGATCGTAGTCTGCGATAAATTCTTTTCGGCGAATGCCCATCACCATTGACAGAACCTGCGGCACGGCGAAAACGCCAATCAACCCTGCAACGAGGGACACGCCTGCACGAAATTCCGGCACACCATAAGTAAAGCGCGCGACTTCATTGGCGTGGCTGATGCCGACGGCGCTGATCAAGAGACCAATGCCACCGCCAGCTAATCCTTTCAAGATAGAGTCGCCGGCCAGACTGCCGATAATGGTGAGCGCAAAAATTCCCAACCAGAAGAACTCGGGCGGGCCGAACATAAGCGCAATTGCGATCATTGGAAAAGCGAGTAAGAGATAACAGGCAGCTCCAAAAAATGTGCCAAGGGCAGAGCTGAAGCAGGCTCCTACGATCGCCTCCTGCCCCCGGCCTTCCAAGACCATGGGATGGCCGTCGAAGGCCGTGGCCATCGCCGCTGGTGTTCCCGGTGTATTAACGAGACACGCTGGGATGGCATCGGAAAACATCGCGCAAACATAAAGGCCACCCAACATGGCAATGCCGGGGCCGGGATCGAGAGCGAACGTAAAGGGGACGAGCAAAGCGGTGCCCATTGTGGCGGTGAGACCTGGTAGCGTGCCGACCACCATGCCCATCAAGACACCGACGGTGAGCCAAAGCATATAAGTTGGCGTGAGCGCCTGCATGAGACCTTCGATCACCGTGAAACTCCTATCAAATTAGCGGCATCCGTTGTCCGGATGTCTGCTACGCGCGTTCCCCGCCGCGTGCAGAAAATAGGTCTAAAGACTAGGGGATAGTCAGCTGATTAGTGCTCAAAAAACCAACTGTCCCGGCACCGAATCTTTTGGTGCCAGGACAGTCAGAAACTTCAATTGGTTTACTTGCCTGTTAGTTTTTTCAGCATACCAATTCTACGAGCAACAGCTCCTTCAGTGTTCTTAACATACTGCAAAGCTTGAGCAGGCGTCTGGGTCAAAGGAATAAGACCGTTTTTAATGAGAGCATTCTTCACGACCGGCGCACCTGTCGTTTTGTGAAGCGCTGCATTTAGAATCTTTACACGGTCTGCAGGTGTGCCTGGAGGCGCCATAACACCCCATGTGGTTTCCATCGTGAACCCTTTATAGCCTTTGGAGTCCATTGTAGGAACCGGTAGAGCCGATACAGGTTTCGTGCCGGCCAATCCGAGCATGTCGACTTTGGCACGATGTTTGACGCCATGGGCAGCCGCGATAACAGAAGCCTGGAAATGTCCGCCAATCAGGAACGGCAGCATTTTGCCAACACCGCCAGAAATCGGCACATAAGTTGCTTTGATGCCAAGCGCATTTACCATTTCAGCGAAGTTCGAATGGCCAGTGCTGCCAACGCCCGCGACCGTCAACTTGCCGGGATTCGCTTTGGCATAGGAAACAAGTTGGGCCAAAGATTTAAACTGGCTATCTTTTTTAACCGCAATTCCGCCCACCGACTTTTCAGTCATGCCGATATAGGCAAATTCACCCGGCTTATAGCCGACATCTTTACCTTTGGACGTGACGATGATGTTTGGCACGACCACGTTGGAAATAGTGTAGCCATCTGGCTTCGAGCGATACAGTTCGTTAAAACCAATCGCGCCGCCGCCGCCAGTTTTGTAGACGATCCGGATTTTAACGCCGAGATTTTTCTCCAAACCAGCTTGAAGCCGGCGCGCCTGCGCATCAGAGCCACCGCCCGGCTTATAAGGTACGATAAAGGTGATGTCTTTTTCAGGATAGCCAGCTGCACTGGCCAGACCTGCAGCGCCCATTGCAAAGGCACCGGCTACGGCAACAAGAATTCCGCGACGTAAATAATCATGTTGTTTACTCATTGATCTCTCCCCATTGTAAAAGTTTCATTTATTTTTGAAGCAGGGCATTTTCCCTTTAACTTAGAAATCTAATTATTTTGCCCAAAGTGAACCTCAATAAATCAAGTGCTAACCATTCGCATCATAATGAGCCCATCACAAATGTCCATACATCGTAAAAACATTATGTAAGGCAAACCGATAGCTGCCAAACTGCGTCTTGTCAGGAATGATCTCTTACGAAACTTCGGCGAGGCGCCGCTCGAGTTCCTCTACATTCGATAAGGCGCTGTAATCTTCGCTGAGATTTCCCGAACCAGCCGGACTTTTACAGGTAAAAAATTTGCAGGGGCTTTCAAGAAGACGAATTCCGTGTGGCTGATTTATTGGGATATAGACTAGGTCGCCCGGTTCGATGATAAAGGTTTCATCGCCAATCAGTCCCGCTAGCCGCCCCTCCAGTAAGAAGATCCATTGCTCATCGTTAGGATGAATATGTGGGAGTGGGGCTTCACCTTCTTCATAAGTGACTATACCCGCTTTGATAAGTTCACCCCCAAACTGCTTCATCATCACATTTGGATTAACAACATCCGGCGTCAATTCCATTTCGTCGGCTTTATAGATTGGCATCTAGACTCTCCCCGTCCTTTTTCGCGCGTGATCTCTTTAAACCATTTTTCAATCGTGATGAATTGGACCCCAAAATAACCCGGCATGTCCAGGAGGAAATACGGCGCCCGCGGCTTTTTTATGGATGCTTTAAGAAAAATGTTATTTATTATTAAGGGCGAGCTAAACGGGGATAATAATTTAAGCAGGAGATGGGTTCATGTTGGCTTTTGATTTAAACGCTGAACAGGAGTTTTCACTCGATAAGCATGTCGAAAAAATATTGGGTACAGAATCTGGCGGCGATGTCACGGTCGCCTGCTGGGAACCGGGTCAAACCAGCCCCAATCATAGCCACCCTCAGGCCACAGAGATTTATTTTTGCCTGGAAGGGGGCGGTCACATGAACGTCAAGGGAGAGAAAGTAAAAATTCAGCCCGGTATGTTCATTCTTCATCCGCCGGGAGAAATCCATGAATATGTCAACGGCGATCAGCGGACAATTCTCTTTCGTGTGCGCTATGGCGATAGCATGGAGTCACAACACGTTGCGAAGGGGTAGATAAATCGCCAGTCCTCAGGTTGATGTCTCAGGCGCTGGAAACTTGATCTCATAGTCCGTGGGAATACCCAGCCATTCTCTTGCCGCATCCATCTCCCGGAAAACTTTTCGTTCAATTGGATTTTCGCTCAACCTGCCAGAAGTAATGTATTGGTGAACTTTGGCGTAACTTTGAGCATCGCCAACAACAGAGGCCCATTTACAATTGCCGAGGCCACGATCTTGCTCTTTTACACTCTTTGAAGATGCCGCTATGGCATCGAAGGATAGGTCTGCCGGAAATTGTTGGTCGCGGTTGTCGCGTAAAATATTCATACCGATTTGATAGTCTGGATGTTGGAGAATATCGGCAAATGATTTGACGAAATCATCAACAGAAAACGGGCCGAAGTGTTTGAAGAAGACACAGTTGACATCGGCATCTATGTGCATCGAGTATGGCATATCATGATACTACTTTACGATGAAGGATCCATCAAGGATACGAAGGCAGTTGTTTCTGCTCCTCTCAAACATTCTAAGAAAATTTAGCTAAACGAATATCTTTATCGTTATTTTACATTTTGTAAAATAATAACTGTATGCAGAATGGGTGATGATCTATTCAGAATATCGGTGGAATTGGAGTTGATCTCCTACGGGTCGCCATGAACCAATTTGAAGGCCCGGATTTCATCTATCCGCTCGCCAAGGATATCGTCAACGTCGGGCTGTTTGTCATCAATTCGCCCAAGTACACCCATACTCGATACAGAGAAAAATACTTTGGTCAGATCTTCCAGACTGGCTTCACCATTAGGGTCAAACCAACGAACCATCCAGTTGCACATGCCAAGAATTGTGAATACCACCACGCGCGGATGGTCGAAATCATTGATGACCCTTTCCCCTTCTCCTTGGAATAACATATCCATCCATAATTTTTCATAGCGCTTGTAAAGTGGCCGGGCATCGGTATGGATTGACCCGTAACGCTTATCAGCAAATGAGCTGGCAGAGATATTGATGGCTTCCAGCGTCGCACGATCAAATATCATTATGTGGGTTTCTATCCCCAGATAAAGCTTACTTATTGGATGTAATTCCGACTTCACGATAATTTCCAACCGATTTATAAGTTGGTGCATACCCGGCTCGACGATTTCAAATAGAATATCGGTCGGGCTTTTGAAGTAATAGTATATGCCTTCACGCTTGATACCTACTGAGCGGGCAATGTCATCGAATGACACATTATGAAACCCATTTTCAGTGAATAGACGGCGGGCATGATCCATAATTAGGGCACGGCGCTTACCACGCTTTTGTCCGTTGCCGGGAACAGAATCGGCAGTATTTCCTTCATCTATTGCAGACGTGTTGTCGTTCATAGTTGAGGTCTCTGAAATTTCTTTTCGATCATTTTCTTACCATTGTATTGGCAGTATTCTGTATTTTCCAAAAGGTTATTTCCGACGGCTTTTTGGCCTGAAAAGTCTATTACCTACTGTCCTCACCAAATCGGCTCAAGCCTGGGAAAAAGAAAATCAATTGACAGTAAACAATAACATATTTTACAATTTGTAAGATTGCTAGTGAAAAATAAAAAGGGCCAGCAGGACATTATCCAGGGAGGATAAAATGTTAAAACGACTACTCATTATTGCTATTGCGTTGTCCGTTACCCCATTCGTTTCCCAAGCCAAAGAAGTCACACTTAAATTCACTTTCTTCGGACCACCAGTTGATCCCAATTACTCGAGAGTGATGATGCCGTGGGCGGATAGAATTAATGCCGACGGAAAAGGGATTGTTAATATCAAGGCCTTCCCTTCGGGAGCACTCGGGCGCAATCCTCGCACTCAATTGAAAATGGTTCAGGATAAAGTTGCGGAAATTGGCTTCGTGGTTCCCTCGTATACACCAGGACGTTTTCCCGACGATACAGTGATGGAATTGCCCAATCTGTATAAAACCGGATTGGAGGCAATGCTTGTCTATAGGCACCTTTACAAAAAAGGCATGCTGCGCGGCTACGATAAATTCTACGTGCCGATCCTTGCTTCAACAGTGCCTTATTCAATTCATGCCACTAAGCCGATTAAATCTGTAGACGACATCAAAGGCCTGAAATTACGTGCCGGTGGACCCGTAGCAGGTGCCGCAATTCGAGCATTGGGCGCTGTCCCAGTCGGCATGTCTATTCTAGCAGTTGCTGAAAATATATCCAAAGGCATCATCAATGGAACGGCAGGCGACTGGCATGTGTTGTTTGCCTTCCGGATCATGGAAGCCGCGAAACATCACTACTTGGCCCAAATTGGCACCGTACCAGTTTCGGTCCTGCTTAATAGGGAAGTCTATGATGGGCTCTCAAGTAAAGCGCGCGCCATTATCGACAAGCACTCGGGTGAAATTATGTCACGTCATTGGGGCGAGGACCAAGATGCACGCGAGGTTTCATCGGCTAAAAAGGCGATGTCACTTAAAGACCATACAATCGTCACGCCAGATGCTGGTGCATTGAAAGCCTGGCGGGCACGTTTACAGCCCATTGTCGATAAATGGGAGAACGAACATCCCAACGGCAAAGCAATCATGGCCGAAGTACGGGCTAAACTTAAAGCTCTGCGGGCTAAGTAAATGGGTCGTCGCGGCATGAACTGTCGCGACGATTATTAGTTGAATGTTAAAAATGATCACCCGATTTGATACGCGCGGCCTGAGTGCTGCGCGTATTATCGCTTCATTCGGCTTGATCGGGCTGTTTTTTTTGATTGCCATGACAATGGCGGATGTCTTCATGCGGGCGCTGTTCAACAGTCCGATTGACGGCGTGGCTGATCTGAGCCGTTTGGTGGTCACCATCGTGACGGCATCTTTCTTCCCGATTTGCATTGCTGAACGGCACAATATATCCATTGAATTTCTTGGCAAGTGGCTGGGGCCAGCTGTCGACCGCTGGCTTGTCGCTGTCGCAACTTTGGTGACAACGCTGGTCTTCATCATAATTAGCTGGCAACTCACAAAATATACACTGGATCTTTATGCTGTTCAGGAAACGACCTGGATATTGGGATGGCCAGTTGCTCCCTGGTGGACAGTGGCCACAGTCTTCATGATTTTATGCGTGCCTGCTCAGGCGATCGTAACTGCCGTTTGCTGGCATAGTGCTATTACATCAACTCAAAATACTGATTCCTGCGATACCGGCGCTTCGGACAGAGAAATAGGATAACCAATGGATCCTGTTACCACAGCTATTTTCGGTATCATCGGCATGTTCGTACTTATTGCCTTACACATCCCCATCGGAATTTCGATGGCTATAGCAGGTGGCGTTGGTTTCGGCCTGCTTAGCGGCTGGGGACCGGCACTGTCCCTGTTCGCCACCGAGCCGGTTGGCGTTTTGTCCAGTGTTGAATTGGCCGTAATTCCGCTCTTCCTATTAATGGGCAGCCTTGCCGGCGTGGCGGGCTTGTCTTCAGATATCTACAGGCTTGCCTATGCGTTTGTTGGTCATCGCCGGGGCGGGTTGGCGCTGGCCACCATTGGCGGCTGTGCGGGTTTTGGCGCCATCTGCGGCTCATCAATCGCGACCGCAGCAACCATGGGCCGCGTTGCATTGCCTGAAATGTTGAAGCGGAATTATGCGCCCACGCTGGCGACCGGCAGTATCGCTGCGGGCGGTACGTTGGGCATGTTGATACCTCCCTCAGTTATTATGGTGGTTTATGCTTTCCTGGCCGAACAATTCATTATTACTTTGTTCGTTGCGGCACTTATTCCCGGCATTATAGCGATAACGGCTCATGTAATTGCGATTGGCATAATCGTGCGCCGGAATCCCGAGGCCGGCCCAGCGGGTGAGCCGATGGCGTGGCGCGAACGCTGGAACGTCGCGCGTCAATGTTGGGGAATTGTCCTTCTAATGCTGGCCGTGATCGGCGGTATATATGGTGGTGTGTTCACGGTTTACGAGGCTGCCTCCTTTGGTGTAACACTGGCTTTGGCCTTTGCTGTCGCACGCAAAAAGATGAACGTAGAGGTGTTTTGGCAGATTCTGAAAGAAACAGCGACCAATTCAGCGATGATATATTTGATTATCGCCGGTGCCTCCATATTCGCTAGTTTTATAACCTTAACCCAGTTACCGAGCGTGTTGATTGGCGCTGTTTCCGACGCCGCGCTGCCACCGCTTGCTGTCATATTCGTTCTGATGTTGATCTATCTGGTACTCGGCAGCGTATTCGAGACCGTATCAGCAATGGTCATTACCATGCCATTTGTGTTACCGCTGGTGCTTGAGCTGGGTTATCACCCGATCTGGTGGGGTATCATTATGGTCATGGTCATTGAAGTTGGCATGATCACGCCGCCGATTGGTATGAATGTCTTTGTGTTATTTGGCATTGCCCGAGGAATAGCGCTTCGAACCATATTTTCCGGGATCATGCCGTTTCTTTATGCGGACCTATTGCGCATTTCAGTGATCATCCTATTCCCGGCATTGGCGTTATGGCTCCCGGGAATCCTTGGATACAATCTCAAATAAGCGATAAGAATTGAAGAAACTATAGGTGGGATGCCGCTAGGTCAGATTAAATAACGGAGCAAGCTAATTCGTTGCATCAATAGACAGTAATTTCGCCGCTTCTGGCCAGCTTTGCGCACCAAAATTATTCATATCTTGGGTTAATTCATCTGGAACCCAATCGAGCATTGCAGGCACAAAACTTGGGCGCAATTTTATGCGGTCAAACCATTTCGCGACGCCCGGCAAGCGACCGTTTTCCCACATTGGCGACATCGACATCATATCCAAACGGTTGACATAGGGTGTCAGCGCGATATCAGCGAGCGTAAAATTGTCGCCGGCCAGCCAGGTGCGCGTATTCAGTGTTTCTTCCATTTTGTGAAGGTAAAGGTCGTAAAGCTTTAATTTGAATTCCGCGCCCACGGCTTCAAAACCGTTCATTACAATGTCTTTCTTGGTTTCATGCCAATTTGCCGTAACCGACAAAGCCGGTGTCGAATCTAAAAACTTTTTTACGCCTTTTTCGCCCAAACGCCACACTGTGTGACGATGCGAACAAAGGAAGGTCACAAATCCACAAGCCGGATGTAGTTCCTCATCCACGGCCTTAGTCCAGTAGAGAACCCTGGTTCGCTCAAGGGGATCGGCCGGGCGCAGGGGGTGATCGGCAGA
>CAZMHI010000063.1:0-27604 GCA_964566055.1 uncultured Rhodospirillaceae bacterium
AAAGGCCGGTGATGCACTAACATTCAAACTGGACCCATCAATGGGGGCTGACCAAAGGCAGTCAGCAAATTGAATTCCATTGTTGTCAAAGCGACTTCGTTGCCGGTGGGTGACATCAAGCGCCGGCCAACTTTGTCGAAGCTCCAGCCGGCAAATTGAACCGAGCCGCCATTAGATCCCGCCGCAAGGGGTTCGCTGTGCTCGGAAACCCGCCGAAGCACCGTTTTAACGCGGGCTAACAGTTCTCTGGAACTGAATGGCTTAGCAATATAATCGTCCGCTCCCATTTCCAGGCCGACGATCCGGTCAACTTCTTCATCTTTACCGGTCAGAATAATAATTGCGACTTTGGAATTTTCCCTGAGGTAACGGGTCAGAGTTAAGCCATCTTCGCCGGGCATAACCAGATCAAGAATTACGAGATCAATCGAATTGTCATTCATTACCGCGCGCATGGCGTCGCCATCATTGGCGGTGAATACCTCATAACCATGCTGCTCAAGATAGTCTTTTAAGAAATTGCAAATTTCTTCTTCGTCATCAACGACTAAAATTGTTCCCGTATTTTCCATCAACCCCTCTAATTCGATGGACCACTTCAAAATATTATCAAGCTTCAGTACTTAAAAAGTAAGTGTAATTTAGGAATAAATCAAATTACTTTACTTCGTCAGCGCATAACACAACGCATCCCGCGCATCAAATAGTACTAAGTCGTTACCGAATATAACAATTTAGCACATTGCTGCCGTAATTCTTTAAAAATATTATGCTAGTTGTTTGAAATATTGAATAGCGGCCTATATTGCTGTTGTAATTACGATTAAAATTAAAAAACTCCCATAAAGGTACTATGACCGAAATTGAGTTAACAGATATTGAAGATGGCGTTTTTGTTTTTGATAAATCGGGAAAACTGAAATTTTGCAGTGAATATTGCGAGACGGTTCTCCCAGGTTTAGCCGCGAACTTAGGCGAAAATTCTCGAATAGAGGATGTCTATGCTGTGATCGTTAATTTGGGATACGTGGCCTTGACTATTGACGGGGAAGCTGGAGGTGCCGATGCGGGATTAATGGAATTTAAAAGCGTGCCGGGTGAGGTTGATTTTAAATCTGATTCTGGAGATGCCTTACGATGGACATCCCGCAACCTTGGCAATGCGGAAATCATCGCAACGCTATCCGATAACTCCCGAATGGCAAAACGTCAGCTGAATGAAGCTCAAATTTCCAAAATGTTTAGTATCTCTGAAATGTCGGGTCAGATTGGCCACGATCTGAATAATTTTCTGACGATTATTCAAGGCAATTTAGAGCTTCTGGAAACGATTGATTTAGAAGATGAAAAGTTTAGCAGATGGGTTGCTGCAGCTATCACAGCCACCGAACGTGGCTCTGAAATGGCAAAACATCTTCTCTACCTCGGCCGCCGACGTCCGGCCAATAGACGCGATGTTGAAATTGCTGAGGTCATTCTGGAGATTGTTGAAAAAATTCAAGATCAAAATAGCCATAAACTACAGATCGAAATTTTAATTCCTTCCGATTTAAACACGCTTCGAGTGGATGCCGGGCACTTGGATATAGTATTGGAGCAAATTCTTTTAAATGCGATTGAAGCTGTAGATAGCAATGGAGCTATCTCGATAGCTGCTGAAAACTATGTTGGCACAGAAATCGATCAGGGCGAGGAAGAGCAGCCAGGTGTACGAATAACCATCACAGACGATGGCAATGGCATGCCAAACTCGGTCAAAGAGCGTGCCTTTGAGCCTTATTTTACGACAAAAAAGGATCAGAAAGGGGCGGGGCTAGGCTTGAGCATTGCCTTTGGTTTTGCGCGTCAATCTGATGGCACGATTTTACTTGATAGTAGGCCAGGGCAGGGCACGACAGCAATTTTAGAAATACCGGTAGGCAAGCAAAAAATTGTCTTGCCGGAAACCCTGGATGAAATGACGTTAGCCGAATTATCCGGCAATGAACGAATTATGGTGGTGGAGGATGATTCTGCGGTGCGGGCGATAGCGGCGGAAATGCTGTCTTTTCTAGGCTATGAAATTGTTCAGGCGACTGACGCGGCAGATGCATTGGATCAATTAAATAATGGCTGCGTAGTCGATCTCGTCTTCAGTGATGTTATTATGCCAGGCGGACTCTCAGGTATTCAAATGGCGCGAATTATTCGTGACAAATATCGCCGCTATAAAATATTGCTGGCTTCCGGCTATGTCGATTCGGATAAATTAGGCGGGATTGCAGAATTTACCTATCTCGGTAAGCCTTATAATCAAAAAGAACTGGGTCAGCATATTCGGAAATTACTCGATCAACGGAACTGATAGCAATATTTTGAAATATACTGATTCTTTTAATTTGACGTGTTTTCTAGTATTTCCTTGATAAGCATAGAGTTAGATAATGTTATTTGGCTCCTGCGAGAACCTCGAGTTGAATTGTTAGAAGGCGATTTTACATTTAGATACACTTGTTTACCCTTAGATTCTTGAGTTTTGAACAGCTTCTAGGCAATGTTCTATGACGTTGAACCCTGAATTATACCTTTTGAGGAGGCTGTTATGGGTAGTCAAGATAAATGGTTTTATTGCCTTCGTGCTATGGAAAACATTCGCGATTTATCGGATGCAAATACTGCAAATAGTGCCAATCCACTCGCAGAATTAAAACCGGAAGACCGGTTGGAATTCATCTATGACTTGGTTCAAGGTACCATTGACCTGGTCGATTATTATGATGAAGGTGCGACTGCTTAGCACAAATTTTCCAGCCCTGTCTTCACAAAGGACAAGGCTATGAAAACACTTTTAATCGTAGACGACGAACCTGATATTCGTGAAAATCTTATAGAGTTTTTTACGCGGGAAAATTTTGTAATTTTCTCAGCTACGAATGGATTTGACGCCTTGAAGATTATTGATCAGCAATCCGTTGATCTAGTGATTATCGATCTATTTATGCCGGTTAAAGATGGTTTAGAGACTATTGGCGAATTACGTAAACGCTGGCCGGAGGTAAAAATTATTGCCATGTCCGGCGGCCCGGCACGATTTACTCACAACAACTTAGGCGACGATTTGTTGTATGCCGCGAAAGAAATTGGCGCCGACGCGTCTCTCCAAAAACCATTTAGTTTAATTGAGGCTGGAGCTACGGTTAAAGATCTCCTCGCGGCCTAGACAAAATTTCAATATTCCAGTACCGCACCCGGGAAGACATGACGTGCGCGTGCCGGTTCAGCGGGATCAATTTCGTTTTCTTCACAAAAATTAATCAACTGTTTTTCATTGCTTAGAAGAAAATCCAGCACGCCGCCGAGAAAGTCGGGGTTGCCGAGCAATACCTTGAAATCTTCTGGTGCGACGCCTGATGTTGCTAAGAAGCCTTGCTGTAGATTTTCATCTGCCAAAATATAATTTATGGCTTTGAGTGCTAAGGTTTCGGCTTGCGCCTGATCATAATTGGAAGGTGTGGGCATGTTTTAAAATTTTCCTTAGGGATCATCATATTGATCTTGCCAGATGCGCCGTCGCATTCGTTCACCTATATCACAGCCTTTCTTATATACGTAGCCTGATCCGGTAATCGGGCCAGCTTTTGCAGCAGCCGGTATAATTTGCGCTCGAGGTGAAGGGATACTGGCGATTTCAAAAATCAATTTGCGGCGGATCGCGCGGGCAAAATCCGGAAAATCTTTAGCGATAACGAGAAAAGCACCGGCACCACCGATGACGCAGCCGCGATAGTATTTGTCGAGATCGGGCAGGTGGAAACGGGAGCCAAATCCTCCATTGTTATTAATGATCGGCAGGCCATTTATCGTAATGCCCTTGCTCACGACATCGTGCCGGACATCTTCGACCAAGCGGCCATGATTGTTCGGTCCGTCCCCAGCGATGTCGATGACTTTGCGACGGCCGTCGAAATTATTTTCAGCAATCATTTGTGCGGCTAATTCGAGTGCGTCACTGATCGACGTGCGGCGGCCGAAGGTTAGCGGCTCTTTGGTCAGCACATTGGCGAAGCCCTCAGCCGATAATTTGTCTTTAATTATGCGCCAGTCGACAATTATTTCATTGAATGCCGCACTCGAATAATCGATATAGGAAATCGCGATTTGTTTGTGATAGCCACTTCGAATGGCAGCCAATACATAGGGGGAGCGGAGGGCGGCGGCGACCCCTTCGCGTTGTAATCGTGCTTCTTCTTCGTCAATGCTGCGCGATACATCGGTCGCAATGACGAGCTCCAGATCGACTTTTATCGGCGCACTCGCCACGCGATCTGAAAACAGAAATAAGAATAGGAAGGCGAGTAAATATCTCAACCGTGCCGCCACCAAGCCATGAAGCGGGCATAAAGCCCTATTGCCATGGCACTGGCCAACAGTGCCATGCTGAGGATAATGCCAAATCCGGAGAAAGCTTGGGCGAATAAGTCAGCCGGAGCACTGCCGGGGGATAGTCCCGTTTCCAATAGTGGCGCATATAAGCTGTTCCATAATTGCCATAGCAAAATAATGATCCCCAGCCAGGCTAGAACGGCGGCCAGCAGAGTGAGCACCTTCCAGCGTTTAGCCGTAAGCTCGATAAGTATAGGTGGTTCAGTTCCGCCGTCATCCCGCCAGCCCGGGATATTGGCTAGTGCAAAGGCCATTTTGATCCTCCTTCAGATATTAAATAATTTGGCAGCGTTTAGCCCCATTATTCGGTCTTTAGTCAGCGGTGATAAATCCTTTGATCGTTTCACAAATCCAATAGGGTCCTCTTCTATTTCGCCTCGCGGATAATCTGTGCCCATCATGATTTGCCGGTCACCGGCTTTTTTCACTAACAACGGCAGCATATCGCGATCGAAGATAACGGTGTCGTAAAAAAACCGTGAAAGGTACTTACTTGGCGAGGAGGCAATGTTTTTCCGCGTTTCCGGACGTGAGTCATAGGCTTTGTCTGTGCGCCCTGCGTAATAGGGGAGATAGCCGCCGCCATGAGCTATGATTATTTTGAGTTTTGGAAAATCGTCGAGAATACCTTCGTAGATTATCGAGGTCATCGCCAGCGTTTCTTCTAGGGGCTGACCCACTGAATTCCAGAGAAAATGGTCGTGCAGCCGTTCATCATGGGTAAATCCGCGAGGGTGGATATAAATTGGCAGGCCGAGCTCTTCAGCCTTGGCCCAAAATTTACGGAATTTGGGAATGCCAAGATCCTTCGCCCGAACGTGGGACGGGATTGCGACGCCTTTTAAGCCAATACGGGAGAGGTAGTTCAGTTCCTTAATGGTGCGTGTTCGATCCTGTAACGGCACTGCTCCGAGGCCGATATAGCGCTCAGGGAAAGCTGCGATAAATTCAGCAATACTTTCATTGCATTGACGCGCGATTTGCTGACCGGTTGCGCCATCCGCCCAATAACTTGGGGTCGGTAAATTCATGCTGATAACCTGCATATCGACGCCCATTCGGTCCATATCCTTGAGGCGTGGTTTTGGCTTGGTGAGCGTAGACGAAGCTGTGGAAGATTGGCGGCCATGTTCTTTGCGGGAAGCCTTGGGCACCCAATGTTGTTTGCCGGGTTCTTTGCCGCGGATTTTTACCTTGCCAGCGAGAGCCAATACCTCTGGTAAGGCGACGTGAGTGTGGACGTCGATCTTAGGGTAGCTGCGTGATCGGCGCGCAATCTTCCGGGTCATAAAAATCCCCTTAAATTATTTTTCTTGTGCCTGCAGCTTAGGCCAGATTAATGGCATCTGCCAACAGCTCATCAGCCTGTAATCTCTAGTTGAGTGATCTTTACAGGATAGTGCGGGCGGACTATCGTCCAAATTATGAGACATACAACTGTTGGACTATTGGAATTTGACCGCGCCCGGGCCACGCCGGGCGTTACGATTATTACCCCCCTGCAAGGCAAAGCGACTTATTTGGTTGGGATGAAAGGTGAGGTGCTTCATCATTGGGATCATCCCTTGAAGCCCGGGAATTATGCTTATTTATTGCCGACCGGTAATTTGCTGTGGGCGGGTGAGACCATTGAAGGGCCGAGCCCCGGCGGTGGCAGGGGTGGCCTGCTGCGCGAATACGATTGGGAGGGGAACGTCCTGTGGGAATATCAAGACGATGCCCAACATCATGATTTCTGCCGCCTCCAGAATGGTAATACGCTCTACATTGGCTGGGAGAAAATGCCCAAGGAAGCTCAGGCTCGCATGGTGGGTGCGGTAGACGGCACTGAAGATGATAGTGGTGATACCTGGAGCGACTATTTACGCGAAGTTTCACCTGCTGGCGATACGGTGTGGGAGTGGCATGCTCACAGCGATATGGAGATCGAAGAATATCCCCTGCATATCATGAGTACACGAAAAGAGTTCCTGCATTGCAATGCCTGTACGGAACTGCCAAACGGCGACGTTATGTTGAGTTTTCGAAAAAACAGCATGATCATCGTCATTGATAAAAAAACCAAAAAAGTCGCTAAGCAATGGCAGGATAGCGCCTGGGGGCAACAGCATGATTGCACTTTGCTGGAAAACGGCAATGTGCTCTTTTTTGCCAATGGTATTCACGTGCCAGGCGGCATTTTTCATTCAAAAGTTATTGAATTCGATTGGCAGAGTGGGGATGAGGTGTGGTCCTACACTGGCTCGCCACCCTGGTCACTATTCAGCCCTAATATCAGTGGCGCTCAAAGGCTGGCTTCCGGTAATACCTTGATCTGTGAAGGTTTAAATGGCCGGATTATAGAAGTAACGGCGGACGGAGATATTGTCTGGGAGTATGTCAGTCCGTGGTTTATTAAAACACCGCGAGGACCTAATAATGGCGTCTTTCGGGCTTACCGATATAGCGTGGAGTCTCCCGAAATTAACGGTCGGGTTTCCCTGACCTCAAGCTATTAATTCCTCGTCGTCTTCCTCGTCTTCTGGGAATAGTTCGGTCAAATAGCCGAAATCTTTGCGCTTACCACGCCGCGAAATAAGTTTTTGCTGAGCCGGTATCGGAAAATCTGTTATTTCGATCAGCTTTTTCTTGATCAGAACATCGACCACATCCTCGACAACACGGGCGAGAGATAAATCAGCTGTTATCCAGCTTTCCGTCATGCCGGCCTTAAATTCACCGCCAAATAAGAATGTTGTGACTTCGGCTGAGGTTGGATCAACAACCTCTGGAGTATCGCCAACTGGATCGCGGGCAATCGAACTTATTTGTCCATCCTGGTCTCGTATTACAAAGGCCATAGTAAATTCCTTACTTGCTGGGGCATAACTTTTTATATGTTGATTACAGGCGCCATTTTCCAGCATTTTTTTGAAATCTCGAATAGATTACAGCGTTGTTCAAAACGCTAAGAACGGCTATAGATGCAGCTATGTATACGTTTTTAATGAATAAACTGACTTTGTTGCTTGGTGTATCAGTCGTCGCCCTGACCGCTTGCAGCCGTCAAGAGCCCTATATCTTTAAGGCCGGGGAATTTGATCGTAATAATGTTAATTTTGCCAAAGAACTTAAAGACCGGACGACTGTCGAGATTTGTTATAATAAACGCCACACCTCGCCGAGAATATTGCTTCAAATGGCAACTGATGAATGCCGGCGTTTTGGTAAACGGGCTCATTTTAGACAAAGTAAGACGCTGGAATGTTCAATCTCGGCACCGGCGATGGCAAAATTTTGGTGTTTGGCTCCGGGTGAAACTATTGAAGACCTTTTAAACCTAAAAAAACTTTAGCCGCCTTGATTTGCCGTTATTGGTTTTTAAACCAATTTTCTCGTATAAATTTGATCTAAGTTTAATCTATTAACCTTACCAAGGTCGGATAATTCGACCTTACATGAGTGGAGTAGGGGAGATGAAAAAAGGTTTAATTTTGGCCCTGGTAATTTTTCTGGCGGCTTGTTCCAATCAGAATCGCATGTCGAATGGTCAACTGATCGGCACCATTGGCGGCGGCATTGTCGGTGCTTATGTTGGCAGTCAATTTGGCGGTGGTGCTGGAAATCTATTATGGATGGTCACTGGCGCGGCCATCGGCGGGGCGGCCGGTTTCGCTTTTGGCGACAGCCTTATTCCGTCTGATCACGCCAAATTCAAACAATCGACCAAAACCGCGATGGACCATATTAAAGACGGTCAGGTTTATTCTTGGACTAATCCTGACACCGGTGTTGCGGGTACGATTAAACCGACCCGCACCTACTATGCCCATGACGGTAAGCTGTGCCGGGACTTTGATGCGACAATCGCTGCCAGTGAAGGTGTTGGCAAAAGTAAGGGCCGGGCCTGTAAAATAAGTGCCGAAGCCTGGTTTGTGGATGGTACGGCTTAAGCTTCCAAATTTGTAAATAACTTTGGGTCGAATGGGAAAGGTCATGTCCTTTGTCATAACTGCAGTAATTGTCTATGCAGTTTTGCTCGGCCTGCTTTTTATATTTCAACGTAATTTGATGTATCACCCGACTTCGGGGCATCTGGATCCCGACCATTACGGTCTGCCGGAAATGAAAGCGGTTAAAGTCGAAACCGATGATGGCTTAAGATTGACCGCTTGGTATCGGCCACCTGTATATGACGATTCCCTTACACTATTGTATTTGCACGGCAATGCCGGTCATATCGGTTATCGTGCTGGCAAAGTTAAGCCCTATCTTGAAGCCGGCTACGGCGTATTGCTGCTGAGCTATCGCGGCTACGGCACAAATCCTGGCTATCCAACCGAAGAACATCTCTATCTTGATTCGCGGGCCGCGCTGAAATTTTTGTCAGATAAACGCATTCCGATATTTAAAACTGTCATTTACGGTGAATCTCTCGGTACCGGTGTTGCAGTAGAAGTGGCGCAGAACCTTGGAATCGCAGGTTTAGTACTCGAAGCGCCATTTTCATCTATGGTTGATGCGGCAGCTCATCATTTTAAACTGTTCCCAGCAGGTCTTCTGGTTCGGGATAAATATGATTCTTTAAGTAAAATCAATAACATAAAGGCGCCGATTTTGATTGTTCATGGAGAAAATGACCGCACAGTACCCTATTTTTTAGGGCAGAAACTTTATGATGCAGCCCCGAAACCTAAGGAATTTTATCGGATTCCAAATGCCGGTCATAATGACCTTTATGAACATGACGCGGCGGCTAAAATAATCGAATATTTGGAGGGCAATCTTTAGAATTCTTCTAAGTTATTGACTTTCCAATAGAATCTGCTATATTAAAGATATAAAAATATAAGTTAGGTGCGTGATAATGGCTTTAACGCCAAGAATAGCGGGTACAAATTTGGTGCCGGCTGGTGGTGGCAGGTTTGCTGCATCCGGTGCGGTTGCCAATATTGAACCGACTCCGTTGACCGAATTAAATCAGATTAATGCGCTGATTTATGAAGGCCAATCGGAGTTTCAGTACGATCAGTTTGATGCGCGACAGCAGCAGCAACAATTTGCTCGCCAGCGTGCCTATGATCGTTTTGGCCGGCCTATGGAGCAAACCCCGGAACGGCGCATCAACAATTCAATGATGGGAAACTCCAGCGAGAGTTTTGCCGCCGCTTTTGATCTTCAAAATCACACTGATGCTCATTTGAGTAATGGACCGCAGCAGCCGACACCTGCGACGTCTTTGGACAAGATAATCGCGACCTATGAACTGACCAAAGAAGTTATCTATGATGAGATTCCCCCCCGCGGCGAAAATATAAGCATGGTTTTGTAGATTTTTGGTGATGGCCAGCAGCTGACCCGGCTAGATGCCGGTTTTTTTATGTCCGTTTTTTCAGTTCAGCCAGCCGGTCGGGTGTATCAACATCGAACAATACGCCATCCTGCTCAATGGGCACTTCAATGACTTGATCGGCATGTTCCTCAAGTAAATGGCGGGCGCCGATGTCTCCGGTGACGGCTAGTATTTCAGCGATAAATTGTTTGCCCCAAATAACCGGATTGCCGCGTTTGCGGCCATGAACCGGCACACAGATTGAGCGCCCTTCCACCGGATCAAAGGCGCGGATCAATTGGTTGATGTCTTCGGCTGTCACCAGGGGCATATCTCCGAGGCAGACAATCACGCCATCCCAGTTGTCTTCCTTGGCGTCGGATAGAGTCTTAAGACCCGTCTTGAGAGATGTGCTTAGCCCTTTCTCATAATCAGGGTTATAAACAAAAGCATTGGCGTAGGCTTTGAGTTCTTGTTCGACTAGGTCGTTCTGGTGGCCGGTGACAACCAGTAAACCTTCAGCCTTGGAGGCTGTGACTTGTTTGGCAACTCGAGTCACCATAGGAGTGCCATCAACATCGGTGAGGAGTTTGTTTTCCTCACCCATGCGGCGTGAAGAACCGGCGGCCAAAAGTAAACCGGCGATCCTAGGTTCGCGCGCTGAGGCCTTGGGTTCGCTGCTATCTTGGCGCAATTGACCGCGTTCGCTGATCTCTTTCAGCAATCCACCCGAACCCATCAGCATAATGTCGCGGGGGCCTACCTCTACGTTGGCCAGCAGCCGCCACAAGACCCAATCAAAGCCGTTGAGCTTCGGAGAGCGGGCACAGCCCGGCATACCGACGACGGGGGCGCCCTTCAGGCCACCAATGAACAGTAAATTGCCCGGGTCAACGGGCATGCCGAAATGATCGACGCTGCCGCCAGCAGCCACGACGGCAGCCGGCAGGACGTCCGCCCGGTCGACCACTGCTGAGGCGCCAAATATTAATATTATATCGCAAGGATCGCTGCCTATCTGATTGATCGCTTCAATGACTGCCTGTTGAGTGTGCTCACAGCGAATTTCTGTTGAAATATCACTGCCGAATTCCTGTACCCGGCCCGCAGCTGTTTGCAGCGTTTTGTCCAGAATACTTTCCTTCATACCAGGCAGTCGAGTCATGATCAGGCCAATTTTCTTAGGCTCGAATGGTGCAATCTCGACCAAAGGCGTGTCACCAATTATCTTCAATACGGCATTGAGAACAGACTTTGGGATAGCAAAAGGTATAATTTTGATGGTCGCAATAAGCTGCGCGGGTGAGGCAATATCCAGAGCCGGCATCGTCGCAACTGTGATGCTTTCATCAACCAGATTAATTTTATTTAATTGATCTTGATCGAAGTCTATCAAGCCGTGTGCCTCGGCGATCAGATTACAGCGCCCGGTAAAAGCCTTGCCCGCACTCACATGCTGACCGGCTAGGGCTTCAGTGATGGCCGCCGCTGCCTCATTTTCGCCGACATCATCTTTTTCGAGACGCGCAACAGTGATTTCTGAAATGCTATCATCGACAAAAAGAGCTAAATCATCAGCAGTGAGGATATGGCCTTTTTTAAGGATGCGTCCGGTCAGGCGCGCTGAGTGAGCGAGGATGGCGCCTTCCGCATCTGCGACAGGAACCGGGCCGAATTTCATTAGCTCTCCAGCTTTCCGTACTTGGCCGCAACCATTTCAGCCAGAATGGAGACAGCAATCTCTGCCGGTGATTTGGCGCCAAGGTCATACCCGATGGGGGCGTTCAGGCGAGCAAAATCGGCTTCCCCAAAACCAGCCTCAGTCAGGCGCTCCAGCCGGGAGGCATGGGTGCGGCGGCTGCCAAGACAGCCGATATAGAAAGCCTCTGATTTTAGGGCAATCTCCAGCGCTGGATCATCCAGTTTGGGATCGTGGGTCAAGGTAACAATAGCCGTGCGCGTGTCCGGCTTAAATTCTTTCATCGCGTCATCCGGCCATTCATCGCTCATGGTAACATCCGGGAAGCGAGCCTCGGTCGCAAATGATCCACGCGGATCAATAACCGTAACATCGAAACCGGCAATCTGTGCCATTGGCACCAAGGCTTGAGATATATGAACGGCGCCGATGATGGCGCACCGTAGCGGCGGATTAAAGACCTGGACGAACAGCTTATCATCGCCATCTTCCAATGTCTTAGAGCGGTCATCGCGGAGGGCCTGGCGAACCCCGTCCAGCATTTCAGCATTCAAAGCAAGCTCTCCGCTTTCTTCGGTAGGCGTGACAATACTGCGTTTGCCGGTGGTTAAATTGGTTACTGTAGCGACCGGTCGTTGATTGGTCAGCCGGTCGAGGCCGTCTTTGTCATCAGCGCGCTCAACCAGTACCTTAACATCACCGCCGCAGGCCAATCCAACCTCCCAGGCTTGCTCATCGGATACGCCAAAATCAAGAATGCGGTTTTCACCATCTTCGATAGAGGCGAGGGCCTCTCCAATTACGGAGCCTTCAATACAGCCGCCTGAAACCGACCCGACAAACTCGCCGGCATCATCGACTGCAAGTTGACTGCCGACCGGTCGGGGCGAAGATCCCCAAGTGCCGATGACGGTGGCGAGCGCAACTTTCTTGCCCGCCGACAACCAGTTTACAGCTTGTTCCAATACCTCATTTGTATTAGGAGCATCAGCCATTTCAGCACCTCATGGAACTAGAAATTATTATCCGCCGATTGCCCGGCGCGTCATCACATTAATCAGATGTGCCCGATATTCGGCCGAAGCATGAATATCGCTATTCAGGCCATCGTCAGAAACTTTAATGTCTTTAATTGCATCTGGATTGAGCCCACCCGCAAGCGCAGCTTCAAATTCGGTTTGCCGAAAGGCGCAAGGTCCGGCACCGGTAATTGCTACGCGTACGCCATCTGATCCTTTGGCGACGAACGAGCCGACAATCGGAAAGCGCGAGGCTGGGTTGGGGAAGTGCATATAGCCTGCTTCTTCCGGAATTGGGAAGGAAACTGACAAGATCAATTCACCTTCATCCAGGGCAGTATCAAACATACCCGTGAAAAAGTCATCGGCGGCGATTTCTCGCTTATCAGTTTTAATCGTCGCGTTGAGTGCCAAAACAGCCGAAGGGTAACTTGCCGCCGGGTCATTGTTGGCCAAACTGCCGCCAATGGTGCCACGGTTGCGGACCATTTGATCGCCAATAGTGCCGGCGAGGGAGGCGAGAGCTGGGATTTTGCTTTGCACCAATTCAGACGAGTTTACTTCATGATGGGTCGTCATAGCTTTAACCACGATAGCACTGCCTTCCTCGGAAATGCCACGCATGTCATCTAGATCGCCCAAATCAACGACGTCAGACGGCTGGTCTAGGCGTTGCTTAAGTACCGGGATAAGCGTCATGCCGCCTGCCAGGAAGCGTGCATCGTCGGCTGCGCCGTATTTGGATGTAGCGTCATCGACAGAAGTCGCACGTTGGTATTCAAAATCATACATTTTTCGTACTCCTCCCTAAGCTTTCATTTCTTTAGCCGCAGCGCCAATGGCTTCGACGATATTGTGATAACCCGTGCAGCGACAAATGTTACCTTCAAGAGCTTCCCGAATTTCTTTCTCATTCGGTTCTGGATTGTCGTTAACAATACCAATTGCGCTCATCACCATACCCGGCGTGCAGAAACCACATTGCAGCGCGTGGTGCTGGCGAAAAGCCTCCTGCATCGGATGCAATGTCTCACCATCGGCCAAACCTTCGATTGTCAGCACTTCGGCGCCATCAGCGTGAGCCGCTAAAATAGAGCAAGATTTGACAACCCGGCCGTTCATATGAACCGTACAGGCTCCGCATTGTGATGTATCACATCCGACATGAGTGCCGGTTAATCCCAGATGGTCCCGAATGAACTGAACGAGTAGCGTACGTCCCTCAACTTCGCCCGAAACTTCCTTCCCATTTACCGTCATTTTAATTGATGGCATGTATTTTTCCCCACTGAATTTAAACCTTAATATAGGAATATCACCTGAATCCGTCGTCCTCAATGCCTGGGTGAAATTTAATCATCAAATATTGTTTTCTTGAAGCTTTTTTAACTGCCGATCTATAATATTAGGGCAACAGCTGAAATATTATGGGATATCGTTAAAAATGCCGGCAGCCGTCGATTCAGTCTTTGACCTCGCCTTTTGGATTTCCGACCGGGCGCTCAATGATAATGAGTATATGCAGCCGGTAAAACTGCAATATTTGCTGTATTTGTCACAATCCTATTATGCAGTCGCCTATAATGGCAAAAAGCTGGTGCCGGCTATATTTGTGGCTGAGGAAATTGGGCCCATTGAGCCGGCAGTTCACCGTGCCTGGACTAGGGGGCGTCCAAACTTCGAAGGCGATTTTAATCTTGATGAAGATGTACAGACATTTGTCGATAGCGTTTGGCGGCGCTTTGGTCATCATTCAGCTGAACATTTATCAAAAATTTGTAAACGCACACCTGCTTATAGGGCAGCCCTAAAACGCGGCCTCCGGGCTGAAATTTATCTTGATGAAATGCGGGAAGATTTCACCAAGGCGCATGATACGCCGGATGTAAATCAAGTGGTTAAGCCCAAAGTTGCGCGATCTCACAAAGGGCGGGCGGTTGCAGTTAAAGCCTGGGCTCCCAGAGTACTCGGCGGTAAGAAATAGGCGAAAATGATCCAATACCGCCGATCCCGGTTACATGATGAAAAGGGAAATATTGCGCCGCCTCGGGAAATTATCCGTTTCCCTCTGGTCGTCTTTCAAGCCGTATTAAAGAAACTTTTCAAATACTACCCTAAAGCACCCATAATTCCCTTTGGCGCTCGTCAGGCACTGGCTCAAATCCTAAATAAAAACATGCGCCTTGTTGAATTTGGCAGTGGTCAGACGACGCTGTGGTACGCCCAGCGCTGCAAGGAAGTCGTTACTCACGAAACAGACAAGGCCTGGTTCGAGAAAGTGACGAAAAGTCTGTCTGATGCCAGATGTGAAAATGTTGAAATTGTCTGGTGGGATGGCAGATCCTTTGCCGAGGGCATTAAATCACCACCCCCTGATTTGATTGTTGTTGATGGCATCAACCGGGTTATTTGTATTGAATATGCCATTGACGTGGCGACTGATGAAACCTGGATTTATCTCGACAACTCCGACAAAGATATGGACCCACCCGATCCGATGCGTGAAATGCGGCATTGCGAAAGACTTATACTGGAATACGCCCGAAACACAGGGCGGGAACATAAGTATTTTACCGGCTTTGCACCGGCCCAGGCTTTTGGTGAACAAGGTTTGTTGATTTATCCGAGCTCTAAACCTGCCAGTAAAACACCAACATAAAGAGCGTCAGCATAACAATTATAACGGCAACGGAGCCACCGACCGCATTGGTGCGCGCCATTAGTCCATCGGGGCCATGATGACGGAAGGCGAGAGCAATGATGTTTTTGATGACACCGGAAAAATCTCGATAAATGCCTGCCAGTCCTTCACTCAGCCATTTTGTGATCGTGCGGCAAATTGAAACGGCTGCTCGACGGTAAAACCAATCAGTGTCCAATACGGTTGAGCGCAGCTCAGGCGGATACAATCCGGTTCGCTGCAATACGGCAAAGGCAAGCGCGGAGAATAAAAGCAGCTGCAAATCAGTCACGACGTGCGATAGCGTATAGGGATTGTACTCAACCGGGAACGGTAGCAAGGCGTAGAGCGGAGCCGGGTAGACGCCGATGCCGATGCAGAGCGCCGCTGCCAGGCCCATCGCGATTAACATGTTCAGCGGCGCTTCTTTTGGCCGCTTGCCGGAATCATGGGCAAAGAAGGCAAAGAACGGAATCTTAATACCCGAGTGATGAAACACACCCGCCGAAGCAAATAGTAATATGAGGTAAGGAATAACGAGTCCTTGTTCCGCAGCTGCCGCCAAGATCATTGTTTTAGTAACGAACCCGCTGAACAGAGGAAAGGCGGAAATCGAGGCGGATCCGACAACGCAAAAACCCAATGTCCACGGCATCGTTCTAAAAAGCCCGCCAAGTTCCGATCCTTTAGCCGTTCCGGTGCGGTACAGCACTGCCCCCACTGACATAAGCAAAAGCGCCTTATAAAGAATATGGGCAAAAGCATGTGCCGCCGCGCCATTGAGGGCAAGTTCCGTGCCAATCCCCACGCCAGCGACCATAAAGCCGACCTGATTATTGAGGCTGTAAACCAGCACGCGGCGCAGATCATTCTCGATAACCGCATAGAAGATTGGAAAGGCAGTCATGGTAACACCAATCCAAATGAGTTCTTCGGTGCCGGCGAAACCGCGGGCAAGCGCATAGACCGCCAGTTTGGTGGTAAAGGCCGAGAGAAAAACCGTGCCGGTTTCAGAGGCTTCGGGGTAGGAATCCTGGAGCCAATTGTGCAGCAGCGGAAAGGCCGCTTTGATCCCAAAAGCGAGTAATATAAGCAGGCCGCCGGGGCTATCGAGTCCAATATTTTCGAAGGTGATTGAGCCGGTTTCGTTGGCGCGGATAATGGCGCCCGCCGCCAAGAGCACGCCGGAAGTGACTTGTATGATCAAATAGCGCTGGCCGGCCTTGTAAGCGCGCGGGCTTCTGCCAGCCCAAACGATAAAGACCGAGGTGACGGCGGTGAGTTCCCAGTAAACAAAAAGCGTGATGAAATCGCCGGCAAAAGTGGCGCCGATTGCCGCTCCGACATAGGCTAAGGCTGCAGTTTCTTCCAAACGGTCGTCTTTATGCAGCGCGTAGATGATGCCGATAAATGCGGCGATGTAGAAAATATAGCCGAATACCAGGGACAGCTTGTCGACATGGACATGCACCAATTCAAAGCCGAATAGCGCCATCGCACCATAGTCACCCGGCGCCAAATGGGTCAGTTGCCATATGCCGAGTACCGGCAGCGCCAACATAAAGAGACTGCGCAGGCGGCCGGGCAGGAAAGGCGCGACGACGGCGCCAACCAGCAAAATCAGTCCGGGCGGCAGGCTACTTATCATAGTAATCCTCATCCCGCATAACGATTTTGCGTAATTGCTTAGACGTCAGCACCAGCAAAAATGACAGGCAAAATCCAAATAAGCCGAAAAAGCCAAACCAGCCCTGAAATCCAAAGGTGGTGTGTTTATGGATAAAAAGATCGGACAGCATCAATAATCCGCAGACCACGACCAAAGCCCAAAAAATTTTGTAGACATTGCGCATATCATCGATCCAATAGGTTTTCTCTTCACCTTGATCAGCGCCAGGTCCGGAAGGATTTTGATTTTCAGTTGAAGGTGTATTCATCAATCTTCCTTTCTATTTCCCTGTCGCAGTTATTGGGGCGAGCATATTGGCGATGTCGCCGGCAAAGAAAAACAACACGAATGTTCCGGTCGCCGTGATGGCAATGGCAATGAGCGAAAATACCGGCGCTTCCTGAATGCCTTCACCGGTTGCCGCTGCGCCGGCCGATTTTGGCAGCGGCTGAAAAAAGGCACGGGCGATGATTGGCATCAGATATGCCGCACTGAGAAGCGAACTGAGCGCCCAGACGCCTATAAACAACACTTGGTCTGCCTCGGCGGCACCCAGCATCAGGTGAAATTTGCTCCAGGCCCCCGCCATAGGCGGCAGGCCGATGATACTCAGTGAACCGATGAGAAAAGCTCCCATGGTGATGGGCATCTTACGGCCAATGCCGTCGAGCTCGCTGACCAGCGTTTTATGGGCTGCTGTGTAGATCGCGCCGGCACAGAAAAAGAGGGTTATCTTGCCAAATGCATGCATGGCAATATGAAGGCCGCCGCCGATTATACCGGCTCCCGTGGCAAGTGCAGCGCCGAGGACTATGTAAGAAAGTTGGCTGACTGTTGAATAGGCAAGCCGGGCCTTGAGGTTGTCTTTACGCATGGCGATGACAGAAGCGAACAACAAAGTCATGGCAGCCACCCACATGAGCCAGACGTTAGCCCCCGAGGCGGATAAAAAATCAATCCCAAATACATAAACTATGATTTTTAGCACGGTGAAAACGCCAGCCTTCACGACCGCCACGGCATGGAGGAGGGCGCTGACCGGAGTTGGCGCCACCATGGCAGCCGGCAGCCAGCGGTGAAATGGCATCAGAGCCGCCTTGCCAGTGCCAAACATAAATAGAAATAGCAAGACGCCGACCATGGGGCCTTCGGCTTTGCCGGCCAGGATGCCGCCGGGTTTAAATTCGAGGGTACCAGTGATATGCCAGGTCCAGATGACCGCCAGTAATAAAAATCCGATCGACGTGCTCAGCAAAATGCCTAAATAAGTTCGCCCTCCCTTTTTGGCAGTTTCCGTTCCGGCATGAGTAACCAGTGGAAACGTTGAAAGAGTCAGTGCTTCGTAAAACAAAAATAGTGTAAACAGGTTTCCGGCGAAGGCGATGCCGATGGTGCAAGCCAAAGCAATCGCAAAGAAGAAATAAAAACGTGTTTGATTTTCTTCTTTATTCCCCCGCATGTAACCAATTGAGTAAAGTGACGTTACAATCCAAAGACCTGAGGCGACGAGCGCAAACAACATTCCCAAAGGTTCAACGGTGAATTTTATATCTATACCGGGGAAGACTTCGATCAAGGAAACGCTTGGCCGGCCGCCACGGGTAATTATGTGAGTTATTGAACCAACCACCAGGAACAGGATGGCGGCGGTAATCAGCGTAATTGCTTCACGCAAATTAGGTGATTTGCTCGCCAGCAGAATGCCGATTGAGCCGATCAACGGAACGGCGATGGCCCAGAGGATATAGTTTTCGACAATCATGGTGTACCGCCAATTAATAGATTAGCTGCAGCCGATGCTGCACCTACGCTCAAATCCGTATTTACGCCGAAATAAATATTGGCACCAACCAATACCCACATGGGGAAGAGCATGACGAGTGGAACTTCGTGGATAATAGGGGCGTCTTGAGGCCGGGGTTTGAAGTATACCGCCTCGATAACTTTCCAGAAATATATCACTGCCAAAAGGGAACTCACTAAAATAAGACCTGCGACTGGCCACCAGCCCTTTTCCAGAGCACCTAATATCAAATACCACTTGCTGACGAAGCCAACTGTCAAAGGCACGCCAACCAAACTAAAACCAGCGAGGACAAAGGCTGCCATACTGTAGGGCATCACCCGGCCGAGCCCTGCCATGTGTTCAATTTTGACGGATTTAATTTGGAAGAAAACGGCTGCCAAGACCAGGAAGAGTGCGCCCTTGATCATGGCGTGATTAAACAAGTGTAAAATAGTTGCGGTCAGGCCGGTTGCCGTCACCATGCTAATGCCGATAATCATATACCCGACTTGGGCGACGCTCGAATAGGCCAGCAAGCGCTTGGTGTTGATTTGAAAGATCGCAACGGCTGACATTGACACGATTGAAATCAGGCCTAGCGCCAGTAAAAATTCATCAATCGGCAGAGCGGCAAATACCTTGGTGCCGAAGACTGTGAAATAAATACGCAATAAAGTGTAGACGGCGACTTTGGTAGCAGTTGCAGCCAGGAAGGCGGTGACGACGGAGGGTGCATAAGCATAGGCGTTTGGCAGCCAGACATGCACAGGAAACAAGCCAAGTTTAAGGCCAATGCCGACGGTGACAAATCCCAGCGCCACCAAAATGGTCCGGGTTTCGGCAACTGCCGGCAAACGCTCTGCCAGATCAACCATGTTGAGTGTGCCGGTCATTTGATACATCAGGCCAACACCAATGATATAAAACGTGGCGCCAACTGTGCCTAATATTAAGTATCGAAAGGCGGCGGTAAGAGCATTACGTTCCGCGCCAAGGCTGATCAACACATAAGATGACAGCGAGGAAATTTCCAAAAACACAAACAGATTAAAAGCATCGCCCGTGATCGTAATGCCGAGCAAACCGGCAAAGGTCAGCAGATACATTGTATAAAACAGGTAAATCCGGTCTTCAGGGATTTCGCTTTTCACACTGTTCGGTGCAAAAACCATGCTGATGGAACCAACACTGGTAACAATCAGCATGACAAAGGCAGACAGCATGTCGACTTTATATTCGATGCCCCAAGGCGCCGCCCAACTGCCGAGCAGATAAGAAATTGGCCCATTTGCGAAGACCTGTTCGAGCAACAGGATCGAGACACCTAGTGACAGCCATGACACAATTAGCGCGATTAACCAGGTTGCACCGGAGCGCCGGAACAAAACACAGAGCGGCGCTGAAATCAGCGGCAGAACCACCTGAATGGCGGGCAGATGGGCAGAAAGGCCAACAGACATCAGTTGTCGTTCCTTTCTTGCTGAATTATATCGTCTTCTTCAATCGTACCGTAGGCGTCGCGGATGCGAACAATCAAGGCCAGCCCAAGTGCTGTCGTTGCCACACCAACCACAATGGCGGTAAGGATCAAAACATGGGGCAGGGGGTTGGAATAATTTTTGATAGCCTCATCGAGGATAGGTGCCGAGCCGCCGTCGACTTTACTCATTGAAATGTAGAGGACAAAAACAGCGACTTGAAAGACACTTAAGCCGACCATCTTTTTAACCAGATTGCCGTGCGATATTACGACATAAAAACCTGCCATCATCAGCACGATCACTATCCAGTAGTTTAAGAGGCCAGGAATTTCAATGGGCAGTTCCATGGTTTAGAAATCCTGTCCGGCGAAAACATAAAAGATCGTCACCATGGTTGCGGCGACCGTGGTACCGACACCAAACTCAACCAGGAAAATTCCGAGATGCTGACCGCCTGTAGCGGTGGCCGCCAAGACGTTATAATCGAGGTAGTTGCCGCCAAGGAACATCCCGGCGACACCGACCCCGGCATACAGGATAACTCCCAGGGCCAGTAATATGCGGGTCACGCTGGCGGGCAAAACCCGGCGGGCATTTTCGATGCCGAAAATCAGGCCATAGAGAATAAAGGCTGAGGCAAATATGACGCCTGCCTGGAAACCGCCGCCTGGGCCGAAGTCGCCATGAAACTGCACATATAGTGCAAACAGCAAGATGTATGGGATCATAAATTTAGAGACGACACGAAGGATCGAATGATTATTCATACTTCTTCCTCCCGCTCTTCCGGAACGACAGGTTTCCGCATGCCGGGACGCCAGCGATTGTGGCCTCGGCCCAGCAATACCAGAACACCAATGGCGGCAGTGAAAATAACCACGGTTTCACCTAGCGTATCGTAGCCGCGATAGCTTGCCAGCACTGAGGTGACGATGTTGGGAATACCGATCTCGGTACCCGATTCCAGTATGAAGCGCGGAATAAGATGGAGATTAGGCGGTGCATCTGCGGCGCCATACAGCGGCATATCCAAAGTGCCATAAATCAGCACCACACCTGTGATGGTGACGATTACTTTCGGCAGCCAGGTACTTCGCTGAGGTTTTTTCTCATATTCACTCGTAATGGCTAGAGTGGCCAGCATCAATAAAGTCGATATACCCGCTCCGACTGAGGCTTCTGTAAAGGCGACGTCGACGGCCGATAGCAGGACATAGAGCGAGGCGGCCAAAAGACTGAAAATACCGGAAAGAATAACAACGGCAAATAGATTGCGCAGCCGGATAATGGTAAATGCCGTCGCCGCCATCAGCAAAAGGATAGCAATATCGAGAATATCTTCTATGGCTCTTCTCCTCGATCCAATTTGCCGCTCGACGGACTTTCATCGCCAATCCGGTCTTCGTCTAAAATTGGTTTAACACCTCCGGCAATGGCGGCCTTGGCCAGCGCATGGGTGGTGGTTGGTGAGGCGAAGAACATGAACAATAGTATTAGAGCGAGCTTGATAGTGACAATGGTCCAACCCGCCTGCAGCATCATGCCGGCGCAGAGCGCTCCTAAAGCCAAGGTGTCGCCAATTCCTGCCGCGTGCATCCGGGTATAGATATCAGGCAGGCGGAGGATACCGACGGCGCTGATAATCGAAAAAATGCCGCCAACGACAATCAGAATCCAGCTTAAAATATCGATCGCCATTATCTACAAATCCCCCAAATTGTCTTCTTCGTGAGGATGCCCGAGATGGGCGAAGCGGAAAAACTTCATGATGGCGATTGTGGCGATAAAATTGATCAGGGCGTAAACCAGCGCGATATCTAGAAACTCTGGCCGATCGGTCAGAAATCCCATGATAGCAATCAGTAGCAATGCTTTAGTGCCGAACAGGTTAACGGCCAATATACGGTCGTAAATCGTTGGTCCCAGCATAGCGCGGGTAAGAGTCAAAGCCATGGCGACAATGACGGCGGCAGAGGCGGCAATAAACATCAGCTGTCCCCCTCCATCTGACAGGCGCGTTTGTCCATGCGTCCTGAGATCACTTCATCGGCGGCGCCGACGGTTAAAGCGTGTACATCCACCGTGCCTTCATTAACGCCGACGGTGATTGTACCGGGAGTCAACGTTATTGAATTGGCGTAGGTAACCTGCCCAACTTCAGTTTTCTGGCTGGCAGGGGAGCGGAATAAAACCGGGCTAATTTTGAGATTTGGCTTTATAATAATCAGTGCAACATCGACATTAGCTTTGATAATTTCCCAGACCAGCCAGGGCCAGTAGGTGACAGCGCGTGGCCCCAAATGGATCGGAAAGCCTTCATGGTCTACCACTTCCATGCGGTGAGCGATCCAGGCCACTAATAGACTGGAAGCTATACCAAGTGAGATTAGGAGGGGTTCATAAATACCCGATAGTGATAGCCAAAGTGCAAACAGCGCTAAAGCCAGTCCCAGTTTCCTGATCACGCGATCCCCACAATTCTACGGCCGCCGGTTAGGCCGTATAACGGTTACTAATCATTCCTTCCGGCGGCGTAAAATTTAGCTAGGTTTGCCGGATGCATCAAGGCAGTTCAACGGCATATTCTGATACCGGCCTGATATCCTTGATCAATCCTTGTTTTTTAAGGAATTTAGCAAACCTTTGATAGCGTACTTTGTCGAAAGCGGCGGGCCGAAGGGCGAATCGCGGCATGGTGTCACGCCAGGCCCGTTTGTTCAGCTCATCATTCAGATTTTTGTGTGCGCCGATAAAAGCCGCCCAGCTATCCTTTGGATGATTAACCAAAAACTGTACACCTTGCTCAAGAGCGTTGAGGAATTTACGGAACCGTGGGTCACTTACTTTGCCTTTATTGGCGACAATGATCAGCTCGTCATAGGGTGGCACACCTTCTTCTTCCGGATAAAAGGCCCGGCCCGGCTTCTTAACGATGTCCATCTGGTTGAGCTCGAAATTCCGAAAGGCGCCGATGACGGCATCGACTTTACCGGCGACAATCGACGGTGACAGGGAGAAATTCACATTTATGAGGGTGATATCTTTGAGGCTCAAACCGTGTTTACTTAACATAGCCGACAGTAGAGCGTCCTCAAAACCACCAACCGAGAAGCCGATCTTTTTGCCTTTTAAATCTTTGATCGACTTAATGGGGCCGTTTTTGAGCACAACCAATGAATTTAAAGGCGTGCTGACCAAGGTGCCGATGCGGATAAGTGGCAGGCCTTCCGCTACCTGCACATGGAGCTGTGGCTGATAGGAAACCGCAAGGTCGGCTTTGCCGGCAGCGACAAGTTTCGGCGGATCGTTCGGGTCAGCAGGTGCAATCAGTTTAACATCAAGGCCGGCGGCTTTAAAAAAGCCTTTCTCTTTGGCGATGATGAGTGGCGCATGATCCGGATTTACAAACCAGTCGAGCATGACCGAGAGTTTTTCAGCAGCTTCCAATGGTGAGGAGAGGCTAAGCCCTAATATAGTCGCAAGAACGAACCCTGAGAATTTTCCATATATTATTTTTGGCATCGAATTTCCTTATGTTTCATTTGTTTTAGTTTCAGGAAGCCAGAAGAGCAGGCGTTTGAGCCCGGCATCAACGGCGTAATAAAGCGCTACGGCGATAATCGCGAGTACAAAGAGAGCTGCAAACATGACATCGATCTGCATGCGGCCATTGGCGTGCAGCATCAGAAAGCCAAGACCTTCACTGGAGCCGACCCATTCGCCGACAATGGCGCCAATGGGCGCGACCGCTGTCGCAACTCTCAAACCTGAGGCGAAAGAGGGCAGGGCTGCCGGAATTCTAATATGTTTGAGCGTGGCCCAGCGCGACGCATTCATGGTCTGTGCCAAATCCAAATGACCGGGCTCAGTCCGTCGCAAGCCATCAAAAAAGGCAGCAGTGACCGGGAAGTAGATAATCAATGTCGCCATTGCGACTTTCGACACCATGCCATAGCCCAACCACAAAACCAGAATAGGAGCGAGGGCAAATACCGGGATTGCCTGGCTGACCACAAACACGGGCATTAGCCACTGGCGGGCCGGTCTAAAATAACCCATGGTCAAAGCGCTGATGGACCCCAACAGCGTGCCGAGTATGAGGCCCAGTATAATTTCAGATAAGGTGATCCAGCCGTGGCCGAGCAGTGTGTCGCTGCGTTCTCCCAGTGCCGTAAAAACCCGTCCGGGTGAGGGCAGGATATAATGCGGTGCGCCGGTGACGGCGACGATGATTTGCCAAAGTGCGATTAAAGCGATGAATATGATGAGCGGGCGGAGGATCTTCATGCGGCCACCTCCTGATCGGCGGCGGCGAGACGCTCGAGCAAATCGGCTTGGCCCTTGAGTACTTCCGGATCATGCAGATCGCGAGGAGTTGAGCCCAGAGGCGTCAACGGCTCATCCAGTTTAACGGGCCGGCCCGACAAAACATGGATACGGTCACCAAGGCGCAAGGCCTCCAACGGGTCGTGTGTTACTAAAAGAACCGTGCGGTCTTTTAGCAGCTCAGCCGCCATATCCTGCAGCCGAATCCGGGTGATGGCATCCAGGGCAGAGAACGGCTCATCCATCAGCACGACTGGTCGGTCTTCCATGAGGGTACGGGCGAGAGCGGCCCGTTGGCGCATGCCGCCTGAGAGTTTCGCGGGCAGATCGCCAGCGTTCTCAACCAGGCCGACGCGCGCCAACAGATCAAGTGCACGGGTTTTGTCCGCCTGTTCTGCTCTTAACCGTGCGCCGAGCATCACGTTATCCAAAACGCTCAGCCACGGCATCAGCAAATCCTGCTGTGCCATATAGGCGGCCCGGCCAGAAAGTTTTTGCCCATCGCTGCAACTGACTTCAATGTTCTCCGCATCCGGCACCAGCCCGGCGATCAGGCGCAACAGCGTGGTTTTGCCGACACCGCTCGGCCCCAGCAGGCAAGTCCACTCACCGGCAGGCAGTTCAAATTCCACCTGCTCAAATAGCACGGTATCGCCAAAAGCGAGCCGGCTGGCTTTAATGGAGACTGAAAAAGCGTTGTTTTCTGATGTCGAATTCATAATTCACTCGTCCCTACGCCGGTTCTAACCGGATCAGGTTCCTGGGGTCGTCTCCCTATTGAGACCTCTCAGCCAATTATTCGGCTCCCCCCAGTGATTCTTGGGTTACGTGACTATACTCAATTGGTGACGGGGTACAATAGTGTTGTCTCCTGAGCGTGAGCTCTTAAACTAAGTTCATGAGACAGAATTCCCGCCGATCCTTCTTAGCCTTATTGAGCGCTTTGCTTGTGGCGCCACTGTTTACGGCAAAATCGCAAGGCTTGGTTACGTTTGATAAATCTGAGCTCGCGATTAAGACGGCTAAAGGAAAATTTAAATTCGACATTGAGCTGGCAATCAGCGGCCCGCAGCAATCGCAGGGGCTGATGTTTCGCCGTTCGCTCGCTGCTGATGCAGGGATGCTGTTTGATTACCGCACACCACAATTCATTAGCATGTGGATGAAGAACACCTATATCCCGCTGGATATGATCTTTATCGGCCAGGACGGTAAGGTGATCAATATCGCCGAGCGCACCATCCCGCACTCAGAGATGGTGATATCCTCAAAATCCCACGCCCGCGCGGTGCTTGAAGTCAACGGTGGCACGGCGTCAAGGCTTGGTATAAAACCGGGTGATCAAGTGCTGCACGCCATCTTTAAATAGTTAATTTTTTGAAAGGTGACTGACACTTTTAATAAAATTAACCTTTTAGCGTTTTACCGCTAGAGCCAGGCCATCATCCAGCGGCAATATTGAAAGCGTTATACGCTCGTCATTGTGCAGTTTTTTGATCAGCGCCCGGAGCGCCACGGTTGATTTCTCAGCGTCATCTTGGTCCAAAACACGGCCATCCCAGAACATATTATCCAGCGCAATCAGGCCACCTTGGCGCACCAGCTGGAGCGCGTGTTCATAATAGGTGTCGTAGTCTTTTTTATTGGCATCGATGAATACCAGATCAAATTTTTCAGCCTCACCTTCCTCAAGCAGTGCTTTCACGGTTTCAGGCGCCGGGCCGAGGCGTAAGCTTATTTTATGATCGACGCCGGCCTCCTGCCAGTGCCGCTCAGCGATATCGGTGTAGTCTTCGACCATATCGCAGGTCACCAGTTCCCCGTCCTCCGGTATTGCCATCGCCATGGCGAGGGCTGAATGGCCGGTAAAAGTGCCGAGCTCCAGAATACGTCGGGCGCCCATCAATTGGACAATGAGCCCGAGGAATTGCGCTTGTTCTGGGGCGACTTCCCAGCCGGCATGATCCAGCGCGTCGGTTTCCTGCCGCAACCGCTGTTGGATATCCGTTTCCCGCAGCGAGTTTTCCCGCAAATAAGTGAGCAGTTCAAGGCTCGGGGAGCGCATGCTGGAAGTCATGGTAGTGGCCTATGCATGAATTTTACTTCCGTAAACTTTCCGAGCTATTGATGGTGGCGTGGAGGTTGCGGGCATAGGCTTTAGCAGATTTGGTCGTTAGCTCTTCGCCCTCGGTGGAGAACTCTTTAACCGCTTTGATCGCCGGGCGCGGGATGCGGTTGAGCTTGCCGACGCAGGCCTCGAGAGTTTCGTCCAGCTGATCATGCGGCACAACCTGACTTGCCAATCCAAAACTTAAGGCCATATAGGCATCAATTACGTCACAGGTATACGTCATATACATCACGGCCTTGCGGCTGACCCGGCCCATCAGCGCCGACATCGCCATGGTCGGCATAATATTGTGAGAGGTTTCGGGCAGGGAGAACTTTGCCCGGTCACTGCAGATGGTGATATCGGTCAAGGCGGCCAGCGCAGCGCCGAAACCATGGGCCTCTCCCTGGACAACGCCTAGGATCGGCACTTCAGAATTTCTAAAGGCGTCATAGAGATCAAAGACAACATCGAATTTACCCCTCATTTCGAGCGCTTCCGGCAGGGCTCCCGGTTTTTCTCCAATGGTTGCCCGGCCCTGGCAAAAGTCATCGCCGGCGCTTTTGAAAATAATAAAGTGCGAGTCTTGTTGCGCCTCGTTCAGCATATTAGTCAGTTGAGCCGCCATCTCATCGCTGACGCGGTTGCCGTTATCCGGGTCATTTATGGTGATGGTGGTAATGTCGTTTTCGCGATCTACCTGCAGAAGGTCAGACATGATTTTCTCCCCAATTATTTTTATATCTAAAGCTGGCTGAATCTAAATAGAGGCAGGGGTAAGTTGGCAAGAACTAAGTGAAATTAATTTGCCGGTGACTTGTACCAGGGTTTTCAATTCTTTAGAGTGATTCCAATAATAAAAAAATTAAAGAAGGGGAAATCATGCTGACGCTCTATCATTTTTGGAGTTCAACCTGCTCGCGAAAGGTGCGGATTACCTTGGCCGAGAAAAATATCGAGTGGCAGAGCCATCACATCGACATTGTGGGTAAACTTGAGAATCTGGATCCCGATTATGTCAGGCTCAACCCAAAAGGCGTCGTGCCGATGGTCAGCCCCCATTGATGGGTCCAGTTTGAATGTTAGTGCATCACCGGCCTT
>CAZMHI010000064.1:0-7082 GCA_964566055.1 uncultured Rhodospirillaceae bacterium
GCTGCGCTTTTTTGCCGGTACCAGTGCGAATCACCTCGCCCAGCATATCGTCCATGGCCTTGACATGTCGGGGCTCGACAATACGGCCGGTGCCGCCACCCTGACGCCGGTACAGCTCGCGGCCGGAAAAATTCTTAATTTCTTCAACCCCAAAGGGCCAAATACCTTGCCCGCCATTGGCCAGCACCGCATAAGCGCCGGTCATTTCGATCAAACTGACACCCGAGGTGCCCAACGCCAAACTGGGTGAAGTTGTCAGCGGCGCCGTAATACCAAGGCGTTTGGCGGTTTTTACCACATTGCCGCGGCCAACGCGCTCAGAAACCTTAACGGCAATGACATTTCGCCATAATATTTGCCATCGTAGTTTTGGGGGTTCCAGCCGTTGACGGTTACCGCCGCATCCGTAAACCGGCTCCCCGGCGATAATCCTCTTTCCAGCGCGGTTAAATAGACTATCGGCTTAAACACTGAGCCCGGCTGACGGCGCGCCTGGGTCGCCCTGTTAAATTGACTTTTTTGGTAATTCCGGCCACCGGCCATGGCACGGACGGCTCCATCCGGCGACATGACAATCACCGCTCCTTGTGACACGCCAAAGCGGCCACCGTATTGGGCGAGGTGCTTTTCAATATGAGCTTCGACGCGCGCCTGTATCCGGGTATCAAGGGTCGTTTGCACGATAACGTCACCTGATTGCGGACCGATATAGCCACGCACTTGCTCGGAAATCCAATCAACAAAATAGCGGCCAATTTTTTGGGCCGGCTGATTGTGGGTTGAGCGCAGGTTTGAGCGGGCAGCCCGCTTGGCACTTGCCTCGGTCAAATAGCCGATCGTCACCATGTTACTGAGCACCACCTTTCCCCGGGCGATGGCGGCTTTGATATCAGTGCGGGGATTGAGGCGCGACGGGGCTTTCAACAGGCCGGCAATGATCGCGGCTTGAAAAACCGTCAGCTTTGGCGCCGGGACACCAAAATACTTACGCGCTGCCGCATCAACCCCGTAAGTGCCGGAACCGAGATAAACCCGGTTAAGATAAATCGTTAGAATTTGATCTTTGGTGAATTTTTGCTCAAGCCAAAAGGCCAGCAGCAGCTCCTGATACTTGCGCTTAAAGGTGCGTTCAGGCGTTAAAAACAGATTTTTTGCCGCCTGCTGAGATATCGTGCTGCCGCCCTGCACCACCCGGCCCGCCTTGATATTGGTTACCATTGCCCGCGCCACGCCGATGATATCGATGCCGGAATGATTATAGAAACGCCGGTCTTCGGTGGCGATTACCGCTTGCGGCAGGTATTTAGGGAGTTCTTTGACACTGACGGCACGGCCTTGCAAATCACCGAGACTGGCCATTTTTGAGCCATCCAGCGCCAGTAAAGTGACAGCCGGGCGCCGAGTTACCTCTAACGCTTTATCGGTGGATGGCAGATCATAGGCATAGAAGGCGGTTATTCCGCCTAATATCACAACGCCCCAAATCGCCAGGGTAAAGCTCCATTTGAAAAGAAAACGCAAAAACCTGCTGCCTTTTGTTTTATTCTTTTTTTGACCCGATGGGGGAGACGTGGATTTTTGATTTTTATGGTTTGCCATCAGCAAGGTATCCCAAAACCGGGTTAGAAAACGATTAAGGGATGATAAAATCTATAAATTTAGGCTTTATTGTGACTTTGCAGGATGGTGATCGATTAGGGTTGGGAGCAACCCAGCATCTCATGCAATATTTCCGGTTCCACCTTGCAGCCTTTTAAATTTGTCCGCCAAATTTCGGCATGGGTGATATCCGCATTTTTCAAATTAGCCCGGCGCAGATCAACTTCGGTTAAATCAGTACCTTTCAGCAAAGCGCTCTGTAAATCGACATCGAACATATTACTTTGGGACAAATTGGCGCCACTGAGATCAGCTCCGGCCAGATTTGAGCCAGCAAGATTAACCCCGCGCAAATCAGCGTTGCGCAGATCAGCACCCCGGAGATCGACATTACTTAAATCAGCGTTGATTAATATCGCCCGCTTGCCATGACCTGAATTTTGCAGCCAGTCACTATGGTCTGATAATACATCTTGAATGGTCCGATCCACCATTTATTCCTCCAAAAATAACCTGAATATCCTAGTACACCGTCAATTTTTAAAATCGGTGCTCAGTCCTTAAAATTCAATGCAATAATCCTGAAAAAAGGACTTTAGACATCCAAATTGGCAACTTTTAGCGCATTTGCCTGGATAAAGTCGCGGCGTGGCTCGACAACGTCGCCCATCAGTGTCGAAAAAACATCTTCCGCATCATCGGCATGGCTGGCTTTTACCTGCAAAAGTGTGCGGACATTGGGGTCCAGCGTGGTTTCCCAAAGTTGTTCCGGGTTCATTTCACCCAGCCCTTTATAGCGCTGCATCGAAACACCTTTGCGGCCGAGCTCCATAATGGCCTCAAACAAGGCAATGGGTCCGGTGATTTCAAATTCTTTGTCACTGGCGACCAGTTTGCCGTGTTGCAGGAAGGATTGCTGCAAATCGGCACTATTGGCGTCAAGTGCGCGGGCTTCGACGCTACGGATAACTGCACCATCGATGACATGCGGACCATCCGGCACACCACGCAGCACGCGCACAAAGGACAACCCGCCATCCGTGAGGGATTCTCCCTGCCAGCCTTTCTCGGCTGCCGTTTCCAGCGCATCCAAGCGGGTCGCGATGTAAGTCGCCGCCTGATCAGCTTGTTCGGAGCCGGACAAAATTTCCGGATTGAGCGCGCCGGCAATCGCGGCTTGTTCGACGATTTTGGTGGGTACTCTTGTTGTCAGCCCGGCAATCTGGCCTTTGACCACCCGGCAAAAGCCGATCAATGCTTTGAGGTCCTGACCGGCGACCTGACTGCCATCGGCGAGATTTAGCACACAATCCTCAATACCGGCTTCGATCAAATAATCCTCAAGCGCCCGGTCATCTTTGAGATAAACTTCTGATTTACCATGCTTCGCCCGATAAAGCGGTGGTTGGGCGATATATAGGAATCCTTTTTCTATCAATTCCGGCATTTGCCGGTAGAAGAAGGTCAGCAAAAGAGTGCGGATGTGACTGCCGTCAACATCAGCATCAGTCATGATGATAATTTTATGATAGCGAGCTTTCTCGGCATCGAAATCTTCCGGCCCGATACCCGTACCGAGCGCCGTGATCAGGGTGCCAATTTCGGCCGAAGCCAGCATTTTATCAAAGCGCGCACGCTCGACATTTAGAATTTTACCGCGCAACGGCAAAATCGCCTGATGGGCCCGGTCACGGCCTTGTTTAGCCGATCCACCGGCAGAATCACCCTCGACAATAAATATTTCGCTGAGTGCCGGGTCTTTTGACTGGCAGTCAGCCAGCTTGCCGGGCAGAGATGAAATATCCAGTGCCCCTTTACGGCGGGTTAGTTCACGGGCTTTGCGGGCGGCTTCGCGCGCCGCCGCCGCCTCAGCGATTTTGCCGATAATCCGTTTAGCATCTGTCGGATGTTCTTCGAACCACTGATTAAGCTTCTCGCCCAAAATGCTTTCAACCACCGGACGGACCTCGGAAGACACCAGTTTTTCCTTGGTTTGTGAGGAAAATTTCGGATCAGGAACTTTAACCGACAAGACGCAAGTGATGCCTTCTCTGGCATCGTCACCGGAAATCGTCACCTTGGCCTTTTTGGCCAGACCTTCCTGCTCGGCATAGGTATTGATGGTCCGGGTCAGCGCACCCCGGAATCCGGCCATATGTGTACCACCGTCTTTTTGTGGAATGTTGTTGGTAAAGCAGAGCGTCGTTTCATGATAACTGTCGTTCCACTGCAGAGCGGCTTCAATGGTGATGCCGTCTTTTTCGCCGGTGACCGCAATGGTGGGGATCAGGGCGGTTTTTGCCCGATCCAGATAGGTTACAAAAGCTTCCAAGCCGCCTTCATAGAATAACTCAACCACGACCGGTTCAACATGGCGGGCATCGGTCAGCCTTACCCGGACGCCGGAGTTCAAGAAGGCCAATTCACGCAGGCGGTGCTCAATGGTGGCAAAGTCATATTCGATATTGGTGAATGTATTCTGAGAAGCAAAAAAGGTAACTTCCGTGCCGGTTTTGCCTTCCGCATCCCCAACTACTTCCATTTTTTCATCAATTTCACCGTCTTTGAATACCAGCACATGCTCTTTTTCATCGCGCCAAATTCTGAGCTCTAGCCTGGTAGACAGCGCATTCACCACTGAGACGCCGACACCGTGCAGACCACCGGAGACTTTGTATGAGTTCTGATCAAATTTACCACCGGCGTGAAGCTGAGTCATAATCACTTCGGCAGCCGGGATGCCTTCTTCCTCGTGGATATCTACCGGAATGCCGCGGCCATTATCAGAAACGCTCACCGAGCCATCGCCGTTCAGAATTACTTCAACAATATCGCAATAGCCGGCCAAAGCTTCATCAATGGCGTTATCAACAACCTCATAGATCATGTGGTGCAGACCGGAGCCATCATCGGTGTCACCAATGTACATGCCCGGGCGTTTACGCACCGCATCAAGGCCCTTCAGAACCTTTATCGACTGGGCATCATAAGCCTCATCCCCCTCCACCGCTTCGGCTTCCGGGTTGACGTCTTTATCGCTATCTTTTTTGCTCATATTTTTGGGTCCAGTCAGATGGATTGGTTTGGTGTTAATTCAAAGTTTCACTATCTCGCCTTGGCGAATAGCAAAATGTTGTACTTGTTGACCAAGCGGTGCAAATATTTCGTCTTCGGTGCCGGTAATCCAGGCTTGCGCACCTAATTCAAGAATGATGTCAAATAAAGATTCCCGGCGCGCCTTATCCAAATGCGCGGTAATTTCATCCAACAATAACAGGGGTGTATAGCCCCGCTCTTCGGTTTGCAGCCGGGCAGCGGCCAAGACAATGCCGATCAATAAGGCTTTTTGCTCACCGGTTGAGCAAATCTCAGCAGCCATCCCGGTTTCACCATGTCGAACGGCAAAATCACTGCGATGGGGTCCGACAGATGTAGCTCCGCCATTCGTATCTCCCTGTCGGGAAGCTTGTAAAGCTGCACGTAAATGATCTTCGGCAGCGAGCGCCGGCTCATTAGCGAGCCAGTCTTCAACAAGGCCGGCCATAGCTATCTCCGCACCGGGAAAAGCGCCACTGCCGACGCGGCAGACTGCTTGCAAACGCGCCACCACTTCAAGCCGGCGAACGGCAATGGCAATACCGTGCCGGGCCATCGATTCTTCAATTGAATCAAGCCACTCGGGATCAAGATTACCCTCCCGCAATAATTTATTACGGCTGCGGAGACTGTGCTCATAGGCGGCCACCGGTCCGGCGTGTTCCGGGTCCAGGCCATAAATCAATTGATCAACAAAGCGGCGGCGGCCCGATGCGCCCTCGAGGAACAGCCGATCCATTTGCGGCGTCAGCCATTGCGCGCTGGTATAGCGGCCAAGTTCGGCTTGGTTTTTGACCACGGTGCCATCTATTTTGGTGACGCGCTTGTCGCGGCCCCGACCGCTACCATTGGCGCTGTCGATTACATCGATTTCGCAACCGGTGCCGATATCGATCTCGTCTTCACCAATACGCAGTTTGGCCGCCACCGCCCATTGCTGGGCAGCCAAAGCGCCATCTGCAGTCCGGCGGGTAATCTCGCTTAATTTAGCTCGTCTGAGGCCCCGCCCCGGCACCAGAAAAGACAGCGCTTCCAACAGATTGGTTTTGCCCGCGCCATTCGGTCCGGTCAGCACAATCGGGCGCGTATCGACATCCAGCCGTTGCTGGGTATAGCAGCGAAAATTGGTCAAGGTGAGGCGGTTGACCGCGAGTTGATGAGGGCTGGTGGTCACAACAGGGGCCTCACTCGTGGCGAGGTCTTCGCGGAATAATACGCCTGCACCGCTTGATGAAATTTCATTCACGCTTATTTACCAATGGGTTTTGCTATTTGTAGCAATGCTAAAGATCCCAATTAAATGCATAGGTTAAACTCTCATCGGCATCAGTACATAGATGGCCCCTTGGTCATCCAGATCCTGCACTAAGGTCGGTGAGGCCGCATCGGCGAGCGTAAAACGCGCCCGGTCTCCTTCAATTTGCTGCGCAATATCAAGCAAATAACGGGAATTAAAGCCAATTTCGATCTCGGCTTCATCATAATCTACCGGCACTTCCTCGGTCGCCGTGTCATTGTCAGGACTATTGGCCGAAAGCGTCAGGTTACCCTTGGCAATGGTCAGTTTCACGGCCCGGGATTTCTCCGTCGAAATGGCGGAAACCCGGTCAACAGCGTGGGCAAAAACATCCGTATCCACTTCAAGAACTTTATCGTTACCTTCCGGGATAACCCGATCATAATCAGGGAAGGTACCGTCAATCAGCTTTGACGTCAGAACCGTCCCTTCGAAGGCAAATTTAATCTTGGTATCTGATAGCGAAACGGCAATTTCATCTTCGGTTTCATCGATAAGTTTGCGAATTTCACTGATCGCCTTACGCGGTACGATGACGCCCGGCATGCCGGCAGCGCCTTCGGGTAAGGGAATTTCAACGCTCGCCAGGCGGTGGCCATCCGTCGCCACTGCGCGCAGTACCTCAACGCCGTCGTTCTCAGCGGCATGGAGATAGATGCCGTTGAGATAGTAACGGGTTTCTTCCGTTGATATTGCAAATCGGGTGCGATCAATCAGGCCGCGCAAATCTGCAGCTGATAGGGTAAAGCTATTTGGCAGATCGCCGCCGGAAAGCACCGGAAAATCTTCGGTCGGCAGGCAGGTCAGCTTAAAATTAGAGCGTCCTGCAGAGAGCGTTAATTGGCTGTCATCACCGGTGCAATCCAACTCAACCTGGGCTCCTTCTGGCAATTTGCGGACAATATCATAAAGTGTATGAGCAGGCGCCGTCGCCGAGCCGGCACTGGCGACATCTGCCGGGATGGTTTCGACAATATCAATATCCATGTCGGTGGCGTTCAGGCTCAATTGGCCGTCCGGTGCATCAAATTTCACATTGGATAAAATGGGGATGGTATTGCGGCGCTCGACGACGCCTTGAATGTGAGTG